>NZ_CP039249.1:1472500-2142500 GCF_004795835.1 Sphingomonas sp. PAMC26645
GCCGCCGGCGAGCAGCTTGGCGCCGTGCCCGGTCGCATCGCCGACCAGCTCGGCGATCGCATCGGGACGGCGGGCGTTGGCCATCGGGCCCATCTGGCTCGCCGCATCCATGCCGTCGCCGATCTTCAGCGCGCGCGTTCGCTCGGCGAAACCGGCGGCAAACCGGTCATAGATGCCGTCCTGTACGTGGAAGCGCGTCGGCGCGACGCAGACCTGGCCGGCATTGCGAAACTTGTGCGCGACCAGCGTATCGAGCGTCTTCTCCAGGTCGCAATCGTCGAACACCAGCACCGGGCCGTGCCCGCCCAGCTCCATCGTCGTCCGCATCATCGTATCGGCGGCCAGCTTCATCAGCGCCTTGCCGACCGGCACAGATCCGGTGAAGCTCAGTTTCCGCGTGATCGGCGAGGCGAGCAGGTGGCGCGACACCATGTCGGGCACGCCGAACACGCATTGCGCGACGTCACCGGGCAATCCGGCGTCCTGGAAGCAGCGCATGACCTCGACCGCGCTACCCGCGGTTTCCTCGGATGGCTTGATGATGATCGAGCAGCCGGCCGCGACCGCTGGCGCGATCTTGCGCACGACGTTCATGATCGGGAAGTTCCATGCGCAGAACGCCGCCACCGGGCCAACCGGCTGGTGCAGGACCAGGCTGCGCGTACCCGATGGGCGAGGCAGCACGCGGCCATAGACGCGCAGGCCCTCGGCGGCATGGAAATCGAGCAGCGCGGCGGCAAACGCGACCTCGCCCTTCGCCTCGGCCTGGATCTTGCCCTGCTCGAGCGTAGCGATGCGCGCGATGTGATCGCCGCGCTCGCGCAGCAGTTGCGCGGTCCGGACCAGGATCGCGGCGCGCTTTTCCGGCGGGGTCGCACGCCATGCGATAAAGCCGCGCTGCGTCGCTTCCAGCGCCCGATCGAGGTCCGCGGCGTTGGCGAGCGGCAGTGCCGCCTGTCCCGCACCGGTCGCCGGGTTCAGCACGTCGCGAGTCTCGCGACCGTCGCCGCTCAGCCATTCGCCGGCGATGTAGAGCCCGAGCTTGGTGTCATAGGCGGTGGTCATAATCGTCTCCGTTGTTGGCGTCGCGTCCGGCTGAACCGTCATGTCGTCGTCGATCGTCGCCGCGGTAAGACCCAAGGCGCGATCGAGGGATCGTACGTGGCAATCGCCGGGTCGATCGAGCGAAATGCTGGGGTCGCCCGGCATGGCGACCGCAGCATATGGCAGCGGGTCCGCAGGCTCAACTGGAGCGATGCGATCGTCGTGCCCATCATCGGTGCGGACGTCCCGCCCCGCGCGACGCCTCGTGTCGCGGACATGACACGCATCGGGCATACGGAGCAGGCGCGCAGTACCTTGTGCGATCCCGCGCGTTTGCGGATCGTGCGCGTTAATCATTCGGATCGTGGCCATGACAGAAGTTTCTCGTCGCACGCTGCTCGCCGCCGGCCTGTCCGGTGCGACGCTGTCCGCGTTTCCCGCGGCGATCGCGCGGGCGGCGGCGATCGCACCCGACGTGAAGACGGGCTCGATCATGGATGTCGAGCACGTCGTCATCCTGATGCAGGAGAATCGCGGCTTCGATCATTATTTCGGGTCGCTGCGCGGCGTCCGCGGGTTTGCGGACCGGTTGCCGATCCCCGTCCCGTCCGAGGCCGACGCGACGAAGCCGGCGCCGGTCTGGTACCAGGGCGATCGAACCGCCCCCGGCGGCGCGCGGACGGTCCTGCCGTTCCACCTCGCCACGCGGACGAATTTCGATCTGATGCGGATGGAGGGCACGCCGCATAGCTGGCCCGATGCGCAACGTGGCTGGGACGAGGGGCGGATGGCGCACTGGCCCGAAGCGAAGAGCCAGCGCGCGATGGGGCATTATCGACGCGAGGACATCCCGTTCCAGTTCGCGCTCGCGGAGGCGTTCACGGTATGCGACGCGTATCATTGCTCGGTCCAGACCGGGACTAACACAAACCGCCTGTTCCTGTGGAGCGGCACCAACGATCCCGGCGGCACGCTGGGCGGTCCTGCGATCGGCAATTCGCACGACAGTTTTCCCGCGGACGGCGGCGCTGCCGATCCGTATCGCTGGACGACGGTGGTCGAGCGGTTGCAGGCGAAGGGTGTCGACTGGCGCATCTACCAGGACATGGCCGACAATTTCACCGACAACCCGCTGGTCGGCTTCGCCGCGTTCCGGGACGCGCACCGGGGTGATGGGGATCCTGCATTACGAGAGCGCGCGCTAACGACCCGCGGGCTCGACGTCTTGCGCGCCGACGTGCTCGCCGGGCGACTGCCGCAAGTGTCCTACGTCATCGCCACCGCGAAAGGCTCCGAGCATCCCGGTCCGTCGAGCCCTGCGCAAGGCGCCGCCTATACCGCCGACGTACTCGACGCGCTGACCGCGGACCCCAAGGTTTGGGCGCGAACCGTGCTGCTCGTGATGTTCGACGAGAATGACGGCTTCTTCGATCACGTCCCGCCGCCGGCGCCACCCTCGCACGCCGCCGACGGCACGCTGCTCGGCGGATCGACGGTCGATCTCCATGGCAGCTATCACCTCCACCCGAGCAAAAGCGATGCCGCGCTCGATCTGCCCGCCTATCGCGGCCGGGCGTATGGGCTGGGCCCGCGCGTGCCGATGTACGTCGTCTCGCCGTGGAGCCGGGGCGGGTGGGTCAACTCGCAGGTATTCGATCACACTTCGGTAATCCGCTTCCTCGAACGCCGGTTCGACTTCCACGAACCCAACATCGCGCCGTGGCGCCGCGCGGTCTGCGGCGATCTGACGTCCGCGTTCGACTTCACCGCGGCCGACCCTGCGCCGTTCGCCGCGATGCCCGATCCACGGCCCGATGCCGTCCGGGCCGCGGCGATCCCCAAGCAGATAAGCCCTCAAGCGCCAGCCGGGTCACAGCACCCATGGCAGGAACCCGGCATCCGCCGCGCTCGTCCGCTGCCCTATGTCTTGGCCGTCGGCGAGAGGATCGCGGATGGCGCGCTCCATCTACGCTTTGAAACGGAAGGGACGCAGGCGGCGGTGTTCCACGTCTACGACCGCACCGCCCTGGCCCAAGCGCCGCGCCGCTTCACCGTCGAACCCGGACACGCGTTGGACGGGCGTTGGTCGTTCGACGACGCGGGCCTTTACGATCTATGGGTGCTCGGCCCGAACGGCTTCCACCGCCATTTCGCCGGCAGCGGAAACGATCCAGCGCACCTGTACCGGATGCAGTGGATCACCACCGCGGACGATCTCGTTCTGCGACTGCCTGGCAGCCAGCGCGATCATGGTCTGGTGGCGAGCGTTGCGGCGATCGGCATGCCACCCAAGGTGATACCATTGGCCGACACACGCTATCGCTGGCCTCTCCGCGACAGTTTCGGCTGGTACGACGTCACGGTGTCCACAGCGACGGCTCCCCGATTTCGGCGTCGCGTGTCCGATCGCGTCGATGCGCCGGGCCGGATCACGTGCAGCGATCCATTTCCGCCTGACGCGCACGCATAGACCTGATCGGTCCAGCGAGGCCAACGCGACCGCACAGCCGCAAACGCGTCATCCGGCGGGAGACTTCCGATCGGCGTCTTCCTCGCGCAGGAACTGGAGAAGCTCCTCGATCTCGTCCGACCCATAGCGCAACGCCATGTCGTCCACCTCAATCTCTACCGTAGCGCGATCCTCCGACGACCAACCGGCGAGGATGTCGGCACAATCGGCCAAAGACCCGCGCGCAACGCTCTTCCGCTCCCCACCCGATTTGTCGGTGCGATAGATCGTAGCTGGCTCGCTCAGCGGATAGGTCGTCATGGAATTCGTCTCTTCCGTCCAGCACTGTATGGGATGTGGATGCCCGCCGACTGCATGCCGGCGGGCATTCGACGTCATTCGTCTTCGTCTTCGGCGTCGATGTTGACGGTCGTCTCGGCGAGCTTGGTCATATATTCGTCGCCACCATAGATGTCCTTGGTGGCCGCGCTCAGCTTCTTGTGGTCGTCCTTGAGACCCAGCGCCTTGGCGTACGCCGTCGCCGTACCGAACCCGGCGATCCCGTAATGCGTCATCCGCTGATACTGCGCGATGATCATCACATCGAGCAGCGGACCCTTCTCCGGACCTTCTTCAAGCACATGCTTGGTAGCTTCGACGACAAGGCCTTCCATGCCCTTGCAATGCTCCTTCGAGACCTTCTCGTCGTTCGACGCGATCAGGTCCTTGAGCAGGTCGGTATGCTTCTCGATATCCGCCTGCGACTTGGTCAACATCTCCTTCAGCGATGCATCGCTCGCCTTCGACGTGATCTTCTTGAGGACCTTCTTCATCTGGTCGTTTGCGGACCACAGATCCTTCAGCTCGTCGGTGTAGATTTCCTGGAGATCTTCGGGTGCAGACATCGGATCATCCTTATGGGCTCACCGGCGGAATGCGCGGCGGCTGGTTTTGAATTTATTCGGGAGATGCGGATCGGAGCGCGGCGACCTCAGCCGGCGCCGGGCTGCTTCTGCTCGTCCTCGTAGTCGGCATCGGTACCGATCTTGCCGTTGGCCTCGGCTTCGGCGATGCCCGACGTCTCGACCACTTCGATCGTCCTACCTTCGGCAGCGATCGCATGCGGCTCGCGGTCCGCATCCGGGTCGGCGGCGATCGTTGTGCGGTCACCGCCGTCCGAGCCTGCGACACCGTTTCCGGCATCGCCGCCGTCTTCCCCCGCTTGGCCGCCGCCGTGATAGGCGATGTCGGTCTGGCCGCCATGCGCCATGAAACCGGTGTTCGTCTCGGTCTTGCCGGCATGCGGGTTGGGATAGGACCCGCCGCCACTTTCGCCGCCTTCGCTGCGGCCGTGAACATCGTCGTTGCCGCGGGGCGAGTCCGAAACGCCGTCCGGCGCGCCCTTGCTGCCGGGATTACCGGGAACGGGGGTATGAACCTTGTCACTCATCGGTACGTCCTTCTGAATGTAGCGGATCAAAACAAATCGGCCCGATCCGCTCGTCAGGAGCGAACCGGGTCGGGGAGGGGTTACGGCCGCAGCACGACCTTGATGACGCCGTCCTGCTTGTCGCGGAACTTCTGGTACATTTCGGGCGCATCCTCGAGGCTGGCCGGGTGCGTCACGACGAAGCTCGGATCGATGTCGCCCGCCTCGATCCGTGCGAGCAGCGGCTTGGTATAGGCCTGGACGTGCGTCTGGCCGGTCTTGATCGTCAGCCCCTTGTTCATCATCGCGCCGATCGGGATCTTGTCGCCCATCCCGACATAGACGCCGGGGATCGAGACCGTGCCGCCCATCCGGCAGCTCATGATCGCCTCGCGCAGCACGTGCACGCGGTCGGTGGCGAGGAACGTCGCCGCCTTCACCTTGTCGATCACCGCATCCATTGCGCCATGCCCCGAAGCCTCTGCACCGACCGCGTCGATGCAGCTATCGGGGCCCCGGCCCTTGGTCCGGAACTGGAGCTCGTCATAGACGCTGTCGACCTCGGTGAAATTGATCGTCTCCGCACCGCCAGCCTCGGCCATCGCCAGTCGCTCGGGCACCTCGTCGATCGCGATCACGCGGCCCGCGCCGAGCATCAGCGCCGATCGGATCGCGAACTGGCCGACCGGACCGCAGCCCCAGATCGCCACGGTGTCGCCCGGCTCGATCTGCGCATTCTCGGCGGCCATGTAGCCGGTCGGGAAGATGTCGGAGAGGAACAGCGCCTGCTCGTCGGTGACGCTGTCGGGCACCTTGATCGGGCCGATATCCGCCATCGGCACGCGCAGATACTCGGCCTGGCCACCGCAATAACCGCCCAGCATGTGGCTGAACCCAAACAGGCCGGCGGGCGAATGGCCCATCGCCTTGATCGCCATCTCAGAGTTCGGATTGGTCCGCTCGCACGCGGAGAACAGCCCCTTGCGACAGAAGAAACAATCACCGCAGCTGATCGTGAACGGCACGACGACACGGTCGCCGATCTTCAGGTTGGTGACTTCAGAGCCGAGCGCGACGACTACGCCCATGTTCTCGTGTCCGAGGATGTCGCCCGCCTGCATCGTCGACTGGTATCCGTCGAGCAGATGAAGGTCGGACCCGCAGATCGCGCAGGCCGTGACCTTGATGATCGCATCGCGCGGATGCTTGATCTCGGGATCTGCAACAGTATCGACCCGAACATCGCCTTTTCCATGCCAAACAAGTGCGCGCATCAGAAGATCTCCGTCATAGAATTGCAGCCTAGTGCTCACGCACGACACGACATCGCGTCAGACATGACTCGGCAATGGCGCAAACGCCGCCTGATCATCATCGACACCATGCACTGTCGCCACGAAGTCTCGGTCGCGACGTTTCCGCGTCGCCGCCGTCAGCGTGAACATATCCTGGGGAGTATAGCGATCAAAGTGGCGTCATCGTTCCTGAGTCACGCCAATATCCGCAGTTAAAATTTCATGTTGATTGCGATCAATATCGATGAACTTAAACTAAATCGAGATACTCCAATGAAAATCCATAGATCGTAAGGACTTGTCGAGCCTGATCGCTCTGCGACATCGTTGCGGTTGCGACATTGATGCTGCGGCTTCCTCTGCGCAACGGCGATTGCCTTACCAAGTTTGCGGACGCCGGGGCCAATTCGGAGTGTGGACCGTTAGGACGCTATCGCAGTCTGCCGACGCCGTTCGTCCGCCACGCCTTGCACGGCGTTGCGGCGTTCCGACGGGCGGGTGCACGATTTCAGGCCCGGGATAACCTCATGCAGCTCAAAGCCATTCTCTTCGATATCGACGGTACGCTGGTCGACACCAACGACATGCACGTCCTCGCCTGGGAGGAGGCGTTCGCGACCGTCGGCGCGTCGTTCGACCGCCAGGCGATCCACGACCAGATCGGCAAGGGGACCGACATGCTCGTGCCGACGCTGCTGCCAGACGCGGACGAGGATCAGCAGGAAAAGCTCGGCGACACGCACGGCGCGATCTTCAAGGCAAAATACCTGGAGACCGCCAAGCCGTTCGCGCAGGCGCACGACCTGCTGGCCCACGCGCATGGTCTCGGGCAGCAGGTCGTACTGGCATCGTCCGCCTCCGAGGCAGAACTCGACCATTACATAGACTTGCTCGACGCCCGCGACCTGATCGCCGCGACGACGAGCAGCGACGACGTCGAGAAGACCAAGCCCGCACCCGACATCTTCGCGACCGCGCTCAAGAAGCTGCCGGGGATCGACCCCGCCGAGGTGATCGTCGTCGGCGACACGCCTTATGATATCGAGGCTGCGGCCAAATGCGGGATCGCCGCCGTCGCCGTCCGATCGGGCAAGTTCAACGACGAGCAACTGCACGCGGCAGGCGCGATCGCGATCTACGACGACGTGGCGGCCTTGCTCGCCGGCTACGCAACCTCGCCACTGGGGCGCTGATCGCCATGGCCATCACCCTGAAACCCCTCCGCGATCAGATCATCGTCGTCACCGGCGCAACCAGCGGCAATGGTCTCGCCATAGTCGAGGAAGCCGTGCGCCGCGGTGTCGCCGTCGTCGCGACCGCGCGTAACGAAGCGGCGCTTGAGGCGCTGCGCGATCGCCTCTCAGCCGATGGCGGACGCATCGCGATCTGCGTCGCCGACGTCAGCGACATGGCCGCGGTCGAGCGTGTCGCCGCCGTCGCGATCGAAGCGTTCGGTGGGTTCGACAGCTGGGTCAACAACGCCGGGACCGGGACCTACGGCACGCTCGAGCAGGTTCCCGTTGCCGACCACCGCCGGGTATTCGACGTCAATTACTTCGGCGTACTGCACGGATCGCTGGTCGCCGCGCGGCATCTGCGCGGCCGCGGCGGCGGCGCCATCATCAACGTCGGCTCGATCCTCAGCGACCGCGCGATCGTCGAGCAGGGGCCGTATTGCGCGACCAAGCATGCGGTGCAGGCGCTGACCGACACGCTGCGGATGGAACTGGAGCAGGAGGGCGCGGGCATTTCGGTCACGCTGATCAAGCCCGGCGCGATCGATACGCCATTCCCCGAGCATGCGCGCAACTTCATGGACCAGCCGCCCCGCCTGCCGCCGCCGCTCTACGCACCGTCGGTCGTCGCCGACGCGGTGCTGTTCGCCTGCGGAACGCCGCGACGCACGCTGTATGCAGGCGGCGGGGGGCTGCTGTCCTCGCTCCTTTCGCGCGCCGCGCCACGGTTGAGCGACAAGATCATGGAACTGGTCGGCACCGTCGCGCAGCAAAAGCCGGAAGATCCCGGTGACCCGGCGCGCCGCGATAACCTCTATGCGCCGAGGGTCGACGCGTTGCGCGGAAGCCAGGACGTCCATGCGCGGAAATCGAGCAATGTATTGCAGGCACAGAAACTCCACCCCGCCATCTTGGTGCTCGGTGTCGTCGGAGCCGGAATCTCGGTTGCCCTAAGCTGGCCGAAGGATACCAGCCGGTGACACCGGACGCCGAACGGGCAGGGGCCTTGCGCGACTTCGACGTCGCGCTCGTCCTCAGCGGCGGCAACGCGCTCGGCGCATTCGAAGCCGGCGCCTACGAAGCGCTGCACGCGCACGGCCTCCAGCCCGACTGGATCATCGGCGCCTCGATCGGCGCGATCAACGGGGCCCTCATCGCTGGTTCCGCACCCGATCGCCGGATCGAGACGTTGCGAACGTTCTGGCGACCCACACCGTCCGGCGCCCCGGCGTTTCCGTGGCTAGGTGCGCTCGAAACCAGCCGCCGTACGAACGCAGTCGGCTGGTCCGCAACACTCGGCCGCCCCGGTATTTTCGGCCCCATGCTCTCCGCCTTGACACTGTGGACCGACAGCCGGCCGTCGATCTTCGAAACCAATCAACTTGGCACGACACTGGAAACGCTGGTCGACTTCGAGCGCCTCAATGCCGGCCCGTGCCGCTACACCGCGACTGCGGTCGATCTCGAAACCGGCGACGATGTCGTATTCGACAGCGCGGCGATGCAGATCGGACCCGATCACGTCCGCGCCAGCGCCGCACTGCCGGTCGCCTTCCCGCCGGTCGAGATCGACGGCCGCTGGCTGGTCGACGGCGGCTTGTCCGCAAACCTGCCGCTCGACCCGGTCCTTAGCGATCCGCCAAAGCGACCGACGCTGTGCATCGCGGTCGACCTGTTGCCGCTCCACGGTCCACGCCCGACGACGTTGGGCGAGGCGACGAGCCGCATGCAGGACCTGATCTTCGCCGCGCAATCCCGCCGCACGATCGAACGGTGGCAAGCCGCGCACGCCGGCTGCCAGGACTTCGCGCTGGCGCTGGTCCGACTCGCCTATACCGAGCAGGCCGATGAAGTCGCCGGCAAGGCGCTCGACTTTTCAGGGCCCACGATCGAACAGCGCTGGTCGGCAGGTCGTCGCGCCGGGATGCTGGCCGTCGAAGGCGTAAAGGCCGGAACGCTGGCGATCGGCGTCCCTGGCTTCAACATCGCCACGCTGGATTCCCGACGACCCGGCGGCGCCAACCGATGAGCGGTCAGGCAGGTCCGGTGAGATAGACAGGATTGGTGCGGACGGCGGGACTCGAACCCGCACTCCTAGGGAGGGAGATTTTAAGTCTCCTGCGTCTACCGGTTTCGCCACGTCCGCACACGCGCCCAACAAGACGAGGTCGCGCGCAGCGTCAACCCATCTTGCCAGGCCGGCAGCATATTCTTCGACTGTCTACGGTTCCGCGCAGTGGTACCGCTCACACGTTCAGGCGTGAGCGCATTTCCTTGCCCGGCTTGAAATAGGGCACGCGCTTGGCCTCGACCTCGACGACTTCGCCGGTACGCGGGTTGCGGCCAGTCCGGGCATCGCGCGCACGCGTGGAGAATGCACCGAAACCGCGCAGTTCGACCCGACCGTCGGCGGCCAGTCGCTTGGATATCTCATCGAAGAAGGTGCTGACGATCAGCTCCACTTCGTTAGGCTGTAGGTCCGGATGCGCCTCGGCGATCTTAAGGACCAGTTCAGATCGGATCATTCGAGCCCCCGCCCATCTAAAAAAACGCGTACAGATTGATACAGGTCAACCTGCGAGGCATTAGCACTTATTACCGAACAGTCAAAAACCAAAGTGGATCTGACAACAAAAAGCCCGACATGTTCGAGACATGCCGGGCGTTTTCATCGATAAGCCGTTAGGCTTTTCTTAACACTTACTTCTTCTCGGCATCCGTGCGGGCCTTGAGAGCCTCGCCCAGAATGTTGCCCAGAGTCGCGCCGGAGTCCGACGAACCGTACTGAGCGACAGCCTGCTTCTCTTCCGAGATCTGCATAGCCTTGATCGAGAAGGTCGGCTTCTTCGAACGATCGAAACCGGTGACCATCGCGTCGAACTTCTGGCCGACCTGGAAACGCTCCGGACGCTGCTCGTCGCGATCGCGACCCAGATCCGTGCGCTTGATGAAGCCGGTCGCGCCATCGTCGCCCTGCTGTACTTCGAGGCCCGCATCGCGGACTTCGAGAACGGTCACGGTAACGATCGCGTTCTTGTTCAGCTTGTCGCCTGCTGCTGCGATGCCGCCGGCCGATGGCCCGCCGCGCTCGAGCTGCTTCATGCCGAGCGAGATGCGCTCCTTCTCGGCGTCGATGTCGAGCACGACGGCCTCGACGGTCTCACCCTTGCGATGCAGGTTGAGCGCGTCCTCGCCCGAAACACCCCAGGCGATGTCGGACATGTGGACCATGCCGTCGACGTCGTTGTCGAGGCCGATGAATAGACCGAACTCGGTCGCGTTCTTGACTTCGCCTTCGACGGTCGAACCGATCGGATGAGCGGCAGCGAATGCCTCCCAAGGATTGGCCTGAGCCTGCTTGAGGCCGAGCGAGATGCGACGCTTCTCGGAATCGACTTCGAGGACCATGACGTCGACTTCCTGCGAGGTCGACACGATCTTGCCCGGATGGACGTTCTTCTTGGTCCAGGACATTTCCGACACGTGGACGAGGCCTTCGATGCCCGCTTCCAGCTCGACGAACGCACCATATTCGGTGATGTTCGTGACGCGGCCGGTGAGCTTCGCGCCGACCGGATACTTGACCATCGCGCCATCCCAGGGATCGCTCTCCAGCTGCTTCATGCCGAGGCTGATGCGCTGGGTGTCCTTGTTGATGCGGATGATCTGCACCTTGACGGTGTCGCCGATGTTCAGGACTTCGCTCGGGTGACCGACGCGCTTGTAGCTGAGATCGGTGACGTGCAGCAGGCCATCGATGCCGCCGAGATCAACGAACGCACCGTAATCGGTGATGTTCTTGACGACGCCGTCGATGATCTGGCCCTCGGCCAGGCTGAGGATCAGGCCCGAACGCTGCTCTGCGCGCGTCTCTTCGAGAACGGCACGACGCGATACGACGATGTTGCCGCGCTTGCGGTCCATCTTCAGGATCTGGAACGGCTGGGGGATGTCCATCAGCGGGGTGACATCGCGCACGGGGCGGATATCGACCTGCGAACCGGGCAGGAACGCGACGGCGCCGTTCAGGTCGACGGTGAAGCCACCCTTCACGCGGCCGAAGATGACGCCTTCGACGCGGGTCGTCTTGGAGAATTCGGTTTCCAGCTTGTCCCATGCGGCTTCGCGACGGGCGCGATCGCGGCTGAGCATCGCTTCGCCGTGGACGTTCTCGACGCGGTCGACATAGACTTCGACTTCGTCGCCGACCTTGAGGTCAGCCTTCTGGCCCGGCGCTGCGAATTCGCGAAGCGGCACGCGGCCTTCCGACTTCAGACCGACGTCGATGACGGCCATGTCGTTCTCGATGCCGGTCACGGTGCCATGCACCACGCGGCCCTCGAAGCTGTCGGCGTCGCCGAGCGTTTCGTTCAGCATCGCCGCGAAATCGTCGCGGGTCGGCATTACCTGGGTTGCCATAGAATTCAGTAATCCTAGTCTGTTTCCGGCCAAGCGGTTGGGTCCGCTGGTCTTGGCCTTCGTTGCCGCGACGACCGAACGCCGGCGCGGCATCCGGACGGCACGAGGCGCGGAGGACGTAGACGCTGAATGCGAAAACGGCGCGTGAGACTCGAGGGTCTCCGCGCCTTCCTCCACGAGCATCGCTCGCCGGACGGCTCCGTATAGCCGAAACCGGGTCTCGGAGCAAGTTCGCCGCTGCTTCGTTAGGGGCCGCTCACAACAGGAGCGAAGATTTGAACGAACGCGGCATTCTCGTGCTGGGCTGGGTCGCCACCGTGACGGCGATCGTGATGTACCTGTCGTACATCGACCAGATCATGCTGAACCTTTCAGGTCAGAAGGGATCGGTGGTCCAGCCGTTCGCGACGATGGTGAATTGCGCGCTGTGGGTGGGGTATGGGTTTTTGAAGAGCAAGCGGGACTGGCCGATCGTCGTGGCGAACTTCCCGGGGGTGGTGTTCGGGGCGGTAGCGCTGGTTACTGCGCTTTAGGGCAGGGGGGGGTAACTGAGTTGTAGGCGGGGGGATTATGGCGGGCGGCAACCCCCGCTTGCTTGTTCTCCCGCGAAGGCGGGAGCCCAGTCTGGGTCCCCGCCTTCGCGGGAGAACAGTATTGGTTCACGTTAGCTTACCCCAACAGGGCAACCACCCCGGCGAAGGCCGGGGCCCAGTTGGAAAGGTCGCAGTAACTTAGCGCTGCCCTCAGTTAGCAACGTCCCCCAACTGGGCCCCGGCCTCCGCCGGGGTGGCACAGCTTTTCTGGAAGGCGAAAGGCTTAAACCGAAACCTTCTTCGCCCGCTGCGCCTCAACCAACGCAACAGCCCGCTGCACCGAAGCCTCGATCGACAAAAAACTAGTATCCAGCAACGCAGCATCCGCCGCCATCACCAGCGGCGCGGTAGACCGCCCACTATCCCGAGCATCCCGAGCCCGGATATCCGCCAGAACCCGATCCTTGCTCGCCGTCCCACCCCGAGCCTGCAACTCCGCATGCCGCCGCTGCGCCCGGATATTCGGCGTAGCCTTCACGAACAGCTTCGCATCAGCATCCGGCGCGATCACGGTACCGATGTCGCGTCCATCGAGGATCGCGCCACCCTCCTGCGCCGCAAACCGCTTCTGCCGGTGCAGCAATGCCGCCCGAACCAGCGGATGCGCCGACACCACCGACGCGAGCGCGCCGATCTCGTCGTCGCGCAACGCCGGATCGCTCAACAGCGCATCGCTGAAATCGCACGCCGCGACCGCGTCGGCCTCGGTCTCCGGATCGAGTCCCATCCGCGCCACGCTCAACGCGACCGCACGGTAGAGCAGCCCGGTATCGAGATACGGCAGCTTGTAATGCTTGGCCAAGGCGCGCGCGATCGTGCCCTTGCCCGATGCTGCCGGACCGTCGACTGCGATGATCATCTTAATTCCCCCGGCCGGTAAGCGCGTCGAGCGACCGGAAGAACACGGGATAGCTCGTCGCCACCGGCGATACATCATCGATCGTGACGGGCTGAACGGCGCCAAGTCCAGCCACGACCATGCTCATTGCGATGCGGTGGTCGAGTTTCGAGGCCACCCGAGCGCCACCGCGAATCGCCGCGCCGCCCGAGCCGGTGATCGCCATGCCGTCCTCATACTCTTCGCACACCACGCCGCACGCTTCGAGCGCGATCCGCATCGTCGTGATCCGGTCCGATTCCTTGACGCGCAACTCATGCGCGCCACGCGCGATCGTCGTACCGGTCGCGAAAGCCGCGGCGACGAACAGCACGGGATATTCGTCGATCATGCTCGGCGCGAGATCGGCAGGCACTTCGATCGCGGTCAGGGGCGCGTGGCGGACGCGCAGATCGGCGACCGGCTCGCCACCGACGGTGCGCGGGTCGAGCTCGGTAATATCCGCGCCCATCATGCGCAGAGCCGTGACGATCCCGATCCGCGTCGGGTTCAGCCCGACATTGCGCACGACGATATCCGACCCCGGCACGATCGACGCCGCGACGAGCCAGAATGCCGACGACGACGGATCGCCCGGCACGACGATATCCTGCGGCTTCAGGTCCGCTTCGCCGGTGATCGAGATGATGCGGCCCTGGTTCGTCTCCTCGACGGTCAGCTTAGCGCCAAACCCCGTCAGCATCCGCTCGCTATGATCGCGCGTCGCGACCGGCTCGATAACCCGCGTGATCCCCGGCGTGTTGAGCCCAGCCAGCAAAATCGCTGACTTTACCTGCGCCGACGCGACCGGCAGCGTGTATTCGATCGGCACCGCGGGGCACATCCCGCGCACCATGAGCGGCAAGCGCCCGCCCGGCGAGGACGTGATGTCCGCCCCCATCTGCGACAGTGGCTCGATCACGCGCCCCATCGGCCTACCCGACAGCGAAGCGTCGCCGGTAAAGGTGCAGGTGATTGGATGGCTCGACACGAGGCCCATCAGCAGCCGCGTCGACGTGCCAGAATTGCCCATCTCCAGCGCAGTCTCGGGCTGGAGCAACCCGCCCACGCCAACACCGTCCACGGTCCAGATTCCGTCCTCACCACGCTTGATCGTCGCCCCCATCGCGCGCATCGCAGCCGCGGTGGCGAGCACGTCCTCGCCCTCCAGCAACCCTTCGATCCGACTGGTGCCGACAGCTAAGCTCGCGAACATCAACGCGCGGTGGCTGATCGACTTGTCGCCGGGGACTGCGATCGAACCGGTCAAAGGACCGCGCGCGACGACGTCCATCGAAGTGGGGAGGGGGTGTGCCATGGGGCCGGGCTTTTGACAGTGGCCTTGCGCTATGGCAAGGCGCGCCCACTTTGCGAGGGTATCCCCCCGCAATCCATTCATCCGAAAGGTTCTATCGGCATGATCAAGCCGGAATGGGGCACGAAGCGTTCGTGCCCGAAATGCGCGACGCGTTTCTACGACCTCGAAAAAGCCGACCCTGTGACCTGCATCGAATGCGGGTATGCCTGGGAGCCCGAGCCCATCCTGAAGTCGAAGCAGCCGCTGCCGTTCGAGGTCGCCAAGCCCGACACCAAGAAGCCCGACGCGGATCTCGAGGGTGACGAGGAAGAGGACATCGCCTCGATCACCGGCGAGGACGAAGAGCCCTCGGCGGACGACGAAGTCGATCTGGGCGGCGACGACGACCTCGGCGTCGAGACGCCGCAGGACGAGCACGAGCGTTAAGTTTGAATATTTTTGGCAGGCGGCATTTACGCCGCTTGCCAACCCGGGCGGGTCCGGTTAGTGACCCGCCTCCCAACGGGAATGGGGCCGTAGCTCAGCTGGGAGAGCGTTCGCATGGCATGCGAAAGGTCAGGGGTTCGATCCCCCTCGGCTCCACCATTCCTCCGTTGATGACCGGTCCGCCGGGGCAGCTTATTATATAACGTCAGTCGAGATCGTCGGCACCGGCTGCGGCCGCGTGTAGGTCCCTGAACGTCTCCTCGATCGCCGCGACCATGACGCTTCCCTCGATCCGCGAGGCGGAATCGTTCGCCACCAACACGCCTACGCGGCGCGTCGGATCGAAGCCCGTCAACCGAATCATCGCGATGCCCTCGCTCGCGAAACTCAGAGGCATGACCGTCATACCCAGCCCTGCGCGGACATAGGTCAGCGCGCGGTCGTCGCTGACGGTGCGGGCGGCCATGAACGGGCGCACGCCGCGCGCGGTAAAGAAGCGGCTCGTTTCGGCCAGCGCTTCGCAGTGGCGGCGGACGATCATCGTTTCCTCCGCGACGTCGGCGACCGCGAGCGTGGCGCGTCCGGCCAGCCGGTGGTCGCTCGCCACCGCGACTGCGAATCCCTCCTCGAACAGTACGCGACCGCGCGCATCGTCGCCGATCGCGCCGAGCATCACGTCGATCCGCCCGCGATCGAGCAGCGCGACGAGTTCGCTGCTCCGTCCCTCGACGACTTCGAGGCGTTCGGTGGTCGAGGCGCGTCGCGCCCGGCTTAATGCGGCAGCGATCCAGGACGGCGGTAACGTCGTTGCGATCCCGAGGCGGACGAGCTTGGTAGGCGCTGTGTCCTGCAAATCCCGTTCGGCGGCGGCGAACTCGGCTTCGATCCGACGCGCATGCACGGCGAACCGCGTGCCGGAGGGCGTAAGTTCGATCCGCCGGTTGGTCCGCAGGAACAGCGTCTGTCCGAGCGAAGCCTCCAGCTTGGCGATGCCGACCGACAGCGTCGGTTGCGAGATCCGGCACTGCGCGGCGGCACGCGTGAAATTGCCCTGGTCGACGACCGCCAGAAAGTAGCGCAACACATAACGTTCGATCATGCGTGTCTGATCATAGCGGGGGGAGCCATAGACGGTGTCTATCGCATGTGTTCGGTCGTATCAATTTCTCTTGGACGCAGCGACCGAGTATCATGCCAGCAACACAAGGTCTGGAGAGGCTGCATGATACCCGATTTCGATTTCGCGCTCGGCGAGTCCGCGGACATGATCCGCGAGAGCACGCACCGCTTCGCCACCGACAAGATCGCGCCGCTGGCCGCGAAGATCGACGCCGACGACTGGTTCCCGCGCGAGCTGTGGCCGGCGATGGGCGAACTCGGGCTCCACGGCATCACCGTCGAGGAAGAGTTTGGCGGTCTCGGCCTTGGCTATCTCGAGCACGTCGTCGCGGTCGAGGAAGTCTCGCGCGCGTCCGCCTCGATCGGGCTCAGCTACGGCGCGCATTCGAATCTTTGCGTCAACCAGATCCGCCGCTGGGGCAATCCCGAGCAGAAGGCGAAGTATCTGCCCAAGCTAGTGTCCGGCGAGCACGTCGGCAGCCTCGCCATGTCCGAGGCGGGCGCCGGCTCCGACGTCGTCTCGATGAAGCTGAAAGCGGTGAAGACAGACACCGGCTACGTCCTCAACGGCACGAAGTTCTGGATCACCAACGCGGCCTATGCCGACACTTTGGTCGTTTATGCGAAGACCGGCGAGGGTTCGCGCGGGATCACCGCGTTCCTGATCGAGAAGGACATGCCGGGCTTCGCGATCGGCCAGAAGATCGACAAGATGGGTATGCGTGGCTCGCCCACGGCGGAGCTCGTCTTCACCGATTGCGAGGTCCCGTTCGAGAACGTGATGGGCCCCGAGAATGGCGGCGTCGGCGTGCTGATGTCGGGCCTCGACTATGAGCGCGCGGTGCTGGCCGGGATCCAGCTCGGCATCATGCAGGCGTGCCTCGACGTCGTGATCCCCTATGTGCGTGAGCGGAAGCAGTTCGGGACGGCGATCGGCCAGTTCCAGCTGATCCAGGCGAAGGTCGCCGACATGTACGTCGCGCTGAGTTCGGCGCGCGCGTACGTCTATGCGGTGGCGAAGTCGTGCGATGCGGGCAAGACGACCCGGTTCGACGCGGCGGGCGCGATTCTGCTGGCGAGCGAGAGCGCGGTGAAGGTGTCGCTCGAATCGATCCAGGCGCTGGGTGGGGCAGGATATACCAAGGACTGGCCGGTCGAGCGGTTCATGCGGGATGCGAAGTTGCTCGACATCGGCGCGGGGACGAACGAGATTCGGCGGATGCTGATCGGGCGCGAGTTGATAGGTGCCGCCCCCAAGGTGGCGCAGTGACGGCCACCGCAAATCCTCCCCGGCACGGGGAGGGGGACCGCGTAGCGGTGGAGGGGGCTCACCCCGCGCGCAACGCCGGCGGAAGCCCCCCTCCACCCTTCGTCCAAGCGGACGAACGGTCCCCCTCCCCGTGCCGGGGAGGATTGGCATGACCGCCCCCGTCCTGACCTCCGCGCTGTCCCCCGACAGCGAGACCTTCCGCGCGAACGCGACCCACAACCGCGCGCTCGCCGAAACCCTCCGCGAGGACGTCGCCCGCACCGCGCTAGGCGGCAACGCCAAGTCCCGCGAGCGCCACACGTCGCGCGGCAAGCTCCTCCCGCGCGACCGCGTCGAGCGCCTGCTCGACCCAGGCTCGCCCTTCCTCGAGATCGGCCAGCTCGTCGCCAACGGCCTCTACGACGATGAAGTCCCCGGCGCCGGCCTGATCATCGGTATCGGCCGCGTCTCCGGTCGCCAGTGCATGATCGTCTGCAACGACGCGACGGTGAAGGGCGGCACCTACTACCCGCTCACCGTCAAGAAGCACCTCCGCGCGCAGGAGATCGCGCAAGAGAACCGGCTCCCCTGCATCTACCTCGTAGACAGCGGCGGCGCGAACCTGCCGCACCAAGCCGAAGTCTTCCCCGACCGCGATCATTTCGGCCGCATCTTCTTCAACCAGGCCAACATGTCCGCGCTCGGCATCCCGCAGATCGCCTGCGTCATGGGCAGCTGCACCGCGGGCGGCGCGTACGTCCCCGCGATGTCCGACGAGACGATCATCGTTCGCGGGCAGGGGACGATCTTTCTCGCCGGCCCGCCGCTGGTCAAGGCCGCGACCGGCGAAGTCATCTCGGCCGAGGAACTGGGCGGCGCCGATACGCACGGTCGCCGATCGGGCGTGGTCGATCACGTCGCCGAGAACGACGAGCACGCGCTGACGATCGTCCGCGACATCGTCTCGACGCTGCAACCGCAGGCGCAGACCGCGGTGAACCTCCAGCAGCCCAAGCCGCCGAAATTCGCTCCCGAAGAACTGTACGGCATCGTCCCCAGCGACGTCCGCGCGCCCTACGACGTCCACGAAGTCATTGCGCGCCTCGTCGACGGCAGCGAGTTCCACGAGTTCAAGGCGCTCTACGGCACCTCGCTCGTTTGCGGGTTCGCGCACATCTGGGGCATCCCGGTCGCGATCCTGGCCAACAACGGCGTGCTGTTCAGCGAGAGCGCACAGAAGGGCGCGCACTTCATCGAACTCGCCTGCCAGCGGAAGGTCCCGCTGCTGTTCCTCCAGAACATCTCCGGCTTCATGGTCGGCGGCAAGTACGAGGCGGAGGGCATTGCCAAGCACGGCGCCAAGCTCGTCACCGCCGTCGCCACCGCGACCGTCCCGAAGATCACGGTATTGATCGGCGGCAGCTTCGGCGCGGGCAATTACGGCATGTGCGGCCGCGCCTATTCGCCGCGCTTCCTGTTCACCTGGCCCAACAGCCGGATCAGCGTGATGGGCGGCGAACAGGCGGCATCCGTCCTCGCCACCGTCCACCGCGACGCGGACGGCTGGACGCCCGAACAGGCCGAAGCCTTCAAGGCACCCGTCCGGCAGAAATACGAGGACGAGGGCAACCCCTGGTACGCCACCGCGCGCCTCTGGGACGACGGCATCATCGATCCCGCCCAGACCCGCGACGTGCTTGGCCTGGCCTTCGCCGCGACGCTCAACGCTCCCATCCCCGAACGCCCCGCGTTCGGCGTGTTCAGGATGTAACTCGATGATCCTGCTGTCACTTCTCCTCGCCGCCGGACAGATCACCCCGGTCCAGCCGATCGTCAAGGGCACCGGCCTGCCGCCAGCGGCAATGACCGAAGAGGCCGGCGTCATGGTCCCGATCGACGCGCTCTTCGCCGCGCTCGCCGCGCGCGACGGGCAGGCCATCCTTACCCAGGTCCGCCCCGAAGGCAGCGCCACCGTCGCCGAGGAAAAGCCAGACGGCACGCACTCGGTCCGCCGCACCAGCTGGCCCGACTTCGCCGCATCGATCAAGCCCGGCCCCGAACGCTACGCCGAACGCCTCACCGATCCCGCGGTCGACATCGACGGCGACATCGCGATGGTCTGGTCGCCCTACGTCTTCACGATCGACGGCAAGGTCTCGCATTGCGGCACCGACCATTTCGACATGGTCCGCGACGCCGGCCGCTGGAAGATCGCCAACCTCACCTGGTCGAAGCGCACCACCGGCTGCGCGAACTGACATGGCCTGTCCTACACCGCCCGCATCGGCTTATGCCGGGATGACCATGATGAAACAGTCGATCCTCTCCGCCGATCTTGCTGCCGTCGAGGGGCTTTCGAGCCCGATGTGCACATCGCTGGAGCGTCTGCACTTTGTGCACTTCCGCGGAGCGAATCGATGATCGAGTCCCTCCTGATCGCCAATCGCGGCGAGATCGCCTGCCGCATCATCCGCACCGCAAGGGCGCTCGGCATCCGCACGATAGCGGTTTATTCGGACGCTGACGCGAATGCGCTCCACGTCCGCCAGGCCGACGAAGCCGTCCATATCGGCGCATCCCCGGCACGCGAAAGCTACCTAGTCGGCGACCGCATCATCGCTGCCGCCAAGCAAACCGGCGCCGAGGCGATCCACCCCGGCTACGGCTTCCTGTCCGAGAATGCCGACTTCGCCCAGGCCGTGCTCGACGCCGGCCTGATCTGGGTCGGCCCCAACCCCCACAGCATCCGTGCCATGGGCCTGAAGGACGCCGCGAAACAGCGCATGATCGCCGCTGGCGTGCCCGTCACGCCCGGCTATCTCGGCGAGGACCAGTCCCCCGAACGTCTGAAGGCGGAGGCCGACGCGATCGGCTACCCCGTCCTGATCAAGGCGGTAGCCGGCGGCGGCGGCAAGGGCATGCGCCGCGTTGATACGGCCGCCGAGTTCGCCGATGCGCTCGTCTCGTGCCAGCGCGAGGCGGCCTCGTCGTTCGGCAACACCGACGTGCTGATCGAGAAATACATCCTCTCGCCGCGCCATATCGAGGTGCAGGTCTTCGGCGACAGCCACGGCAACGTCGTCCATTTGTTCGAACGCGACTGCTCGCTCCAGCGCCGCCACCAGAAGGTGATCGAGGAAGCGCCCGCACCCGGTATGGACGCCGCCACCCGCGACGCCATCTGCGCCGCCGCGGTCAAGGCTGCCAAGGCAGTCGATTACGTCGGAGCCGGCACGATCGAGTTCATCGCCGACGCCAGCGAAGGCCTCCGCGCCGACCGCATCTGGTTCATGGAAATGAACACGCGGCTCCAGGTCGAGCATCCGGTCACCGAAGAGATCACCGGCCAGGACCTCGTCGAATGGCAACTCCGCGTCGCGTCGGGCGAGTCGCTGCCCAAGCGCCAGGACGAACTGGTAATCGACGGCTGGGCGATGGAGGCACGGCTGTATGCCGAGGATCCCGCCAAGGGGTTCCTGCCGTCGATCGGTACGCTCGAACGCTTCGATCTCGGCACCACCGCACGCGTCGATACCGGGGTAGAGCAGGGCGCTGAAATCTCGCCCTTCTACGACCCGATGATCGCCAAGGTCATCGCCTGGGGCGAAGACCGCGAGACCGCGCGTGAAGCCCTGGCGCATGCGCTCGACGGCGCGGTCGTCTGGCCGGTACGCTCCAACGCGGGGTTCCTCGTCGAGGCGCTCGACCATCCCGACTTCGTGGCGGGCACGCTCGACACCGGTCTGATCGCGCGCGAAGGCGACGCGCTCATGCCGCCGACGCACCCGACGGAAGAGGCGTTGGCCGAGGCCGCGGGCGCGCTCGTCTCTACCGATCCGATCTCGGGCTTCCGTCTCAATGCGGCGCCGGGCCGTAGCGCGACGTTCCTGCTCGACGGCGAACCGGTCGAGGTCGAACTCGACGGACAGGCCGGAACGACGTCGGCGTTCGAAGACGTCCTGATCTCCGAAGCCGGCCAGACCTGGCAGCTCAAGCCTTGGCGTGCATCTGGTGTCGCTGCGGGCGGAGCAGCGGACGGCGCGATCCTGTCTCCCATGCCCGGCCGCATCATCGCGGTCGACGTCGCGGCGGGCGATACCGTCGTCAAGGGCCAGAAGCTGGTCACGCTCGAGGCGATGAAGATGGAGCACTCCCTGACCGCGCCGTTCGACGGCATCGTCGCGGACCTGAACGCAATCGAGGGCGGGCAGGTGACCGAGGGCACCATGCTCGTTCGCATCGAGAAGGATAGCTAATGGCCGGCCGCTATTTCGACGATTGGAGTATCGGCGACCGGATCGAGCACGAGATCCGCCGCACGGTGACCGAGACGGACAACCTGCTGTTCTCGACGATGACGCACAACCCGCAGCCGCTCCATCTCGATATCGAGGCGGCGAAGGCGAGCGAGTTCGGCCGGATCCTCGTCAACGGCACCTTCACCTTCGCGCTGATGGTTGGGCTGTCGGTCGGCGAGACGACGCTCGGCACGCTCGTCGCCAATCTCGGCTACGACAAGCTGGTACACCCGAAGCCGGTCTTCATCGGCGACACGATGCGCTGCGAGACCGAAGTTACCGAGCTGAAACCCAGCAAGTCGCGCCCGAACGCGGGCATCGTCACCTTCACGCACCGGCTGATCAACCAGCGCGACGAGATCGTGTGCCAATGCCTGCGCACCGCCCTGATCGAGCGGCGCGCGGTCACGACTCAGTGATTGTCGCGGGGTAGGCCCATCGTCTGCGCGATCCGCTGGTACTTCTCGGCACCCTCGAGGATCGCGCCGGTTTCCATCTGGCCGACAGTGGCGCGCTGGATCTCCTGCCACGGCGTCTGCGAGCGCGGGAAGGCATAGCCACCCGCCTCGGTCAGCGCACGGCGGCGCTCGGCGAGTTCCTCGTCAGAGATCAGCACGTTGGCGCTGCCCTTGGCAAGATCGATGCGGACACGGTCGCCGGTCCGAATCAGCGCGAGCCCGCCCATTGCCGCGGCTTCCGGCGAGGCGTTGAGGATCGAGGGCGAGCCCGACGTCCCCGACTGCCGCCCGTCGCCGATGCAGGGAAGGGCGTGGACGCCTTCGCGGATCAGGTATGCAGGCGGCCGCATGTTGACGACTTCCGCCGCACCCGGATAGCCGATCGGCCCTGCGCCGCGCATGAACAGCAACGTATCGGTGGTGATACCAACCGCGGGATCGTCGATCCGCGCATGATAATCCTCGGGGCCGTCGAACACGACCGCGGGGCCCTCGAACGCTTCGAGATCGTCCGGGTTGGACAGATAGCGCGCGCGGAACTCGGGGCTGATGACGCTGGTCTTCATGATCGCCGAGTCGAACAAATTGCCGCGCAACACGATGAAGCCAGCGTCCTCGAGCAGCGGCGTCGCGAACGGGCGGATGACGCGCTCGTCCTCGATCGTCGCGGTCCGGCAATTGTCGCCGATCGACTTGCCGTTCGCGGTCATCGCGTCCTCGTGGATCAGCCCCTGCTTCATCAGCTCCGCAACCACCGCGGGCACGCCGCCGGCATGGTAATAATCTTCGCCGAGATATTCGCCGGCGGGCTGGAGATTGACCATCAGCGGCACCTTGTGGCCGTGCGTCTGCCAGTCGTCGATCGGGAGGTCGACGCCGATGTGGCGCGCGATCGCGGCGAGATGGATCGGCGCGTTGGTCGAGCCGCCGATCGCCGAATTGACGACGATCGCGTTGTGGAACGCCTCCTTGGTCAGGATGTCCGACGGCTTCAGATCTTCCGAAACCATGTCGACGATCCGCTTGCCGGTGCGATACGCGACCTCTTGGCGATCACGGTACGGCGCGGGGATCGCAGCCGAGCCGGGCAGCTGCATGCCGAGCGCTTCGGCAAGGCTGTTCATCGTCGTCGCGGTGCCCATCGTGTTGCAGTAACCGGTCGACGGCGCGGACGAGGCGACAAGCTTGATGAAGCCCTCATCGTCGATCGCGCCGGTCGCGAGCAGTTCACGCGCCTTCCACACGATCGTGCCGGAGCCAGTCCGCTCGCCTTTGTGCCAGCCGTTGAGCATCGGCCCCACCGACAGCGCGATCGCCGGGATGTTCACGGTCGCCGCGGCCATCAGGCACGCCGGCGTGGTCTTGTCGCAGCCGATCGTCAGCACGACGCCGTCGAGCGGATAGCCGTACAGTACCTCGACCAGCGCCAGATAGGCGAGGTTGCGGTCGAGCCCGGCGGTCGGGCGCTTGCCAGTTTCCTGGATCGGGTGAACCGGGAATTCGAGCGCGATGCCGCCGGCTTCACGGATGCCCTCGCGCAGACGTTCGGCGAGCACGAGATGGTGGCGATTGCACGGCGACAGGTCGCTGCCGGTCTGCGCGATGCCGATGATTGGCTTGCCAGAGCGTAGTTCCTCCAGGGACAGCCCGAAGTTCAGATAGCGCTCCAAATAGAGCGCGGTCATGTCGATGTTTTCGGGGTTGTCGAACCACGCGCGCGAGCGGAGCTTAGGCATGTCGGTCATGAGGAGCTTTCTGGAGATCGAATATCAGCGGGCGACGGAAAGGCGGTAGATCATCGCGTGATGATACGGCTTGCCCGGATCGACACGCGCGGAGATGAAATTCGGCTTGTTCGGCGCATCGGGGAATTTCTGCGGTTCGAGCGCGATGCCGTCGCCCATCCGGTACAGATGACCCTTCTTGCCGATGAACGTGCCGTCGAGGAAATTGCCGGTATAAAACTGCACGCCGGGCTCGGTCGTTAGGACTTCGAGCACGCGGCCCGAGACAGGATCCTCCAGCCGCGCAGCCAGTTCGGGCTCGGCGGTCAAGCCTTTATCGAGCGCGAAATTGTGATCGTAGCCATGGCCGTAGCGGATCTGCTGGTCGCGGCCGTCGCGGATGCCCTCGCCGACGATGCGGCCGTTTCGGAAATCGAACACCGTGCCGGCGACGGGCTGCAGCGTACCGGTGGGGATCAGCTTGTCGTCGACCGGCGTGATCGCCTTGGCGGGGATCGTCAGCCGATGGCCATACGCGCCCATCGCCGAGCCTTCGCCGCCGAGATCGAAGATGCCGTGGTTGGTCATGTTCACGATCGTCGGCTTGTCGGTCCTCGCGTCATACGCGATGCTGAGATTGCCGGCTTCGTCGAGCGTATAGGTGACGGTGACGTCCAGGTTGCCGGGATAGCCGGAATCACCGTCCGGGCTGCGGTAGCCCAGCACGAGCGTCGCGGTCGGGCCATTCGTCGCCGAGACGATCTTCCAGGCGACCTTGTCGAAGCCCTTGCCGCCGCCGTGCAGCGAATTGACCTTGTCGTTGAGCGGTAACTGGTACGCCTTGGCGTCCAGCGTGAAGCGGCCACCGGCGATGCGATTGGCGAAACGGCCGACCGTCACGCCGAAGAAATTGGGATGGTCGACGTAGGAGGCGAGATCGTCATAGCCGAGCATGACGTCGGCGATCTTTCCGTTGCGGTCCGGGCCCATCAGCGATTGCAGCGTCGCGCCGTACGACAGGATGCGCGCGGAGACGCCATGCGCGTTGCTGAGCGTCACGGCCTCGATCGCGGTACCGTCCTTGAGCGTACCGGCAGGCGTGCGCTTCGCCTCTGCCGCGTCGGCTGCGTGCGCGGAAAGCGCTGCCAGCAAGGTTGCCACGATGATCCCCGACTTTGTGATTGCGCGCATTCCGGTTCCCGTCCTTATTCGTCCGACGCCGTTGACGCGCCTTGTGTGGCTATATAGTCGGACAATATATTTCTGGGCAAGCCTTGCGGGAAAAGACTGTTGCAGTCACCGACAGGGCACGGAGGATGAAACGACTATGGCGATGCCGATACAGACGCAAAAGCCCGTTGACGCCGGGGCGGTGCATGCCGCGGGAGGCGCGCCGAGCTATCGATCCGCGCTCACGTTGCTCGCCAGCCTGTTCTTCATGTGGGGCTTCATCACGGTCATCAACAACACGCTGCTGCCGCACCTGCGCAGCGTGTTCGACCTCAGCTATACGCAGACGACACTGATCGAGAGCGTCTGGTTCATCGCGTATTTCTTCGCCTCGATCCCGTCGGCCAAGCTGATCGAGCGTGTCGGGTATCAGCGCGCAATGGTGTTCGGGCTCGGCCTGATGGCGGTCGGCGCATTGATGATGGTGCCCGCCGCGCGGCTGCCGTCGTACGGCGTGACGCTGGTCGCGCTGTTCGTGATCGCGAGTGGCATCACGCTGCTGCAGGTTGCGGCGAATCCCTACGTCGCCGTCGTCGGTCCGCCCGAGACAGCGTCGTCGCGGCTGAACCTCGTGCAGGCATTCAATTCGGCGGGTGCGACACTCGCGCCGCTGTTCGGTGGGTATCTGATCCTGGGTCGTTCGACCTCGGGTACTGCTGCCGCCGGCTCCACCGCGGTGCTGACGCAGGCCGAGCGGATTGCCGACGCGCAATCGGTCATGCTGCCCTATCTGATCGTCGCGGCCGTGCTGGTCGTGCTGGCGATCGTGATCGCGCGCTTCCCGCTGCCCGCGATGGGGTCTGCGACGCAGCGTTCGGCGAAGGCGGATCGCAAGGGCCAGTCGCTCTGGTCACATCGCAACCTCGTATTCGGCATCCCGGCAATCTTCATTTATCTGATAGCCGAAATTGGTGTCGCCAACCTGTTCATCAATTTCGTCAGCCAGCCGAACATCGGCAACCTGACGCACGAGCAGGCATCGCATTACCTGTTCATCCTGTGGGGCGGGATGATGGTCGGCCGGCTGATCGGCAGCGTCGTGATGCGCAAGATCCCTGCCGAGCGCGTGCTGGCATTTGCGAGCATCGGCGCCTGCGTCGTGATGCTTATCGCCACCTTCACCACAGGGCACGTCGCGATGTGGGCGCTGATCTCGGTCGGGCTGTTCCACTCGATCATGTTCCCGACGATCTTCACGCTCGGGATCAAGGGGCTTGGGCCGCTGACCGAGGAAGGGTCGGGTCTGCTCATCATGGCGATCGCGGGTGGGGCGCTGGTCATCGTCCAGGGTTGGCTCGCCGATACCTACGGTCTCCAGAACTCGTTCCTGCTGACTGCGGCGTGCGAACTTTACGTGTTGTTCTACGCGGTGTGGGGATCGCGGACAACCAACGCGTTGCCGGAACAAGCGGCGCGCTAAAGGGCCAAACTCTCCGATTTTCGTGGTCTGACAATTAGCCGGCCGGTTAGTGTCTGTTGCGTAGTTGAGCAAGGTCGAAAGTAGCACGATCGGCATCGCTAGCGGCTGTAATCAGTCCGAGTAATCAGGTATGTCCTTCGCTCGTTAGCAGGAGAAGTAGAAGTGAGCAGTTTGCGCCTATTGCAGCATCGCGCAGCGGACGGCACGCGGTCGGTGATCGCCGCTACCGACAAGGGCGCAAGCCTCGTCCCGGGCGTGGACAGCGTTCGTGAACTCGCAACGCGCGCGATCGCAGCGGGCACCGATCTTGCGACGGCGGTTCGGGCGTGCGGGACCGGCGCGGCAGTCGACATCGCCGCCGAACTTGCCGCCGGCCACCTGCTGTCGCCGATCGATCATGGCGATTCCGCACATCTCATCATGACCGGCACCGGACTGACGCATCTCGGCTCGGCGGAAGGGCGCGACAAGATGCACCGCGCTGCGGCCGCAGCCGAAACCCTGACGGATTCGATGCGCATGTTCCTCGACGGAGTCGCGGGCGGCAAGCCGGCGGTGGGCGAGACGGGCCAGCAGCCCGAATGGTTCTACAAGGGCGACGGATCCGGTCTCGTCGGGCCCGGCGGCGCACTTACCAGCCCCGCGTTCGCGCAGGACGGCGGCGAGGAGCCCGAACTCGCCGGCATCTATCTGATCGGCCCGGACGGTACGCCGTTCCGCCTTGGCCTCTGTCTTGCCAACGAGTTCAGCGATCACGTGACCGAGCGGCACAATTACCTCTGGCTCGCGCATTCCAAGCTGCGTCAGGCGGCGCTCGGTCCGGAATTGCTGACCGGCCCAATTCCCGACCATGTCGAGGGCATGAGCCGCATCCACCGCGACGGTGCGTTGCTTTGGGAAAAGCCGTTCCTCTCGGGCGAGGCGAACATGTCCCACACGATCGCCAACCTCGAGGCGCATCATTTCAAATACGACCTGTTTCGCCGGCCTGGCGACGTCCACGTCCATTTCTTTGGGACGGCAACGTTGTCGTTCAGCGAAGGCGTGACGACGCAGGAGGGCGATGTGTTCGAGATCGAGGCGCCGCCGTTTACGCTGCCGCTGCGCAACATGCTGGCCAAGGCACCGCCGTCGCCGGTCGTCGTCCGCGCGCTGTGATGTCAGCGGCGCTGAGGTAGCGTCAGGCGGACTAACAAGCCGCCGAGGACGGGGGAACGGTCGAGCGTCACCGTGCCCCCATTTAGTTCGGCGAGTTCGCGCGTGATCGACAGTCCGAACCCGTGACCGTCGCCGCGTTCGTCTAGACGACGGCCGGGCAGGACGGCTTGTGCCATGGCCGTGTCGTCGAGACCTTGGCCGTCGTCGGCGATCTCCAGCGTGACCGTGCCGTCGATCGGGTTCGCAGTGATCGAAAGCGCGGCGCGCGCGTGACGCCAAGCGTTGTCGAGGAGGTTGCCGATCATCTCGTCGAGATCCTGCGGGTCGATTGCGACGGCAAGCTCGTCGGCGATTGTGATGTCGACCGTCATCGGGCGATCGGCATGGATGCGACTCAACACCCCGACGAGATCGGCAACGGCGGGGGCGATCGGCGTCCGGGTGCGCGCGCCGCCGGTCGCATCCACGCGAGCGCGACCGAGGTGATGGCGGACTCGCCGATCGATCTGGTCGACCATGTCGCGGACGTCTGCGTCGGCGTTCGCTTCGGCTAGCTTGAGCGAGAGCGCGGCGAGGGGGGTCTTCAGCCCGTGGGCTAGGTTGGCGACGTGTTGGCGGGCGTGCGCGAGCCCGGCCGCGTTCTGGTCGATCAGTGCGTTGAGTTCGGTGACGAGCGGTTGCAGTTCGCCGGGCTGGTCCGCGGGGACGTGGCGTTCCGTGCCGGCGCGGACCGCGGAAAGCGCGGTGCGGAGATCGCGGAGGGGACGCAGGCCGAAGCGGAGTTGTACGAGGGTCGCGAGTGCGAGTCCGGCGCCGAGCAGGGCGAGCGAGCCGAGCAGGGGGATCATAGCCTCGCGCCAGGGCTCCTCGACAATCCGGCGGGGGCCGATCGCGGTGATCGTCACCGTGCCGCGCGGGGTGGCGACGTCCATGATGCGCGAGTGGAGGCGTTCGCCACTGCGGTCGCGGGACTCGCCGGGGTGGAGTTGGTGATCGTTGGGGCCACCGGGGCCGGGGGGACGCGAGCGTTCGTCATCGCGCGCTACGGCTAGTTGCGGCGGCGGCGGGGGAGCGATCGAGGCTGGCGGGAAGGTGGTGGCGGTCGGCGTCGCCCCGCTGTCGACGCGCCCAGCGGGACCATCGATGTGCCAGGACCAGTCGGAGCCGGGTTCGCCAAACTCGGGCAGGTCGATCGCTCGGGTGCGATCAAGCGTAGCATCGGGGCGGACCGCGCGCGCGAGCACCGCGACCTGCGCGTCGAGGCGCTCGTCGAGTCCGCGGGTGACGAAGCGTTCGAGGACGTGGCCGATCGTGACGCCCGCGAACAAGAGCGCGATTCCAGTCGAGAACGCGGCGATCGCGAGCATGCGGCCGAAGAGCGAGCGGGGGATGAGGCGGAGGCGGGTCATCGCCGGCTTCGCGCGCTGGTGTAGAGTGAACCGCCCGTCACATACCACCCCGGCGAAGGCCGGGGCCCAATTGGAGAGGTTTCGATTATGATGGACGACGCGCCATTACTATTCATCCCCAATTGGGCCCCGGCCTTCGCCGGGGTGGTGTCTTTGTTGTGGCGAATGGTTTGTCCGGTCATCACGACCCATCCGCCGTCAGCCGATACCCGCGGCCCCGCACCGTCTCGATCATCTGCGCACCGATCTTTCGCCGCAGCCGGCCGATAATAACCTCGATCGAGTTCGAGTCGACATCCGCATCGCCCTCGTAAACGCGCTCGATCAGGTCGGCGCGCTCGATGACGACTTCGCGGCGGAGCATCAGGGCGGAGAGTACGCGCCATTCGAACGCGGTGAGTTTCAGCGGCAAGCCGTTCAACTCGAACGTACCGAGTTGCGCGTCGAACGTCAGCGGCCCGCACGTGACTCGCGCCGCCGCATGGCCGGCCGCGCGGCGAACCAGCGCGCGCAGCCGCATCACGACCTCCTCGACACGGAACGGCTTCACGACATAATCGTCGGCTCCGGCTTTGAACCCCTCGACCTTTTCCGACCACCCGTCGCGCGCGGTGAGGATCAGGACGGGCAGGTCGCGTCCCGCCGCGCGCCAGTCGCGCAAGACCGATAGTCCATCGCGCTTGGGCAGGCCAAGGTCGAGCACCGCCGCGTCGTACAGTTCGGTTGCACCCAGATGGCCGCCATCCTCGCCGTTGGTCGCGACGTCGACCGCGAAATGCTCCGCGCGCAACGCTCGCGCCAGCCCGTCGGCGATCGCCGCATCGTCCTCGACCAATAATACCCGCATGCGTGTGTCCCTATGTCGATGACCACAACGGAAACTGAACGGCTTGGTTCAGCGGGCGTCGGCAGCGTGCGCTTAGACGGTGATTCGTCAACCAATGAGAGGAACGACGAATGACCGAACATTCCCATATCGAGCCGAACAAGCGCTTCAATCTCCGCCGCAACCGCTTGGCACTCGCTGCGGCCGGTTTGCTGGTGGTCGGTGGTGCAGCCGGTGCCGTCACCGTCGCCGCGACCCGTCCGAGCGTGACGATGGCGCCCGTCACGCCAACCGCGATCCGTTCGCTCCAGTCCGACGGCATCGTCACGATCCGCGGCACCGTCGCGGAGACCTACGGCAACAAGTTCGTGATGGCCGACCGCACCGGTCGCGCGCTGGTCGATCTCGGTCGGGAAGGCGATGGCAGCAACCTAGTCGCGGCCGGTCAGCCCGTGACGATCCAGGGCCGGTTCGAGGATGGCTTCGTCCACGCCTCGTTCTTGGTCGCGCCCGGTGGCAAGGTGACGGCGCTCGGCCCGGTCGGAGGCCCGCCGCGTGGTCCGCATGGTCCTGGTGGCCCCGGCCGCGACGGTCCGGGTCGCGACGGCCCTGGTGGACCGGGCGGTCCGAATGCTCCCGGCGGTCCGGGTGCTCCTCCGCCGCCGCCGGCGGGTATGGCACCCCCGCCGCCGCCAATGGCTAACGGTGCAGTCGCTCCCGCACCTGTTGCTCCTCCGATCGGGGTTCCGACGACCGCGCCGGCCCGCTAGGGTACGCCGGCGACCTGATGCCGTCCGCCTGACGATCACAATACTAGTGCGGAGCCGGTATCATGCCGGCTCCGCGTTATCGCCGTATCGGTGCGGTCCGGAGTTGTTGGCGGCGCTGTGCGGGTTCGGGCGGGCGGACCCAGTAGCGGCCGGTCACGACCAGCGGCAGCGCGAGCAGCAGGCCTGCGCCGACATCCCAGACGCCGTCACCGATCAACCCCGCGCCGAGCCCCGCGACGGTCGACACGCCAAGCAGGATTGGCAACGCGAAGATCTGGCCGTTGGTTTTGTGAGTCATGCGATTTCTCCCGCCATCACGACTTCGCGGACGCGCTGGTCGCTCGGACCGCCGCGACGACGCAGCCAAAGATACAGCCCGCTGCCGAGCACGATGATCGTTAAAATGTCGAAGAGCGCCCAGACGATCTTCATCGCGAGGCCGCCGTAATTCCCGAAATGCAGCGGCTGTGCGAGCAGCATCGCCTGCATGTACCACGGCATCGGCACGACCGCGTCGAGCCGTCCGGTCGCGGCATCGACGAAGCCGGGCAGCAACATCTTAGACGTCAGCGGCGTCGCGCCCTTTAGGAAGACGGCGTAGTGATGGTGGCTGCTGAAGACGACGCCAGGAAAGGCGATGAACTGCGGCTTCATGTCGGGCGCCTTGCGCAGCACGGCGTCGAGCGCGGCCTGTACCGAGGCGCGCTGGGCCGGCAGTGGCGTGCGCGCTTCGCTGGCGATGATCTCGGCGAGGCCGTTCGCTTTCCAGATGCCGGTGATCGGCACGACGAACGTGTTGATCGTGCCCGTCACGCCGACGACGCTCGCCCAGGCGAGCGTGACGATGCCGAGCAGGTTGTGGCGATCGAGCCAGCCGAGACGCTTGCTGCGTCCGCGACGTAATGTGCCGAAGTCGAGCTTGGCCATGAACGGTGCGTAGAGCACCACGCCGGAGACGATCGCCGCGAAGAAGAGCAGGCCCATCACGCCGAGGAAGATCTCCGCCCAGAAGCCGAGGAACATGTCGGTATGCAGCTTCAGGATGAACGCCATTACGCCGGGGACATAGGGCGGCATCTTCGTGCCCGTGCGCGCTTCGAAGGCGAGGAAGTGCATCGCTGCGGGGGCGGCATCGGGCGTTGGGCCGGTCGTGACGTAGACGATCGGGCGTTCGTCGTCGAAGCTGATGTAGAGAGGAATTTCGCCGGGGGCGGCCTTTGCAGCGCGGCCGAGAATGGCATCGAGCGACAGCGACGGCGTGCTTGCCGGCAGCGTTGCCATGGGCGCGGGCGGGTCGAGCCAGCCGTCGATCTCCTCGTCGAAGATCAGCGGCAGGCCGGTCACGCACAGCATCAGCAGGAATGCAGTGCAGATCAGGCTCGTCCATTTGTGGACGAGATACCAGGTCTTGATCGTACCGCGAGTCATGCGCGGGGAGTGGTCTTGACGAGGGGTATGATCTGCCGGGCGGTCACCAGCGCACAGGTACAGATTTGATAACGATGTGCAATAGCGGCGTTGGGGCTAGGGGCTTACCAGCTGATCCTCCCCCGCCAGGGGGAGGTGGCTGGCGATTGCCAGACGGAGGGGGAGGTTAGGGTTACAGTGGTTGCGCGTTCCTCCCCCTCCGTCACCTTCGGTGCCACCTCCCCCTGGCGGGGGAGGATTAAAGGTTAAGCCACCCCTGCGCCGCCGGTGACGCCGTAGACTTCACCCGTGATGTAGCTGCCCTCCTGCGAGGCGAGCAGCACGTACACCGGGGCGATCTCCACCGGCTGGCCGGGACGGCCGAAATGGCTCTTCGATCCGAACGTCTCGAGCGTTTCCTGAGGCTGGCCACCGCTGGGCTGAAGCACCGTCCAGAACGGGCCCGGCGCGACGACGTTGGCGCGGATGCCCTTCTCGATCAGCTGCTTGGCGAGACCCTTGGTGTACGCGACGATCGCCGCCTTGGTGGTCGCATAGTCGAGCAGATTGTCCGACGGATCATAGCCCTGCACCGACGCCGTCGTGACCACTGCCGCACCGACGGGAAGATGCGGGACGGCCGCCTGCACGAACCAGTGCAAAGCATAGACGTTGGTCTTCATCGTCTGGTCAAAATCGTCGGTCGAGATGTCGGCGACGGTCGGCCGCGTCTGCTGGCGCCCGGCGTTGACGACCAGCACGTCGAGGCCGCCGAACGCATCCACCGTCTGCTGCACGGCCGTACGACAGAACGACTCGTCCTTCACGTCGCCCGGCAGCGCGAGGGCCTTGCGGCCCTCCGCCTCGATCAGTGCGACGACTTCCTTCGCATCGGCCTCTTCGGCGGGGAGATAGACGATCGCGACGTCGGCACCTTCGCGGGCATAGGCGATCGCCGCGGCACGGCCGATACCGCTGTCGCCGCCGGTGATGAGCGCTTTGCGCCCCGCGAGCTTGCCCGAACCCTTGTAGCTGGTCTCGCCATGATCGGGTTTCGGATCCATCTTCGACGCGATCCCCGGCGCTTCCTGCGGCTGCTGCGGGAAGGGGGGCTGCGGATATTGCGTGCGCGGATCCTGCATCGTGAGCCGGTCGGCCATGGGGTGCTCCTGTGTCGATTGAGCAGGAGCAACCCATGCCGGCGCGGATAGGTTGCGTGCTATTTGAGCAGGATCAACGCCTTCGACAGCGTCATGTAGATCCCCCAGAGGATCGGCAACCCGACCGCGAGCCATGCGAAGACGACGATCGGCGAGGTGCCGGTTGCCGCCGCCGCCGTACCGCCAGCGATCGTGTCGACCGTGATCGGCCGGTCATCCGCCGCCATGTGGAACTTCGCTGCGACCGGCCGGACGAACAGGTTCGCGACGAACCCCGCAACCAGCATCGCCGCCAGCACAAGGAAAATCGGCGGATAGATATCGCTGCGGGGTACACCCGCCGCGATCGCGCGGTCACGCATGTTGGCGACGAGCAACGGCCCGACCACGCCCGCGGTCGACCAGGCGGTCAGCAACCGCCCGTGGATCGCGCCGACATACTTGGTCCCGAACAGGTCGGCGAGATACGCCGGCGCGGTCGCGAAACCACCGCCGTACATCGACGCGAGGATGCAGAAGACCAGGATGAACAGGCCCAGGGTGGTGCCCGCCAGTGCCGGTGCCGCGAACCCGTAGAGCACGGCGCCTGCCGCGAGGATCGTCGCGAACAGCGGCTTGCGGCCGATCCGATCGGACAGCCACGCCCAGAAGAACCGCCCGCCGATGTTGAACAGGCTGATCGCACCAACGAACCCTGCGCCGACCGCTGCGGCCGCCTTCTTCTGGTCGTCATCGAACGCGGTGAACAGCACGGTAGGCGCATCGATCAGCCGTCCGCCGAACAGCTCCTGCAACATCGGCGAGGCGATGCCGATGATCCCGATCGAGGCGGAGACGTTGAAGAACAGCACCAGCCACACCAGCCAGAATTGCGGCGTGCGGTGCGCGTCCGACAGCGCGACGTTGAAGCGGCTGATCGACGCCTTGGCGCTGGTCGGCGCGGTCCAGCCCGCCGGTGCCCAACCCTCGGCGGGCACGCGGTAACCGATCGCGCCGGCCATCATGAACACGAAATAGACGCTCGCTAGTACCAGGAACGTCTGCCACACGCCGACGCCATTGGGACTGGCGAAATGCTTCATGAGCAAGTCGGCGAGCGGTCCGCCGATCATCGCGCCGCCGCCAAAGCCCATGATCGCCATCCCGGTCGCCATGCCGCGCCGATCGGGAAACCATTTGATCAGCGTCGAGACAGGCGAGATGTAGCCGAGCCCAAGCCCGATTCCGCCGATGACGCCCGACCCGAGCCAGATCAGCCAGAGCTGATGCGTCGCGATGCCGATCGCGGCAATGCCCATGCCGCCGCACCAGCAGAACGCCGCGACGACGCCGGCTTTCCGCGGGCCTGCGCGCTCGAGCCAGCCGCCCCAAATCGCGGCGGCGGCGCCGAGCACGACGAAGAACAGTGTGTACGTCCAGACCAGGTCGCTGACCCGCCAGTCGCAGGTCGTGGTGGTCAGCGCGCCGAGCAGCGAGAGGTTGGGGCAGGCAACCGGATCGGTGATCCCGATCGCGCGCGACAGCGGCAACCAGAACACGCTGAACCCGTACGCCATGCCGATGCACAGGTGGATAGCGAGCGCGCAGGGGGGCACGAGCCAGCGGTTGAAGCCTGGCGCGGCGACGGTTCGCGCCCTGCTCAAGAACCCGGTGGCCCCTGTGTCGATCGTGTTCGTCATCCAACCCCCGCTTATTATCGGTATTGGCGGCAGCGTGGACGATCAGTCGGCGAATGTCACCATAAGCGTTTCGAAACCGTCGATCGTGGCGTGCACGGTCTGTCCGCGTCGGATCGGGCCGACGCCGGCGGGGGTGCCGGTGAAGATCAAATCGCCAGGGGCCAGCTCGACGGAGGTCGACAGCGTCGCGATGATCTCGGGCACGCTCCAGATCATCATCGAGAGGTCGCCGGACTGGCGTGTCTCGCCGTCGATTGCGAGCGCGATGCTGCCCTTGGTGGCGGGCACGCCCGGCGTGAGCGCGCCAACGGGGGCGGAGCGATCGAAGCCCTTCGCCATGTCCCACGGCCGGCCGGCCTTCTTCGCCGCCGCCTGGAGATCGCGCCGCGTGAGATCGATGCCGACGCCCGCACCGAAGATCACCGCAGCGGCATCCTCGACCGCGATATCCTTGCCGCCCTTAACGAGCGCGATCACCAACTCGACTTCGTGGTGCAGGTCTTCGGTCTGTGGCGGAAAGGGGATCGCTCTGCCGTTGGCGACGACCGCGTCGGCAGGCTTGGAGAAGAAGAACGGCTCCTGCCGGTCGGGGTCGGAGCCCATTTCGCGCGCATGATCGGCATAGTTCTGGCCGACGCAGAAGATCCGGCGGACGGGGAAGCGGTCGGACGTACCGGCGATGGCGACGGTCGGCGCGGTGATCGTGGGAATCTGCATGATGGCTCCTTCGCGCGCTCTCATCGACCGCGGACGCATGCTTTGCAACGGCCGCTCGCGGCAACGAACCGGAACGTCTGCCGACTCAACGGGTTACGGCTAGGCACTAACCGGAGATACCCAATGCCCAGCAACCAGCCCGTCCGTTTCGACCCGTCCGTCGAAACGATCGCTCCCGACGAGCAGGAGACTCTGCAAGGCATGAAGGACTCGTTCCAGGAGATCCTGGAGACGACGTCGCAGGACTATGGCCATGCCGTCCGCTCGGTCCATGCCAAGGCGCATGGTATCGCGCGCGGCACCTTCACGATTGCCGACAACCTTCCGCACGAACTCGCACAGGGGATCTTCGCGACGCCCGGCCGCCACGAGGCGATCATCCGCATCTCGACCAACGCCGGCGATATCCTCGACGACAGCATCAGCCTGCCGCGTGGTCTCGCGCTGAAGATCCTCGATGTCGACGGTGCGCGCTTGCCAGGCTCGGAAGGCGACACGACGCAGGACTTCATCATGGTCAATGGTCCGGCCTTCTCGGCGTCCGACCCAAAGGCCTTCGCCAAGAACCTGAAGCTGCTCGCGAAGACCACCGACCGCTTCGAAGGTGTGAAAAAGGCGATGTCCGCCACCTTCCGCGTCGTCGAGTCCGCGCTCGAGGCGGTCGGCGGCCAGTCGGCGACGCTGACCACGCTCGGCGGTGCCAAGCCCGTCCACCCGCTCGGCGAGACCTATTATTCGCAGACGCCGTTCCGCTTCGGCGATTACATCGCGAAGGTGGCGCTATTCCCGGTATCGCCCGAACTGACGCGACTGACCGGCGATCTGGTCGACATTACCGCACGCCCGGATGCTTTGCGCGAAGTCGTTCGCGAGGAGCTGGTCGAGCATGGCGGCAAATGGGAGTTCCGCGTACAGCTGAACACCGATGTCGAAAAGATGCCGATTGAGGACGCTTCGGTGGTCTGGGACGAGGTGGAGAGCCCGTTCGTGACGGTCGCGACGCTCGAAGTGCCGGCGCAGCTGTCTTGGGAGCAGGGTGTCACCGATCATACCGACGACGCGCTGTCGTACAGCATCTGGCACGGCATCACCGCGCATCAGCCACTCGGCGGGGTGAACCGCACGCGCAAGGATACGTACAAGCAGTCGGCGGACTTCCGCGGCAAGTTCAACGGTTGCCCGATGCACGAACCCGCCAAGCTGTCCGAACTCGCCTGACATGATGATGGGGGGCGCCGGATTGAAGCTGTTCCACGTCAGCGACGTGCATTTCGGCGCGGAGGACCCGGCGGCGATCGCCTGGTTCTCCGAACGCGTTGCCGAGGAGAAGCCGGACGCGGTCATCATGACCGGCGACCTGACGATGCGCGCGACGAAGGACGAGTTCCAGCAGGGGGGCGACTGGTTGCGCTCGTTGGGCGTGCCAGTGACGCTGGAAGTCGGCAATCACGACATCCCCTATTACTGGGATCCGTTCCGCCGGCTGTTCGCGCCTTACCAGCGTTATGCGGCGGTCGAGCAGATGATCGAAAAGCCGTTGGAGCTTCCGGGCGTCACCGTCGTGCCGTTGAAGACGACGGCGCGGGCGCAATGGCGATGGAACTGGTCTAAGGGGCGCGTGAGTTCCGGCTCGCTCAAGCGCGCGCTGGCGATGATTGCGAATGCGCCGAAGGGTAACCTTATCCTCATTGGTGCGCATCACCCTCTGATCGAGGGGGGGACGACGGGGACGGCCAAGACGCGGAATGGCAACGAGGCGCTGACGGCGTTGGCCGAGGCTGGCGCGCATGCCGTGTTGTCGGGGCACGTCCACGATCCCTTCGACGTGCCGGTCGAGCGGGCAGGGCGGATCATCCGAATGATCGGTGCGGGCACGCTATCGAAGCGCACGCGCGGCAGTCCCCCGGCGTTCAACGAAATCCGCGTCGAGGGCGGGCAGTTCGAGACGCTTGCACGGACGTTGTCGCCTGAGGCTAAGCACTCGATCACGAGTGAGATATGACTGAGGCTCTTATCCTCCCCCCAAGGGGGAGGTGGCTGGCGCTTGCCAGACGGAGGGGGAGGTAAGCGCCGACCGCTGTTCCGGGTCCTCCCCCTCCGTCACCTTCTCGGTGCCACCTCCCCCTTGCGGGGGAGGATCAGGAGCTTGCCTAGTCCGGCGCTCTGCCGGAATTGAACTCAATATCGATCTCGACCCAACCGCCGAGGATCTGCTTCCCGCCGACGCGCGGGGGACGGACGCGGAACTGCCAAGCGGCTTGTCGCATCGCGCGCGCCAGCCCCGAACCAACCGGCGACTCGCTGAGCGCCCGGCAATTCTCGACTTGGTAGTTCGCGATCATGCGGCAGGCGATCTTCGCCCAGCTGTTCGGCGGTGGCGGGCTCTTCAAATAGCCGTTGAGCTCCGCATCGGTCGGCCGGCGATACCATTCGACCTTGTAGAGCCGCTCGCCACCCGGGCCTTCGCCGGGGCCATAGGCCGCACCGCTATCCTTGCCCTTGCCCGAACCGCTGCCACCGTCACCGCCCGCAAGCTGGTCGTCGGGGTGCGACGGCATCTTCGAGATATCCGCAGCTTCGAACATTTCCATCCCGCCGAGCATCTTGATCGGCAGCGGTGGCGGCGATGTCGGCGGGGCAGGCGGCGCCTGCGCGGACGGGACTCTGGGTGCGGCGCGCTGCGGCGAACCGCCGCTCGCACGCTTTGCTTTGGTCGGTGAGGGCGTCCGCTTCTGAGGAGTAGGCGCAGTCTGATCCGGGGCGATCTGGAAGGTGACCGGCTCGCGGCGTTCCTCGGGCTTCGAGGTAACCGAGGGCGCCAGTCGCAACAGCAGTAGCAGGATCAGGACATGCGCGATGACGGTCAGCACGAACGCGCCGCTTCGCCGACGGGTCGAACCGCGCGTCTCGATCGACGAAGGATGGTACGCCGACCGCATCGGCAGTCCGCCTAGCCGCGGCAAGGCGCGACGGCAACGCCCGGCGTCGATGATCTTTTTGTCACCATGGTCACTGAGAACTGTCGACGAAGTCAGCCGCGCTCATCGACGAGCGCCGCGATCGCGTCCGCGGCGGCCTCTGCACCGTTCTCCAGCGCAACCTGCGCGCCGACCTGCGCGGCCTTCTCGCGCATCCGGTCGGTCAGGATGGCGGTGATCGCGGCACCAGCACGCGCGATCGTGAAGTGCTTCGACGACAGCGTCTTGCCGACCCCGATCGATTGGATGCGGTGCCCGTTGTCGTATTGATCGCCCATATGCGGGACGACGAGTTGCGGCTTGCCTGCCCGTAGCGCCTGGCCGGTGGAGCCCGCGCCGCCATGATGGATGATCGCGCAGGCTAGCGGGAACAGCATTGAGTGCGGCGCATAGCGGCAGACATGGACGTGTTCGCTCGCTGCTGCCTGATCGTCGCTACCGGTCAGTAGTACCGCGCGCAGCCCGAGCGTTCGCGCGGTCAAGGCTGCAGTGGCGTAGAAGTCGCCCGGCGCAAACGTCGCGAAGGATCCCAGCGTGAAGACCAGCGGCGATGGGCCGGCAGCGAGAAACGCCTCGAGTGCGGGATCGAGCGTTTCGGGGGCGCCCGTATCGCTGTCGAATATCGCAAAGCCGGTAACGCGCGCGATGTCCGGCAGATCAGGCTGGCGCGGCGCGATGGCCGGCGAATAGCAGCACAAGGTCAGGTCTGCGCTCGCAGGCGTCTCGAGCAGCAACGCCTGGCGTGACGGCGGCAGGCCGCGTGTCTTGCGAACCGCATCGACGGGGCGTCCATACCGATGTCGCAGGACGCCGCGCATGACCCGGTACACGGACCGGTTCCAGGCGCGACCGATCGGTCCGGTCGGTGCGTGGGCCATCATCGCGAAGTCGGGCGTGCGGGGTGGCGCATGGGCGGAGAAGGTCGCCATCGGCTGGAGCAGGACGTTGACCAGCGGCACGCGGCGCGTCTCCGCAACGATCGGCGCGGCGAACACGAACAGCGAGGCGACCATCGCGACTGCCCCCTCCATCGCGTCGTCCAGCGCCGTCGTGCTGTCGGCCAGCCACGGCATCAGGATGCGGTTCATCAGATAAGTCTGATCCGACATGATCCGCTTTGCGACCTGGTCGGGCGGCATGCCCAACGTCTCGGTCAGCGCGTCGAAGCCACCGACGATGGCTACGCCGGTGAGGCCCGCGGCTTGGACCTTGGCGACGTGATCGGCAGGAACCGCCAGCACGACCGTGAACCCTCTGGCCTTCAGCGCAAGGCCGATCGCGATGAAGGGATGCAGGTCGCCGAGCGAGCCGATCGTGGCGAGGACGATCTTTCGCATCGGCTCTGTGTTGTCCTTCCCGGTCGCGAATTTCCACGGCACCCGCCGCAGCCGTACAGCGGGAATGCGACTCCTTTGTTGCGGGGAATTGCCGGTGCCGTGGCGCGGGGCATGAAGCCAGATGCGCTGGGGGTAGGGCCGATCTACGGTCAGTTCGAACCGCAAGATCATATTTCCCCGTCATGCCGAACAAGTTCCGGCACCCACGGTGGCGCAAAACCAAAAGACTTTGTCTTGCGGAGGTGAACGCCGGACCGCGTCGGTATCCCTCTCGAGTAAGAGCCGCCCCGCAGTTCGACGGCGGCACCTTCTTGTTCTCCCGCGAAGGCGGGAGCCCAGTCTGGATCCCCGCCTTCGCGGGGAAACAGCTTGCCTTACAGCTGTACCCTCCGAACCCATCAAACCGACCGGGAAATTCTGGACTGAAGCTCTTCAAAAGTCCTGAAGGTCGATCGGTCCTTCTCTGCATCTGCGCCCCAAAACGAAAAAGGCCGCCGCCCGGTGTCCCCGACGGCGGCCTTTCCCTTAGTCAGCGCCGAAGGCGTCTGACGAAACCGATTACTCGGTCTCGTTCAGATACTCGCCGGCATCCGCGTCGGTGCCGGTGCCCGAGGTGACGACCGCTGCGAGCGGATCCTCACCCGTGCCGCCTGCATCGCGCGGCGAACGTGCCAACTCGGCAGCATGCTCGTCGGCAGCCGACATCGGTGCCACGATCGACACCTCCGCCATCTTGCGCTGCTGGACGCGCATCGCGGCGTCGCGGCTGTTGGCCACGACACGCAGGCGGTTGAGGCCTGCACCGGTGCCTGCCGGGATGAGCCGGCCGACGATCACGTTCTCCTTCAGGCCCATCAGCATGTCCTGCTTACCCTGGACCGCTGCCTCGGTGAGGACGCGGGTGGTCTCTTGGAACGACGCCGCCGAGATGAAGCTGCGGGTCTGCAGCGACGCCTTGGTGATGCCGAGCAGGATGGGCTTGCCCTGTGCGCGGGTCTGCTTCTTCTCGAGCTTCTCGTTGGTCGCGTCCATTTCCTCGCGATCGACCTGCTCGCCCTTCAGCAGCGTGGTGTCGCCGCCGTCGGTGATCTCGACCTTCTGCAGCATCTGACGAACGATCGTCTCGATGTGCTTGTCGTTGATCTTCACGCCCTGGAGACGATAGACCTCCTGGATTTCCGACACGAGATACTCGGCGAGGGGTTCGATGCCCATCGTCTCGAGGATGTCGTGCGGATCGGGCGAGCCGCCGATCAGGTTATCGCCGCGCTTGACGTAATCGCCTTCCTGGACGTCGATCACCTTCGACTTCGGCACCAGATACTCGACGACGTCGCCGCCATCCTCAGGCTGGATGCCGATCTTGCGCTTCGCCTTGTAGTCCTTGCCGAACACCACGCGGCCCGAGATCTTGGCGATGATCGCCGAGTCCTTGGGGATGCGTGCCTCGAACAGCTCGGCGACACGCGGCAGACCACCGGTGATGTCGCGCGTCTTGGCGCTTTCGCGGCTGACGCGGGCCACGACGTCGCCGCCGAACACCTGTGCGCCGTCCTCGACCGACAACGTCGCGCCGATCGCCAGCATGTAACGACCGGTCTCGCCCGACGTCTCGTCGAGCAGGGTCATGCGCGGACGCAGATCCTCCTTCGACTTGGTCGCCGCACGATATTCGATCACGACGCGCTGCGCGATGCCCGTGGCTTCGTCGGTCTGCTCGGTGAGCGTCTTGCCCTCGATCAGGTCGACATACTTGATCGTGCCCGGGTTCTCCGTGATCACCGGCATGGTGAACGGATCCCACTCGGCCATCCGATCGCCGCGCGACACGATGTGACCATCGTCGAACAGCACATACGCACCGTAGGGGATACGATCGACCGAGAGCTCGCGGCCGTCCATGTCGACGATCGCGATTTCGCCCGAGCGGCTGAGCACCACGCGACGGCCACGCTGGTCGACGATGATACGCAGATCGCGGAACTGCACCGTACCGTCGGCATGCGCCTCAAGGTTCGACGTTTCGTTGAGCTGCGCCGCACCACCGATGTGGAACGTACGCATCGTCAGCTGCGTGCCCGGCTCACCGATCGACTGCGCGGCGATGACGCCGACAGCTTCACCGATGTTGACCGGCGTACCGCGGGCGAGATCGCGCCCGTAGCACTTGCCGCAGACGCCGATCTTCGACTCGCAGACCAGCGGGCTGCGGATCTTGCACGACTGCGTACCCAGGCCTTCGATCGTCGTGATCATCGGCTCGTCGAGCAGCGTGCCCGACGGGATGACGACCTTGCCGGTCTTCGGATCGACGATGTCCTCCGCGGTCGTACGACCGAGGATGCGCTCGCCGAGCGATGCGATGGTCGAACCACCCTGAAGAATGGCCTTCATCTCCAGCGCGCGGGTCGTGCCGCAATCCGGTTCGATGATGACGCAGTCCTGCGACACGTCGACCAGACGACGCGTCAGGTAACCCGAGTTCGCCGTCTTCAACGCCGTATCCGCGAGGCCCTTGCGAGCGCCGTGGGTCGAGTTGAAGTACTCGAGGACGGTCAGGCCTTCCTTGAAGTTCGAGATGATCGGCGTCTCGATGATCTCGCCCGACGGCTTGGCCATCAGGCCACGCATACCGGCAAGCTGCTTGATCTGCGCCTGCGAACCACGAGCACCCGAATGGGCCATCATGTAGATCGAGTTGATCGGCTTTTCACGGCCGGTCTCCTCGTCGACCTTCACCGCACGGATCTCGTCCATCATGGCGTTCGCGACCTGGTCGCCGCAACGGCTCCAGGCGTCGATCACCTTGTTGTACTTCTCCTGCTGCGTGATCAGACCGTCCTGATACTGCTGCTCGAAGTCCTTCACGAGCGCCTTGGTGTCGTCGACCAGACCAACCTTGGCGTCCGGAATGATCATGTCGTCCTTGCCGAACGAGATGCCGGCGCGAAACGCGTGGCGGAAGCCGAGCGACATGATCGCGTCGGCGAACAGCACGGTCTCCTTCTGGCCGGTGTGACGATAGACCTCGTCGATCACGTCGCCCACGTCCTTCTTGGTGAGGAGGCGGTTGACGGTGTCGAACGGCACCTTGTGGCTATGCGGCAGGCACTCGCCCAGCAGCATGCGGCCCGGGGTCGTCTCGTACCGCTTGAGGTACTGCTTGCCCTTCTCGTCGGTCTGCGGAACGCGGCTGATGACCTTGGTGTGCAGCGTGACCGCCTGGGCGTTCAGCGCCTGATGCACTTCGGCCATGTCACCGAGCAGCATCCCCTGGCCCGGCTCGTTCTCCTTCATCATCGACAGATAATAGAGACCGAGGACCATATCCTGCGACGGAACGATGATCGGCTTGCCGTTGGCGGGCGACAGGATGTTGTTCGTCGACATCATCAGGACGCGCGCTTCGAGCTGGGCCTCGAGGCTCAGCGGGACGTGCACGGCCATCTGATCGCCGTCGAAATCGGCGTTGAACGCGGAGCAGACCAGCGGGTGAAGCTGGATCGCCTTGCCCTCGATCAGAACCGGCTCGAACGCCTGGATGCCGAGACGGTGAAGCGTCGGCGCACGGTTCAGCATGACCGGATGCTCGCGGATCACCTCGTCCAGGATGTCCCAGACTTCCTTGCGCTCCTTCTCGACCCACTTCTTCGCCTGCTTCAGGGTCATCGACAGACCCTTCGCATCGAGACGTGCGTAGATGAACGGCTTGAACAGCTCGAGCGCCATCTTCTTCGGCAGGCCGCACTGGTGCAGCTTCAGCTCAGGCCCGGTCACGATGACCGAACGACCCGAATAGTCGACGCGCTTGCCGAGCAGATTCTGACGGAAGCGGCCCTGCTTGCCCTTGAGCATGTCGGACAGCGACTTCAGCGGACGCTTGTTCGCGCCCGTGATCGTGCGACCGCGGCGACCATTGTCGAACAATGCGTCGACGGCCTCCTGGAGCATGCGCTTCTCGTTGCGGACGATGATGTCCGGCGCGCGGAGCTCCATCAGGCGCTTCAGGCGGTTGTTGCGGTTGATCACGCGGCGGTACAGATCGTTCAGATCCGACGTCGCGAAACGACCACCGTCCAGCGGCACCAGCGGGCGCAGCTCGGGCGGGATGACCGGAACGACCTCGAGGATCATCCACTCGGGGCGGTTGCCCGAATCGATGAAGCTCTCGACGACCTTCAGGCGCTTGATGATCTTCTTGGGCTTCAGCTCGGACTTGGTGACCGCGAGCTCTTCGAGCAGCGCGGTACGCTCACCGACGAGGTCGAGCGATTCGAGCATGATGCGGACCGCTTCGGCACCGATACCGGCCGAGAACGCGTCCTCGCCATACTGGTCCTGCGCGTCGAGGAGCTCGTCCTCGGTCATCAACTGGTACTTCTCGAGCGGGGTCAGGCCCGGCTCGATGACGATGTACGCCTCGAAGTACAGCACGCGCTCGAGCTGCTTCAGCTGCATGTCGAGCAGCAGGCCGATGCGCGACGGCAGCGACTTCAGGAACCAGATGTGCGCGACCGGGGCGGCGAGCTCGATATGGCCCATCCGCTCGCGGCGGACCTTCGAGACGGTGACCTCGACGCCGCACTTCTCGCAGACGATGCCCTTGTACTTCATGCGCTTGTACTTGCCGCACAGGCACTCATAGTCCTTGATCGGACCGAAGATGCGCGCGCAGAACAGACCGTCACGCTCGGGCTTGAACGTGCGGTAGTTGATGGTCTCGGGCTTCTTGATCTCGCCGAACGACCACGAACGGATCTTGTCCGGGGACGCGATGCCGATCTGGATCTGGTCGAACGTCTCGGTCTTGGCGACCGGATTGGCGAAGGGGGTCATCTCGTTCATGAGCTGTCCTTAGGAAAAATCTTCCCCCCTACCGCTTGCGGGAGGGGGAGGGGCCCAGCCTCTTCAGGCTGGGAGGGGGTGGGCGCCCGGCATCGACGTCGCGCTTCGCTGCCGGCCGGGAGCCCACCCCTCGGTCCCCTCCCGCAAGCGGGAGGGGAGGGCAAAGGAACTACTCCGCCGCGATCTGGATGCCGTCGCTGTCGAAGCCGGGCTCCGACTGCTTCAGGTCCACATTCAGGCCGAGCGAGCGCATTTCCTTGACGAGCACGTTGAAGCTCTCCGGGATGCCGGCCTCGAACGTGTCGTCGCCCTTGACGATCGCCTCGTAGACCTTGGTGCGGCCGACAACGTCATCGGACTTTACCGTCAGCATTTCCTGCAAGGTGTACGCCGCGCCGTAGGCCTGGAGCGCCCAGACCTCCATCTCGCCAAAGCGCTGCCCACCGAACTGCGCCTTACCACCCAGCGGCTGCTGCGTGACCAGCGAGTACGGCCCGATCGACCGTGCGTGGATCTTGTCGTCGACCAGATGGTGGAGCTTCAGCATGTAGATGTAGCCCACCGTCACCTTGCGATCGAACTGATCGCCGGTGCGGCCGTCGAACAGGTCCGACTGCCCCGACGTGTCGAGGCCCGCCAGCGCCAGCATCGCCGACACATCGGCTTCGCGGGCACCATCGAACACCGGCGTCGCCATCGGCACGCCGCCCTTCAGGTTCTTAGCCAGCTCGACGATCTCGTCACCCGTGCGGGCGTCGATCTCGGCGTGATACTGCTCGCCGTACACCGTCTTGAGACGATCACGGACCGCCTCGGGCATCGCACCCGGCTTGGCGTCCGGATTCTCTTCACGCCACGTCTCGAGAGCCGCGGTGATCGACTGACCCAGGCCACGTGCGGCCCAGCCCAGATGCGTCTCGAAGATCTGCCCGACGTTCATGCGCGACGGCACGCCCAGCGGGTTGAGCACGATATCGACCGGCGTACCGTCGGCGAGGAACGGCATGTCCTCCGCCGGCAGGATGCGGCTGATGACGCCCTTGTTGCCGTGACGGCCGGCCATCTTGTCGCCCGGCTGCAGCTTGCGCTTCACCGCGACGAACACCTTGACCATCTTCAGCACGCCCGGCGACAGCTCGTCACCACGCTCCAGCTTCTCGCGACGATCGTGGAACTTGTCGGTGATCAGCTTGGACGCATCGTCATACTGGATCTTGACCGCTTCCAGATCGCTCTGGATCTTGTCGTCGGCGACCGCGAACTTCCACCACTCGTGGCGGTCGACGCTGTCGAGCAGATCCATGTCGATCACGACGCCCTTCTTGACGCCCTTCGGCGCCGAGGTGGCGGTCTGGTCGAGCAGCATCTCGCGAAGACGCGACCAGGTCGCACGGTTCAGGATCGAACGCTCGTCGTCCGAATCCTTCTTCAAGCGCTCGATCTCTTCGCGCTCGATCGCCATCGCGCGCTCGTCCTTGTCGATGCCGTGACGGTTGAAGACGCGAACGTCGACGACCGTACCCGACACGCCCGGCGGCAGGCGCAGCGACGTATCGCGCACGTCGCTGGCCTTCTCGCCGAAGATCGCACGGAGAAGCTTCTCCTCCGGCGTCATCGGCGATTCGCCCTTCGGCGTGATCTTGCCGGCGAGAATATCGCCCGGCTCGACCTCTGCACCGATGTAGACGATGCCCGCTTCGTCGAGGTTGCGAAGCGCTTCCTCGCCGACGTTCGGGATGTCGCGCGTGATGTCCTCAGGCCCAAGCTTCGTATCGCGGGCCATCACCTCGAACTCGTCGATATGGATCGACGTGAACACGTCGTCCTTCACGATCCGCTCGGAGATCAGGATCGAATCCTCGTAGTTGTAGCCATTCCACGGCATGAACGCGACGAGGCTGTTGCGACCCAGCGCCAGCTCGCCGAACTCGGTCGACGGACCGTCGGCGAGCACGTCGCCTGCACGAACCGCATCGCCCACCTTCACCAGCGGACGCTGGTTGATGCAGGTCGACTGGTTCGAACGCTGGAACTTCATCAGCGTGTAGATATCGACGCCCGACTTGCCGGCATCGATCTCGCCGGTTGCACGGATCACGATACGCGCTGCGTCGACTTGGTCGACGATGCCCGCACGCTTTGCCGAGATCGCAGCACCAGAGTCACGCGCGACCGTCTCTTCCATGCCGGTGCCGACGAACGGCGCCTCGGCCTGGACGAGCGGCACGGCCTGACGCTGCATGTTCGAGCCCATCAGCGCGCGGTTGGCGTCATCGTTTTCCAGGAACGGAATGAGCGATGCGGCGACCGAGACGAGCTGCTTGGGGCTGACGTCCATCAACGTGATGTTGTCGGGCAGCGCCATCAGGAATTCGCCAGCCTGACGCGACGACACCAGCTCCTCGACGAAGCCGTTCGACGAGTCGAGCTCGGCGTTGGCCTGCGCGATCGTGTGCTTGGCCTCTTCCATCGCCGACAGATAGACGACGTCGTCGGTGACCTTGTGGTCGACGACCTTGCGGTATGGCGTCTCGATGAAGCCGTACTTGTTCACCCGCGAGAAGCTTGCGAGCGAGTTGATCAGACCGATGTTCGGGCCTTCCGGCGTCTCGATCGGGCAGATGCGGCCGTAATGCGTCGGATGAACGTCGCGGACTTCGAAGCCAGCGCGCTCACGCGTCAGACCACCTGGTCCAAGTGCCGACACGCGACGCTTGTGGGTGACTTCCGACAGCGGGTTGGTCTGATCCATGAACTGCGACAGCTGCGACGAGCCGAAGAATTCGCGGACCGCGGCAACCGCAGGCTTCGCGTTGATCAGGTCGTTCGGCATGACCGTCGACACGTCGACCGACGACATACGCTCCTTCACGGCGCGCTCCATGCGGAGCAGGCCGACGCGGTACTGGTTCTCGAGCAGCTCGCCGACCGAACGGACACGACGGTTACCGAGGTTGTCGATATCGTCGATTTCGCCCTTGCCGTCCTTGAGGTTCACGAGCGTCTTGATGACCTCGAGAATGTCCTCGGTGCGCAGCGTCGTCACGGTGTCCTCGACGTCGAGGTCGAGACGCATGTTGAGCTTCACGCGGCCGACGGCCGACAGGTCGTAGCGATCCGGATCGAAGAACAGACCCGAGAACAACGCCTCGGCGGTCTCCAGCGTCGGCGGCTCGCCGGGGCGCATCACGCGGTAGATGTCGGACAGCGCCTGCTCACGCTCCTCGGCCTTGTCGACCTTGAGCGTGTTGCGGATCCACGGACCCGTTGCAACGTGATCGATGTCGAGCAGGTCGAGACGCTCGATGCCTGCCTGGTCGAGCAGTTCGAGGTTCTCGGACGTAACTTCGTCACCGGCTTCGATGTAAATGCGGCCGGTCGACTCGTCGATCAGGTCATAGGCGCTGTAGCGACCGAAGATTTCTTCAGTCGGGATCAGCAGGTCGGTGAGACCATCCTTGAACGCCTTGTTGGCAGCGCGTGGGGAAATCTTCTGGCCGTTCGGGAACACGACTTCGCCGGTCTTCGCATCGACGATGTCGAACATCGGCTTCTGGCCACGCCAGTTCTCGACCTGGAACGGAACGATCCAGCCACCCTGGCCGCGGACGAACGTCACGCGGTTGTAGAAATAGTTGAGGATCTCTTCCGACGTCATGCCGAGCGCGTAGAGCAGCGCCGTCACCGGCAGCTTGCGCTTGCGATCGATGCGGACGTTGACGATGTCCTTCGCGTCGAACTCGAAATCGAGCCACGAACCGCGATACGGGATCACGCGCGCCGCGAACAGGTACTTGCCCGATGCGTGCGTCTTGCCGCGATCGTGATCGAACAGCACGCCCGGCGAACGATGCATCTGGCTGACGATGACGCGCTCGGTGCCGTTGATGAAGAACGTGCCGTTCTCGGTCATGAGCGGCATGTCGCCCATGTACACGTCCTGCTCCTTGATATCGATGACCGACTTGGCCTCGGTATCGGGATCGACCTCGAACGCGGTCAGGCGCAGCGTGACGCGCATCGGCGCAGCGTAGGTGATGCCGCGCTGGCGGCATTCCTCGACGTCGAACTTCGGCGGCTCAAGGACGTAATCGTCGAAATCGAGATAGGCGGTGCCGGCGAAATCCTGGATCGGGAACACGCTGCGCAGCGTCTTCTCGAGACCCGAGACGTGGCCGATCGACTTGTCCGAGCGCAGGAACTGCTCGTAGCTCTCGCGCTGGACTTCGATCAGGTTCGGCATCTGCACGACTTCGTGGATGTTGCCGAAAACCTTGCGGATACGGCGCTTTGCAGTGCCGTGTTCGATCGCCTTGGATGCCATAGGTTTATTTTGCCTCGTCAGCCGAAAATTCGTGCTCGGGAACCCCCGAGCGGGACGCACGTTCACGCAAAAAGGCCGCGCGCATCAGGTGCGGCGGCTTTCAGCGTATGAAACCTCGGTATCCAATACGATCGACACGCTGCGCGACGGCATGTCATTTCCCGGATGCTGTGGTGAAAGGCGGATATAGGCGTGGCACGGCCCGATGTCAAAGGGGCCCGCGTCAAACGGTCGTTTCGACACGGGCGCACTGCCGGAAATACTATAGATACCAGGTGCTGGCCAACGCTATCTGCATCCCTGACACGATGTAACGCGTATTTCCAGTATCACCGGGTGGCCTTCGCAAGGAGTAGGCGGCGTCATGAACGACAGGATCGCAGTGCGGACAGTATCCGACCAGGATCGCGCGAACTGGACACGGCTGATCGACGATCACGAGAAGATCGCGGGGCAGTGCGCCGACCTCGTCCTGCTCGCGCGGCAGCCGAGCACACAGAGCGCGCTTGCCTCGCGCAAGCTGATCGAACTTGCCGTTACAGTTGCCGATCACCTCGGCGTCGAGGACGAGATCATCGATCGCACCGTCGTGGCGATGGAGGCGCATTGCTCGGCCGACACGATTGCGATGATGGAAGAGGACCTCGACATCCTCCGTTCGGACTGGAAGGCCTTTATCGGTCGCTGGCTGCCGACGATCTCGCCGAAGGACTGGGCCGCGTTCGGGGTGCAGGCGGAGTCGATGCTCGATCGGTTGTCGCATCAGGTGAAGCTGGAGACTGAGTTGCTGTACGATCATGCGCTGCGTGATGGCGTCGTGCGCCCGGGTGGGCTGGTGCTGCACTGATTGGTGGCGATGAATTGAATCGATCCTCCCCCGGCAGGGGGAGGTGGCTGGCACTCGCCAGACGGAGGGGGAGGTAAGAGCAACGATTGTTGCGTGTTCCTCCCCCTCCGTCACCATCGGTGCCACCTCCCCCTGGCGGGGGAGGATCGGAAGAGCGTTAGCGCCGCTTCTTCTTCGAAGGCACGACCACCACCGGCGCCACCGGCAACGGCGGCTGAACCGTAACCTTCACCACCAGCGGCAAAACCCCCGGATCCGCCGGATACTCCCGCCGAGCCCGCGCAAACACGAACCGGGCCTTCGCCGCACCGGGCGCACTCTCGCTCGCGCCGACCCAGCGCCAGTGCCACGGCTCCCACTTCACATGCTGCTTGTTCCCACCTGGAAAGCTCTGCTCGAACCCAAACCGCGGCGCGTTCATCCGCAGCCAGCGCGCCGCAGGCGTAGCGGCCATGCACGCCTCCGCATCGGGACACCCGTTCGCCGGACGCACCGCGAAATCCAGCGCATAGCCGGTGGAGTGCTCGCTATACCCCGGCGGGGCGACCGAGATCGCGCGGTCCGCCGGGCTGCTCGTCTCGCCGCGACAGAAGACGCTGCGTTGGCGCGCGATCGACCGCTGGCACGACAGCGCACGAAGCTGGCCCATTACCGAGGGATCGCCCTGCGCCGCCGCGAACAGCCGCAGGAGGTCGGGCAATATGTCGGCACGTACGACGCAAGGATTGCCGACCGAATACGCCGACGGCAGCGTCACCAGCTCGGTTTCGGGCGCATCGCCGTACGGCAAATGCCCGAACGCACGACCGTCCGGCGCGATCGCCGCGCTCTGTCCCTCGCACAATTGTGCTTCCGAGATCGTGGGGGCGAAGAGGAGCGCGAGGGCCAGCGTGCGGTGCAACATCGACGCGGCTCTGGCACGCAGGCGCTAATGATGGCAAGGGCGGCGGCATGCATGGTGAACGCGTACTCTTCCTCGACGGCGAGGCCCTGGTGATCGACAAGCCCGCAGGGCTGCCGGTCGATCCGCCCCGCGATGGCTCGCTGAGCCTCGAAAATCATCTCGAAAGCCTGAAGTTCGGCTTCCAGCGCTGGCCGAAGGCGGTGCACCGGCTCGACCGCGACACGAGCGGCTGCCTCTTGTTGTCGCGCAACCCCAAGGCGCATGCCCGGTTGCAGCAGGCATTCGAGCAGGGCCTCGTTTCGAAACGCTACGTCGCGCTGCTCGACGGCGTGGTCGAGGGGACGTCCGGCCTGATCGAGATGGCGCTCGGCAAGGTCAGCACGGCCGAGACCGGCTGGCGGATGGTCGAGGACCCGAACGGCAAGAAGTCGCGCACCAACTGGCGCGTGCTGGAAATCAAGGACGGCCGCTCGCTGGTCGAGTTCCTGCCCGAGACTGGCCGCACGCACCAGATTCGCGTGCATGCTGCGAGCGGCCTCGGTGCGCCGGTGGTCGGCGACGGCGTGTACGGCAAGGCGGACGGCCTCGGCATGATGCTGCACGCGCAACGCTTGATCGTGCCGCGCCCGGGCAAACCCGACGTGCTAGCCGAAGCACCGCTCCCCGAGCGGTTCGCCATGGCAGGTTTTGCCGACGAGGCGGCTTCGGTTACCAACGTCGCTCCGGCTGCCGATGCGGCAACGACGCCCGACTCCGCCGACGACTGAGCGGGCGAGGGACCGATGGTGGCGATCCCGATCACCCGATCGATCTCGATCGACGACAGCGAACTGATCGAGAGCACGACGCGCTCGGGCGGTCCCGGCGGTCAGCACGTCAACACCACCGACAGCGCGGTCATCCTGCGCTTCGACGTCGGCCTGTCGCCCAGCCTGCCGCTGGCGGTGAAGAACCGTATCGCCGTGCTCGCCGGATCGCGCCTCACGCGCGACGGCGTCCTGGTGCTGCGCAGCGAGGGCTCGCGCTCGCAACTGCTCAACCGCCAGGAAGTCCGCGAACGCCTAGTCGCCTTGATCAGGGAGGCGACAATCGTCCCGAAGGCACGCCGAGCGACCAAGCCGTCGAAGGCGGCGAAGGCGCGGCGGGTCGATACGAAGAAGGTGCGGAGCGGGGTCAAGGCGGGGCGGGGCAAGGTCCGCGACGACTGAGGGCGCCACCTATGGCCGTCTCGCTAACGTCCGTCGGCCAGCCTAGCGCACGACCTTGTAATCCTCCCCCGCCAGGGGGAGGTGGCTGGCGCTAGCCAGACGGAGGGGGAGGCACGCGATGTCGAGTGTTCCGTGTCCTCCCCCTCCGTCGCCTGCGGCGCCACCTCCCCCTGGTGGGGGAGGATCGTCACATTGCCGCTGCGTCACCCCAGCTTTTGCTGGGTGACGGATTTGGGGGAGCGTTAGCTGCCTCTCAATCAAGGAAGACAGATGTACCAGTTCGATATCTCCGCCGGCACCAAGGCCGATCTCTACCGCGACCTCCTCGCCGCACTCGACGCGCTGACCGCAGACGAGACCGACCCGATCGCCAACATGGCCAACGCCGCCGCACTCGTGTGGGAATATCTCCCCGACCTCAACTGGGCGGGCTTTTACCGCCTCGTACCCGATGCGCAGGGGGGTGAACTCGTCCTCGGCCCGTTTCAGGGCAAGGTCGCCTGCATCCGCATCCCGGTCGGCAAGGGCGTCTGCGGTGCCGCCGCCGCGACACTGACGACGCAACTGGTCGAGGACGTCCACGCCTTCCCCGGCCACATCGCCTGCGATGCCGCCAGCCGCTCCGAACTGGTGGTGCCGGTGACGAAGGACGGCATCCTGATCGCAGTGCTCGACCTCGACAGCCCCGAACCCGCGCGATTCGATGCCGAGGATGCGGCGGGGTGCGAGGCGCTGGCGGCATTGCTGGCCGAGCGGCTTGCCTAGCACGTACTGACGCGCCCCGTTTCGGGACAGCACGCCTTCTGGCGACTCCCCCGCACACTTGGTAAGCAACGCGTTAAGATATCCGGCGTTTGCGCTGGATCGGGTGGCAAACCAGGGAGATGGACATGCGGAGGCTTTTGATCGCGAGCGCGGGGCTGGTGTTGGCAAGCGGTGTCGCGGACGCGCAACGTCCCGGCGCAAGCTATCCCGCGCCCGGTACCGCCCCCGGCACTGCAATGCAGGCGCCGATGGCCCGTCCCGGCGATCCCGGTCCAATCGCCGCGCAGATGCCCGTCGTGCAGGCGCCGACCCGGCCGGTCGCTGCGCCGCGGTCCTCGCGCTGGGGCAGCAAGGTCGGCGGGCGCTGGTGGGCAGGTGCCAACGCCCCCGGTGGCTGGGCAGGCTATCGCCGCCCGCATCGCGGCTGGGCCGTACCCGCCTATTGGAATGCGCCGCGCTTCCACGTCGGCGACTGGTCGAACTACGGCCTCGCACAGCCACCGCAGGGCTATAACTGGACGCGCTACTACGACGATGCCGTGCTGATCGACGCGCGGGGGTCGGTCTACGATACGACGAGCGACATCGACTGGGATCGGACCGGCGGTGGCGGCTATGTCGCAGCCGATCCACGCGCCTATTCGCGCAACGACACCGTCTATGCGAGCCCGAGCGACCGCGGCTACGTCCAGCCCTACGCAGATCGTCCGGCGCCGCGCCGTGACACGGGTCTGGGTGGCGCCGCGATTGGCGCGGTCGCGGGCGGCGCCGCCGGCAACGTCATCGGTGGTCGTGGCAATCGACTCGGCGGGACGTTGATCGGTGCAGGAGTCGGTACTGCGACCGGCTATGCGATCGATAAGGCCGAAGATCGCGGTCGCCGAGCACCGCCGCCACCGGTTCGTGGTTATGGCGCCGGCTATGCACCGCCGCCGGCCTATGCAACGGATGCGGTCGATTATGCCCCGGACTATGCCGCGCCGTCCTATGCGGCCGACTACCCGCCGCCACAGCCGTCCTATGATGCCGGATACCCGCAACCCGGTCGTTATACCGTGGCACCGGGCGGCACCTGGACATCGCCCGACGGCGTTACGACGGTGACGACGACCAGTGGCCAGGCGTATCCTGCCGGTTCGACGACCGTGATCGTGCAATCTGTGCCGGTGACCACGACGACGACCACGACCGAATATTACGACACCGTGTCCCGTCCGCGCAGCACGGTGCGTCGGCGGCGCTGACCTGCGGCTTGGGAGCCCTCAGCCGAGCATGCCTGCATAGGTCTGCGGCGGCTGGGGCAGCATGACGCGTGCAGCGGTCCCGCTGGCGACGACGAGAACGAGCGCACTCGCGCCGACCGCGAGTATCCTTCGCGGCGGCGCGCGATCGGCGAGCAGCACGACGGCCACCGCGGTCGCGATCATCGGCCACAGGTGATAACGCAGGTCCGACGCGATGCTCAACACCGCGAAGCTCGCCTCGAGTGCCAGCGCGGATACGAGCAACGTGGTAGCGAGATCGCGGACCGGATCGCGCGGACGCGACGGGCTGGCGGCCAGCGCGGTGATCGCGACGACGACCCAGGCGATCGGCCAGCCCAGCGGTGTCTCGACGACGACCGCGGTCAGCGCCTCCCACGCGCGCGCGCCGGCACCGGGATTGGCGAGCCCGAGCGTGTTCGGCTCGGACGCTGCAGGCGGTGCTGCGCTCGGCCAGTGGAATGGGACCAGCCAGCGGACGGTCGAGTTCAGGTGCGCGAGACGGTGTCCGGCATAGGCGATCGGATGATGCAGCGCCGCCGAAGCCAGCGTGACGTACAGCGCCCCGGTCGGCAGCGCGCGCAGCCGTGCCATCGCCGTCCCGCAATGCGCCTCGTCGCCGAGCGGATCCCAAAAGAACGGTTTCGCACAACCCCGGGCGATCACGGTCGCAGCCTCTGACTGCGTGAGGCCGGTGGTGTCGCTGGTCGGGACACGCGCGGCAATGCCGGCAATGTCGTAGAGCGCCTGGGTCGCCTCGACGCCGCTAGGTTGCGCGCGGAGCAGACGGTGGTTCACGACAGGCGCGACTCCGAGCACGAGCACCACCGCAATGAAGCCGGTTGCAAGCTTTGCCACAGGGCGAATCGGGCGCGGGGCGAGAGTGACGAGCAATGGGACGACGATGAAGACGGCGTTCGCGCGGATCAGCACGGCGTAGGCGAGCAGCAGCGCGACCGGAACCAACATCGCGCCGGGCAGCGGACGGCGCGCAAGCCGCCACCAGCCGATGATCCCGACTGCCGCGAGCAGCGCACCGGCGAGTTGCGCGTCCTTGAGAACGACGCCCTGCCAACCGAGGAAGGGCGGCAGCAGGCCGATCGCGAGAATGGCGATGGCGCTACGCGAACGCCCTAGTCGGGCTAGCGCGGCCGCGATCATGCCAAGGCCCAGCCAATAGGTGACGAGTTGCAGGACCAGCATCGGCGTCGCACCGGGGCCGAACGCCGCGAGCAGCGCCCAGACGCGCGCCATCGCCGGCGGGTGCCAGTCGTCGTACACGCCCGACAGGACCTGCCGGTATTGTGCGACGGTGTCGTACATCGCCGTGCCCGGCCAGAACAGGGCGAGCGATGCGATGCACAGCGTGGCTGCGGCTATGGCGATGTAGCGCTGTTGGGAGCGAGCGGCAGGTTCGATCGACATTCGCGGGTCCTGCACGTTGAGGTCTTAGCCGCAAGATCCTTCCAGCGGGACCTGATGGCTGGCGCGACCTTTCGGTGCGTCACACGCGACGGTCAAGACGGATAGGGCCGAAACGGGATGGTTTGCCCGGATCGGTCGGTCGGCCGGATATCGCTGGTACAGGGCCGCTAGCATCCCTGCCATCACACGTCGTCATCCTGACGAAAGTCAGAATCCAGAGTTACAACGGGCTGCGGGCGGTATCCTGGATCCTGACTTTCGTCAGGATGACGGAAAAGCGCGGCGTACCAACCTCAAATCCTCCCCCGCCAGGGGGAGGTGGCGCCGAAGGCGGCGGAGGGGGAGGACACGGAACAGCTGTGTCTCTTACCTCCCCCTCCGTCAGGCTAACGCCTGCCACCTCCCCCTGGCGGGGGAGGATCGCAAGGTCAGTAGTGGATTGCCCGGCCGTACGCCGCCAGCACGCTCTCGTGCATCATCTCGGACAACGTCGGGTGCGCGAACACCGTCTCCATCAGCTCGGCCTCGGTCGTCTCGAGCTGGCGCGCGACGACATAGCCCTGGATCAGCTCGGTCACTTCCGCGCCGACCATGTGCGCGCCGAGCAGTTCGCCGGTCTTCGCGTCGAACACCGTCTTCACGAAGCCCTCGGCTTCGCCCAGCGCGATCGCCTTGCCGTTGCCAATGAAGGGGAACTTGCCGACCTTCAGCTCGTAGCCGGCCTCCTTCGCCTTCGCTTCGGTCATGCCGACCGACGCGACCTGCGGGCGCGAATAGGTGCAGCCGGGGATGTTGGCCTTGTCCATCTGGTGCGGCGACCCGCCGGCGATCTTCTCGACCGCAATGATGCCCTCGTGGCTGGCTTTGTGCGCGAGCCACGGCGCGCCGGTGACGTCGCCGATCGCCCAGATGCCGTCGACGTTGGTGCGGCCATAGCCGTCGGTCTTGATATGCCCGCGGTCGGTTTCGACGCCGAGCGCCTCGAGCCCGATATTCTCGGTGTTCGGCACGATGCCGATCGCGATGATCGCGTGGCTGAAGGTCTCTTCCGAAACCTTGCCGTCCTTCGCCTTGATCTTGGCCGTGACCCCGTTCGCCGAGGGCGCGAGACCTTCGAGGCCGGTCTGGGTCAGCAGCTTGATGCCCTGCTTCGACAGCGCCTTGTCCATGAACGCAGAGACTTCCTCGTCCTCGACGGGGAGGATCCGCGGAAGCATCTCGACGATCGTCACGTCGGCGCCCATGTCGTTGTAGAAGCTGGCGAACTCGACGCCGATCGCGCCCGAGCCGATCACCAGCAGCTTGGTCGGCATCTCGGTCGGGACCATCGCGTGACGATAGGTCCAGATCCGCTCGCCATCGGCCTTCGCGAACGGCAGGTCGCGCGCGCGGGCGCCGGTCGCGACGATGATGTTCTTGGCTTCGAGTTCGACCGTCTTGTCGCCCTGCTTGACGCTGAGCTTGCCCTTGGCCGTGACAGTGCCGACGCCCTCGACGACCGTCACCTTGTTCTTCTTCATCAGGCCCTTGACGCCCGCGTTCAACTGGCCGGCAACCTTGCGCGAGCGGTCGACGATCTTGGCGAGGTCGAAGCCGACATTGTCCGCCTTGAGGCCGTAGCTCTCGGCGTTCTGCATGTAATGATAGATTTCGGACGTGCGGAGCAGTGCCTTGGTCGGGATGCAGCCCCAGTTGAGGCAGATGCCGCCCAACCGCTCACGCTCGACGATCGCGACCTTGAGGCCGAGTTGAGACGCACGGATCGCGGCGACGTAGCCGCCGGGGCCCGAGCCGAGGATGACGAGATCATAGGTATCAGCCACGGTAGAGTCCTTTGAAAATCAGTTGGTTTCGGGCGGCACAGGCCGCGGTTTGCGATCGTCGCCGACCGCCACGAAGATGAAGCGAGCCTGGGTCACCTTGCAGCTATCGTTGCTGTGACGCGCGCGACGCCACGCCTCGACTTCGATCGTCATCGACGTGCGGCCGACCGCGATCAGGTGGGCGTAAACCGACACCTCGTCGCCGACGACGACGGGCATGTGGAATTTCATCGCGTCCGCCGCGATCGTGACGGCACGGCCGCCGCTACGCCGCGAGGCGACCGAACCGGCGGCCAAATCCATCTGGCCCATCAGCCAGCCGCCGAAGATGTCGCCATACGGGTTGGCGTCGGCGGGCATCGCGGTGACGCGGATCGTCGGTGCGGTGTTGGGGGGCAGGTCGGTCACGCTTCAATCCTGCGGGTCGTTCGGTCGAGACGCCGAGCGCGGCGCAACGGTCCCACGCCCATCAGCACGGTCGCGACCATCGCTGCGGCCCCGCAAGACCAGATCACGTCCTGCCCAAGCGGGTAGGACCATGCCGCCGCCCAGGTCATCGCCACCGCCGCCACGAGCCCGCCGAGGATGTGCAGGATCTCGATGGTGGTGCCCGAAAGCGACCTGAACGACGACACCAGGCCCATCTCAGGCGAGCATGCCCAGCGGGTTCTCGACGAGGTGCTTGAACGCCTTCATGAACTGCGCGCCGTCGGCACCGTCGATCGCGCGGTGATCGAAGCTGCCGGTCGCCGACATGACCGTCGCGACCGCCAGTTCGTCACCGATCACGACCGGGCGCTTCTCGCCGGCACCGACCGCGAGGATCATCGCCTGCGGCGGATTGATGACCGCATCGAACTGCGTGATGCCGAACATGCCCATGTTGCTGATCGAGGCGGTGCCGCCCTGATATTCCTCGGGCTTCAGCTTGCCGTCGCGCGCACGGGCGGCGAGATCCTTCATCTGCGTCGAGATCGACGACAGCGAGGCCGTATCCGCACCGACGATGATCGGCGTGATCAGACCCGACGGCGTGCTCACCGCCACCGAGATGTCGGCACGCTGGAAGGTGATGAGCTGGTCGGGCGTGAACATCACGTTGCAGCTCGGCACCTGCATCAGCGCGACGGCCTGCGCCTTGATCAGCAGATCGTTGACCGACAGCTTCACGCCGCGCGATTCGAGGCTTTTGTTCAGTTCGCCGCGCAGCTTGAGTAGCGCGTCGAGGCGGACGTTCACGGTCAGGTAGATGTGCGGAACGGTCTGCTTCGACTCGGTCAGGCGACGCGCGATCGTCTTCCGCACGTTGCTGAGCTTGGTCGCCTCGTGCGGAATGTCCGGCACGGCCGCAGGCTTCGCGGCAGGCGCGGGGGCCGCAGCGGCGGTCGGCGCAGGAGCTTCGCTCTTCGCAGCAGCGGGTGCGGCACCCGGTTTCGCGCTTTCGACGTCGGCCTTTACGATCCGACCCTTCGGCCCCGAACCCGACACGGCGCCGAGATCGATACCCTTGTCGGCGGCGAGACGACGCGCGAGCGGGCTCGCCTTCACGCGGTCGCCGCTGGCGGCAGGCTGGGCTGCACCGGCGTCATCCGGCCGACCGTGATCCTCGGCCGAAGCCTTGGTCCGCTCGACCGGCTTGGCCTCGGTGCCGGTCTTGTTCGGGTCCGTCGGATCGGGCTTCGCTTCCGATTCCTTCGCGGCCGGCTCGGGCGTCTCGCTCTTGGTAGGCGCGGATGAAACCGAAGACGCATCCTCGCCCTCTTCGGCGATGATCGCGATGACCGTGCCGACCTTCACGTTGTCGGTACCCTCGGCGACGAGGATCTTGACCACGGTGCCTTCGTCGACGGCTTCGAATTCCATCGTCGCCTTGTCGGTCTCGATCTCGGCCATCAGGTCGCCGGATTTCACGACGTCGCCCTCCTTGATCAACCATTTGGCGAGGGTACCCTCCTCCATGGTCGGGGACAGCGCAGGCATCTTGATCTCGATCGACATGGATTTCCCCAGGGCGTGACGTAACGGCATGCCTACTCGCGCCCTCGTCCGCTCGGGTCAACCCCGACGCACTTGCGTATCGACCCGCTGCGGCCCAATTACCGGCGATAACGGGGGCGGAAATGCGCATTTATCTGGTGGTTATCGACGACAGTCCGGAAGCTGGGATCGCGTTGCGTTTCGCCGCCCGGCGTGCGGTGAAGACCGGCGGCGGGGTCGAAATCCTCACGGTGATCCCGCCGCAGGAGTTCATCGCGTTCGGCGGCGTCCAGGCGACGATCGAGGAAGAAGCGCGCCTGCATGCCGAGGGGTTGGTAGCGGGGGCTGCGGGTACGTTGCTGGAGGAGTCCGGCTTGCGTCCGTCTATCACGGTGCGCGAGGGGGAAAGCGCCAAGATCATCCGCGAGATGATCGCGGCAAATCCCGATATTGCCGCGCTGGTTCTCGGCGCAGCGGCGACTGGTGCCCCGGGCGAACTTATCGCGCATTTCGCGGGGACCGACGCGGGTTCGCTGCCGGTGCCGGTCATGATCATTCCCGGATCGCTCACGCGCGAGGCAATCGACCGGCTCAGTTGAGTGAGGCGTACTTCAACTGACAGCCATTGCCGAATGCGTGGCCAGCAGGCGCTCCACGCTGTTGATGCCAGTCTGCGTGAGCTGCAATGCATCGAGATTGCTGTCTGGCGGTTCAATGAGCGACTTCGCCTGGAGCACGCGAATCCAGCGACCGAGCGTCGACCGCGACAGGCGTAGCTGGTCGGCAACCATGTCGACGCTTGCGATTCGGCTCTCGGCTTCTGCGACGTACACGATCAGCAACGTCGTCCACGCATGATCGGCGAAAAGATCGGACCCGAGTACCGCGTCGCGCGCACGGATAATTCCCAGCAAGTCCTTGGCCCGGCGCCAAAGATGATGCGGCATGGCATCGCCACTGATTGTGTCGGCGAGCGTAGGAGCGGTGCACAAGGTGCCGATTAGTCTGCCCGGCTTGCCGTTGCCCAGTCGCGAAACCTGGACTTCCAGCGTGATGATATCGCCTTCGCCGCCGATGTAACGTTTCCGGATTCGAGCTGAATTACCATTGGGTTGCAATGCCGCAACGTGGCTCAGGTTACGCGCGACGTCGTCGGGGTGCGTTATCGATAGGTAGGAAAGGCCCACAAGCTGTTTCTGCGTGCGTTGCAACACCGCCGCGACCGGTTCGTCTATCGCGAGGATAACGCCGTCGCCGTCTGAAACAGAATGGCCAATGATCATCTTATGGTCCTCGCGCTCTTGATCGTATAATAGCGGTTGGCTTAAAAAGTCTCAAACATTTGATCGGTCCATTTTGCATAACATCTTGTCGGCACACAAAATTGCCCGCCGGGAACGATTGTGACGCTACCCTCTTGAGCGTGGCGCGAGATCAGGCCACGATCCGCTCATGCCTATTTTTGCCGTCCCGCTGCTACTTGCCGCCGCCGCCCCTTATCCTGCTCCGTCTTCGGTTCGCCTGAAGGCGGACGTCACCGCGATGGTTGGCTTCGGTACGCGTCACACTGCGTCGATCACCACCGACCCGAAACGCGGTATCGGTGCCGCCCGAAACTGGGCCGCGAGCCGGTTCCAGGAAATTGCGGCGACGTGTGGCGGTTGCATCACTGTCGATCGCATCGCGCGCCGCTTTACCGGACCACGCGCACCGACCGGCGTGGTGGTCGAGGATGTGCTCGGCATCCAGAAGGGGCGCGATTCGAATCGCGTTGTGATCGTCGGTGCGCATATCGACAGCCGCGTGACCGACGTGATGAACGTCACCTCCGATGCGCCCGGCGCCAACGACAATGCCTCGGGCGTCGCGCTGGTGCTGGAGGCGGCGCGACTGCTGTCTCAACGCCAGTTCGACGCGACAATCGTCTACGCGGTGTTCTCCGGCGAGGAACAGGGCTTGTGGGGCGCCGAACTGCTCGCCGATACCGCCAAGGCGCGCGGCTGGCAGGTGTCGGCGATGCTCAACAACGATATCGTCGGCAACACGGTCGGGCAGGGCGGCGTACGTGTCGCGGACAAGGTCCGGGTTTTCTCCGAAGGCATTCGCGCATCCGAGGATCTGGTCGCCCAGCAGGGCCGCCGGGCCGAGGGCGGCGAGGATGACGGCCCCAGCCGCGCGCTGGCCAAGGCGATCGACGGTATCGCGCGCGACATTCCCGGCGGCCTCGACGTGATGATCGATCGCCGGCCGGACCGGTTCGGGCGTGGCGGCGATCACGAGCCGTTCCTGAAGCTCGGCTACCCCGCGGTGCGGTTCTCGGTCGCGGCCGAGAATTGGGATCGCCAGCATCAGGACCTGCGCACCGAAAAGGGCGTGGTCTACGGCGACACGATCGAGGGCATGGACTTTCCGTATCTCGCCAAGGTGACCGCGATCAACGTCGCGACGTTGTCGCGGATTGCCAGCGCTCCCGCGGCCCCTGAAGACGTGTCGATCGCCGGGGCATTGTCCCGCGATACGACGGTGAAGTGGACTGCGGTGCCAGGCGCTGCCGGCTACCGCGTGCGGTGGCGTCGCAACGATGCGCAGAGCTGGGCGGAGACCCGCGACGTTACCGGGACCGGCACGGTCCTGACGCAGGTGCCGGTGGACGACAATTTCGTCGGCGTGTCCGCTTTGTCGGCGACGGGCGCGGAAAGCCTCGTCAGCTTCGCCGGACGCGACCGCCGACCGACCCGGTAACCGCCCATCGGTCGCCTAGGCGGCGGCCGATGCTTTCCAACGACCATTCGCAAGCGCGCGCGCTTGTTCGACGGGCATCGGGCGGCCGAAATAGAAACCCTGGACGTTGGTGCAACCGAACGCCTGCGCCATGCGGTGCTCGGCTTCGGTTTCGACGCCCTCCGCCGTCGTGTCGATGTCGAGGCTACGGGCGAGCGCGATCACCGCGTGGACGATCGCAACCGCTTCGCGCGTCCCGGCGGCGGCATCACGGACAAAGCTCCGGTCGATCTTGATCGACGAAAACCGCGTACGGCTGAGATACCCCAGCGACGAATGACCGACGCCGAAATCGTCGAGACTAAGCCGCACGCCCATGTCGAGCAGCCGCTCCAGGACCTTGGTCGCGCCCAGCGCCTCGGTCAGGAATACGTTCTCAGTGACCTCGAGTTCGAGGCGATCCGCGGACAGGCCGGTGTTCGCCAGCGCGGAGGTCACCGTCGTCACGAAATTGGGGTTCTGGAGCTGGTCGGCGGACACGTTGACCGCAACGCGGATGTCGGACGGCCATTTAGCGGCCTCCTCGCACGCCGTCCTCAGCGCCCACGCCCCGATCGGCGCGATCAGGCGCGCGTCCTCGGCAAGCGGGATGAACTTTTCGGGCGCAATGATACCGAAGCGTGGACTGGTCCAGCGCAGCAGCGCTTCGAACGCGACCAGCGTCTCGCCGCGAGCATCGACGACCGGCTGGTAGTCGAGGTGCATTTCGCCATTCTCGAGCGCGGTGCGAAGCGCCATTTCGAGGACACGCCGCTCCTCCGCCTTCACGTGCAGTTCCGGCTCGTAGGTGCGATACACCCCGCGGCCGGCGTCCTTGGCACGGTAGAGCGCGAGATCGGCGGAGCGGACGAGCATTTCCGCGGTGCGGCCGTCGCGCGGGCCGATCGCGATGCCGACGCTGGCGCCGATGTACAGCGTGTGCGCGTCGATCTCATAGGGGCGCGACAGCGTCTCGATGATCCGTCGCGCAAGGTCGTCGATCGCACCCGCATCGCTCGCGCCCCGCACGATGACCGCGAACTCGTCGCCGCCAAGCCGCCCGCATAGGCTGCCGTCCCCCATCAAGCCCTCGAGCCGTTCGGACACGCAGCCGAGCAGGCGATCGCCGATCGGATGGCCGAGCGTATCGTTGACCGCCTTGAACCGATCGAGATCGAGCATCATGAACGCGTAGCGACCACCCCAGCTGTCGGCCTCGGCCATCGTCCTGACGAGCGTCTCGTTGATCATCAGCCGGTTGGGCAGCCCGGTCAGCACGTCGAACCGCGCCATCCGGTTGATCCGGTCTTCCGACGCGCGCAACTCGGTAATGTCCGACGTGACGCCGCGAAATCCGTAGAATTCGCCATCGTCTCCGAACCGGGGGGAGGCGGCGATTTCCCACCATCGTAGGTCACCGTTGATCGTCACCGGCAGGCGGACGTCGCGAAAGCTGTCGCGCCGGCGCAATTTCTCGGCAAGCGTACGGAGTTCGGGTGCGAACTCCCCACTGTCCCAGCTCGGGCCGGCCAGCAATTGCAGCAACGGCATCCCGTCGACCTCACCGGGATCGAGCCCGCACGCGACCGCGAATCGCGACGACGCGCGAACGATCCGGCGCATCGCGTCGGTCTCCCACAGCCAGTCTGCGCCGGTATCCTCGAACTCGCGAAGGAGCAGGCTCACGGTCTCGTCGCGTTCGTTCAGCGCGATCTCGTTGGCGCGGATCAGGACGAGTGCGCGTGCACGGCTGATGCATCCCGCCATCAGCACCAGCGTGAAGCCGAGGATCCCGATCGCCGCCGATGTCGTACCGGCGATCAGCAGCTGGATGACCATCGACGCGCCGAGATATCCAAGGAAGATCAGCGTCGCGAGCGTCAGCGGCGCCATCGCGAACGCCGCGGCCGTCATCAACAGGGTCAGCGTGATGCCAAGCCCGGCGGTCGTGCCCGAGGGAGCATGCGTACAGAACAGGATCGGTACGCACGACCAGCCAAGGCCAAGCGCCAGGCCCTCCCACCCGGTCTTGCGCAGGTCGTGGACGCTCGCCTGGCTTTCACCAGTGTGCGGGACGGCGAGACGCCGGAACGCGACCGCGACGGCGATCGCGACGAGCAACGCGGACCATGTCGTGACCTGCCAAGCAGGGACGGTCGCGCTGACCAGGAACCCGGTCGCCAGTATCGCCGCCAGATTGGTGGAGAGCAGGACCAGTGCCATCTTGCGCCCGGCGAACAACTGCGCGGCACGGATGCGGCTCCATTCGACATGGTCCGCCCCGCCACCGCGAAGCCCCATCAATCTAAAGAGATCGACGGTCACGCGGCGTGACGGAGAAGGCGGTGCAGAGCTCACGGCGTCGGTCATAGGTCCGCTTGGTTATCAGATCGTTCTTATCGACCAGCGTGACTGTAATTTAGTTCGATCTGGATCAATCCACGCCGTCGTGACGTCCTTGCATAGTTTCATTCGCGTGTCAGCGGTGGCGGCGTGACCCGCCGCCCGTCTCAGGCAGGGCGGTCTCAGGCTGCGATGTCGTACGGCTTGATGTCGCCGCTGAGATACAGGTTGCGCGCCTTGGCCCGGCTGAGCTTGCCCGACGAGGTGCGCGGCAGCGTGCGGGGCGGGATCAGTTCGATCAGGCAGTTCATGCCCGTCACCGACCGCACCCGCTCGCGGATCTCGTCGCGCAGGCGCAGGCGTTCGGCTTCGTCCGAGCTGCGACACTGGACCAGTACGGCAGGGGTCTCCTCGCCACCGGGCGTGGTGATCGCGAACGCAGCGATGTCGCCGGCCTTGAAGCCGGGGAGCTGTTCCACCGCCCATTCGATATCCTGCGGCCAGTGGTTCTTGCCGTTGACGATGATCATGTCCTTGGCGCGGCCGACGATGTAGATGTAGCCGTCGGACATATAGCCCATGTCGCCGGTATCGAGCCAACCGTCGGCCATGCACGCCTCGGTCGCGGCGTCGTCGCGGAAATAGCCGACCATCACCGACTTGCCGCTGCACCAGACTTTCCCGATCGCACGCTCGGGGAGGGGGCTGCCGTCCTCTTCGCGGATCTCGATTCGCATGTCGCGCACCGGCTTGCCGCAGTTGACGATCGCCCGGTAGCGCTGGGGACGGTCACCGCCGCGCGAGCCACCCGAAAGCTGCGTTTCCTCGACCAGTTCGACGCGGATGCCTTCGCCCGGCGGCATCAGCGAGACCGCGAGCGTCGCCTCGGCAAGGCCGTAGCTCGGCAGGAACGCGCTGGCCTTGAAGCCTGCATCGGCGAACGCGTCGACGAACGACTGCATCACGTCGGGACGGATCATGTCGGCGCCGTTGCCGGCGACTCGCCAGCGCGACAGGTCGAAGCGGTCGCTCGCCTTGGTCTGCGAGGACATGCGACGCGCGCAGATATCGTAGCCGAAGGTCGGCGAATAGCTGAGCGTGGTGCCTTCGTTGCGGCTGATGAGATCGAGCCAGGCGAGCGGACGGCGCGCGAAATCCTCGGTCTTGAGGTAATCGGTCGAGACCTGGTTCGCGATCGGCGACAGGAAGCAGCCGACCAGACCCATGTCGTGATACCAGGGCAGCCACGAGACGCAGCGATCAGTGTCGCAGACCTCCATGCCGTGGCTGTGCGCGGCGAGGTTGTTGAGCAGCGCGGCGTGCGTGATGACGACGCCGTGCGGGAAGCGCGTCGAGCCGCTCGAATATTGCAGGTACGCGATATCGTCCGGCTTTGCCTCGGGCAGCGTTGCGACGGGTGCCTCGCGCGTGGCGAATTCGGACCAGTCGATCCCGACGGTGCCCGACAGGCGCGCGGCCTCGCCCGCCATCTGCGCGAGTTCGGGCGGGAAGATCAGCATTTTCGGATCGCAGCTGGCGAGCTGGACGCGGAGCTGTTCGATGTACGAGTCGCGACCGCCGAACGAGGTCGGCAGCGGCAGCGGTACGGGCCATGCGCCGGCATAGACGACGCCGAAAAATAGTGCGGCGAACTCGGGGCCGGTCTCGGCGACGAGTGCGATACGGTCGGCAGGAGCGACACCGGCGGCGATCAGGCGATCTGCCATCGCACGCGCGTCGTCCCGGAGTTGCGAATAAGGATAAGGCTGCGACAGAGTGCCGCGAGCGTCGTGGAAGTTAAGCCCGCGGTTACCGCTGGCTGCGTAATCAAGCGCTTCGCCCAAGGTACCAAAATCGGCGAAACGGCGCGGCAGGGCGTCTTGGGTCGGCGTCGCAACGATTGACGCTACGGTCATGCCGTCCTTGTTAGCCGTGTCGGTCGTCATCGCAGTTCCTTGGTTCGTCGCGGCGCTCGAACACACCACGCCTATCTTCAGTCTAGCCGTTCAACTTCGGGTGCCAGTGTGGCACAATGATGGCGTGACCGATGATAGCCACAGCGAAAGCAACGCGTTTCCCCCGTCGCTGGATGCCGGCGACCGGGAAAACGGCGCGTTCGACGATAGCAGCGGCACGAAGCGAAGCAGCGGCAAGAGCTGGGGCAAAGGCGGCGGTAAGGGCGGCGGCAGCAAGGAGCGTTCGCGCGAGCGTCCTGCGCCAAAACCGCTCGATGCTGCGGCGCTTGAACAGATGGCGCTGCGCTATGTCGAGCGGTTCGCGACCACGCGGGGCCGCCTGACCGATTACCTGATGCGGAAAATCCGCGAGCGGGGCTGGGACGGGGGCACCGGCGCGGCGCTGGCCGAGCCTGGTGAACTGGCGCAGCGGATGGCCGATCTCGGTTATGTCGACGACCGTGCCTTTGCCGAACATCGCGCTGCTGCGATGCAGCGACGCGGCCTCGGCGCTCGCCGAGTCGCCGGCGCGTTCCGCGAGGCCGGTATCGATGAAGGCGATGCGGAGTCCGTAGCGCCCGCAATCGCCGACCGCGCCGTCGAATCAGCTCTCGCCTTCGCACGGCGCAAGCGAATCGGCCCCTACGGCACCGGGGACGGCGACCGGAAACTTCACGAGAAACAGCTCGCGGCGATGCTGCGGGCGGGGCACCGGTTCGATCTTGCACGCAAAATTGTTGCTGCACCGCCGTCCGACAGCCCCGAATCGATGGATTTCGACTGAGCATCGCAACGGATTCATTGCGACTGCGACGAACCGTGCTAGCAAGGCGTTCAGGGGTGTAACAATGCGTAACGACACGCAGCAGGTGCTGACATGCCGGTAGAGGTGGGGCCAGTGGAAGCGGAAACGACGACGCTCACGGGTGTCGGCGAGGGTGTCGGCGCGGCCGAAACGCGCGCGATCGGCGGCGTCATCAAATGGTTCGACGTCACGCGCGGGTTCGGCTTCGCGGTGGCGGACGACGAGACCGTCGGCGATATTCTCGTACACTTTTCCGTCCTGCAGGCGCACGGCCGCCGCAGCCTCCCCGAAGGCGCGCGCGTCGAGACGCTGTCGGTCCAGCGCGGCCGCGGGTTCCAGGCGCGCGAGATCCTCTCGATCGATCTGACCAACGCGGTCGAGGAGCAGGTCAGGGCGCCGGTTTCGCCCGATCGGATCGATCCGATCGCGATGATCGACGCGGCGGGACCGTTCGAGGCAGCGTCGGTGAAATGGTTCAACCGGTTGAAGGGCTATGGCTTTCTGGTACGGGGTGCCGATGGCAGCGACATCTTCGTCCACATGGAAACGCTGCGTCGCGCCGGGATCGAGACGGTCGAACCCGACCAGCCGCTCCGCGCGCGCGTGGTCGAAGGGCGTAAGGGGCCGCTTGCCGTCGCGGTCGAAGAGGATTTGGGATGACATTCGTTGCGAAGGCCGTGTTGGCCGGGGTGCTGGCGCTGGGCGTCGGCGCCGGGGGTGTCGCGTACATGAATAGCCGGGCGGACTCGGACGTGGCCGCGGTCGCTACGCTGCCGCTGACGATCAAGAGCGCGAACGGGACGCATGCGTTCAAGGTCGAGAGCGCGAAGACGGAGGCGGAACAGGCGCGGGGTCTGATGTTCCGCACCGACCTGAAGCCCGACGGCGGCATGCTGTTCTGGCCGTATCCCGCCAAGGGTGGCGAACCCGTGGCGGCGAACTTCTGGATGAAGAATACGCCGAGCTCACTGGATATCATCTACATCCGCGCGGACGGGACGATCGCGAGGATCGCCGAGAATGCGGTGCCGTTTTCGGAAGCGCCGATCCCGTCGGGCGAGCCGGTCGGCGCAGTGCTGGAACTGATGGGCGGCCGCGCTTCGGAACTGGGAATTGCCGAGGGTGATCTGGTGACGTGGGACAAGGGCGCGAAGTAGGCGCGCGAACCGTTCGACCAATGCCACCACCCCGGCGAAGGCCGGGGCCCAATTGGGAAGGTCGCTGTAATGTCGGACAACGCTTCGTTAGCGACGTTCCCCAATTGGGCCCCGGCCTCCGCCGGGGTGGGATATCTGACTAGGCGACGCCTCCAGCCACGTGTTTCCCCGCGAAGGCGGAGACCCAGTCTGGGCTCCCGCCTTCGCGGGAGAACAAGGAGGGCGGGGCGACGTCTTAACTGTGGACCTTTACGATCCTCCCCCGTGGCGACGCCTTCCCCCATCATCAAGGTTGAAGCCCGCCCCCACTCGCGGTAAGCGCCAACCATGGGCTTTCTCGCATCGACTTTCACGTGGTGGAACGGCGCCACCCTCGGCACCAAATTCGGCTTGCGTAGCATGGCGAAGAAGGGCGAGGACGCGCTCGGCAACGTCTATTACGAAGGCGGCAAGGACACCGCCGGCAACCCGCGCCGCTGGGTTATCTACCAGGGCGCGACCGACGCGAGCCGCGTGCCGCCGGCGTGGTTTAGCTGGCTGCATCACCAGGTCGACGACGTGCCCGATCGCGCATTGCCGCCGATCCGTGCGTGGCAGAAGCCCGCCGTGCCGAACATGACCGGTACCGCGCTCGCCTATCGCCCTGCCGGTGCGCTTGAAAAGGGTGGCCACCGTGCCGCCGCGACGGGCGATTACGAAGCCTGGACGCCCGAAGGGTGATCATGCGCTGGCTCGCCGCGGCCGTGTTGGTCGTGGCGTTGGCGGTCGGCGGCTGGTTCGGATACGGCGCGCTCACCACGCCCGCGACGAAGGTAGCCGCGGTCCAGCAGGACCTGCCGGGCGCTGACGAGCAGGGCAATTCCTCGATAGAGACGATCGACACCGGTGCCGCGGCGATCGCCAATGGCGGCACGCCGATGGCGCAGCGCGTCGCGGTGCTCGGGCTGCTCAACAAGCGTAACGGCGAAACCCGCGAAGTAACGCTCAAGCCCGGTCAGGCGACGCGGATGGGCGACGTCGTGCTGCGGCTGCGCGCGTGCGAGCAGACCGCGCCTTGGGAGCAGGAGCAACTGACCGGCGCGTTCGTCCAGGTGCTGGTGCGCGGCGTAGACACGCATTGGCGGCGGACGTTCTCGGGCTGGCTGTACAAGGAGCGCCCCGCGCTGAACGCGGTCCAGCATCCGGTCTACGACGTCTGGACCAAGAGCTGCGCGATGACCTTCCCGGAGACTGGCCCCGATACCGCGCCGCCCGCCGAAGCCTTGCCGGCCAAGCGATCGAGCGCGCGGAAATCGCCGGCTGCCGACGATACTCCGCCGCCGGAGGATGGCTTGAGCGCTCCCTCGAGTGCCGCGCCCAGCAACGCGACATAGTCCTTGCGGTCGATCTCGATCGCGCCGAGCGAGGCGAGATGCGAGGTCTGGAACTGGCAGTCGAGCAGCGTGAACCCGCCCGTTCTCAGCCGCGCGACGAGGTGCGCGAGCGCGACCTTCGAGGCGTCGGTGGCACGACTGACCATGCTTTCGCCGAAGAACGCGCGCCCGAGTGACAGGCCGTAGAGCCCCCCAACCAGCTTGCCGCCGTCCCAGCATTCGACCGAGTGCGCGAACCCCATCGCGTGGAGCGTCTGGAAGACTCGTTCGATGCCGTCGTTGATCCACGTCTCGGGGCGGCCCTCTACGCTTTCGGCGCACAGTTGGACGACACGCTCGAACGCCGTGTCTACCGTGACCTGAAACCGGTCCGCGGCGATCGTCTTCCTCAGCGAGCGCGAGAGCTGGAACCCGTCGAGTGGCAGGACAGCGCGGCGGCGCGGCTCTACCCAGTACACGCTGGCGGCGTCGCGGCTGTCCGCCATTGGGAACACGCCGACCGAATAGGCGCCGAGCACGAGTTGAGGGTCTAAAACGTCGCTCATGCGGTGAGCCGGTGTTCGATCCGGCGCCAGAGGTCCGCAAACGCCTGCGCCGCGGCGGACTTCGGTGCGAACACGCCGACCGGCGAGCGCTTGGCCGCCATCGACTCGATGTTGCTCGCCATCGGGATCACCGGCCAGTCGGGGTGGCGGGCCAGCGCCTCGGCATGCAGTGCCCGTCGCTTGTCGACCATCACGTGGACCGGGAGCAGCGGCGTGCGGCCGCCCAGATGCTGGACCACCGCGTCGTAGGCGCGGGTCGACAGCGGCGAGGGGATGACGGGAATTACGATAAGATCGGCCGCGCGCATTACCTGGTCCGCGGTCTCGGTCAGTCCCGGCGGACAATCGAGGATCACGCGGTCATAGGCGGCAAGTTCGGACAGGAGCTTGGCGAGCCGCTTTTTCTTGTCCATCTCGTGGAACAGCTGGTCGAGCCCGCGCAGCGACGCGTCGGCGGCGATCAGGTCGAGATGCGGGTAGGCGGTCGGCCGCGCCTGCTTGGCGACCGCGACATCCTTCGAGAACATCGCCTGCGCCTGATCGACTTTACCCCCGGCTCCATGGGGTCCGCCGAGCACCCACGTGGACGCCGCCTGCGGATCCAGATCCCAGAGCAGCGTGCGGCGCGCCGACAATGTCGCGGCGCACCACGCCAGGTTCACCGAAAGCGTCGTCTTCCCGACGCCACCCTTGAGGCTGTAGATCGCAACGGTTGCCATCAGACTAGCGTGCCGGTCCGCGGCGGTGAGGGCAAGAGTGTGCGGCGCAAAGAAGAACGGCCGGCGGATGATCCGCCGGCCGTTTCGCCATTCCTAAACGTAGAAACTTACGCGTGGCAGGTCTGCGCCGACTTGCCGGGCGCGGTCAGCGTGACGCTCGATTCGTCGCCGGTCATCGACCAGCCGCCCTCGGCGGTCTTCGGCGAACCAGCAACGTCCGACTTCAGCGTCGTCGCGGGGCCGTCCTTCTTGGTCTTGACGACCGCCTGCTTGTCGCCCTGGAAGAACGTCACGTAGAGCAGGCTGTTGTCCTTGCAGCGCAGCGTCTTCTCGGACTTGATCGCAGGCGGCAGCTCGACCGGCGCGGCGTTGGCGAGCGTGTTCGCCATCGGATCGGGATTGCTGTCCAGCACCTCTGGCGAGGCGGGCTTGGAGTTGCAGGCTGCCAGCACGAGCAGCGCGGCGACGGCGGTCATGGGGAGGATTTTCATAGCGGGACCTCGCTTCGCGCATGCAGCATGGAGCGTCAAGGGCTATGGTTTGCGGTACCATCGCATAGCGGCGAATAGGGCAGTATGTATGACGGGTAAGATGTCCGCGCTCACTCGTGCAGCGGACGGTCCTGCTTGGCTACGTCATCCTGCGACTGAAGTCGTTCTTCGACCATCGCCAGCGGAGTCGCGATATGCGCGGCGATCAAAGTGTCGCCGAGCCCTTCCATCAGGTCTGACGCTTCCGACAATAAGGCCAGGGCCTGCCGATACTGTTCCATCATCCCGCTCCCGCCAGTTTCGAACTTACTAACATAGATCATATATTGGTTGTAATGAACACGACATGAAAAGCATGTCATCCGCTTTGAACGCTCGGCGTTGGCGGCGTTTAATCGTGCAAACTTTCGCTCGCTTGCTCTGGGCGGGGCACCACGCCACATAGCGCGCATGCATACGACACCCGACACGCTCGCCCTGATTGGCAACACGCCGCTTGTTCGTCTGAGAGGTCCCAGCGAGGCCACCGGCTGCGATATCTTCGGCAAGTGCGAATACACGAACCCCGGCGCGTCGGTGAAGGATCGAGCCGCTTTGTTCATCGTCGAGGATGCGGAGCAGCGCGGACTGCTCCAGCCCGGCGGCACGATCGTCGAGGGCACGGCAGGCAATACCGGGATCGGCCTCGCTCTGGTCGCCAATGCCAAGGGCTACAAGACGATCATCGTCATGCCCGAGACGCAGAGTCGCGAAAAGATGGACACGTTGCGGGCTCTAGGTGCCGAACTGGTATTAGTCCCCGCCGCAGCATTCTCGTCGCCGTGCCATTTCGTCCATACCTCGCGCCGCATCGCCGACGAGACGCCGGGCGCGATCTGGGCAAACCAGTTCGACAACACCGCCAATCGCCGCGCGCATATTGTCGGGACCGCAGAGGAGATCTGGGCACAGATGGACGGGCGGATCGACGGTTTCACCTGCGCTGCGGGCACCGGTGGGACGATCGCCGGGGTTGGGCTCGGGCTCAAGGCGAAGGACGAAAGCGTCTGCATCGCGCTCAGCGATCCGCATGGCGCGGCGCTGTATAATTATTACGCACACGGCGAACTGAAAGCGGAGGGCTCTTCGGCCGCCGAGGGGATCGGGCAGGGGCGCATCACCGCCAATCTGGAGGGCGCGCCGATCGATACGCAGTTTCGGATTTCGGATCAGGAGGGCTATGCGTGGGTCCGACGGTTACTCGACGAGGAAGGGCTCTGCCTCGGATTGTCGTCCGGGATCAACGTCGCCGGTGCAGTGGCGCTGGCGAAGCATCTGGGACCTGGCAAGCGGATCGCGACGATCCTGTGCGACACCGGATTCCGCTATCTCTCGACGCTGTACGATCCCGAATGGCGTCAGGCGAAGGGTCTGGTCTGAGCGGCATGGTTCCCGAGAATCGACAGAAGCGCGGTAGTCGGGTATCGAGGTAGGGCAAGATGAAGTTACGCCAGGAACCTTCCCAGACCATGCAGCGCATCAAGGTCGGCATGATCGGCCTCGCCGCGGTCGTGCTGCTGATCGGCCTCGCCAGCGCGATCATCGGTTCGACGAATCGCGAGCGACCGGTCGCGACCGCGGGTGCTGCGCAGGCGGACGTAGTGGCGAACATGGGCGTCTCGAACGTTACCGAAGCCGCCGGAGCGGGCGAGCCGCTCGCGGAAATGGGCGTGGCGCCGAGCGCCAACGCGCAGGCGCCCGCGCAGTAATCTGCTGCCTCCTTGCTCCCGTCCCTGGAAGGAAGGGGCTGGGGGTGGGTTGGTTTCCGCATACCTGAACGCGAGTGGCTCGATCGGGCCGACCCACCCCCGACCCCTCTTTTCGAGGGAGGGGAGAGCGTTACCCCTCAGTAAGGTCTGGCGTGCGTTGGCTTCGACCAGCTGAGGAGCTTCCGCACTTCATCCCCGCATATCCCCAGTAGTCAAAACAGTCGGCAGCGCTTTCACATCCAGCCTGCCCGCAAATCCCCCCAGACTGAGTATCGAAATTGCGGTGAAATCCGTCCAATCCCCAAAAATCCCGTTGCGTCCCCGAAGCGCTATGGTAGATGGAGGTTAATACAGGGGCATTTTCATCGTTCGCTGAAAACGCGGTCGAAACGTAGCGATGGCTGCTTTTCGAAGCGGTGAAGCGTGCGCGCCAGTTCGAAGGGTTTTGGCGTGTCGGTACGGGGTCGCTATCAAGGAGACGGTATCGGCCTTGTCGACGACAAGGGCCGGGTAGCCATCCCCTCGGCGCTCCGCACCACGCTCTCGGCAAATGCGCCCAAGGCGAACGGCAAGGACGGCGGGACCATCATCATCGGCGCGCATCAGAAGAATCGCTGCCTGGTCGCGTACGATCCCGGTTACGTCGACATTCTCGCCGAGCGCCTCGATCGCCGCGAATCCGAGAACACGTCCGAGAACGGCGAGTACGACTACAACATCAAGCGCGCCGCCGCGTCCGGCGAAGCGGTGCCGTTCGACGGCTCCGGTCGCTTCATCATGCCGGCGTTCCCGCGCTTCTATGCGGGCATCAAGGGGCATGCGTTCTTCTACGGCGTGCTCGACTACATCGAGATCTGGGACCCCGCGACGCTGATCGCCACCGACGGCATGCCCCCCGTCGTCAAGGAGATGGCGCGCTTCTACATGGCCGAGAAGGGGGTTCAGCTGTGAGCAACCCCGACGCACCGCACATCCCGGTACTCCTCGACGAAGTCCTGGCCGCGCTTTCCCCTGAGCCCGGCGAGACGATGGTCGACGGCACGTTCGGTGCGGGCGGCTACACGCTGGCGTTGCTCAAGTCGGGCGCGCGGATCGTCGCGTTCGACCGCGATCCAGACGCGATTGCCAATGGTCGCGCGATGGAAGAAGCCGAAGAAGGCCTCACGCTGATCGCCGCGGACTTCTCGGCGATGGCGTCCGAACTGGAATCGCGTGGCCTCGCCCCGGTGGACGGCGTGACGCTCGATATCGGCGTGTCGTCGATGCAACTCGACCAAGCCGAGCGCGGCTTTTCGTTCCAGTCGGACGGCCCGCTCGACATGCGGATGGCGCAGGCCGGCATGTCGGCGGCGGACTTCGTCAACGAAGCGGATGAGAACGAGATCGCCGACGTGCTCTATCAATATGGCGACGAGCCCAAGTCGCGGCGTGTCGCGCGCGCGATCGTCGCGGCGCGCCCGCTGACGCGGACCGGCGAGCTGGCGCACATCGTCCGCCGCGCGCTCGGCTATAAGGCGCACGACAAGAAGGACCCCGCGACGCGCGCGTTCCAGGCGATCCGGATCCACGTGAACCGCGAGCTTGGCGAACTCGCCGACGGGCTGCTGGCGGCCGAACGCGTGCTGAAGCCCGGTGGTCGGCTCGCGATCGTGACGTTCCACAGCCTCGAGGACCGGATGGTGAAGCGCTTCCTGCGCACGCGCTCTGGTGGGTCGCCTTCAGGTTCGCGTCATCTTCCGCAGGTGAAAGCCGTTGCGGAACCTAGTTTTTCTCATGTCGGCCGCGGTGTTCGCGCCGGCGAGGCCGAGATCGCACGCAACCCGCGCGCGCGCTCGGCGACATTACGGACGGCGCGGCGGACCTCCGCGCAACCCTGGACGGAAGAGGTGACGACATGACGGCGGCGTATCGGATGAAGGGTGTGGGCTGGTTCGGGGGCTGCGTGGCCGTCGTGCTCGGTTTCTACCTCGTGTCGCTGCAGGTCGCCGCCGAGCGCAAGAAGCTGGAGGCGGTCAATGGTCAGATCCGCTCGGCGCAGCGCGACATCCGCGCGCTGGAAACCGAGTTCGACACGCGGGGCAATCTGGCCCAGCTCGAGCGCTGGAATGGCGATACGCTGGCACTGTCGGCACCGACGGCGGGCCAGTTCGTCGTGAGCGAGGCCGCGCTCGCGGCGCTCGACGTCAACAGCCTGCGCGCGGACGGGGTCCAGACCGCCGCGCTGCTGGTGCCGTCGGGGGCGGGGTCCGTCATCTCCACGTCGATCGTCCCGGTCACTGCCGCTCCGCCAGTCGTGAAACTTGTCCCTGTTGCTCCAGTGCAGATGGCGCAGGTTAGCGCACCGCGTGCGATGAACGTCGCGATCCAGGCTGCGTCGAAGACCGCGCTCAAGCCGGTCGTGATCCGCGCCTCGGTATCGACGCCGCGCTCGGCCGAGGCCGCATTGGTCCGCGCCGCCAAGACCGAGCGCCTCGCCGCTGTCGCGAAGGTCCGCCCGCAGGCAGTCGCGATGCTCGACCGCAAGCTGCTGTCCGACACGACGCTGGGTGACATCATGAGCGGCGCGCGCTCCGAGAGCCGTAAGCGGCGGTGACCGCCTTGGTCGCCCGGCCCGTATCGCAGCAACGTAGCGCCAACCAGCGTCATGCACTGGTGGCGACGGCGCACACGCGCCTGATGATGCTGATGTTCCTGTTCGGAGCAGCGGTGCTGGTAGTGGTCGGACGGCTCGGGATGCTGGCGGTGCAGGCGTCGCTCGCCGATCCGCAGGCGCGCTCGGCGGCGATCGCGGCGCGTGGCGACATCGTCGATCGTAACGGTGCGCCGCTCGCGCGGACGATCGATGCGTGGACGATCGCGGTGCACCCGAAGAAGCTGATCGGCGATCCGACCGAGATCGCCAGCAAGCTCGCCGCGTTGATGCCCGAGGCGGGCGACCAGGCGCATTATTATTCGCTGCTGACGTCGGGCAAGAGCTTCATCTATCTCCAGCGGCGCGCATCGCCGGCGCTGGTCGAGCAGGTCAATGCGATCGGCGAGCCGGCGATCGTGTTCGACCGCGATACGCAGCGGCTGTACCCGCAGTCGACGATGGCGGCGCATGCGCTCGGCTTCCTGTCGACCGCGGGCCACGGCATGAGCGGGATGGAGCGCGTGCTCGACGAGCGGCTGACCAACCCGGCGCTCAACGGTACGCCGGTCGCGCTGTCGCTCGACAACCGCGTCCAGGCAGCGATGGAGAGCGAACTCGGCCGCGCGATGACGACGTTTTCGGCACGCGGCGCTGGCGGTATCGTCCTCGACGTGGCGACCGGCGAGGTGATCGCGATGGTCTCGCTGCCGACCTTCAACCCCAACCGCGTCGGCATGTCGGGCAGCGAACAGCTTCGCAACATCACGACGCAGAGCGTGTTCGAGCTTGGCTCGACGTTCAAGCCGATCACGATGGCGACCGCGATGGACACGGGTGTCGTCACATCGTTCGCGCGGCGTTTCGACGCGACGCATCCGCTTCAGGTCGGGCGCTTCACGATCCATGACGAGCGCGGCGATCCGAAGCGCTGGCTCAACATGGCCGAGACGCTGATCTATTCGTCCAACATCGCCACCGCCCGTGTGGCCGACGAGGTCGGGCCCGCGAAGATGCAGGCGATGTTCAAGAAATTGGGCTTTGATACGAAGCCCGATATCGAACTGCGCGAGAAGGGCCGTCCGTTGTGGCCGAAATACTGGGCGCGGACGACGACGATGACCACTGCCTATGGCCACGGCATCGCGGTGACCCCGCTGCATCTGGCGAGCGCGTATGCGGCGCTGGTCAATGGCGGGATCTGGCGGCCGGCGACGTTGCTGAAGGTCGCGCCGGGGCACGCGGTTGCGGGGCGTCGGGTGATTAGCGAGCAGACCAGCGCGCGGATGCGGCAGATGCTGCGGCTGATCGTGCAGCGCGGTACGGGTCGCAAGGGCGATGCGCCGGGCTACCGCGTCGGCGGCAAGACCGGGACGGCCGAGGCGGCGGTGTCCGGCGGCTACGATCATTCGCGCAACGTCGCGACCTTTGCCGCGGCATTCCCGATGGATGCGCCGCGCTATGTCGTGCTGGCGATGCTCGATTCACCGCTCGGCACGAAGGAAACCGCCGGGTGGAAGACCGCGGCGTGGAATACCGCGCCGGTGGTGGGCCGGACGATCTCGCGCGTCGGGGCGATCCTGGGCGTGGTGCCCGATGCGCACCGCGACATCGACGTGTCTGACATCCTGCCGACTTTGTGGCAGGACCCGTCGCGTACACAGCCGACCGGGCAATGAGGACTATTGCATGAAACTCGCAGCGCTGACCGACGGGACGGAAGAGGCGCAGGTGACGGGGTTCGCGATCGATCACCGCAAGGTCGCGCCGGGCACGGTGTTCGGCGCATTCGAAGGCGCGCGCGTCAACGGCGAGGACTATATCGATGACGCGATTCGCTCGGGCGCAATCGCGGTGGTGGCTCGGCCGGGACTGACGGTCGAGGGCGCCACCTACATTGCCGATGACAACCCCCGCGAGCGGTTCGCGCAACTCGCCGCGAAGTTCTTCGCGCCGTTTCCCGAAACGTCGGTGGCGATCACCGGGACGAACGGGAAGACGTCGTGCGTCGAGATGACGCGGCAGTTGTGGCGGATGGCCGGGTTTCATGCGGCATCGATCGGGACGCTGGGGGTTACGACGGCCGACGAGCGTGTGACGACCGGGCTGACCACGCCGGATGTGGTGACGTTCCTGTCGAATGTGGCGGGGCTCGCGCGTGAAGGCGTGACTCACCTCGCGTTCGAAGCGTCGAGCCACGGGCTGACGCAGTATCGGACCGAGGGGCTGAAGGTGGCCGCCGCGGCGTTCACGAACCTCAGCCGCGATCATCTCGATTACCACGGCGATATGGCGGCGTATTTCACTGCCAAGATCCGGCTGTTCTCGGAAGTACTTTCGACGGATGGTGCGGCGGTAGTCTGGGCCGACGATCCTCAATCGGCACGCGTGATTGACCTGGCTCGCGAGCGCGGCAACCGGCTGATCACGGTTGGGACGCAAGGCGAGACTTTGCGGCTCGTGGGCCGCGATCCGACTTTGCTCGGGCAGGGGCTGACGATCGAGGCTGACGGCCAGACGTACAAGGTCACCTTGCCACTGATCGGCGCCTACCAGGCGGCGAACGCGTTGGTGTCGGCCGGGTTGGTAATTGCCACAGGCGGCGATGTGGCCGCGACGATCGCCAATCTCGCGCGGTTGCAGCCGGTCCGCGGGCGGCTGGAACGCGCCGTGATCGCGAAGTCGGGTGCGCCGGTGTACGTGGATTACGCGCACACGCCCGACGCTCTCGAAGCAGCAATCGCTGCGCTCAAGCCGCATGCTGGCGGCAAGCTGATCGTCGTATTCGGTGCCGGCGGCGACCGGGACACTGGCAAGCGCGAGACGATGGGTCAGGTTGCGGTGCAACACGCCGACCGCGTGATCGTGACCGACGACAACCCCCGGACCGAGGACGCGCGGGCGATCCGCTGCGACGTCCTGAAGGGTGCGCGGGGGGCTGAGGAAATCGGTGACCGGCGGGCGGCGATCGGCTCCGCGGTGCGCGAGGCTGGGCCCGAGGATATCGTGTTGATCGCCGGCAAGGGGCATGAGCAGGGACAGATCGTCGGCGACATGGTCTTGCCGTTCGACGACGTGACCGTAGCGCGGGAGTGCGCGGCGTGAGGACGGCGATGTCTTCTTTCCCCTCCCGCCTGCGGGAGGGGCTAGGGGAGGGCGCGACGTACGTACTGGCGTCCGCTCTGTTTGGTCAGCCCCTCCCCCGACCCCTCCCGCAAGCGGGAGGGGAGCAGTGAGCTTGTGGACTTCCGCGGAGATCGCTGTCGCTACCGGTGGTGTGGCGTCTGGTGACTTCGCCGTCACTGGCGTTGCGTTCGACTCGCGTGAAGTCGGCCCCGGTGACCTGTTCGTCGCGATGAAGGGCGAGGCTAGCGATGGGCACCTCTTCCTCGACCAGGCCTTCGCACAAGGTGCGGCAGGGGCGATCGTGTCCGAGCCTTGCGACCACCCGCACGTCCTCGTTGGGGACAGTTTCATCGCGTTGCAGGCGCTTGGGCGGGCGAGCCGGGCTCGGAGCGGAGCGAAGATCATCGGCGTCACCGGCTCCGTCGGCAAGACCAGCGCCAAGGAAGCGCTGTTCGCCTGCCTCGACCGCGCCGCACCCGGCGACGTGCACCGCTCGGTCAAAAGCTACAACAACCACACCGGCGTCCCGCTCAGCCTCGCCCGCATGCCGCGCGACGCGAAGTTCGGTGTGTTCGAGATGGGGATGAACCACGCCGGTGAGCTTGCCGAGCTGACCCAACTCGTGCGGCCGCACATCGCGATGATCACCGCGATCGCGCCTGCGCATACCGCGTTCTTCCCCGACGAAAGCGCGATCGCCGATGCCAAGGGGGAGATCTTCGCGGGCCTCGAACCGGACGGAACGGCGATCGTCCCCTACGACAGCCCTCACCGTGAGCGGCTGCTCGGCCATACCGCTCCGCATGCGGCGCACATCGTGACGTTCGGCAGCGAAAAGGGTGCCGATGTCCGCGCGATCGAGGCGATGCGGCTGCCGACCGGTGGGACGTTCGTCACCGCGCGGATGGGGCAGGGGGCGGAGCACGAACTGAGCTTCACGATCGCGCAGCCCGGCGCGCACTGGGTGTCCAATGCGCTTGGCGTGCTGGCCTGCGTGCAGGCGGCCGGCAGTGATCTGGGACTCGCCGGCCTCGCGCTGGCCGAACTCGGTGGCCTGCAAGGTCGCGGTGCACGGTCGCTGGTGACCGTCGGCGAAGGCCAGGCGCTGGTGATCGACGAGAGCTACAACGCCAACCCCGCCTCGATGCGCGCGACGCTAAGCGTCCTCGGCCACGAACCCGGCCGCCACGTCGCGGTACTCGGTGAAATGCGCGAACTGGGCGAGGTCTCCAACGACTATCACGCTGGACTCGCTGAGCCGATCCTCGCCGCGCGCGTCGAAATGGCGCTGCTCGTCGGTGAAGCGATGGCACCGCTAGCGCAGGTGCTTGAGGGACAGATCGAAACCGTCCATGTGGGCGACGCTGCGGCCGCGCTCGCGACGTTACGGACGATCCTGGCGCCCGGCGATGTCGTGCTCGTCAAGGGATCGAACGGGGTTGGCCTCGCGCGCGTCGTAGCGGGTCTCCAGGCTGGCCTCAAAGGCGGGATTAACTGAATGTTGTACTGGCTCGCCGAGCATCTGGGGTTTCCCGGCCTGCTGAACCTCATCCGCTATCAGACGGTACGGACCGGTGGCGCGGTGGCGACCGCGCTGATCATCGGCCTGATCATCGGGCCGAAGTTCATCGGCTGGCTGCGCGTGCGGCAGGGCAAGGGCCAGCCGATCCGCGCCGACGGCCCGCAGTCGCATCTGTCGAAGCGCGGGACGCCGACGATGGGCGGGCTGATGATCCTGACCTCGATGTGCCTCGCGATCTTCCTGTGGATGGACCTGAGCAACCCGTATGTCTGGGCGTGCCTGTTCGTGACGCTCGGCTTCGGCACGATCGGGTTCCTCGACGACTATGATAAGGTGCGCAAGGCGAGCACCGCGGGGATCAGCGGGCGCACGCGGTTGCTGCTCGAATTCATCATCGCCGGCGTCGCCGCGACGATCATCATGTCGCAGAACGGGCCGCATCTGTATCTGCCGTTCACGTCGCGCATGTATCTGGATCTCGGCTGGTTCTTCCCGGTGTTCGCGGCGTTCACGATCGTGTCGTTCGGCAATGCGGTGAACCTGACCGACGGGCTCGACGGGCTGGCGACGATGCCGGTGATCATCGCCAGCGTCGCGTTCATGGTAATCGTGTACCTGGTCGGGAACGTCAAGTTCGCGGATTATCTCGGTATTCCGCATGTCCCTCGCGCGGGTGAACTGGCGATATTCTGCGGGGCGATCGTCGGCGCGGGGCTCGCGTTCCTGTGGTTCAATGCGCCACCGGCGGCGGTGTTCATGGGCGATACCGGGTCGCTGGCTTTGGGCGGCGCGCTGGGGACGATCGCGGTCGTCGCGCATCATGAGATCGTGCTGGGGATCATTGGCGGGCTGTTCGTGATCGAGGCGCTGTCGGTGATCATCCAGGTGTTCTTCTACAAGCGCACCGGCAAGCGCGTGTTCCGGATGGCGCCGATCCACCATCATTTCGAACAGCTCGGCTGGGCCGAAGCGACGGTGGTGATCCGCTTCTGGATCATTGCGCTGGTGCTGGCGCTGGTCGGTCTCTCGACGTTGAAGCTGCGGTGATTGTTGCGCAGGCCTGGCGCGGGAAACGCTATGCGGTGCTGGGACTGGCGCGGTCGGGCGCTGCGACTGTGCGGGCGTTGGTGGCTGGCGGAGCGCAGGTCGTTGCGTGGGATTCCGACGAGTCGAAGCGTGCTGTCTTTGCTACCTCTCCCCTGCGGGGAGAGGGTTGGGGTGAGGGGCAGCCTAGCAATGCTGCGCCTGGAACAGCCCCTCACCCAACCCTCTCCCCGGAGGGGAGAGGGCTTTTAGAAGTCGCGCCGCTCGATGATCTCTCGGGCTTTGACGCTTTGGTCGTATCGCCGGGGGTGCCGTTGAACACGCATCCGCTAGCCGCAACCGCGCGCGCCGCGGGCGTCCCCGTGATCGGCGATATCGAGCTCTTTGCCCAAGCCCGTGCGGACCTCCCCCCGCACAAGGTCGTCGGCATTACCGGCACCAATGGCAAGTCCACCACCACCGCACTCGTCCACCACATCCTCAAGACCGCCGGCATCCCCACGCTGATGGGCGGCAACATCGGGTTGCCGATCCTCGAGCAGGATGCGCTCCCCGAGGGCGGCGTCTACGTGCTCGAACTGTCGAGCTACCAGATCGACCTGACGCAGACGCTCGATTGCGACGTCGCGGTGTTGCTCAACATCACGCCGGATCATCTCGACCGGTATGACGGCTTCGACGGCTATGCCGCGTCCAAGGCGAGGCTGTTCGCGATGCAGTCGGCCGAGCATGACGCGGTCATCGGCATTGGCGATACGCCGTCCGCCGAGATCGCGCGCGGGCTGTCGGCGAAGGGCGAGCACCTCACCAAGATCGCCCCGGGCGTGTGCATGGATCAGAGCAACTGGCCGACGCTCCAAGGCCCGCACAACGCCCAGAACGCACTCGCCGCGATCGCCGTGGTCAAGGCGCTGGGTGTGAGTGAGGTCGATATCGACCGCGGCCTCACGAGTTTCACCGGCCTGCCGCACCGGATGGAGCAGATCGCCTCGTACGGCGGCGTTGCCTATGTCGACGACAGCAAGGCGACCAATCCCGAGAGCACTGCGCCGGCTTTGGCTGCGTTCGACCGGGTTCACTGGATCGTCGGCGGCCGCGCGAAAGGGGACGACCTTGACGCCTGCAAGCCCGCCTTCGGTCACGTCGTCCACGCCTACACGATCGGTGAGGCTGGCCCGAAGTTCGCCGAAATACTGAAGGGCTCCATGCCCGTCGAGAACGTCGGCACGCTCGACGCAGCGGTCCGTACTGCCGCCGCAAACGCCAAGCCCGGCGACACTGTTTTGTTATCCCCCGCCTGTGCTAGCTTCGACCAGTTTCGCGATTATGAAGCGCGCGGGGCCGCGTTCCGCGCTTCGGTGGAGTCGCTGGCATGACCGATATCCGCGCTGGAAGGATCGACGTTAGGGGCGATATGGGCACACCGAAGACCAGCATCGTCGCCAAGATGAAGCGGCGCGGCGGGCGGGGCGATCAGTCGCCGCTCGGCACGTGGTTCTGGGATATCGACCGGATGCTGCTGTTGCTGACGCTGTTCCTGATCGCGATCGGCCTGATCGCGGTTGCGGCGGCGTCGCCGGCCAGCGCGGTTCGCTATTCGGGCGAGCACCACAAGATCACGCCGCTCTACTATTTTTGGCGGCAGTTGATGTGGGTCGGTGTGTCGCTGCCGGTGCTGTTCGGCGTGTCGATGATGCCGGTGGCGATGGCTAGGCGGTTGGCGATCGGCGGGTGCGCGGTGTTCGTGCTGATGCTGATGGTGACGCCGTTCGTCGGGGTCGAGGCGAATGGCGCACGGCGCTGGCTCGGCGTCGGGTTCGCGCAGTTCCAGCCTTCCGAGTTCCTGAAACCCCTGTTCATCGTTACCGTCGCTTGGCTGTTGTCGCTGCGCGCGAAGGATGCCGAGCTGCCGACGGTGCTGATCACCGGCGCGATGACCGCGGGCGTCGCGGTGCTGCTGATGCTGCAACCCGATTTCGGCCAGACGATCATCTTCTGCTCGGTCTGGATGGCGCTGCTGATGATCGCGGGGACGCCGGCCAAGGTGATGCTCGGACTCGTCGCGATGGCGCCGGCGGGGCTGGTTGCCGCCTATGTCTTCTACGGCGTGGCGCGGTCGCGGATCGATGCGTTCCTGTTTCCGGGCGTCGAGGGCGAGGGTGCAGGCGACCATTTCCAGACGAATGCGGCGCATAATACGCTGACCGCGGGTGGCTGGACCGGGACGGGGCCGGGCGCGGGTGCGGCGAAGTTCGGGCTGCCCGAGGCGCATACCGACTATATCTTCTCGGTGATCGGCGAGGAATTCGGGCTGATCGCGTGTTCGGTGATCGCGGTGATTTTCCTTGCGATCGTGGTGCGTGTATTCGTCAAGCTGCTGGACGAGCAGGACGAATTCAAATTGCTCGCCTCCGCCGGCCTCGCAACGCAGTTCGGGGCGCAGGCGCTGGTCAGCATGGCGGTGAACACCGGCCTCGCGCCGTCTAAGGGTATGACGCTGCCGTTCATCAGCTATGGCGGGTCGTCGATGATCGCGTTGTCGGTCGGCATGGGGTTGCTGCTGGCGTTTACCCGGCGCAATCCGTTTCTCACGCGGAGCCCCTATGTCGTCCGCTGGAGTGGTGAATGAGTAAGCATTATGTCCTGGCCGCCGGTGGCACGGGCGGACACATGGTTCCGGCGGCGGCGCTCGCGGCCGAACTGACCAAGCGTGGCCACCGCGTCGCGCTGGTCAGCGACGCGCGGGGCGTGCGCTTTCCGGGGCTGTTCGAGGATATTCAGACGCATGTCCTGCCGGCCGGACGCTTTACCGGCGGGCCGCTGGGTTGGGCGAGAGCGACGCGGGAGATGTGGCGCGGTCGGGCGATGGCGCGCGAGCTATACCGGACGTTCAAGCCGGCTGCGGTGATCGGCTTTGGCGGATACCCTGCGTTGCCCGCGCTGCTGGCGGCGTTCGCGGACAAGATCCCGACCGCGGTGCATGAGCAGAATGCGGTGTTGGGGCGCGTGAACCGGTTCGTCGCGGGGCGCGTGGACGCGATCGCGACCTCGTCCGAGCCGACCGAGCGCCTCGCGCCGAAGCTGCTGGGGAAGGCGCATCTGGTCGGCAATCCGGTGCGGGAGGCGGTGCTGGCGCTGCGCTCGCGGCCGTATCCGCTGCTGGAGGAAGACGGCATCTTTCGCGTGCTCGTGACCGGCGGCAGCCAGGGGGCGAGCATCCTGTCTCAGGTCGTGCCCGACGGTCTGGCGATGCTCCCGGTGACGTTCCGGCGGCGGTTGCAGGTGACTCATCAGGCGCGGATCGAGGATATCGATGCGGTCCGCGCCAAATACGCCGAGCATCACATCCCTGCCGAGCTGGCGACATATCTCCCCGATATGCCCGAGCAACTGGCGTGGGCACATCTGGTGATCGCACGCGCGGGGGCGTCGACGATTTCGGAGCTGACCGCGGCTGGGCGCCCTGCGATCCTGGTACCGCTGCCGGGTGCGACCGACGACCACCAGACCGCGAACGCGCGCGAGATCACGCGGGCGGGCGGCGCGCGGACGATCGCGCAGGGAGACTTTACCGCAGTGGAACTGGCCAAGCAGATGCAGAAACTAGGGCTCGATCCGGCGGCGTTGCAGAATGCGGCGGGCCGCGCGCGGAGTTGCGGAAGGCCGAATGCGGCGAGCGATCTCGCCGATCTGGTCGAGAGCCTGGATGCGCCATTGTCGCGCATTCCGGTGGGCGCGCCCTCCAAGCCCAAGGCGCAGTTCGCATGAAGGGCGTCGCAACGGATATCGGCACGATCCACTTCGTCGGGATCGGCGGGATCGGCATGTCGGGCATCGCCGAGGTGATGAAGAACCTCGGCTACCGCGTGCAGGGGTCGGACGTGGCCGAGGGCTATGTCGTGCAGGGGTTGCGCGACAAGGGCATTCCGGTGGCGATCGGCCACGCCGCGTCGAACATCGGCGATGCCGCGGTGGTGGTCGTGTCGACCGCGATCGTGCGCTCGAACCCCGAGGTCGAGGCGGCGTTGAATGCTCGCGTGCCGGTCGTGCGGCGCGCGGAAATGCTGGCCGAACTGATGCGGTTGAAGTCCACCGTTGCGGTTGCCGGTACGCACGGGAAGACCACGACGACGTCGATGGTGGCGGCGTTGCTCGATGCGGGCGGGGTCGATCCGACGGTCATCAATGGCGGGATCATCAACTCGTACGGCTCGAACGCGCGACTGGGTGCGAGCGACTGGATGGTCGTGGAAGCGGATGAGAGCGACGGCAGCTTCCTGCGGCTCGACGGCACGATCGCGGTGGTGACCAACATCGATCCCGAGCATCTCGATCATTACGGCTCGTTCGACGCGGTGAAGGATGCGTTCGTCGAGTTCGTCGAGAACGTGCCGTTCTATGGCGCCGCGCTGCTGTGTCTCGATCACCCGGAGGTGCAGGGGATCCTGCCGCGGGTGCGTGATCGGCGGGTCGTGACGTACGGTTTCTCGGCGCAGGCGGATGTGCGCGGCGTCGAGGTCACGCCGATCCCGGGCGGCAATCGCTTCGATTGCGTGGTGCGCGAACGTGATGGCGCGACGCGGACGATTGCGGGAATCGAGATGCCGATGCCGGGGCGGCACAACGTGCAGAACGCGCTGGCGGCGATCGGCGTGGCGCTGGAACTCGGGATCGCGGATGCGACGATCCAGCAGGGGTTTGCCAAGTTCGGCGGCGTGAAGCGGCGGTTCACCAACGTCGGCGAAGTGGACGGTGTGACGATCATCGACGATTACGGGCATCACCCGGTCGAGATCCGCGCCGTCTTGGCGGCGGCTCGCGAGGGCGTGAAGGGACGCGTGATCGCGGTCGTGCAGCCGCATCGTTACTCGCGGTTGGGCAATCTGATGGAGGATTTCCAGACTGCGTTCAACGATGCGGACCGGGTGTTGGTGACGCCGGTTTACGCCGCGGGTGAGGCGCCTGTGGAGGGTGTCGACGCGGCGGCGCTGGTCGAGGGGTTGAAGCGGCGTGGGCACCGGTTTGCTGGTGTGGTTGCGGATGCGGATGCGCTGGCGGTGGAGCTTGCGGCGACTGTCGAGGCGGACGACATGGTCGTTTGCCTGGGGGCTGGCGACATTACGAAGTGGGCGGCTGGGTTGGCCGATGCGATTGCGGTCGAGCGCGCGAAGGTGCTGGCGTGAGTGGTCGCGCTTCTGCTCCCCTTCCGCTTGCGGGAGGGGTCGGGGGAGGGGCTGTGGCCTCTTCTGACGGCACGGGCGCGGCTATGCCAGTCCCTCCCCTAACCCCTCCCGCAAGCGGGAGGGGAATCAAGGTCGAGACGGGGGCTTCGCTGGCGGCTTTCATATGGTTTCGGACTGGTGGGTCGGCGGAGACCCTGGTCCGCCCCGATACGGCGAACGATCTGGCTGCGTATTTGCGGGACCTCGACTCTTCCACGCCAGTGCTTCCAGTCGGGGTCGGCTCAAACCTGATCGTGCGCGATGGCGGCGTGCCGGGGGTCGTCGTGCGGCTTCCCAAGGCTATGGCGAAGGTTTCTGTTGAGGACGGGCGCGTTCGAGCAGGCGCAGGGGCGATGGGGATTACCGTTGCCAGTGCCGCGCGGGATGCTGGGATTGCCGGGCTTGAGTTTCTGCGTGGGATACCGGGTACTGTCGGCGGAGCGGTTCGGATGAACGCGGGGGCTTATGGTCGCGATGTCAGCGATATTCTGGTCGAGGCTACCGTTGTCACGCGCGACGGTTCGGTCGAGACTTGGTCCGCTGAAAACCTCGGGTTCACCTACCGCCATTCTGACCTGCCGACTGGCGCCGTCGTGGTCGAAGCGGTATTCTCCGGCACGCCCGGCGAGCCTGCCGTGATTGGTGCGGAGATGGATCGCATTGCCGCCGAGCGCGAGGCTTCGCAGCCGCTCCGCTCGCGCACGGGTGGGTCGACGTTCAAGAATCCCGAGGGACACAAGGCGTGGGCGTTGATCGACGCGGCCGGGTGTCGGGGGCTGACTCGCGGCGATTCGCAGGTCAGCGAGAAGCATTGCAATTTCCTGCTGAACCTCGGGTCCGCGTCGAGCGCGGAGATCGAGGCGCTGGGTGAAGAGGTACGGGACAGAGTGAAGGCGCATTCGGGGGTGACGTTGGAATGGGAAATCCAGCGGGTTGGCATCGCTGCTCCCTCTCCCCTTCGGGGAGAGGGTCGGGGTGAGGGGCAGCCAAGCAGTGCTGCGTCTGGAACTGCCCCTCACCCAACCCTCTCCCCGGAGGGGACAAGGCTATGACATCGCCACTTCACATCGCGGTGCTCATGGGCGGCTGGTCGGCGGAGCGTGAGGTTTCGCTGATGTCGGGTAACGGCTGTGCGGATGCGCTGGAGTCGCTGGGGCACCGGGTTACGCGGATTGATATGGGGCGGGATGTTGCCGCCAAGCTCGCCGAGGCTCAGCCCGATCTCGTGTTCAACGCGCTGCATGGGACGCCGGGCGAGGATGGGTCGGTGCAGGGGCTGCTTGACTTGATGGGATTGCGGTACACGCATTCGGGGCTCGCTACGTCGGTGATCGCGATCGACAAGGTGCTGACCAAGCTGCTGCTCGTCCCCGCCGGCGTACCGATGCCGGGCGGGCGGATCGTCAAGTCGGCGGAGCTGTTCGAGGGCGATCCGATGGCGCGGCCGTATGTGCTGAAGCCGGTCAACGAGGGTTCCTCGGTCGGCGTGGCGATCGTTACCGACAGCGGCAATTACGGCAATCCGATCGCGCGCGACAGCGTCGGACCGTGGGGCGAGTTCGAGGAACTGCTCGCCGAGCCCTATATCCGTGGGCGTGAACTGACGACCGCGGTGCTCGGCGGCAAGGCGCTTGGGGTGACCGAGTTGAAGCCCAAGAGCGGCTGGTACGATTACGACGCGAAATACACCGATGGGATGACGGTCCACGTCTGTCCGGCCGAAATCCCCGACGAGATCACCGACGCCTGCAAGAGCCTCGCGCTCGAAGCGCATCGGTTGCTCGGCTGCAAGGGTGCGTCGCGGTCGGACTTCCGTTGGGATGACGAGCGCGGTGTCGACGGGCTGTTCCTGCTCGAGGTGAACACGCAGCCGGGGATGACGCCGCTGAGCCTCGTTCCCGAACAGGCGCGGCATATCGGCATGAGCTATGCCGAGCTGGTGCAGGCGATCGTCGACGAGGCGCTTCAGGACCATCCCCCTACTAAAAACGGGGTCCCATGAGCCGCACGATCAAGCGCGGTCCGCCGCCCAAGCGGCCCGCCCCGCGCCGGAAGGTCGCGGTCAAGAAGGTGTCGGTGATGGACCGGCTGGTCGGGATGCTCCCGGTCAGCGAGGACACGCTCCGGAAAATCGCGACGTGGTCGATCCTCGGCGCGGGCGGTGCGGTTGCCATCGCGGCGGCGACGTGGGTCGGCATTCCGGGCATGATCGGTGCGGCGGTGGCCGAGGGTGCCGGGCGCGCGGGCTTCAAGGTCGAGCAGATCGAGGTGACGGGCCTCAAGCGGATGGACCGGATGTCGGTCTATGCGGTCGCGCTGGAGGACAAGCAGAACCAGACGTCGATGTTGTCGGTCGACCTGGAGGCGGTGCGCCAGAAACTGCTGCGCTATGGCTGGATCGCGGACGCGCACGTGTCGCGGCGGCTGCCCAACACGATGCTGGTCGATATCGTCGAGCGCACGCCCGCCGCGGTGTGGCAGGACAATGGGCAGTTGACGCTGATCGACTCGTCGGGCGTGCTGCTGGAGCCGGTGCAGCCCGATGCGATCCCGAATTTGCCGCTGGTGATCGGGCCGGGCGCGGATCGGCAGGAGGCGTCGTACCAGACGCTGCTCGCCGCCGCGCCGGCGCTGAAGCCGCGCGTGAAGGCGGCGACCTGGGTCGGCAATCGACGCTGGGATCTTACCTTCGAGAGCGGCGAGACGCTGGCACTGCCGGAAGACGGTGCGCCGCGCGCGCTGGTGAAGTTCGCCGAACTGGATGGCGCGAGGCCGCTGCTGGGGCGCGGCTGGATCCGGTTCGACATGCGCGATCCGACCAAGCTGGTCGCGCGCAAACCGGGCGCGAGCCTGGCGCACAGCGTCGACGTGCCGGCACCTGCGAGCGCGGGGGCGAGCGTGCCGGCAACGGGCGATACTACGAATACTCCGTCGCAAACGGCGGGCGCGAACGTAACGGGCGGGGAGGGATGACATGGCGAAGGTGGCACCGGAAGGGCTGATCACGGCGCTCGATATCGGGTCGTCGAAGGTTTCGGCGATGATCGCGCAGAAGGGGGACGGGGGCGAGCTGATCGTGCTCGGCACCGGCCAGCGCGAGAGCCGGGGCGTCAAGCGCGGCTATATCGCCGATATGGCGACGACCGAAGCGGCGGTGCGCGAGGCGGTCGAGCAGGCCGAACGGATCGCGGGGATCAACATCGAGAATGTCTGGGTCGGGTTCTCGGCCGGCGGTCTCGTGTCCGATGTCGCCGAGGTCGAGTTCGAGCTTGGCGGCCACCGCGTCGAACAGCAGGATATCGATGCGTTGCTCGCCGCGGGGCGCAACTCGATCGATCCGCAGGGGCGCATGGTGCTGCACGCGCAGCCGGCGCTCTATACGCTCGACGGGCTGACGGGGGTGAAGACGCCGCTCGGTCTGCATGCCGATCGGCTCGGTGTGCATATCCATGTCGTGGCGGCGGACGGTTCGCCGGTGCGGAACCTCGATCTCTGCGTGCGGTCGGCGCATCTCGAAGTGAAGTCGATTATCGCCTCGCCGGTTGCGACGGGCTTGGCGTGCCTGAGCGACGAGGAGCGCGAGCTTGGCGTCGCGCTGGTCGAGATGGGGGCGGGGATCACCAACGTGTCGCTGTTCGCAGGGGGCATGCTGGTCGGGCTGACCTCGATCCCGATCGGTGCGCAGGACATTACCGACGACATCGCCAGCGCGTTCGGGACGCGGCGGCAGAATGCCGAGCGAATGAAGTGCTTCCACGGGTCGGCCAACGCCAGCCCTCGCGACAATCACGACATGATCCCGGTCATGCCGATCTCTGCGGAGGACGGCGCGGGCGAGGGTGCGCAGATCACCAAGGCGCAGCTGATTGGCGTGATCCGCCAGCGGCTCGAGCATCAGATGGGTGAAGTGCGCAACGCGCTCACCAAGCTGAAGTTCGAGGGGCCGGTCGGGCGTCAGGTCGTGCTGACCGGCGGCGGTGCCGAACTGAAGGGCATCGCCGACTATGCGCAACAGGCGCTCGGGCGGTCGGTGCGGATCGGTCGACCGCGTGGTCTGACCGCGCTGCCGGAAGCGCATGGCGGACCGGCGTTCGCGACGCTAGCGGGGTTGGCCTTCTATGCGGCGACCAACCCGATCGACCTGCGCGGGCTCGCGCCACAGCGGACGACGGTGCATCGGCCAAAGGGTATGGGCATGATGCGCAAGTTGATTCAGGCGGCACGCGCGAATTATTAAGAGTTTCGAGGGCGCTGGCGTTATTTCGGCTGGAACAGGCCGTGACGTTGGTGCACACAGATTAATCAGGGGCCCGGCCGTAGCGTATCTACCGGGTTGTGCGGAGAACGGCGATGAGCATCGAATTCCTTAGTCCCGAAGTGGACGATCTGGCCCCCCGCATCGCGGTGATCGGCGTCGGCGGCGCGGGCGGCAACGCGATCGCAAACATGATGCGGGCCGACGTCCAGGGCGTCGACTTCCTCGTGGCGAACACCGACGCGCAGGCGTTGAAGCAGTCGACCGCACCGCAGCGGATCCAGCTCGGCACCAAGATCACGCAAGGTCTCGGCGCCGGTAGCCGTCCCGAGATCGGTCGCGCGGCCGCCGAAGAGACGATCGACCAGCTCGCCAAGATGCTCGAGGGCGCGCACATGTGCTTCATCACCGCCGGCATGGGCGGCGGCACGGGGACGGGCGCAGCGCCGGTCATCGCCAAGGCGGCGCGCGACATGGGCATCCTGACCGTCGGTGTCGTGACCAAGCCGTTCGCGTTCGAGGGCAATCGTCGCGCCAAGTCGGCCGAGGGCGGCATCGACGAGCTGCAGAAGTACGTCGACACGCTGATCGTCATCCCGAACCAGAACCTGTTCCTCATCGCCAACGCGAACACGACCTTCAAGGAAGCGTTCACGATGGCGGACGAGGTGCTCCAGCAGGGCGTCCGCAGCATCACCGACCTGATGGTGATGCCGGGCCTCATCAACCTCGATTTCGCCGACGTCCGCTCGGTGATGCAGGAGATGGGTAAGGCGATGATGGGCACCGGTGAGGCAAGCGGCGACAACCGCGCGCTTGAGGCCGCGCAGAAGGCGATCTCGAACCCGTTGCTCGAAGGCGTCAGCATGCGCGGCGCGAAGGGCGTCATCATCTCGATCACCGGCGGCGACGACATGCGCCTGCTCGAAGTCGACGAAGCCGCGAATCACATCCGCGACCTGGTCGATCCCGATGCGAACATCATCTGGGGCTCGGCGTTCAACCAGGAGCTCGAGGGCAAGATCCGCGTCTCGGTCGTCGCGACCGGGATCGACGCCGATGCGCGTCCTCCGGAAGTTGCACCCGAGCCGACCCGCTCGTTCAGCTTCGGATCGCGCAAGACCGACGAGAACACCTCGTTCCGTCCGAGCGAGCCTGCCGCTTCGTCGGCCGCGCCTGCTGCTTCGTCCGCCGACGAAGAGCCGCTCGACCTGAACGCGTCGTCGGAAGTCGAGCCATCGGCGTCGAAGTCGGATGACGAGCTGGTGCTCGGTACCGAGACGATCGTGCCGCAGGCCGCGCCTGCTCCGGTAGCTCCTGCTCCGCAGCCAGCGCCCGCGCCGCGCACCTATGGCGAAGAGCCTTACGGCCGTGGTCCGATCGCGCGTCCGGCTTCGGCATCGTCGGTGCAGCCCGCTCGCGCGCCAATCGCGCCGGCTGTTCCGGTGCCGACGCCGGCTGCTGACGAAGGTGGTGCACGTCGTCGCTGGCTCGCTCCGGGTGCAGAAGCTGCCCCCGAGGCGGTTCCGGCCGCACCGCGCGTGAAGCTCGGCGGTACGCTGTTCGAGCGCATGTCGAACGCGGCACGGGGTGCTGCGAAGGAAGACGGCGAGGCGGCTCCGCAGGACCCGCTCGACATCCCCCGCTTCCTGCATCGCCAGAACAACCAGTAAGCCGGGAATAGCCGAAGCTCCTCAATACTTTGCTGGAAGTTCGTCCTCACGGCCACACGGTCGCGGCTCAAATCCCTCTCCCACCGGGAGAGGGAGAGACGCCAAAGGCGGCGAAGGGTGAGGGCACGCCAAGCAGGGCTACCGCGCTTGCGTACGCAAAACCCTGCATTCGTCGCCGCCCCAGCCCAGTTCGCCGCGCACATGCGTGCGAGACATTGCCGGTTCGGTCGGGCTGGCGTCTAGACAGATGATCCTCATGACCCGGTCCTCCCATCATCTCCTGACCGTCGCGCTGGCCCTCGTGCTCGCGGCCGTGCCAGCCGCCGCGTCCGCGCAAGCCGTCGTCCAGGCGATCCCCGGCACGACCGATGCGGACAAGCTCGGCGACGTGATGCGCCAGCTCGCGAGCAACCCCCGCAACATCGACGCGCTGATCAAGGCCGGCGACTTGTCGATGGGCCTCGGCGATCTTAGCGGTGCCGCCGCCCTGTTCGCGCGCGCCGAAAAGGTGAACCCGCGCGATGGTCGCGCCAAGGCGGGCATGGCATCGATCCTCGTCCGGTCCGAGCGACCTGGCGAAGCGCTCCGCTATTACGCGCAGGCGGAAGGTCTCGGCCTCGATCCGCGCAACTTCGCCGCCGATCGCGGCCTCGCCTACGACCTGATCGGCCAGCAGGACCGGGCGCAGCGCGACTACCGCGTGGCACTCCGCGATGCGCCCGACGACGAGACGACGCGGCGCTATGCGCTGTCGCTCGGTATCTCGGGCAAGCCCGAGCTCGCGGTCCAGCAGCTCAATCCGCTCCTGCTCAAGAGCGATCGTGGTGCATGGCGGTCGCGCGCGTTCATCCTCGCCATGAACGGCGACGTCGCCGGTGCCGAGAAGATCGCCACCACGATGATGCCCGCAGGCACCGCGCAAGGCCTGCAACCCTTCTTTCAGCGCCTGCCCAACCTTCCGGCAAGCGACCGTGCCTTCGCAGTCCATTTCGGCGAAGTCCATGCAACGCCGGCACGCCTCGCGGATGCACGGATGGCACCACCCTTGGGCATGCTAGCCGCAGATCCGACCGCGCCGGTAATGATGGCAGCCGTAACGCCGCAACCCACAGTGGCTGCGACAACCGGCAAGAAGGACAAGCGCGATCGCCGCTCGAACCGCGACTCGAGCCGAGACCGTGTCCAGATGGCCGCGGTGACGCGACCGTCGTCAACACCAGTATCCGTGACGACGTCGGCACCGGTCCCGCCGACGACCACCGCGCCACGTACGCTCGCCGCGGTTCCGGCTCGGAGCCCGTACGCCGCCCCCGTCCAGCTCGCGGCAGCGCCGATGCAGACGGTGCAGCCACTTCCGGCGCGTACTGTTCAGCCTTCGCAACCAAGCTATTCAGCACCGAACGTTGCGGCTCAGAGCACTCGTACCAACCCGGCTGCGGAAACGAACTCGGTAGTCTCGGCCACTATCCAGCCTAGCCCATTGTCTGTCGCCCGTACCGTCCCGGCGCCATCGACAACGGGAACGCTTCCGCAGAGTGTAGCCACGCAGATGGCGGCGATCCCGCTGGGACAAGCAAAACCCGATCCGACCCGCGCGGCAAATGCGCTCGCAGCGTCGGCGACGGCGGCGCCGTCGGTTTCGCCGCTACCGACTCCGATACAGCAGGCGCCCGTTCAGCAGGTCGCCCCGACGCAGAGCGCCAGCGCTGAGACGCCGACGCCCGGCTTCACCAGTTCGTCCACGCCCGCACCGGTAGCCGCCACATCGTCGCCACGCACCCACGCGGTGGCAGCGAGCGAAGACTCGATCCTCGCGCGGATCGTCGCGGGCCTGTCGATCCCCGCGTCCGAACTCGACGTCGCGCCGATGCATCCCGTACCGGTCGTGACCCCCGCCGCCATCCCCGTCCCGGATGATTCCGAGCGCGTGCTCGCCGAAGCGAAGGCCAAGACCGAGCGCGACGCAGCGGCTAAGGCGATCGCCGCCAAGACGCTGGCCGCGGACAAGCTCGCCGCCGACAAGAAGGCGGCGCTCGACAAGAAGGCCGCGGCGAAAAAGGCGATTGCCGACAAGAAGGCGCTGGCCGAGAAGAAGGCTGCCGCCGCCGAGAAGCTTGCCGCCGACAAGGCCGCGGCCGAGGAAAAGCGGATCGCCCGCGCCAATCCTGCGCGGACCTGGGTGCAGGTGTCGACCGGCGCGACCGAAGGCGACCTGCCTAAGGCGTGGAAGAAGGCGAAGGCCAAGGCACCGACCGTGTTCGGCGCTCGCGGCGGCTGGACCGCACCGTGGAAGGCGACCAACCGCGTGCTCGCCGGCCCGTTCAAGACCGATGCCGAGGCGCGCACGTTCGTCAATCAGCTCGCCAAGGAAGGCGTCCCGACGTTCACCTTCACCAGCGATCCGGGCGAAATCATCACGAAGCTGCCGGCCAAGTGAGCTACCGCGCGCCCTGGGCATCGGACCCGGCGCGCAGCCAAGGACGACTTCACGGGGAACAGAACGGGTCCGTTCGTGGGCCCCGCGATGCCTTCCAGCGCGATCGCGACCGGATCATCCACTCGATCAGCTTCCGTCGCCTGCGCCACAAGACGCAGGTGTTCATGGCGCCCGACGGCGATCATTTCCGTGTCCGCCTGACGCACAGCCTGGAGGTCGCGCAGATCGGCCGAACGATCGCGCGGACGCTGGCGCTGAACGAGGACCTGACCGAGGCGCTGTGTCTCGCGCACGATATCGGCCATCCGCCGTTCGGACATGCCGGCGAGGATGCGCTGAAGGCGGCGCTTACTGGCCAAGGTGGCTTCGATCACAACGGCCACACGCTGCGCACGTTGATGACGATCGAGCGGCCTTACCCGTTGTGGAATGGGCTGAACCTGACCTGGGAAACGCTCGAAGGGCTGGCCAAGCATAATGGACCGGTGCGGCATCCGGGCTGGGCGCTGGCGACGGCGGATGCCGAGTTCGGTCTCGCGCTCACTAGCTTCTCGTCGCTTGAGGCGCAGGTCGCGGCGATCGCCGACGATATCGCCTACGACAATCACGATATCGACGATGGCCTGCGCGCCGGGCTGCTGACGCTCGACCAGATGCTGGCCGTACCTCTGGTCGCTCGCGGCTGGGACGACGTGCGGCGGCGCTTTCCCGACATCGACCCGAAGCGCCTGGTCGGCGAACTCGTCCGCACGCAGATCGGGACGATGGTCAACGACCTGATCGCCGAGACGCGCCAGCGGATCGCGGCGAGCGGCGTCACCAGCGTCGACGACGTCCGCGATGCGGGCCAGTGCCTGGTCGGCTTCTCGCCCGAGATGCGCGACGCCGAGCGCGACCTGAAGCGCTTCATGTACGCCAACCTCTATCATCACCCGCGCCAGCTCGCGGCGGCGGATGCGGCGCACGGGATCGTCTCCGGTCTGTTCGCGGTCTACCATGACGATCCGCTGACGATCCCCGAGGAATGGCGTGAGCGGCTGCCGACCGAGGATCCCGACCGCAGCCGGCATATCGCGGATTTCATCGCGGGGATGACGGATCGGTATGCGGTATCGCGCTACCGCGACTTGGTCGGCCCGATCGACCTGCCCGAAGGGTTTTGAAGCAGGCACATTGTTGCGCTCGTCCGTCATCCTGACGAAAGTCAGGATCCAGAGTTACTAGGGACATCGCTCGTTACCCTGGATCCTGACTTTCGTCAGGATGACGGGGGTGTTTGAAACCAAACGCAAAACGGCGGCCGGACCGAAATCCGACCGCCGCTGCAATTTACTAGCTCAACGCGTAACCGAAGCGATGCCGCCAGCCGCGCCATTGGCCTCGTTGGTCTTGAACGCGACCGGGACGCCGGCCGAGACACCCGATACGCGGTCGCCGCGAACGATCAGGTGGAACTTCTGGCCCGACGGATAGCGACGGCCGTCGATGACTTGGCGGCCATGGTCCTGCGTCGAGGTATAGACGTACGTGCTGCCCTCATGGACGAAGCTCTGCTTTGCGTCGGCGGCCATGCCGATCGTCGAGGTGAGGGCGGCCGCTGCTGCTGCGATGATCTTGATGGTCGTGCGCATGATCGTATCTCCCGAAGTGCGTCGAGCCGGATCAGGTCTCCACCCAACTCTCGAGTCAGTGAAATATTGCGGTGCAGCATGAGTTGCAATTGCAAACCCATCCGTCGCGATTGCATCAACCGCAACGACGAACGGCCCCCTGCATGCGACCAGCGCGGCGGGTGACATACTTCCACGACATTTGCCGCGTACATTCGAACGCGAAGGAGAAATGTCGTGTCTGCTTCCAGTATCGCGCTCAATCGGTTCGGCCTCGGCGCAAGGCCGGGTGATACTATCGTCGGCGATCCGGCGAAGTGGGTGATGGCGCAGTGCGAACGGTTCGAGCCGCGGCCGCCGGTCATCGCGAGCGCGCCGGCCACGGCGGGCATTTCGACAGGTCTCGTCGCCTATTACGCACAGGAGAAGGCGATCAGGGCGCAATTCGGTCCGCGCACGGCGAAAGCCGCGCTCGGCATGAACGGGAAACCCGCGGTTGCCGTGCCAACGATGTCCGGCGCGATGAGCCCCGCACCCGTGTCGCCGGGCGTTGCACCCTCCGGCATGGCTCAGGCCCCCATGGCGCCGGGGGCGATCGATCCAGGCGCAACCGCACGACAGGAAGCGCGACAAGTCATCGGCAAGCAGAGTCGCAACGATTACGGCGCGGCGGTCGCGGCGCGAACGACGGCGGCGTTCACCGGCGACGCGCCGTTCGTCGAGCGGCTCGTGCATTTCTGGGCGAACCATTTCGCGGTTTCGACCGAGAAGTTCGAGGTGATGGCGCTTGCCGGGCCGATGGAGTTCGAGGCGATCCGCCCGCATGTGCTCGGCACGTTCGCCGACATGCTGAACGCGGTCGAGCGGCATCCGGCGATGCTGCTGTATCTCGATCAGGCGGTGTCGATCGGTCCGGACAGTCCGTTCGCCGTTCGGAAGACCAAGCGGCGCACCGGGCTGAACGAGAACCTCGCGCGCGAGATCATGGAGTTGCACACGCTCGGCGTCCGTAGTGGCTACAGCCAGGCCGACGTCACCGAATTCGCGCGTGCGATGACCGGCTGGACGGTCGCGGGCATCGGTCGTGGCCCCGGCGCGCGCGTGCAGGACGATTCGCGCGCGGGCAGCTTCCTGTTTCTCGACGACGTTCACCAGCCTGGCGATCGGACCGTGATGGGCAAGCTCTATCCCGCGGCGGGGGAGGCGCAGGCACAGGCGGTTCTCTCCGACCTTGCCGTCCACCCTGCGACCGCGACGCACATCGCAACCAAGCTCGCGCGGCACTTTGCCGGCGATACGCCACCGCCGGCGATGGTGGCGCGGCTGAAGACGGCCTTCCTGAAATCGGGCGGCGACCTGCCGACGCTCTATCGCGCGCTGGTTGCGTCGCCCGAGGCGTGGGTGACCCGGCCGGTGAAGTTCAAGTCGCCATGGGAATGGTATGTCTCTACCCAGCGCGCACTCGGCACGACGACGGTCCAGCCCGGGGTGACGGTGGGGATGATGAACCAGCTTGGCCAGCCGATCTGGCAGCCGGGGCAGCCGATCGGGTATGACGACGTCGCCGCGGCCTGGGCCGGACCCGACGCGATCATGCGACGTGTCGAGGCGGCGGAGCGGTTCGCTGCACGCGCTGGGCCAGTCGATGCGCGGGCGTTGGCGCCGACCCTGTTCCCCGCATCGCTTAGCCCCACCACCGCGCAGGGGCTGTCACGCGCGGAGAGCCCGGCACAGGCGCTCGCGCTGCTGCTCGTCGCCCCCGAATCGCTGCGGAGATAGTCATGCTCGACCGTCGTTCCTTTATCTCGACCGGTACGCTCGGCGTGCTGGCATCCGCCTTCGCGCCGCGCATCGCCTTCGCGCGGGCGGCGACCGACAAGCGCTTCGTGTTCATCATCCAGCGTGGGGCGGCCGATGGTCTCGGCACGATCGGCGCGGTCGGCGATCCGGCGTTTGCGAGCGCACGGGGCGATCTCGCGGCCGACTTCGCAACGGGTGCGAAGCTCGACGGCATGTTCACGCTGCACCCGGCGATGACCGCGAGTGCCGGGCTCTATAAACAGGGACAGGCGTTGTTCGCGCACGCGATCGCCTCGCCCTACCGCGATCGCTCGCATTTCGACGGCCAGAACGTGCTCGAGACGGGGGGCGCGAGTGCGTACCAGGTCCGCGACGGCTGGCTGAACCGGCTGCTCGGCGTGCTGCCGGCGGACGAGGCGCGCGCTATCGCGGTCGCGGCGACCGTGCCGATGGCGCTGCGGGGGCGGCGCGAGGTGGCGTCCTATGCGCCGTCGAGCCTGCCCGACGCGTCCGACGACCTGCTGCAACGCGTCGCAATGCTCTACGACGGCGACCAGCAACTCCACAGCCTTTGGAGCGAGGCGATGGCGACGCGGCAACTCACCAGCGATCTCGCGCAGGACGGCGGGCGCAATGCGGCTGCGACCGGCGCGCTCGCCGCGCGGCTGCTCAAGCCCGACACCGGCGCACGGATCGCGATGATCGAGACCGGCGGCTGGGATACGCACACCGGCCAACGCGGCCGACTGACCGCGCAGTTGAAGGGCCTCGATGCGATGGTCGCGGCGCTACAGGCGGGGCTGGGGCCGTTATGGGCGGACACGATGGTGCTGGTCGCGACCGAGTTCGGACGGACGGTAGCGGTGAACGGCACCGGCGGCACCGATCACGGCACCGGCACCTCTGCGATGCTTTTCGGCGGCGCCGTGAAGGGGGGCAGGGTGGTGTCCGACTGGCCCGGCCTCGCCCCCGCCGCTCTGTACGAGGCGCGCGATCTGAAGCCGACGATGCAGCTCGACGCGTTCATCGGCGGCGCGGTCTCATCGCATTTCGGCGTCGAGCCTGCCCGCGCGATGGCCGCGCTGTTTCCGGCGAGCGCGAAGACGGCGGCGATCGAGGGACTGGTTCGGGTTTGAGGTTCGCCTCCGTTTCCCAAGATTCTCGTCTCAATACACTGCTGTTCCCTCGCGAACGCGGGGGCCCAGGATCTTGGGCGATAAATTTGGTTTAGCTGGGCCCCCGCGCCCGCGGGGGAACGGGGTTGGCTTTCCGATGTGGCGGATCTAGCCAGGCGGTGCTGGCGGCCGCCCCCTCCGACGGGATTAAAATTGAGCGCCGCGCCGCGATGGTCTAGAGCGCGCGTTTCCTTGACGTACCGGGACTGCCATGACGCTCTACACCCGTTTCGCCGCGCATATCGATGCGGCGCTCGACACGCTGACCGCGGCGGGGATGCTGCCGGCCGGTCTCGATCGCAAGAACGTCACGGTCGAGCCACCGCGCGACACCAGCCACGGCGATCTGGCGACCAACGCGGCGATGGTCCTCGCCAAGCCCGCCAAGACCAATCCGCGCGTCCTTGCCGATGCGCTGGTCGTCGAACTGTCAAAACTCGAGGACGTCGCCTCGGCAAACGTCGCGGGCCCCGGCTTCATCAACATGAAGCTGACCGACGACGCATGGCGCGCCGAGCTCGCCGCGATTCCTGAGGCCGGCGCGGACTATGGCCGCTCGAAGCAGGGCGACGGGATCACGGTCAACATCGAGTATGTCTCGGCCAACCCGACCGGCCCGATGCACATGGGCCATTGCCGCGGCGCGGTGGTCGGCGATGCGCTCGCCAGCCTGCTCGAATTCGCCGGCCACAAGGTGATCCGCGAATATTACGTCAACGATGCCGGCGGGCAGGTCGACGTGCTCGCGCGCTCGGTCCACCTCCGCTACCGCGAGGCGCTCGGCGAGACCGTCGAGATCCCCGAGGGGCTGTATCCCGGCGACTACCTCGTCCCCGTCGGCCAGTCGCTCGCGAAGGAGTTCGGCGACCGCTACGTAGGCGCGCCCGAGAGCGAATGGCTGGTCGTCTTCCGCACGCAGGCGGTCGCCGCGATGATGGTGATGATCCGCGCCGATCTCGCGCTGCTCGGGATCGAGCACGAGGTGTTCGCGTCCGAAGCCGAACTTCAGGCCGCCAGGAAGCCCGAAGCGGCCGAGGCGGAACTGCGCGCGCGCGATCTCGTCTATGACGGCGTGCTCGAAGCGCCGAAGGGCGAGACGCCTGACGATTGGGAGCCGGTCGAGCTACCGCTGTTCCGCTCGTCGCAGTTCGGCGACGACCAGGATCGCCCGATCAAGAAGTCGAACGGGTCCTGGACCTATTTCGGTGCCGATCTCGCCTATCATTTCCAAAAGAGCCAGAGTGCCGATCAGCTGATCGACATCTGGGGCGCGGATCATGGCGGCACGGTCAAGCGGATCATAGCAGCGGTTGCGGCGCTGACCGGCGGCAAGACGCGGTTCGACGTCAAGCTCGTCCAGATGGTCCGGCTCTTGCGCAACGGCGAGCCGGTCAAGATGTCGAAGCGGTCGGGCAATTTCGTCACGCTGGCCGATGTCGTGCGCGAGGTCGGCAAGGACGTCGTCCGCTTCACGATGTTGACGCGACGGTCCGATGCACAGATGGATTTCGACTTCGCCAAGGTGGTCGAGGCGTCGAAGGACAACCCGGTTTTCTACGTCCAGTACGCGCATGCTCGTATCGCATCGCTGCATCGGCGCGCGGCCGAGGCGGGAATTACGCCTATTTCCGCGGATTTGTCCCGGCTTGATACGGACGAACTGGCGCTCGTGCAGCTTGCCGCGCAGTTCCCGCGGCTCGTCGAGATCGCCTCGACGGCGCGCGAACCGCATAGAATTGCGTTCTATCTCTATGACTTGGCGGCTGCGTTTCATGCGCTGTGGAATGTCGGGAACGACCGTCCCGATCGTCGTTTCCTCGTGATCGAGGATCCACAGGCGACCGCGGCGCGGCTATTCCTGGCGTCCGCTATAGGGCAGATTATTCATAACGGCCTCGCCATCATGGGTGTCGAAGCGGTTTCGGAGATGAAGTGATGGCCGAAGATATGGATCTGCGCGAGGAAGACCGGCTCCCCTGGCTCGAAACCGTCGAGCCGGACGAGCAGGAAACCGTCGGCATCGGCCGCGTCATCGCGCTCGTCGTGCTCGGCCTGGCCGTGCTCGCCGCGATCATCTTCGGCATCTACAAGCTGCAACAGCGCGCCCCGACGGGCGACGGCCAGATGATCGCCGCACAGGAAGGCGACTACAAGGTCAAGCCCGACGACGCCGGCGGCCTGAAGGTCAAGGGCGAGGGCGACTCGGCGATCGCGACCAGCGCGGGCAAATCGGGCAACGGCGCGATCGACCTGCGCGGCGTGCCGGAAGCACCGGTCGCGGGTAAGCGTGCGGTTGCGGCCAAGCCCGATGACGCCGCGGGGCGCAATGCGGTCGCGCAGGTTCCGGCCTCGGGTGGTCGACTGGTCGCTGCGGCACCCTTGGCACCATCGAAGCCCAATGGTGCCGGCACGGCTACCGGCGGGTCGCTGGTCCAGCTTGGTGCCTATCCCAGCGAGGCCGTCGCCAACGCCGCCTGGGCGAACTTCTCGAAGCGATTCGCGTATGTCGGCGCGCTAGGCAAGTCGGTCCAGCCAGTCGCAGCCGGTGGCCGTACCCTGTATCGCCTACGCGTGAACGCGGGCAGCGCAAACCAGGCGGCGGATATCTGTGGCCGGTTGCGCGTCGCCGGCGAGACATGCTTCGTCGCAAGCTGATCGGGCGATGCGGTGAGCGAAGGCGAGGCTCGCAGCAATCGCGCCCGCGGTTGCCCGCCTGCTTTGCGCCTCGTTGATACTTCGTTTGTTAGCGCACCGGTTGGCGGCCTACGCGCCTCGCGACCTTGAATGGCGCGGGGCGATTAACTCCGACGAACAGCGCCCTCAAGAGAGGGAGCGCTGCCGAGAGTAAGACCACGATTTTGATGTGAGACAGAGGCAAGTTCGTGGAGCCTGTCACGTCGACAATTAGCTGTTGCAGACTTACCGGGACGTTGGTGGCCGACACCGGGATATAGAGCGATGATGGTGGTCGCAACAACTGCGTGTCGCAACTATGCACGTGACGGTAGTAATAGCGCCGGCAATCAGAACTTTTGGTAAAGTGACGTCACGACCCCGTACAACAAACACGGCGTCGAACCGTTCTTCGGCAACCGGTCTCATCGTACGGCCTGTGATACTATATTCGAGGACAGCAGACTATCGCGTCCCGAAAAATCGCATGTCGCTCTTCACGAGTAGTCAACGCCGCAGGTTGCAGTCCAGCCCGTAATGCCCGGCATCGCGAAACTCACGTCTCAACCACATTCGTTAGGCACCCACTTCATCAAACGCAAACCGCGCAAAAAGACCATTCTTCGCCGTCTCGCGCGCAACGCATGGACTCAGATCGAACGGCGGTGCTTTCCGCCGTACTTGCGGCCAATATAATCGCCAATCTGCGCGACTTCGGTAGCGGCTGCTCGTGCGCCGTTCATCTGGCAGGGAAGCGGATCGCTCGCATGGTCGCTCGCGCGGCGCTTCACCGTGTCGCAAAGCTCCTCGATGTCCGCTCGCGACAGGATGTTCTTCTCGCGCAACAGGCAGATCAGGCTTTGCAGGATCACCAGGTTCTTGTCTTCAGGATCGGTTTGGAGGTCCGGGTATGTGGCCATTGGAGGTTTCCTCGATGGATATGCCGCGAGGATATGCTCAATCCTAAAACATGCAAGCCCCATGCTTACGAGGGGAATGCCGTGGTCCACCATGTCCAGAATGCGTCCGTCTCCGCGCGGTTCAAGGTCAGTCCGATCTTGCTGCGACGCATCAATGCATCTTCGGGTATCCTCGCCCATTCGCGATCGTGCATCCAGCGTGCTTCGATCTCGGTCAGGCCGCCGCCAAGTTCCAGGCCCAGCCCTGCTGCGTCGGTGACGCTCGCGAGCATGTCATCGAGCAGCACCCCGTAAGCGTGCGCCATCCGTTCGCTTCGGGCATCCCCGAGAAACGGCCATCGCGCGCGGACCTGCGCGAGATAGGTCGCGAAAGGTGGGATGGCGCCGCCCGGGAAAGCACGGTCGCGAGTCATATGGCGGACGGTCGTACCCAGCGCGGGGGCGACCTTTTCTAGCGCTTCCTCGGCGAGATGGCGGGCCGTCGTGATCTTCCCCCCGAACACAGACAGTAGAGGCGCCGCGCCCGTATCGCCGAGCGTGTCGAGTTCGAGGACATAGTCGCGCGTCACCGCCTTGGCCTCGCTGGCGCCGTCGTCGTAGAGCGGGCGCACACCGGACCAGGTCGAGGTAACGTCGGCTGGCGCGATCTGACGCGTGAAATGCTGGTTCGCGGCATCGCAGAGATACGCGATCTCGCCCGCGTCGATCACCGCGTCTTCGGGCCGGTCGACGGGAATGTCGGTTGTGCCGATCTCGGTCTGGCCCTGATACGGAATCGCGAAGACGATGCGGCGGTCGGCAAGCTGCAGGATATACGCGTGGGCGCCCTCGTACAGTCGGGGCACGACGATGTGACTGCCCTTGACCAGCCGGACGCCGGCGCTGGCATTGATGCCAAGCCGGCCCAGCAATTCGGCGACCCACGGGCCGGCGGCGTTGACGAGCGCGCGCGCGGTGACGTCACGGCCATCCGACAGCGTCCCGCGCCATAGTGCGCCGTCACGGCGAGCGGTGACGAGTTCGGTGCGGACTGCGATCTCCGCGCCGTTGGCGTACGCGTCCATCGCATTCAGCACGGTAAGGCGGGAGTCATCGACGAACGCGTCGGAATAGACGAAGCCGCGCGCGCCGTTCTTCAGTGGCGCGGTGTACGCGTTGTCGCTCCTGCGCAGGCCGCGCGATCGTTTCAGCGTCATGCGGCCGCCAAGCCAGTCGTACAGGTACAGCCCGAGCCGGACCATCCACCAGGGCCGCACCGCATTCTCTTGCGGCAGGACGAACCGCATCGGGCGGATGATGTGCGGCGCGGCCTTCACCAAGCGTTCGCGTTCGCGCAGTGCTTCGGCGACCAGCTTGAAGTCGTAATATTCGAGATAGCGCAGTCCGCCATGGATCAGCTTGGTCGAGGCCGACGAGGTCGCGCCGGCGAGGTCGCCCTTCTCGACGAGCAGGACCGACAAGCCGTTCAGTGCCGCCTCGCGGGCGATCGCGGCGCCGTTGATGCCGCCGCCGACGATGAGGATGTCGTAACTTTGCGTCATGCCCGTAGCTTAGCCGTTTGGTAATGGCGGGCCTACCGACTATCTCTGTCCCATGTACAAACCAAAAGCCGGTCTTCCCACGCGCGAGCAGATCCTCGACTTCATCGCCACTTCCGACGTGCCTGCGGGCAAACGCGAGATCGCCAAGGGGTTCGGGCTCAGCGCGCAAGACAAGATCGGGCTGAAAGCCCTGTTGAAGGACATGGCCGACGAGGGGCTGATCGACAGCGCGCCGGGTCGCGCGTTCCACAAGATGGGCGGCATTCCGAAGGTGACGGTGCTGCGGATCGCGGACGTCGACGACGGCGGCAACGTCTGGGCGGTGCCCGAGCGCTGGGAGGCGGACGGTGTGCCACCGCCGCGGTTGCGCGTGCGCGAGCGGAAGCGCGGTGCACTCGGCGTCGGCGAGCGAATCCTCGCGCGAACCGAGGAGGCTGGGAACGGCTGGATCGCGCATCCGATGAAGGTGCTTGCGCCGGCATCCGAGCAGGTGCTCGGCGTGTTGCGCGAAGAGGCCGGGCGACTTTGGCTGACGGGTGTCGACAAGCGCGAGCGGCGTGAGTTCGCCGTGGCGGATGCGGGCGGCGCGGCGCCGGGCGATCTCGTGCTGGCGGAATTGGCGGGCAAGCCGCCCAAGATCGCCGCCCGTGTCGTGCAGAAGCTCGGCGATCCGTTCGCAGCACGGAGTTTCTCACTGATCGCAATCCACAAGCTCGGCATTCCCGACGTTTTCTCGCAAGAGGCGCTCGACGAAGCGGAGCGGGTCTCGAAGCTGCCGTTGGGCGAGGGACGTGAAGATCTGCGCGACCTGCCGATCGTCGCAATCGACCCAGAAGATGCGCGCGATCACGACGACGCGGTCTGGGCGGAGGCGGATGACGATCCCTCGAACGCCGGCGGGTGGAAGGCGATCGTCGCAATCGCGGACGTCAGCTTCTACGTGCGACCGAAATCCGAGGTCGATCGCGAGGCTCGGCGGCGCGGGAACTCGGTGTATTTTCCCGACCGCGTCGTGCCGATGCTGCCCGAGATCCTGTCGGCGGAAGTGTGTTCGCTGAAGGAAGGCGCGGATCGCGCGGCACTTGCGTGCCATCTGCGGATCGGCAAGGACGGCTCGCTCAAGTCGTGGCGCTTCACGCGCGCGGTGGTGCGGATCGCCGCGAACCTTGCGTATGAGGAGGCGCAGGCGATCATCGACGCCTCCTCCCCTCCCGCCTTGCGGGAGGGGTCGGGGGAGGGCGGTGCCGCGCTCGACCCGGTTGTGAGTCAGCCAGCCCCTCCCCCAACCCCTCCCGAAGACGGAAGAGGAGACATGCTAAGCGTGCTACAGCCGCTTTGGGCCTGCTGGCACGCGCTTGCGAAGGCGCGCGACGCACGCGCACCGCTCGATCTGGACCTCCCCGAACGGCGTGTGGTGCTTGACGAGCAGGGGCGGATCATGTCCGTTTCCCCGCGTGAGCGCCTCGACGCGCACCGGCTGATCGAGGATTACATGATCGCCGCCAACGTCGCCGCCGCCAAGGCACTGGAGGCGAAAAAGGCGCCGGTCATGTACCGCATCCACGAGCCGCCGAGCCGCGAGAAACTGGCGGCGCTCAAGGAATATCTCGAGACGTTCGAAGTGCCGTTCGCGCTCGGGCAGGTCGTGCGGCCGGCCACGTTCAACCATATCATCGAGCGGATCGGCGATGCGGATTTCCGTCCGCAGGTGATGGAGCAGATCCTTCGCACCCAGACCCAGGCCTATTATGCGCCCGGCAATCACGGGCATTTCGGGCTCAGTCTCGGCAGCTACGCGCATTTCACCTCGCCGATCCGGCGTTATGCCGACCTGCTCGTCCACCGTTCGCTGGTCTCGGCGTACGGCCTTGGCGAAGGCGGGCTGCCGGCCGACGACGCAGCCAACATGGAGTCGGTCGGCGAGATCATCAGCCGGCTCGAACGTCGCGCGATGGAGGCCGAGCGTGACACCACCGACCGCTACGTCGCGGCATTCCTGTCGGAACGCGTGGGCCAAGTGATGGACGTGCGGATCACCGGCGTGACCAATTTCGGCTTCTTCGCGACGGTCGAGGGGATCGGTGGCGACGGGCTGATGCCGGTGCGCGATCTGGGCGGCGAGTATTTCCGCTTCGACGAAGGCGCGCGGACGCTGACCGGCGAGCATAGTGGCGACGTTTTCGCGCAAGGGCAGACGCTGGAACTGCGGCTGGCAGAGGCGAACCCGGTGTCGGGTGCACTGAGGTTCGAGATGCCCGAGGGGAAGGGTGCGGCCCAGCCTCCGCGTGGCGGACGCAAGCCGGTGCGCGAGATCAAGCGGCGTGGTCGCCCAACGAACATCCGCCATCAGGGCAAGCGGCGTTAGGAATTGCGCAAACCCCCCGCGCTATGCGAGATCGGCGCGGGGGGAAGAGTATGCGGGGACTTATTCTAGGCCGATCGCGTCGACGGATCGTCAAGGATTTCGTCGCGGCACGGGCCACGTCGGCTGATCGGGCAATCGCCTATGTAGCGAAGGACGCGCGGATATTCCGCCAACTTCGCGTCTATGGCGCGATCGTCGACGACGGGGCCGGGCGCTATCATCTCGATGCGCGAAAGCTCGGCGCATTTCGCGCTTCGGTGCGACTTCGAGCCGCAGCGATCGTCGGGGTATCGGGCGTCGCTGCAAGCGTGGCGGCTGCGGCGACGGTCTTCACGCTTGCCGAATAAGCTCTCGCCGGAAAGGCCAAGCCCAGCCGGCATGCCGATGGCGTTGCGGCCGCATCGGATCCGCGGGGTCATCCCGGTGCTGTTCCTGGCGCGACACGCGATCGCACCCGACGATGCGATCGCCTTCCTACCTCGCGACGCTCGGGAGCAGGCGACGTTCGATCGGCTACGCGCCAACGGCATCGTCCGCGAAACCGCACTAGGTCGCTTCTATTTCGATCTCGACGCGCATTATGCTGCCGTCGAGCGACGCCGACGTCTCGCCGTGCCGATCGCCATCATCGTGTCGGTGCTGATTGCCTGGATCGCCACGCGGTTCTTTCGCGGTTGATCACCCGACCCTGAAGGTCAGCCCCGCCTTCGCTACCAGCCGTTCGCGCAACTTCACCCCCATCAGCGCACCCGGCGTCCAGATCCCGCCATCGCCTTCCACGTCCTGGACGAGGCACAACGCCGCCTCGGCGATCATCTTGCTGGTCGATCCATAGCCGGGATCGCGGTCGCCGGTTACGACCGTGTCGATGCGCTCGCCATCGGGCATGATGCCTGCGAACAGCAGGTCGTAATGGCCGGCATCGCGCTCCTCCTTCGACGGGCCTTCGCCGGGTTTTGGCCCCTTGTCGCCCGAGAACGGATTGAACTTGGCGATCGCCTCGGCCGCGACCTTGCCGAGATCGCCCAGTCCCGCGACCATCATCTCGTCATAGACGAAGTCCGCCCCATACGCTTCACCGAGGAGGAAATTGGTGCGGTGGACGTTCTTGGTGTTGATTGGCGCCATCACGAACGGCGCGACCCAGGCCGATATGGTCGTGTCGTATTCGGGGATCAGCCCGGTCGGCTGGTGCGGTCCCTGGAAGCCGGGGGTGAGCGCGAACGGGCTGGTCAGCAACTTGACGATGCCGGGATCGCGCGCCGCGGCTGCGAGCGTCGCCTTTAGGCTCGCCGCGGTGCCGCCGGAGAACGTCCCCTGCATTTTCCGCACGCGTCCCTTCACGCGAGGTGCTGGGATGCCGTATTTCGCCTTCGCCGCATCCTGCAATGTCAGCACGCCGAGATCGAACGGGATCGAGTCGAACCCACACGAGAAGACGATCCGCGCGCCCGTCCGCGTCGCCTCGCCCTCATGCGCGTCGATCATGTGGCGCATCCATGCCGGCTCGCCGCACAGGTCGACATAGCCGGTGCCGGTTGCGGCGCAGGCGGCGACGAGTGCGGTGCCGTAGAGCTGATACGGTCCGACGGTCGAGATGACGACGGTGGCGCGTTCGGCCATCGCGCGGAGGCTGGCGGGATCGTCCGAGTCGGCAGTGATCAGCGGCGTATCGGCAGGCGCGCCTATCAGGTCGCGGACCTCTTGCAACTTCGACAGCGAACGCCCGGCCATTGCCCACCGAACGCCAGTCGGATAGGTCTGGACGAGATACTCTGCCACGAGCCGTCCGGTGAACCCGGTCGCGCCGTAGATGACGATGTCGAAGTCGCGCATATCCATCTCCTCTTTCGAAGACTTTGCGCGCGCGACCGTACCATCGCAAGCGAAACGCCGTTGCGCGGCTCGCCATGCGCGCATCGATCTGCGAGTATCGCCCGATGGCATCCGATCCAGAAACCGTCGCGTTCATCGTCGACCAGCTCGCCGCGGCGGGGGATGTCTCGGCAAAGCCGATGTTCGGCGAATACGGCGTCTATTGCGACGGCAGGATGGTCGCGCTGATCTGTGACGAGCAGCTCTTCGTCAAACCGACACCGGGCGGCCGCGCGTTCGTCGGGGCGATCGACGAAGCGCCGCCCTATCCCGGCGCGAAACCGTGCCTACTGGTCGATGCCGATCGCCGGGACGATGCCGAGTGGCTGGCGGAACTCGTCCGTATCTCGACCGCGGAACTGCCGATGCCAAAACCGAAGAAGCCCAAGCCCAAGAAGGTCTAAGCGGCCCCGTTGAACTGCAGGCTCGCCAGCCGCGCGTAGAGACCGCTGTTGGTCATCAGCGACCCGTGCGATCCTTCCTCTACGATCTGTCCGTCGTTCATCACGATGATCCGCTCGGCCGCGCGCACGGTGGCGAGGCGGTGTGCGATGACGAGCGTGGTGCGGTTCGCCATCAGGCGCTCAAGCGCTTCTTGCACCAGCCGCTCGCTTTCCGCATCGAGAGCACTGGTCGCCTCGTCGAGCAAAAGGATCGGCGCATCGCGGAGGAGCGCGCGGGCGATCGTAACGCGTTGACGCTGACCGCCCGAAAGCCGCGCGCCGCCTTCGCCGAGGAACGTGTCGAGACCGTCGGGCAGCTTGCGCAGGAACTCTGCGGCATTGGCGGCTTCGGCGGCGGCCCAGAGCTGATCGTCGGTCGCGGACCAGTCGCCGTAGCGAAGGTTGTCGCGGGCCGAGGCGCCGAAGATGATCGTTTCCTGCGGCACCATCGCGATGCGGGCGCGGACTTCGGCCGGGTCAGCATCGCGCAGGTCGATGCCGTCGAGCGTCACGCGGCCGGCGTCGGGATCGTAGAAGCGTTGTACCAGCTGGAATAAGGTAGTCTTGCCCGCGCCCGAGGGACCGACCACGGCGACCGTCTCCCCCGGCTTCACGTCGAGCGAAAAGCCGTTGAGTGCGGCGACGTCGCGTCGCGTCGGGTAGTGGAATTGCACGCTCTCGAACGCGAGCGCACCGCGTGGCGGCTGGGGCAGGGCGACCGGGTTGGCGGGCGCGGCGATTTCGGGCTTTTCTCGCAGCAGTTCGGACAGGCGTCCGGCCGCACCGGCGCCGCGCAACAGGTCGCCATAGACTTCGGTGAGCGCGCCGAACGCGCCCGCGACGATCCCTCCGGTCAGGACGAACGCGGCGATCGCGCCACCGCTGATCCGCCCCGCCGCGACGTCGATCGCGCCTTCCCACAGGACCAACGTAATCGACCCGAACACGAGCCCTATGACGATCGCGGTCATCACCGCCCGCAACATAATCCGCGCGCGAGCCGCCGCAAACGTCGCGCCGACCGCGTCCGCGAACCGGGCGGCCTCGCGGTCTTCCTGCCCGAACGCCTGCACGACCTTCATCGCGCCCAGCGTCTCGGTGGCAATCGAGCCGACGTCGGCGACGCGGTCCTGCGACGTGCGCGAGTAGTTGCGCACGCGCTTGCCGAGCAGCGCGATCGGCAGGATGATCAGCGGGATGCCGATCATCAGCATGCCGGCAAGCTTGGGCGAGATCGCGAACAGGTAGATCAGCCCACCGATGCCGGTGAAGGTGTTGCGCAGCGCGATCGACACGGTGCTGCCGACGACCTGTTCGATCAGCGCTGTATCCGACGTGAGGCGCGAGGCGATTTCCGACGGGCGGTTCTCCTCGAAGAAGCGCGGCGTCAGGCGGAGTAGGTGGCGTTGCACGTTGGTGCGGATATCCGCGACGACGCGCTCGCCGAGCCACGACACGTAATAGAAGCGCACCGCGGTCGCGAGCGCGAGTACGACGACAATCATCAGCAGGTAGTGGAAGGAGTTGGCGACCGACCCGCCTGCACCGGGGCCGAAGCCGCGGTCGATCACTCGCTTGAATCCGTATGGGATGCCGATAGTCGCGGCCGAGGTCATCATCAGCGCGAGCCCCGCGAACGCGATCTGGCGGGGGTATTGGGAGGCGTGACGCCACACCATCGCGAGATCGCCGATCCGGCGGGACGTCTTCTCTTCGGGTATCGGCTTGGCCATGCGCGGTGCCTAGCAGTGGCGGGGGTGGCGCTCAACGAGAACCGGGCGTCGCAGAGCGCGGTGATCCGGTCGCGCGGGACGGAGCGGCGGTCGATCGCGCGTTGCACTGCGGCAAAATTGCGTTACCACCGTGCAAAGCCCGATGAGGCGAGAGGATACCGCATGCTCTACGATGCCTATGAATTCCAGCGTTCGATGATGGCCGGCGCCAGCAAGATGGCGAGCTTCGGCGCGGATATGCTCAACAATCCGGCAAACCCGTTCGCCTATTTGGGCGGCGGCACGGTGGTTGCCTCGGCGCTCGAAGTGTTCGCACACGCGAATGCGACTCGCGGCAAACCGGCGTTCGGGCTCGACACGACGACGATCGACGGCCGCGAGGTCGCGGTCCGCGAGGAGATCGTGCTGCGGAAGGACTTCGGGCAGCTGAAGCGCTTCGTGCGCGAGGGTGTGGAGGGCGGTCCGAAGCTGCTGATCGTCGCGCCGATGTCGGGGCATTACGCGACCTTGCTGCGCGGAACGGTCGAGCGGATGCTGCCGTTCGCCGACGTCTACATCACCGACTGGCGAGACGCGCGCAGCGTGCCGCTGTCGGCTGGGCGGTTCGATCTCGACGATTACATCGATTATCTGATCGAATATTTGGAGACGATCGGCGCGAATGAGGGGCAGGGGGGCACGCACATGCTCGCGGTCTGCCAACCATCGGTGCCGTGTTACGCCGCGGTTGCGCTGATGAGCGCAGACAAGAACCCGTGCCGTCCGAAGACGCTGACGATGATGGGTGGTCCCGTCGATACGCGCGAGGCACCGACCGCGGTGAACACGCTGGCGACCGAGCGGCCGCATGCGTGGTTCGAGCAGAACGTCATCGCGACCGTGCCGGGCAATTATCCGGGTGCGGGGCGGAAGGTGTATCCCGGCTTCCTGCAGCTTGCCGGATTCATGTCGATGAATCTGGGCAACCACATGGTCTCGCATTGGGAGATGTATAAACATCTCGTCCAGGGTGATGGCGAGAGCGCGTCACAGAGCCAGGATTTCTACGAGGAATATCGCTCGGTCTGCGACATGACCGCGGAATTCTATCTCCAGACGATCGATGTGGTATTCCAGAACCATGCGCTGCCGCGGGGGATCATGACGCATCGCGGCCGGCTGGTCGATCCGGCGGCGATCACCGATATCGGTCTGCTCGCGGTCGAGGGCGAACGTGACGATATCTCGGGCTTGGGGCAGACCAAGGCTGCGTTGACGCTGGCAACCGCGCTACCCGACGAGAAGAAGCGCTATCTGATGGCGGAAGGGGCCGGTCATTACGGCATCTTCAACGGCTCGCGCTGGCGGGACAAAATCGCGCCCGTGGTGGAAGAGTTCATCACCGCGAACGGGTAAGAAAAATGGGCAGCCCAGTACGGGCTGCCCAAAATCGGCTCAGGCGATCGAGTTGACCACCGCGTGGCTGCTCGACTCGTCCGAATGGATCGTGCCGCCGAACAGCATCTTGAGGCGGCCGCCGATCGAGATGTCGGTTTCCCACAGCTCGGCGCTGTCGATGTCGAAGCGCAGCAGCGTCAGGTTCGGGTCTTCCTTGCCGCCCGGAAACCATGCCTCGACCTGGTTGTTCCAGAGCTTGTCGATCTGCGTGCGGTCGTTCGACGTCGAGACGTCGCCGGCCATGCACGCGAAGAAATCATGGCCCTTGCCGACGAACTGCGCCATCGCCGCGCCGCCCTTGGCGATACGGTTGTCGCGACCGGCGAAGAAGAACAGCGTGTTGGGCTGATCGTCGTCGATCTGCGCAGTCATCGGCTCCGAATGCTCACCATCGTTAAGGCCGATCATCACGAACGGGCTCGACTTCAGCTTCTCGATGAACTTCGCTGCGACTTCCTGCGGGGTATCCTTGTCGGCCATCGTCATTCTCCTATTGGCTTGGATTGCCACTGAGAACGGGTGGGGCGGGGGTTGGTTGCGCAGGATCTGCGGTCGGCACACGCGCTGTTGCTGGATAAAACCGTGGCCAACGCGCCATGTCGACGATTGCTGCGGTTCTGCAGCACCACGAAAAATACGGTGAATGCGTTTTGCCGATCCATGCCTCAAACAGGATTTGGTGAGGCGCATCTTACTGCTATTGCAGGACTATGGAGAGCATTCATCCCGCCGCAACGGACGTTCGCGTCGAAGAGCGCGCCGTCGTCGACGCTCAGACCTTCGCTGCCGAAGTGGCGGGGCGCGCTACTCCGGTGGTGTTGCGCGGGCAGGTTGCCCACTGGGCTAGCGTGCGGGCGGCGGAAGGTGGCGTTGACGCGACCGCAACGTATCTGGCCGGCCTCGGTGATGGCGGCAAGCCGATGGACGTGCTGATCGGCGGTCCCGAATTCGGTGGCCGCTTCTTCTATCGCGGCGATAATCTGGAAGGCTTCAACTTTCACCGCGAGAAGGCCCCCTTGGCGGTCTTGCTGAGCGAATTGTTGCGACTGTCCAGCGTGCCCGAGGAGAAGCGGCATTTCCTGTATGCCAACGCGGCAACCGCGCCTGAGCATTTACCGGGATGGTTGGCAGCCAATCCGATCAACCTGCCGCTGGGCGGAGCGACGCCAAGGCTGTGGATCGGCAACGGATCGCAGACCGCGACACATTATGACGGCTCGACGAACCTTGCCTGCGTAGTCGCCGGCCGGCGCCGCTTCACGCTGTTCCCGCCGGACGAGGTCGGCAATCTGTATATCGGGCCACTCGACCGGACGCTGGCCGGCCCGCCGTCCAGCATGGTCGATCCGTTGGCGCCGGACCTGAACCAGTTTCCGCGATATGCCGAGGCGCTGCGTCACGCACTGGTCGCCGATTTAGGGCCGGGTGATGCGTTGTTCATTCCGGCGATCTGGTGGCATCACGTCCAGGCGTTCGGGACGCTCAATGTGTTGTGCAATTACTGGTGGGCGTTCGACCCGACGGTTTCGGCGTTTCACGCGATGGTCCATGCGATGATGGCGGTGCGCGATCGTCCACCGGCGGAGAAGGCGGGGTGGCGGGCTTGGTTCGAGCATTATGTGTTCGGCGACGATGCGGCCGCGGCTGGCGATCATTTGCCCACGGCAGCGCGTGGCGTGCTCGGGCCAGCCTCGCCAGATCGTACCGAGCGGATCCGCGGCTATCTGTTGAAAGCGCTACAGCGACGCTGACCGAGTGCCGTCGATGAAGCCGGCTCAGCAGGCGGCGGGTTCCATTTGGTCGCCTTGCCGCCGTCATCGACGATGCTCGGGACGACCGGACGTCTTGCGGACCCGTTCGGGACCATCGAAACGCAAGCCGCGTGGGTCGAGTTTAGTCGCGGCCGCAACGATGGCGAGCGGCACGGCATTAGCCGATACTGGTTCACGCCAACCTGGCGAGCGCATGGGCATGGGATGGCATATGCGTTAGTGAAGTAGCGACTACGCGTTCGACCTGAGCCAACCGATTGGCGGCGGTCTCGATCGGTATGCCGTCGCAGATCGGATCGTAGCCTGAGACGGGGGCGTTCTGTCCGGTCAACACAGCAAGCCAGCTAGTTTCATTGAACAGTTCGTCGGCCTCTCGAAAGATGCGGCCGCCGGCGCGAAACAATGCGAGCTTTTCGGCCAGGCCTTCAGGGATCGCTGCAGCAGCGCGGTCGCGCCAAAACGGTTCTGCGCGCGCATTCAAATGGTAATGTGCGACGAGGAAGTCTCGGATGCGAGTATATTCCGCGGTCATGATGCGGTTGTAGCGCTCGACCACTGCCGGGGCGGGAGGGGCGCCCGTCGGCAACATCCTGAGCAGATGCTGCAATCCGCTTTGCACCAGATGAATGCTGGTGGATTCAAGCGGCTCCATGAACCCCGCCGCCAGACCAAGAGCGATGCAATTACCGACCCAGAAGCAGTTGCGGTGGCCCGTTGCGAAGCGGATCACGCGAGGTTCGGCAAGGGTCTCTCCTTCCACCCCGGCCAGCAACGTTGCGGTCGCCTCGTCCTCGCTCATGTTGCGGCTGGAAAAGACATGGCCGTTGCCGGTGCGGTGCTGCAGCGGGATACGCCAGCGCCAGCCGGCGCGTTCGGCGATCGCCCGAGTGAGCGGCAGCGGTGCGGCGTCGGCAACCGAAGCCACTGCGACGGCACGGTCGCAGGGCAGCCATTCGGACCAGTCGGTCCATCCTGCCTCCATTGCGCCTTCGATCAAAAGTGCGCGAAAGCCGGAGCAGTCGAGGAACAGGTCGCCGGCGATGCGGCTGCCATCGGCGAGATGTACAGCCGCGATACCCGCTGGGCCGCGCTCGACGCGTTTGACCAGCCCTTCATGGCGGACGACGCCGTATGCCTCGGCCTGCACGCGCAAGAACGCGGCGTAGCGCCCGGCGTCGAAATGATAGGCATAGCCGATCCGCGACAGGGGTGAGTTTCCATTCGCGATCGGCCGCGAGAAACGGCCGGCCTCCGCTGCGCATGCCTCAAGCGAATAGGCGCCCAGTGGTTCTGCCGCGCCTGCCTGGCGCACACGCAGCCATTGCGCGGCGAACGGCACGCCGGCGATGTCGGTACCGATCTGGCCAAACGGATGGACATAGGACTCGCCTGGACGCGTCCAGCCTTCGAAGCGGATGCCGAGCTTGTAGCTGCCGCCGGTCGCGCGCAGGAAGGCGTCCTCGTCGATCCCGAGCATCGCGTGGAAGGTACGGATCGGGGGAATCGTCGCTTCGCCGACGCCGACCGTGGGGATATCGTCCGACTCGATCAGCGTCACGCGCGTGCCGGCGGGGCCGAGCAGCCGCCCGAACGCGACCGCCGCCATCCAGCCCGCGGTACCGCCACCGACAATCGTTACAGATCGTAGAGCGTCGGTCATGCGCGCACGCGCGTCGGGCTGGTACGGGCGAGATAGTCTTCGTGACGCGGCATCCGGGCTGCGGCGTCGGCGAACATCGCGCGCAAACGATCAAACCGGGCGTCCACGTCCCGGGCGTCGACCGCATCGGCGAGGCGGTCCCAGCCCTCGGGGACGATGCCCTGACCCAGCAACACTGCGACCCAACTTGCTTCGGCGAACAGATCGTCCTCCCATCGGAACAGCCGTCCACGACGTCGCCACAGGGCAATCTTCTCGGCGATACTATCGGGGATCGCCCGCGCGCCGGCCTCGCGCCAGAACGGAGAGTCGGTCCGGCGGGTCGCATGATAGTGAAGCACGAGGAAGTCGCGAACCTGGTCAAACTGCGTTTCGGCAAGACGATTATAGGTATCGATCTCGACCGGCGAGAAACCTTGGTCGGGGAACAACGCCAGCAGCTTCGAGATGCCGGTCTGCACCATGTGGATACTGGTCGATTCGAGCGGCTCGGTGAAGCCGGAGGCTAGGCCGAGTGCGACGACGTTGCCTATCCATTGTTTTCGCCGCCGCCCGGCTGTGAAGCGAAGAACGCGAGGGTCGGCAAGCGGTGGCCCATCTACACCGTCGAGCAAGGTCGCGGCGGCCTCGTCGTCCGAGCAATGAGCGCTGCTGTAGACATAGCCGTTGCCGGTGCGGTGTTGCAGCGGAATGCGCCATTGCCAGCCGCTCGCTTGCGCGGTCGAGCGGGTGTACGGCGCGATCGCGGTGCCGATATTCGCGGTCGGCATCGCAACGGCCCGATCGCAGGGCAACCAGCGCGTCCAGTCCTCGTAACCGGCACCGAGTGCCTGCTCGATCAACAACCCGCGGAAGCCGGAGCAGTCGAGGAACAGGTCGCCTTCGATCCGGCGGTCGCCGGCGAGCGTGACATAACGGACGTGCCCGGTATCGCCGTCGAGCGCGACATCGCCGATCTCGCCCCCGATCCTGGTGACGCCGTCGCGTTCCGCACGACCTCGCAGGAATCGGGCATAAAGGCCGGCGTCGAAATGATAGGCATGCGCCATCTGTGACAATATGGATGCCGGGTCGGGCGAGGGGGGGGCGAACCGCCCGGCCCGCGCGGCGACCGCGCAGAGCGAGTAGGCGTCGATGTCCTCGACCACGCCTGCTGCTCGCCGACGTCGCCAATGTTGGTGGAAGCGGACGCCCTCGATATCGAATCCGAACCCGCCAAACGGGTGGAGATAGCGTTCGCCGATCGCACCCCAGTCGACGAACTCGATGCCGAGCTTGAAGCTGCCCGCCGTTGCCGCCAGAAACGCCGCTTCGTCGATGCCGAGCATCGCGTTGAAGGCTCGGATCGGCGGGATCGTTGCTTCGCCGACACCGACGGTGCCGATCGTATCGGACTCGATCAGGGTCACGCTGGCCCCCGTCGGGATCAGTCGCGCCAGCGCGGCGGCCGCCATCCAGCCCGCGGTGCCGCCGCCGACGATGACGATGCGACGGACAGGTGAACCCAGCGTCATGCAGCAGCCAGTTCGGCCATGGCGTGCGCGTAGGGCGGAAGCGCTCGGACCTGCGCGATGATCCGCGCGCGATGATCGGCGAAATGCTGCTGGATCGTTGCCAGGGGTAGCGCATCGGCGCGCGCGTCGTACCGCCGTGGCACGAGACCCATCGCGTCGAACATTGCGGCCCAGTCCTCCTCTTCGAACGGTTCGTCATCGAACATCGGCAGACGTCCGCGTGCGGCAAACAGGGTGCGTTTCGCCTCGACGGCATCGGGAAGCATCGTGCCGCCGGGCTCGTCTCTGGATGCACCCACGCCACGGCCTGCGGCCTTTTGCGCGATGACGAAGTTGCGGGCGCCCGTCATGGCGTTTGCCGTAAATCGATTGAACGCCTTGGCTTCGACCGGCGCTCGGCGTTCCGCGGGCCAAAGCTGTATGAGCTGCGCGAGCGACCGCAACAGCACCGTCAGCGCGGTCGGGTGCAATGGCTCGATAAGCCCCGCAGCGGCGCCCAGGGCAATGCAGTTGCCGCGCCAAGCCTCAATGCGGCGACCGGCGCGGAACGGCGTGCCCTCGCCACCCGCGGTGCAGGTCAAACGCACGTCGGCGCCACCGAGCGGCCAGGTTGCGGTCCAGCCCGAACCCTGCGCATCGACTTGCGTATAGGGTGGCGGTGCGCCCGTTGCCGACAGCGTTTGCGTATGCATTCGGTCACACGGCAGCCAAGCAGACCAGTCCTCGAATGCCGGCGCCGTCCAGCTCGCGATGCGCGCGCTGCTGCCGGAACAGTCCAGCACGAGCAGCGGTGCGATAGAGGTACTGTCCGTCAATTTCAGTATCTCGACGATGCCGTTCGCATCGATCCGTGCGTCGGCAAACGATGCGTTCGCGCAAGACGCACCGAAGTTCATCGCGGCCGCGCGTAGCACCGCAGTGTAGCTTTCGACCGGCAGATGCAACGCATGCGCGATCGGGGCTTCGAGAGCGAACCGGCCGGACTGTGCGGCAACGGCAGACAGGGCATAGTCGGCCAGACGGACATGGATCCCGTCCTTGCGCAGCCGGCCGGCAAGCTGGTGGAACGCAATACCCTGAAGCGGCGCGCCCGTTTCGCCGTACGACAGGAACGCTGCGGCACCGTCCTTGCGCCAGCCACCGAACGCGACCCCGAGCGCATGGCCTCCGCCGGTTGCGCGGACAAGCGCCGTCGGCTCGATACCGAGATCGGCATGAAACCCGCCGAGCGCCGGCGGCACCGTGATTACCGGTGCAAAATCCCCCAGTCCGTCGCCAGTCGTGCCATGGTCGATCACGACGACATGATAGGCGTCACGAGGCAGGCGACGCGCGAGCGCGGCCGCGGCCATCCAGCCGCACAGGTTCGCGCCGAGAATTGCGACGACCCGGCTCATGCCGCGGCCTTGATCCGCGCGATATAGTCTTCGTGCAAGGGCATTGTCTTGGCTGCACTCGCACAGGCGGCGGCGACCCTGGTGACGTGAGCTCGCGAAGTCGCTGACGGAATATCCGCAATCAGCGGATTCACGCGGTCCGGCATGATGCGTTGGCCGTAATAGACGGCAAGCCAACTCGCCGGCAGGAACATGCCCTCTCGATAGGATGCGACGATGCCCCGCTCGCGGAATTCGGCGATCTTCTCGGTCAGCGACGAGGGCAGGGTCATGGTTCGCATGTAGCGCCAGAACGGCGTGTCGTCGCGTTCCGTGGCACAGTAGTGCAGCACCAGGAAGTCACGGACCCGGTCATATTCGAGCGCCATCGCGCGGTTGAACTCCGCCGCATCGGCTGGGTCGAACACGCCACCGGATGGAAACAGTTCGATGAGCTTGCCGATCGCGAGCTGGATCAGGTGGATGCTGGTCGATTCAAGTGGTTCGAGAAACCCCGCGGACAAGCCGATCGCGACGCAGTTCCCAACCCATTGCCGATCTCGCCGGCCCGTACGAAAGCGCAGCATGCGCGGTTCGGCAAGCGCCTCGCCCTCCAGGTTATTCATCAACACCGCACGTGCGGTTTCCGGGTCGGTGAACCGTGTCGAGAAGACATGGCCATTCCCCGTTCGATGCTGCAGCGGGATGCGCCATTGCCATCCGGCTTCACGCGCGGTTGCCCGGGTGTACGGCGTCAATGCGCCGGCATTGGCGGTGGGAACGGCCCATGCGGCATCGCACGGCAACCAGTGTGACCAATCCTCAGATTTAATCTTGAGTGCGCCATCGATCAGGAGTGCGCGAAAGCCGGAGCAGTCGATGAACAGGTCACCCGCGATCCTCCGACCATCGGCAAGGCGAACGGCGTCTATACCGCCTGCGCTTTGCTCGACCGCATCGACGCGTCCTTCGATCCGGACGACGCCGCGCGCTTCGGCATAGTCGCGCAGATAGGCCGCGTAGAGCGTCGCATCGAACTGATAGGCGTAGGAATAGGTCGACCCGATCGAGCGCGGGTCCTCGAGCGGCGGCGTAAAACGATTTTCGCGCGCGGCGACGATCGGCAGCGAGCAGTCTTCCAAAGCCGGTAGGCCGTCAGTGCCACCGCGCGTTGCGTGTGCCCAATGCTGGTGGAAAGGCAGGCCATCGACGTCGTGCCCAAAATCGCCAAAGGGATGGATGTAGCTGTCGCCGACACGGCCCCAATCGCGAAATTCGATGCCAAGCTTGAACGTCGCATTTGTACGACGAATAAAGTCGGCTTCGTCGATACCCAATCTTTGATTAAAGAATCGGATGTGAGGAACCGTCGCTTCGCCGACGCCGACTGTGCCGATCTCCTCAGACTCGATCAGGGTTACGTCGGCAAGCCGGCCGGCGAAACTCATGGCCAATGTTGCCGCGGTCATCCAACCAGCGGTACCGCCACCAACGACTACCACTTGCATCCCGGCACCCATCGCCAAACCTCATCCCCTCTGTGTTGTATCAAAGACACGACTTGCTCATTTCCGAGCGTTCTTAACCTTTTATGTAGCTGTTACATTCGGATGACGCTACCTCGCCCGGCAGATAAAGCGCGCCAAAGAATGATAGCGCTATCTATAAAGGGGATGCAGAACGTCATGGCCACTGCGAATATCTTAGTTGCGTCGACTCGTATTGGTGCGCTGAAAGGCGGGGCATCGTTGATCGCGCTGTGCCTGGCCGCGTTGCCGCAGGTGCTGCATGCCCAGCAAGCAGACACACTTCCTTCGCAGAGCACGCCGACCCCGGCGGCGCTCGGCCGTACCGCACCTTCAGATCGGGCTGCAGCGGCGAGCGTCGACGCCTCCTCGTTCGGGCTGGCACAGCCCTCCGCAAACGCGCAGGTTCCGTCGGGTGGCGCCGTGCCGACGAAGGCCGAGCAGTCGACTGCGACCCCGCAGGACGAGGCCGCCAACCAGGACATCGTGGTCACCGGCATTCGTCGTAGCCTGCAGAGCGCGCAGGCGATCAAGAAGAATTCAGAAGTCGTCGTAGACTCGATTTCGGCCGAGGATATCGGTGCACTGCCGGACCGTTCGGTCACCGAAGCATTGCAGCGCGTTCCCGGCGTGTCGATCAGCCACTTCTCGGCCGGCGTCGACCCGGACCATTTCTCGACCGAAGGGTCGGGCGTGGTCGTGCGCGGCCTGACCTACACACGGTCCGAGATCAACGGACGCGATTCGTTCAGTGCGAATAACGGTCGTGGCCTGTCGTTCGCCGACGTGCCGTCCGAACTGCTCGGCGGCGTCGATGTGTTCAAGAGCCCGTCGGCGGACATGATCGAGGGCGGCATCGCCGGCACGGTCAATCTGCGGACCCGCCTGCCGTTCGATTCGACGGGCTTGACGCTCGGCGGCACGCTCGAGAACAACTACGGCGATTTCGTCAAGAAGTCGGCGCCGACCGTCTCCGTCCTTGCCAGTGATCGCTGGCACACTGGTATCGGCCAGTTCGGCCTGCTCGGCAGCTTCGTGCGGTCTCAGGTTCGCTCGCGCGCGGACAGCGTGCAGATCTCGAACTGGGGTCAGCGCGTCCTGACGGCGTCGGGTGACCTGTTGCAGCCGCTTGGCGCGAACAACGTCCCGAATGTGGGGACGACCGTTTACGTGCCCCGCGGCGCGGCGATCCGCAGCCAGGAATTCAACCGGACGCGGTACGGCTATTCGGCCGCCGGCCAGTGGCGGAGCAACGACGAGAAGATGACGGCGACTGCGCAGTTCCTGCGGTCGGACTCGCGTGAGGCGTGGACCGAGAATTCGATCGAAGTCGCGACCGACAACGTGCTGGCAGCGGGCGATTCGCAACCATTCCCCGGGACCAGCTTCGCTTATGACGACGACAATGCGTTCACCAGTGGCCTCATCACCGGTCCGAACGGCTATCGCGCCGATCAGGGTGGCGACATGCGTACGCCGACCAATGGCTTGCAGAGCAACAACATCGCGCGCGGCAACACGGCACGTTACATCACCAACGACGCCAGCTTCAACTTCAAGTGGCAGCCGACTATGCGTCTGGGCGTAACCGTCGATTACCAGCACGTCTGGTCGAAGGTTAACGTTACGGATCTCACCGTCTGGGGGACGACCTACCAGAATGCCGACATTCGCTTGAACGGCAGCGACCCGGCCTATGTGAACTTTATTCCCGTCACCAACGGCGCCAACAACTACCAGAACGCGGCACATCCGAGCTACGCAGACCCGTATAACAACTTCTACCGGTCTGCGATGGACCATATCGAGGACAGCAAGGGTAACGAAGACGCCGCGCGCATCGATCTGGACTATTCGTTCCCGGAAGAGAGCTGGCTGACGTCGATCCGCGCCGGCTATCGCTTCTCCGATCGCCAGAACGAAGCGCGGTCGACGGCGTATAACTGGGGCGTGTTAAGCGAGATCTGGGGCGGCGGCGATGGCAGCACGACCGCACCGGGATCGACCGGCGGACCGGTGTGGTTCGACCGCCCGATCGATGGCAATCCGACGACCCGCGACGCGGGTGCGCCGGGACCGCAACAGGCCTTCACCTACGACAATTTCTTCCGTGGGCAGGCCAACGACGCGTCCAACGGTGGCCGGGTATTCTATCCTGGCAGCCAGCTTCAGGATTACGGGACCGCGGTCCAGCAGATCAGCCAGATCGGACGCGAATGGCGCAACTTCACGTCGACCAATTCGGGCGCCGATGGTTGGGTGCCACTTGCCCAGCGTACGGGTGCGATCGCCGGGACGCCTTTCCTGCCGGGCGAGGTCAATCCGGTCAGCGAGCGCAACAACGCCGCCTATGCCGAAGTCCGCTTTGGCAACGACCTGTCGAACGGGTGGAACCTCAGCGGCAACGTCGGCGTGCGATATACCAAGACGCGGCGCGTCTCGTCGGGTTTCTTCTCGTTCCCGAACCAGTCGTTCAATTGCGTTGCGCCCACGGACGGCACCGCGATCTCGCGGTTCTGCGCCTTGCCTGACGCAACACGGGCGGCGGCCGCAGCGTTCCAGAACGGCAATCTCGTGCCCAACAACGCCAAGCTGACCTATGACTACTTCCTGCCCAGCTTCAACGTGAAGCTGGCGGTTGGTGGAGGGCTCCAGTTCCGTGCCGCGTTCAACAAGAGCGTAGCACCGCCCGATTTCGGCCAGACCCGGTCGTTCTACAATGTCGGCCTGACGACCAGCGATCAGACGATCCTGTTCAACGGCGGTCCGGTGGCGATCTTCGACGTCGGCAACCCGAACCTCAAGCCGGTCCGTGCCGACAATTACGATCTGACTGCGGAATGGTATTTTTCGAGCGTGGGTCAGCTGACCTTCTCAGCGTTCGCGAAGAACCTGTACGGCGTACAGTCCGTCGGTACACAGCGCCTGTCGTTCACCAACAATGGCTCGACGTTCGATGCGATCGTCACCACGCCGCTGAACTCGGCGGATACGGGTAAGGTGCGCGGGTTCGAGGTAGGGTATCAGCAGACGTACGGTTTCCTGCCGTCGGTGCTCGGCGGCCTCGGGCTTTCGGCCAACTTCACCTATGTGCACTCTACGGGTGTGTCGCAGCAACAGCTGGACCCGAACGATGCGAACATCGCGGCGGGCTTCATTTCCTCGGTCGATACCGGGAAACTGCCGTTGCAGGGGTTGTCGAAGTACCAGTTCAACATCGGGCCGTTCTATCAGCGCAATGGCCTGGAACTGCGCGCCGCGTATAACTGGCGGTCGCGGAACCTGTTGACGATCCGCGATGCGATCACGCCGTTCGCGCCGGTCTATGCGGAGTCATACGGGCAGCTCGATGCGTCGGTCTTCTACGCGATTACGCCGGCGGTGCGGATGGGCTTCCAGGGCGTGAACCTGACGAACTCGGTGACGCGGACGTCGTACGTGATCAACGACGATCTGCTGACCCGACCGCGCAACTGGTTCATCAACGATCGCCGCTTCACCTTCTCGATCCGCGTCGCGATCAAGTAAGGCGAAAAACCGGCCGGCTGGTTTGGTCGGCTTGATATCCTCCCTTGGGGCGTCCCGGTCGTGCGGGGCGCCTCTTGTGGCGTCAGCGGCGCAACGCTCGTGGTGGCGGCACCGCGGCGCCCATCGGGGCAGGTGCAAACCAGCTCGCCAAATGTACTCCGCACTTGCGTCATATTCCGCAACGGCTCACGGCGCCGACAAGGAATAACCCACGCGGAGAATCCTAATGACCGAGACCGCCGATTACACGCCGCCGAAGATCTGGACTTGGAACAAGGAGAGCGGGGGCAGGTTCGCCAGCATCAACCGCCCGATCGCCGGCGCTACGCATGACAAGGATCTGCCGGCGGGCAAGCATCCGCTGCAGCTCTATTCGCTGGCGACGCCCAACGGGGTGAAGGTGACGGTGATGCTCGAGGAGCTACTCGCGGCTGGTCACACGGGTGCCGAGTATGACGCCTGGCTCATCAAGATCATGGACGGTGACCAGTTCGGCAGCGGCTTTGTCGAGGCCAACCCGAACTCAAAAATTCCCGCACTGGTGGATCGCAGTGGCGAAAGCCCGATCCGGGTCTTCGAGTCTGGCTCGATCCTGGTCTATCTCGCCGAGAAGTTCGGTGCGTTCCTGCCCACCGATGTCGCCAAGCGCGCCGAGGTGCTCTCGTGGCTGTTCTGGCAGATGGGGGCGGGGCCGATGCTTGGCGGCGGGTTCGGGCATTTCTACGCGTATGCGCCGGTTAAGATCGAATATGCGATCGACCGCTTCGCGATGGAGGTGAAGCGGCAGCTCGACGTTCTCGACCGGCGCCTGGGCGAGAGCGAGTATCTTGGCGGCGACGAGTATTCGATCGCCGACATGGCGGTGTGGCCTTGGTACGGTGCTCTGGTGAAGGGGCTGGTCTACGACGCCGCGGAGTTCCTTCAGGTAAACGACTACAAGAACGTCCTGCGCTGGACCGACCTGATCGCTGCACGGCCCGCAGTGGCGCGTGGGCGGATGGTCAACCGCGTGATGGGTGATCCTTCCAGTCAGCTCCCCGAGCGCCACGACGCTGGGGATTTCGATACGCGGACGCAGGACAGGCTCGACGCCGCAGCGGCTGACAACGCGACAGGGTGACGCTTCGCTCAAGGCACTGAGCGGTCGTTACCCGGTCACCGCCTTCGCGACGCAATCAGAGCGACCCAGATCGATGCCTGCTGCGGCATCGATCTGGGTCGGCTTTGCTTAGCCGTCTGCCATGCCCTGAATGACGCGCCGCTCGAATCCGACTTCGCTCTCGATCACCGCGGCGGAGAGGCGTTCGATGACAGCACGCAGGCGGCCGGTCGAAACTGTTGGAGCGGTGAGACGCGGGCCATCGATCGATCGACGTCCCTACTTCACACCAACTCGCTGCGTTTCGTCACCTACGCCGACGACGATCAACGGTAAGGGCAAAACCTTGCTTTAAACGGGGACAGTGAGGCTCGCTGCACGTTCCCGCCACAAAAGCGGTAGCTGGTGACCCCTACGAGAATCGAACTCGTGCTTACGCCGTGAGAGGGCGTCGTCCTAACCGCTAGACGAAGGGGCCGTTAGCAGAAGCGGGCGTCTACGGAATGGGGTGGCAGGCGTCAAGACGCTTGCCGATAATTCCGTAGATGCCCGCCCGTTTTTTCCGGCGCCCATTTTGTTACGCGGCGGCCTTCTTGCGCTCGGCCATTTCCTCGTTGAGCATCTCGGCCAGCAGGAAGGCGAGTTCGAGGCTCTGGCTGGCGTTGAGGCGCGGATCGCAGTGGGTGTGGTAGCGATCCGCAAGCGACTGCTCGGTCACGTCGACCGCGCCGCCGGTGCACTCCGTCACGTTCTGGCCGGTCATCTCGGCATGGATGCCGCCGGCGTGCGTGCCTTCCGCGCGGTGGACCGCGAAGAAGCCGCGGACTTCGGCGAGGATACGGTCGAACGGGCGCGTCTTGTAGCCGTTGGCGGCCTTGACGACGTTGCCGTGCATCGGGTCGCAGCTCCACACCACCGGATGGCCCTCGCGCGTGACGGCGCGGACTAGGCGGGGCAGGTTCGCCTCGATCTTGTCGTAGCCATAGCGCGTGATCAGCGTCATCCGGCCGGGTACGCGGCCTGGGTTGAGCGTGTCGAGCATCCGCAGCAGCGCGTCGGGCTCCAGGCTCGGGCCGCACTTTATGCCGATCGGGTTGCCGATGCCGCGGAGGTATTCGACATGGCTCGATCCCTCGAACCGGGTGCGATCGCCGATCCACAGGAAATGCGCGCTGGTGTCGTACCAGTCGCCGGTCAGCGAATCCTGCCGAGTCAGCGCCTGCTCGTACTGGAGCAGCAGTGCCTCGTGGCTGGTGTAGAAATGCGTCTGCGCAAGCTGCGGCACGGTCTCGGGATCGATCCCGCACGCGGCCATGAACTCGAGCGCCTCGCCGATCCGGTCCGCGGTCTCGGCGTATTTCTTCGACCAGGGGCTGCGGCCCATGAAGTCGTGCGTCCAGCGGTGGACCTGATGCAGGTTCGCGTAGCCGCCTTGTGCAAACGCACGCAGCAGGTTGAGCGTCGCCGCCGACTGCGAATAGGCGCGGATCATCCGCTGAGGGTCGGGCGCGCGCGATTCCGCGGTGAAGGCGATATCGTTGACGTTATCGCCGCGGTACGACGGCAGCTCGACGCCGCCGATCGTCTCGGTATCGGTCGAGCGCGGCTTGGCGAATTGACCCGCCATGCGGCCAAGCTTCACGACGGGGAGCTTCGATGCGAAGGTCAGGACGACCGCCATCTGAAGGATGACGCGGAACGTGTCGCGGATGTTGTTGGCGCTGTGCTCCGCGAAGGACTCGGCGCAGTCGCCACCCTGGAGCAGGAACGCCTTGCCGGCTGCGACTTCGGCGAGCGACGCGGTCAGGTTGCGAGCTTCACCAGCGAAGACGAGCGGCGGGAAGGTCGCAAGCTGGTCGGTCGCGGCGGTCAGCGCTGCTGCGTCGGGATAAGTGGGGAGCTGCCGCGCTTCGTGACGTGTCCAGCTGTCGGGGGCCCAGTTCGCGGCCATATCATGTCGTCCGATTGGTGAATTGTGACGATGGCAATGCGCGAAAACGCCTTTTTGCGCAACGAAGTAAAGCTTGGCCGGCAGCGGCGAAATGCTGCACAGGTCGGTTCAACCGGATGTAGTGGTTAAATCCATTCATCCCGGATTAAAAAATATATGGCGTCTTCGCTGTCCAATCGGCATGGTCCACACATGGACATGCCAATGCGTATCATCATCGCGCTTTCGATCATCGGCGGGGGCATCTTGGTCGGCGTACCGATCCTGATCATGTACTCGCGTCGTCGTCGCGCCGACAAACTTCGTCGCCGCGGAATCAAGAGCTATAATCGCAGCCCCCGCCCGGCCACGACCCAGACCGGTCAGTAACCCGCGTCGAGATCGGCGACGTTCTTCATCGGGCGACCGGCGAGGAACGCCGCGAGGTTGTCGAGGAACAGCGTCGCCCCGCGAGCGAACATCGTCGTCTGGCTGCGGCCCGACAGGTGCATCGTGACGATCGCGTTAGGCGTCGACCAAAGCGGATGATCCGCGGGCAGGGGCTCCGGGCTGGTCGGATCGAGTACGGCGCCGGCAATCGTCCCGTCGGTCAATGCCGCGATCAGCGCATCGTCGTCGATCATGTCGCCGCGCGCAATGTTGATCAGCCAGGCGGACGGCTTCATCCGGTGTAACTCTTCGCGGCCGATCATCGCGTGCGTCGCGTCGGTCGAGGGCGCGGCGAGGATGACCCAGTCGAACGCATCGAGCCGATCCCGCCAAGCGTCGGGGGTGATCGTGCCATCGCGGCCGGTGCGCGTGACGCCGGTGACCTCGACCCCGAACGCGGTCAAGCGATCGCCGATCATCTTGCCGATCGTGCCATAGCCAATGACAAGTGCCTTGGTTCCGGCGAGTTCGATCTTGCCGGGCGCGTCCTTCAACCACTCATGACGGTCCTGCGCGCGGACGACGGTATCGAAGCGCTTGGCGGCGACGAGCACCGCCATCACCGCATATTCGGCGACCGCGACGGCGTTGATGCCGGCGCCGTTGGTCAAAGTGACGCCGTTCTCACGCAGTGTGTCGAGCGGGAACGCGTCGAGCCCGGCATAGATCGTCGAGACCCATTTGAGGTTTGGCCCGGCATGGCGGATCGCGTCGGCGACGAGTTCGGTCGGCTGCATGTCCACCCAGGCGATATCCGCGTCTGCGATCATCGCGTTGGCCTCGTCCGGCTTGGCGAACCAGGCGACGTCTAGGTCCGCAGGCAGATGCGGTTCGAGGAGCGGGCGGGCGGCGGCTGGGAGGACGGCTTTCATCCGGAGAACATCGGCGTGCGGCGGGGCATGTCAAGTTGTGCAGCGCTCTGCGACGGATCGGTCCCGCGTTCCCCTGCAGTAACACTTTACCACAATGGTCTCGTTGTCCGCGCGAAGGCGGGAATGACGATAGACTTTCCCTGTGGCCCTAGTTCTTGGACCTACCCGGCGGGCTCACACCACCGCGATCTTCCAGTCCCAACCTAGCGAATCGCCATCCATCACCTCGACACCTGCGGCGGCGAGTTCGTTGCGGATCGCGTCCGATCGCCCGAAGTCCTTCGCAGCGCGCGCATCGCGGCGATCCGCCAGTCGTGCGGCGATCGCATCCTCGTCGATCGTCGCCGTGACCGGCCGGATCCGCAGGTCCTCGCGGCTGATCGTCGCCAGGTCCAGCCCCAGTACCGCGTCGAAATCGTCCAGCGCAGCGACACGGTCCGCAGGCGCGACCCGCTTGTCCGCGAGCAGTTCGTCGAGGATCGGCAGCGCGCGCGGCGTGGCGAGATCGTCCGAGACCGCCTCCTCCAGCCGGTCGGCATAGGCATGCGCGCTACCCGACGGACCGCCGGGCTCGCGAGCGCGCAATGTCTCGACCGCTTGCACCATGCGCTTCAGGCGGATCGCCGCCGCGGCCAGATTCTCCCAAGAGAATTCCAGCTCGCTCCGATAATGCGCCTGGAGGCACATCAGCCGGTAGGCGAGGGGGTGGAAGCCGCGGTCGACGATCGTCTGCATCGTCGTGAACTGCCCGGTCGACTTCGACATCTTGCCCGCGCGCTCGACCAGGAAGTTGTTGTGCATCCAGACGCTCGCGCCGGTATCCGCGCAGTCGCAATGCGCCTGGTTTTGCGCGATCTCGTTGGGATGGTGGATCTCGCGGTGGTCGATCCCGCCGGTGTGGATGTCGAAATGCGCGCCTAGGTAATGTTTGCTCATCACCGAGCATTCGAGATGCCAGCCGGGCGCCCCGCGACCCCAGGGCGAATCCCATTCCATCTGGCGGTTCTCGCCGGGCGCGGAGGTACGCCAGATCGCGAAGTCCTGCGGGTTGCGCTTGCCCTCGACCGGCTCGATCCGGCTCTCGATATCATCGTTGCCGGCCCGCGCGAGGCGGCCATAGTCCGGCACCGTCGCCACGTCGAAATACAGCCCGCTGTCGAGCGTGTAGCAATGCTTCGGTGCGATCTGCTCGGCGAACGCGATCATCTCGGCGATGTGATCCGTCGCGACCGCCCAGCGGGCCGGCGGCACGATGTTGAGGCGCGCGACGTCGCGTTTGAACACGTCGGTATAATAGGCTGCGATCTCCCAGATCGAGCGCCCTTGCGCGGCGGCTGCCTTCTCCATCTTGTCGTCACCGACATCGGCGTCGGAGGTCAGGTGGCCGACATCGGTGATGTTGATGATGTGGGTCGTCGGCCACCCCTTCCACCGGAGCACGCGACCCAGCGTATCCGCGAACAGGAACGCGCGCATGTTGCCGATATGCTGGTAATTATAGACGGTCGGCCCGCAGGTGTAGAGCCCGACGTCGGTCGGATCGATCGGCTGGAAGGTCTCGAGCTGGCGCGAGAGGCTGTTATACAGTGTCAGGGGTATACGGGTCATGGCCTGCTCTTAGCGCTGCACGGGCCCTCCCGCAAAGGCGCTCACATGTCAGGCAGACCCGCCGGAACAAGTGGTTTGGCTTGAAAAGACGGCGCTCCGCTGATAGGGGCCCCAGTTCATGCGGCGCGGACCTGTTCGCGACGGCAAAAATCTATTCGTCCGGAGCTTATCGGGTTTATGCAGATCATCGTACGCGACAACAACGTCGACCAGGCCCTTCGCGCGCTTAAGAAGAAGCTGCAGCGCGAGGGCGTGTATCGCGAGATGAAGCTGCGCCGGCATTACGAAAAGCCGTCCGAGAAGCGCGCACGTGAGCGTGCAGCAGCGATCCGTCGCTCGCGCAAGCTCGACCGCAAGCGCGCAGAGCGCGACGGCGCACGCTAAGATTTTGTCGGCCGTACCCGGCAAGCGGGTGGGTCGATAGTTCGGGGTGTCGTGATCGGCACCCCAATTGCTTTCCAACGGCACGCGCGGCGCTCCGGCGTGACCAGATGACCGGGGCCTGATCCGATGTCGACCGTCACCGCAGTGCCGCTGCAGCCAACCAAGCGCAGCTACCTCGTCTATCTCTGGGTCGGTATCGCGCTCGCGCTGATCGCCGCAGTCGCGCTGGCGCGTCAGGGTGATGATCCCCTGGCCCGCAATGCGCGCGCGCGGGGCGTGGTCGTTACCGCATCCGGCCTGCAGTACAAGGTGATCGCGCCCGGCAAGCCCGGGGCGGCCAAGCCGACCGACGCCGATGTCGCGCTGGTGAATTACGAGGGCAAGCTGCTCAACGGCACGACCTTCGACAAGTCGCAGCAGCCGACGCCGATGCCCGTCACCGGCGTGGTCCCCGGTTTCTCCGAGGCGCTGAAGCTGATGCCGAAGGGGTCGAAGTACCGCTTCTGGATGAAGCCGGCGCTTGGCTATGGCGACAAGGCTAACGGTCCGATCCCGGCGAATTCGACGCTGGTGTTCGACGTCGAGTTGCTCGACTTCCTGCCACAGAGCGTGGTCCAGCAGATGCAGGCGCAGGCGCAGATGGGTCGCGGCGCTCCTGGTGGCATGCCAGGCGGTGCGCCGGGCGGCATGCCCGGTGGCACGCAGACGCCGCCGTCTCAGTAAGTGATGGTGGGGGTATGGGTCTGAACTCGTACCGCGCCATGATATTGGCTTTGCAACGCGTCTCGCTTCATTGCGAGGCGCGTTTTGCGTTGAGGCGATGCGTCGCGCTAATTATGCGTGAACTTGCTCGGTCGGCCAGCGGCGCAAGCCGTCTGCCGATAAGAAGGCTGGCCTGATTCCGTAGAGGATCGGCCGCCCTAGGGGTGCGAGGCTTCCGCAGGGGAGGGTGGCGCAGAGGGACTCGGGCTAACCTGCCCGGCAATCGCGTGCTGCAAGGTCGGTGAGTTCAGCCGTCCTTCGGATGACTAGCGCGGCGATACCCTATTGCAGGTATTGTTTCGGCGCCCGGCGCTAAAGCCGATGCCATCTCATGCTCAGCCATTCTGAGAAAGCGCGGATTTAAGTCCACTTTGCACGGAATGGCGCAGCCGCAGCCTACCGGACGTCTTTGGCCATCGACGGTATCGAGCTGACCGGAAGCTGAGTTGTGCACGTGACACGGCAGCACATTGTGCTTCGGCACGCGCTGGCCCGCCTGTCCTCAGAACGGCAGGCAAAAAAATAGCGGCCCGAAGACCGCTATTTCTCGAACTAAAGTCGTAAGACTTAGTTGCTGTCCGAATCGTCGTCGTTGTCTGCAACGATAACGATACCGGCGATAACTGCAGCTGCTGCGAGAACCGCAACGATGATGCCGCCGCCAGCGAGCTCGTTCTTGTCAGCCGAAACCGAACCCGAACGGACCGAATGTGCAACCGACAGATTTGCCGGTGCTGCCATGGCCGGAGCAACTGCCATCGTGGCTGCTGCTGCGGTCAGGAGATACTTCCCAAGACGCATGATGAACTCCCTTTGTGCTCGTCGCGGCAGGCAATGGCATATAACCTTACCCAACGCAACTAAGGCCCTTTGTAACAACGCGAAGAGGATCGCACTGTTGCGGCAGTGCAACACACACTTCCGCTGTTTCTCTATAGCGGAGGCGCGCCACGAAGAAAGCGTTCGCGTGCAAACCGCATGATATTCGCGGTGAGACGCGTCAGTTCGTCTTTGGCCCTATGGTGGTGCCGGTCTGGAGCGTCCAGGTTTCCGCGCCTTCCATCCCCAGTGCAGTGAGGCGACCCGAAGCGTAGGCGCCCGTGTCGATGCCGATTCGGTGCCCGCGTCGTTCGATTTCGTCGGTCATGGTGTGGCCATGGACGATCGTCTTTTCCAACGTCGAGCGATGATCGAGGAAGGGATCGCGAATCCACCGCAGGTCGGAGGTGCGCTGTAGACCGAGCGGCGTGTCAGGGCGTACGCCGGCGTGGACGAACGCGTAGTCGCCGATCACGATCATGTCCTCGAACTTGCGCAAGAATTCGCGGTGTTCGTCTGGAACGAGCGTTTCGAGGCGTTGCACCAGCTCTTCATAGTCGAGCCGCTCATATTCCGCGGCTTCCATGCCGTAGCTCAGCACGGTCTCGCGCCCGCCGATGCGGCAGAACAACCGGAGTGCCTTGGGTTCGCCGTCGAGCGCACCGAGGAAGATCTCTTCGTGATTACCGAGCAGGAAGCGGATGTCGGGGTGGTCGGGGCGGGCATGGGCAAGCCCGCGCAACCGATCGATCACTGCCGCGGAGGCGGGGCCCCGGTCGACGATATCGCCGAGGAATATCAAGGTCGTTTCCGCTGCACCGCGGTCGCGTTCGTCCGCCTCGATCAACCCAATCAGTTCGTCGAGCAGGTCGGCGCGACCGTGAATGTCGCCGACGGCATAAACGCGGCGACCGGGAGGAACCTGCGGTTGAGTCAGCTTGGCAACGCTACGGGACTTGAAAAGCTTTGAAATCATGCTGCAATCGATGTGGGGAGGAAGATGTACGGGACCTGATTGAACGCGTCACTCGATCGCGCGGGCGCATGCGATCGCATAGGATGTTCGGACAGGCGTCGCAACGCATCGCCGTGTCCGGGCGCAACGCATCGCCGCGATAGGGCGCGCGGGGCTTGCGGTCGTGCAGCATGACGCGGGGGCGCACGACAGCTATGGGGACGCCATGTCGATGATCTCCCGCTTCGCGCCGTTCCTGATGCTCACGGCCGCTACGCCCACGGCTTTGCCTGCCGCACCGATGCCCGTAGCGGATGCGCCGCCGACGGCTGCGTTCTTCGACACGTTGCGCGCTGCCGATCTCCGGCTGGCGACGATCGCCTACCGGCTGACTACTGGCAATGCGGCGTTGTGTGACCGCCTCCAGCCACAGATCGGCATGCCGATCCATGCGCTGACGCAATATGGCCCCGGCGCGCGCAAGGCCGCAGCGGCCACCTTCGGGTTCCAATCGACGATCGGTGTCGAGGCGGTCGTCGCTGGCGGTCCAGCTGACCGCGCGGGAGTTCGTCCCAACGATTCGATCGTCGCGATCGACGATCGATCACAACCGGGCTTGCCGTCTGCCGATGCGCCCGAAAGCGCGGCAGTGCGCGATGCTGCGGAAGCGATCATCACCGATGCGCCGGTCGGAAAGCCGTTGCGACTGACGGTGCTGCGCGACGGCAAGCGCGTGCCGATCACGATCACGCCGGTCGCCGGATGCCGGTCGCGGTTCGAGATCCTGCTCGGCACTGGCCTGGATGCGAGCGCGGACGGTTCGATCGTGCAGCTCGGCGAGCGGTTCTTCGAGGGCTATACCGACGAGGAGATCGCGGTCGTCGTCGCGCATGAACTCTCGCACAACATCCTACGTCACCGCGCCCGGCTCGATGCGGCGAAGATCAATCGCGGCCTGCTGGCGGAACTCGGTCGCAACGGCCGCCTGATTCGCCAGACCGAGGATCAGGCGGACCTGCTCGGCATCTACCTGCTCGCCAACGCCGGTTACGATCCGATGTCGGCCCCTAAATTCTGGCGGAGCAAGGGCGGCGCGATCGACGGCGGGCTGTTCCGTAGTCGCACGCACGCATCGTCCAAGGCGCGTGCCGAAGCGCTGGAAGCCGCCGCGCGGGACATCGCGGCGACCGCGACGCGGCCGATCATCCCGCCAGTCGTTGCGACTCGTAACGTGCCGTTGCGCTGACCGCAGGCGGCGACGCCCGCGGCTGATCCGGCCAGATGCCGCGCGTGTCGAGCACCGCCTTATCGATGCGCTCCTCGAGCGGGATTGACTTGAATACGTCGTGGTCGACCAGCACGATCATGATCGAACACGTCTCGATCGCGGTGTCTACGTCGATCAGCGTCGCGCCGGTGTCCGCCATCACGGCGGGCAGCGTCTGCGCATAGGGCTCGACGATCCGCACCCGGTCGCCGAACTGGCGCGCCACGGCTTCCGCGACCTTGAGGGCAGGGCTCTCGCGGAAGTCGTCGATGTTCGCCTTGAACGCGAGGCCCAGGCACGCGACCGTAGCCTCGGGTGACGCCTCGACCAGGGCCGCGACCTGCGCGATGACGTGGTCGGTCTTGCCGTCGTTGACCTCGCGCGCGGTCCGGATCAGCGGCGTCTGGTCGGGGGCGGCGTGGACGAGGAACCACGGATCGACCGCGATGCAATGCCCGCCGACACCGGGGCCGGGTTGCAGGATGTTGACGCGCGGATGGCGGTTGGCGAGGCGGATCACCTCCCACACGTCGACGCCCATCGTGTCGGCGATGAGCGACAGTTCGTTAGCGAACGCGATGTTGACGTCGCGAAACGCATTCTCGGTAAGCTTGGTCATCTCTGCAGCGCGCGCGGTCGTGGTCACGCAGGCACCGCGCACGAAGCGGCGATAGAAGGTCAGCGCCTTACGCGCACACCGCGGCGTGATGCCGCCGATGACGCGGTCGTTGTCGATCAACTCGACTAGGATGCGGCCCGGCAGCACGCGCTCCGGGCAATAGGCGATCGCGACATCCGCCTGGTCGCCTGTCTTCCCCGGTACGCGCAGGTCGGGGCGCAGGCTTGCCAGCAGGTCGCGAACCTTCTCGGTGGTGCCGACCGGCGAGGTCGATTCGAGGATGATCGTATCGCCCGTCTTCAGCACGCTCGCGATCGTGGTCGCGGCGTCGAGGACGTAGCGGATGTTGGGTGCGTGATCGGCGTCGAATGGAGTCGGTACCGCGATCACGAACACGTCGGCAGGCTCGATCGCGGTCGAGGCGCGCAACGTGCCGCGCGCAACGACACCCGAGACGAGGCCGTCGAGATCGACCTCCTCGATGTGCACGCGGCCGGAATTGACCGTCTCCACGACCGATTCGGTCACGTCGACACCGAGCACCTGCGCCCCCGTCCGCGCGATGATCGCCGCGGTGGGAAGGCCGATATAGCCGAGCCCGAGGACGACGACGGTGAGGTTAGAGTCCGACAGCATGCGCGACGACCTTTGCGATTTTGGCGGCGGCATGGCCATCCCCGAACGGGTTATGGGCGCGGGCCATCGCGGAGTAGCGCGACGTGTCGTCGAGCAGGGTGAAGATTTCGGAAACGATGCGGTCCTCGTCGGTGCCGATCAGCCTCGCGGTGCCAGCCGCGACGCCCTCCGGCCGCTCGGTGGTCTCGCGCATCACGAGGACCGGCTTGCCGAGCGCAGGTGCCTCCTCCTGCACGCCGCCCGAATCGGTCAGGACGATGTCCGCCATGCCGAGCGCGCGGACGAAGTGCGGGTAATCGAGCGGCTCGATCCGCGCGACGTTGGCGCGGGTACCGAGGATCGCGTCCATCACCGATACGACGTTCGGGTTCGGGTGGACCGGGAACAGCACCGCGACGTCATCGCGCTCCGCAATACGCCCGATCGCGCGCGCGATCGCGGCCATGCCGTCGCCGAAATTCTCGCGCCGATGCGTCGTGACCAGGATGATCCGCTTGCCCGCGAAGCGCGCGGCGATCGCGTCGAGCCCGGCCGCCAGCGACGGGTCCGCCGCGACGCGGTCCGCGGTCCAGTGCAGGGCATCGATCACGGTGTTGCCGGTGACGTGGATCGTGTCCTCGGCGATCGTCTCACGTCGCAGTGCCTCAGCGGCGGTGTCGGTGGGTGCGAAATGCAGCGTGGCGATCGGCGCGACGATGCGCCGGTTCACCTCCTCCGGCCAGGGATGGTAGATGTCGCCAGACCGCAGCCCCGCCTCGACATGCGCGACCGGGACCTTGCGGTAATAGGCGGCAAGCGCTCCCGTCATCGCGGTCGCGGTGTCGCCCTGCACGATGACGAGGTCGGGCCGCTCGGCATCCATGACGTCGCCGAGACCGACCAGCAGCCGCGCGGTAAGGCGATCGAGCGTCTGTCCCGGCTCCATCAGGTCGAGATCGATGTCGGGCACGAGATCAGCGATCGCGAGCACCTGATCGAGCAGCCCGCGGTGCTGCGCGGTGACGCAGGTGCGGACGGTCAGGCCGCGGATCGCAGCCAGCGCCCGGATCACCGGGAAGAGTTTGATCGCTTCGGGTCGCGTGCCGAAGATGACGAGAACTTTGGGCATGATGCAGTCCCTAGATCAACGTCTTTAACGACGCGCTAATTCAATGCGACAATTTGCGCGCAGGCGTAACGATCGGTAGACGGTCCCGCGAGATCAAAGGGAGCATCGAATGACCATAAAGCCGCTGCGCAAGGCCGTGTTTCCGGTGGCAGGACTGGGTACGCGCTTCCTTCCGGCCACCAAGGCCATGCCGAAGGAAATGCTCACCGTCGTCGACAAACCGCTGATTCAATATGCGGTCGAGGAAGCACTCGAGGCTGGGATCGAGCAGATCATCTTCGTGACAGGGCGCGGCAAAAGCGCGCTCGAGGATCATTTCGACATCTCGTACGAGCTAGAGGATACCATGCGGTCGCGCGGCAAGTCGCTGGACGCGATCAGCAATATCCGGATGAAGCCCGGTTCGCCGGTCTATGTCCGGCAGCAGGAGCCGCTCGGCCTGGGCCATGCGGTCTGGTGCGCGCGAGAGATCGTCGGTGACGAACCGTTCGCGGTCCTGCTCCCCGACGAGTTGATGGTCGGCAAGCCCGGCTTCATGAAGCAGATGGTCGAGGCCTATAACCAAGTCGGCGGCAACGTGATCGGTGCGCTCGAAGTGCCCGATTCGGAAACCGACAAATACGGCATCATCTCGCCGGGCGCGATCGATGGGCGACTCACGGAAGTGACCGCACTCGTCGAAAAACCCAAGCGCGGCACCGCACCGTCGAATTTGATGATCCCGGGGCGTTACATCCTGCAGCCCGAGGTGATGCGGATCCTGGAGACGCAGGAAAAGGGCGCGGGCGACGAGATCCAGCTGACCGACGCGATGGCGCAGTTGATCGGCAACCAGTCGTTCCACGGCTTCACCTTCGATGGCCAGCGCTATGACTGCGGCGACAAGGCCGGCTACATCCAGGCCAATTTGGCGATCGCACTGGCCCGCGACGACATCGGGCCCGGCATCCGCGACTTCGCAACGAAGCTGCTGGCGAGCTGAGCTAGCAGCCCGCTCGCCGGCCCGCTCGCCGGCCCGCTCGCCGGCCCGCTCACCGGAACGTCAGAAGGCGTTCCGGTGTAGCAGGACGCGGAAGGTCAGGAGGATGATCTTGATGTCGCGCCAGATCGACCAATGCTCGAGATACTCGAGATCCGCCTGGAGCCGGTTGCGCAGATCGTCCTCGTACAACGTCGCACCGCGATAGCCGCGCACCTGCGCTAGGCCCGTCAAACCAGGCTTGGCGGCATGACGATGCCAGTATCGCTGGTCGACTTCCCAGAATAATTTGTCCGCCGCGCGCGACCCGAGTGCGTGCGGGCGCGGGCCGACGATGCTCATGTCGCCCTTCAGGACGTTCAACAGCTGCGGTAGTTCGTCGATGCTGGTGCTGCGGATGAACTTGCCGACGCGCGTGATCCGATCGTCGTCGCGCGACGTCGAGCGCGCACCTGCGCCGTCGCTGTGGTCGACGCGCATGCTGCGGAACTTCATCAGGCGGAACATCTGGTTGCTGCGACCGATCCGGATCTGGCTGAAGAAGATCGGCCCGCGCGAATCGACCTTCACCGACAGCGCGATCAGGATCCAGATCGGCATCAGCGTCACCAGCGCGCAGCTAGCGAGCATCACGTCGAAGCTACGCTTCACGAAGCGGTCGAACAGGACCAGCGGGCCGTTGGCGATGATGACTGTCGGCGTGTCGCCGTGCGCGCTGATGCCGAGCGGCGCCAGCACGTTCAGTTCCGGCATGAAGATCTCGCTCTGGATGTTCGCGCCTTTCAAAGCCTGCGCCCAGGCGATCCGACGCTCCGGGCTGCACGCGACGATCACGCGGTCGGCGCCCGACAGCGATTGCGCGAGGCGGTCGTACATCACGGGATCATGGTGATCGGGATCGAAATAGGAGTCCGCGGCGATAACGACCGAGAAGTCCCCGCGCGGGATCGGCTGACCGGAATCGTACAGAAGGACGATGCTGAACGGATTCCCGCCGATGATCGCAGGCATGTGCCGGACGAACAGGAACCGTCCTAATGCCAAGGAAACAATGGCAAATGCCGAACCTATCGCGACGACAAGACGCGGGAAGGTATCGCTGGCCTTCAGACAGAACGCGATGAAGATGACTGCGGAGATCGCGAGCGCATAGGCCTGCAACCCTCGCGCTATCGAGCGGAAGGGGTCGCGAAGATTTGCGGCTGCATAGCTGTCGTTATTTAGCGTCGTAATAACGAAGACCGGGATCAACATCGCTAGGATTACGATCCAGGCCGTGTCGTTCGCGAATACCCCGCGCAGACCAGCCGCCGCCAGATAACTCGCAATAATGCAACCGGTATCTACCGTCAGCATGCCGAGAATCAGGCGAACGCGTAGCGAGGACGCGCTCGGGCGCCAAGTCCGGGCAGGCTTCTTGCCGCGCGATGGCGCCATAGCACGGCTCAGAACGCCGCTCTCTACATTCATGAACTTGTCGGACGCACGCGCAGTCCCCCCTGCGCAAAGCGATACCGCGAAATGCCGCAATGCAAAAGAACTACTGTTCGTCGGGCACAAACCTTTAGTTGTTAATTTTCCAATTTGGTCAGCGTCGAAAACCAGAACTGCTACTAACTCACCGCGAAGGCACGCTTTTGCCGCACGCCGTACACCCCGGATCCTTGGGCAGGCGAATCGTACGAAATCGTAGCGCGAGCAGGTCGATCAGCAGCAATTTACCGGCAGGATCGTCGCCGAACGGCGCGATCGCCCGGAGTACCTCGAGCGCAGCCAAGCTGCCGATCACGCCGGTGACGGGGCCAAGAACGCCGTCTTCTGCGCAGCTGGTCTCTGCGCGCTCAGGGTCTTCGCCGACGAAGCAACGGTAGCACGGCTTGTCCGCTTCCCAGCCGCGATAGGTGGCGAGCTGTCCCTCGAACTGGCCTACTGCGGCCGAGACGAGCGGAATCTTCATGGCATGCGCGGCATCGGCGACACAGAAGCGCGTTGCGAAATTGTCGCAGCCGTCGAGTACGACATCCACATCCGCCAGCAGCGCAACGACGTTGTCCGCACCAATGCGCACGCGGTGGGTCTCGACCGAGACGTGTGGGTTGATCCGTTGCACGGCGGCGGCGGCGGCCTGAACCTTGGCAATGCCGGTATCCGCGGTCGTGAAGATCGTCTGACGCTGCAGATTGGACGGTTCGACGCTGTCGTCGTCGATCAGGTTCAGGCGACCGACCCCGGCAGCGCCGAGATACTGGATCGCAGGCGAGCCGATCCCGCCAGCGCCGACGATCGCAACGGTCGCCGCCTTCAACCGCGCCTGTCCCGTGCCGCCGAATTCCTTGAGGACGATATGCCGTGCATACCGGTCGAGTTCGTCGTCGGAGAGAGTCATGCGCCCCAGGTAAACGTGAGGCTGGTGCGGTACCAGGTGTCCGCGTCCTCACCCGCAACGTCGATCGAGTCGCGCGCGCCCAGGATGACGCCGGCGGCATATTGCTCGACCGTCGGACAGTCGATCGCGCGCGGCGTCACCCGGCGGACGCGACCGTCAGGGTTGATCAGCACGGCCAGGTCGACGGTCAGCGCCCAACCTTGCGTCGTGCGTATGACATGCGCGCAGCGACCGGCGACGACCTCCCCGTGTACATACGCCGAAGTGTTGGCGAGCGTGGTCGCCTGGCCGCGGATGCGCAGGACCGGAAGCGTGCTCCAGTCCTGTGGCGGCAGCGTGCTGGCCACCGGCGGCGTTGGCGCGGTGGGAACCGGGGGTGGCGGCGCAGCGGTCTGGAGCAGGAGGAGAAGAGCGGCGATCATCGGCCGGTCGATCCGAAGCCGCCTGCGCCGCGCGAGGTGTCGTCGAGCGTCGCGACTTCGTCGAGCGTCGCGCGGAGCACGACTGCGGGGACGAGTTGCGCGATCCGGTCGCCGCGCGCGATCGCGAACGGTTCCTGGCCGAGGTTGACGAGAATCACCTTCACTTCGCCGCGGTAGTCGCTGTCGATCGTGCCCGGCGTGTTGAGGCAGGTCACGCCGTGCTTCAGCGCGAGGCCGGAGCGCGGGCGGACCTGGACCTCATGGCCGACGGGAATGGCGATCGCGAAGCCGGTCGCGACGGCGGCGCGGGCGCCGGGGGCGAGCGTCAGTTCCTCGGCAGCGACGACGTCCATCCCGGCGGCACCCTCGGTCGCATAGGCAGGCAACGGCAGGCCCTCGCCGTGCGGCAGGCGCTTTAGTTCGATACGGATCATGACGCGGCTTCTAGCGCATCGGCGATGCGGTCCGCCAGTCGTGCGGCGACCGCGTCCTTGGGCAGGCGTTCCCAGCTCTCGACGCCGGCTTCGGTGACGAGGTGGACGCTGTTGTTCGCGCCGCCCATGACGTCGCCCGAGACGTCATTGGCGACGATCCAGTCCGCGGTCTTGCGAATACGCTTGGCGACGGCGTACTCGATCACGCGCTCGGTCTCGGCGGCGAACCCGATCAGCAGGCGAGGCCGGTGCGGGCTGCGCGCCAGGGTCGCCAGAATATCGGGGTTCTCCGCAAGCATCAGCGTCGGCGTTGCATCGCCTTTCTTGATCTTCTGCTGCGAGGGTTCGACGTGCCAATCCGCGACCGCGGCGACCATGACGGCGGCGTCGGCGGGAAGTACGCGGTCGACTGCGTCGGACATCTCCTGCGCCGTCTCGACATCGACCCGGTCGACGCCTTGCGGAGTCGGCAGCGTCACAGGGCCAGCGACCAGCGTCACGCGCGCGCCGAGCCGTGCCAGTGCCGCGGCGATCGCGAAGCCCTGTTTGCCCGACGAGCGGTTGGCGATGTAGCGAACCGGATCTATCGGCTCGTGCGTAGGCCCCGCGGTGACGAGGATGTGACGCCCTTCCAGTCGCTTTGGCGGGGCAGGGGCGAGCATTCCCTCTATCGCGGCGACGATCGCGGGCGGCTCGGGCAGGCGGCCGGGACCATATTCGCCGCACGCCATGATGCCTTCGTCCGGCGTCATCACCGTCACGCCGTCGGCACGAAGCTGCGCCACGTTGCGGACGGTCGCGGCATGCTCCCACATGCGGACGTTCATCGCCGGTGCAACCAGCACCGGTGTGTCAGTCGCGAGCAGCAGGGTCGTCGCGAGATTGTTCGCGAGCCCCGCCGTCATCCGCGCCATCAGGTCGGCGGTAGCGGGCGCGACGACGATCAGGTCGGCCTCGCGGCTGAGTTGGATATGCCCCATCTCCGCCTCGTCCTTGAGATCCCAGAGCGTCGTATAGACCTTGTCCTCGCTGAGCGCGGCGAGCGTCATCGGCGTGACGAAATGATGCGCCGCCTCGGTCATCACGCACCGCACCGCGTACCCCCGCGTCTTGAGCAGGCGGATCAGTTCGGCGGCCTTGTAGGCGGCGATCCCGCCACCGACGATCAGGAGGATGCGTTTCATGCCGCAGCTCTAGCGGATAACGCGCGTCACCGTAATGCGCCGCGTATCGCTGGCAGCAGCGATCATGTCGCGCAGGCCGTCGACCGCGAACACCAGCCCGACCAGCAACACCGGCGTGGTCATCAGCGCCCAGTAGAAATTGTCGCTCCGCGCGAATAGCGAGATCAGCGCGGCATAGGTGGTGAACACGACCAGCGCGCGCGTCGCGATCGCATCGCGCCACGCGAGCCAGCCGAACAGCGCTGTGCCAAGAACAAGCGAGGCGAGCCATTGCGGCAGGATGTCGAGCCCCGACGAGATCGTCGCAAGCCTGACGTAGAAGCCGAACCCCTCGAGACCGCTCCACCCTTGCGACACGCGGTCGAGCGGACCGCTGACCAGCGACACCGCGTGCGCATGGGCGGCAAGCACCACGGCGAAGACCCCGATCGCCCCGAGCCACCCCAGCGTCTCGCGCCGCTCGCCCTCGACCCACGCGAACACCGCCATGATCGCGACGTACAGCAATGCCGTCTCGCGGATCAGCATCGCCGACAACCCGAACGCGACCGCAGGTAGCCAGTGGCCCGGACGGCGCAACGCCAGCGATAGCGCGATCAACGGCCCCGCCCAAACTTCGTGAAACACCACGAAGCTGGGATCGAGGTTCACGGAAAGCCCGGCGACGACCAGCAAGCCAGCCACACCGAGCGGCACCAGGCCGGTCATTTCCGGACGAAGTCGCACGACCCAGGCGAGGATCGTTCCGACGCACAACGCCAACAGCAGCAGGTTCACCAGTAGCGCGGGCAACGCCGCTTGAATGACTGCTAAGGTCGGCAGGCGGACCGCGAAGAACGGCTTCAGCGGATAATGTCCCATGCGCTGCGTCTCGGCGGCGACGGCGTAATAGGGCGAACCGCCACGCACGCCGGCGACGATCGTATCGTATAGCAGCAGGTCGGTCCGTCCGGGTGGCGGGGCGTCGGATGCGATGGAGGTCGAGGCGCCTGCATCGACGCTAGGTCGCGGGCCGGGCGAGACGATCGCGCTGAGGCAGGCCGCCAGGAATACCAGGAACAGCACGAGCCCGATCCGCGCCTGCGCCGACGGCATGCCCGCGAACCGGGTCGCGCGGGTCGTCCATAATGGAGCGCCGCGGCGCGTTTTCATGCCCTCAACCAAACAGCAGCGTCGTCACGATCCCGGCGGCGGCCGCGAGCACCGCGACCAGGCCATAACGCCACCCCCACCGATCCGAATCACTTCGATTTCGCGCAACGGCATCGTCGGAGGCGCGCCGCCGGGGGCGGGGTAATGCGCCTCGATCCGGCGGACGAGTTCGGGCAGGCGAGTCAGCGTCTGGAAGTCCGCGATCAGGCGGTCGGCGATCATCGCCTCGGGCCCCAGTTCGCCGCGGATCCAGTCGCGGACGAACGGCTCGGCGGCTTCCCACAGGTTGATGTCGGGGTTGAGGCTGGTCGCGACTCCCTCGACCATCACCATCGTCTTCTGGAGCAGCAGCAGATGCGGCTGGGTCACCATGTCGAAATCGCGCGTGATCGAGAACAGGCTGTCGAGCATCATGCCGATCGACATGTCCTTGACCGGCAGCCCGCGCATCGGCTCGCCGACTGCGCGCAACGCGGTGGCGAATTCGGCGACATCATGGTGCGCAGGGACGTAGCCCGCCTCGAAATGGATCTCGGCGACGCGCTTATAGTTGCCGGTGATCAGGCCGTAGAGGATCTCGGCGAGCCAGACGCGTGCGCGGCGGTCGATTCGGCCCATGATGCCGAAGTCGATCGCGGCGATGCGGTTGCCGGGGAGTGCGAACAGGTTTCCCTGGTGCATGTCGGCGTGGAAGAACCCGTCGGCGATCGCCTGACGCAGGAACGCGCGGACCAATGTCTGCGCGAGCGCGGGGAGGTCGTAGCCGGCGGCGACCAGCGCCGCGCGGTCGGACAGCTTGATGCCGTCGATCCACTCGATCGTCATGACCTTGGCTGTCGAGCGCGCCCAGTCGATCGCGGGGATGACGAAATCGGGCTCGGCGGTCATGCCCTCCGCGAGTTCCGAGGCGGACGCGGCTTCGCGGCGGAAGTTGAGTTCGCGAAGCGTCCAGCGCTTGAACGTCTCGATCGTGAGGCGGGGGCGGAGGCGCATCGCCTCGGGGCTGAGCGCCTCGAGTTGCGCAGCGGCCCAGCTGTACGTGTCGATCGCGCGCGCGAAATCGTCCTCGACGCCGGGGCGGAGAACCTTGACCGCGACCTGGCGGCCATCGGTGGTGACGGCGCGGTGGACCTGCGCGATCGACGCGGCGCCGACCGGAATCGGTTCGATCCGCGAGAACAACGTCTCGAGCGGCTTGCCGAAGCTTGCCAGCATCGCCGCTTCGATCGTCTCGTAGGAGACGGGGGAGAGCTGGTCCTGGAGCCGGAGCAGATCCTGCGCGGCCTCTTCGCCGACAAGATCGGGGCGGGTGGCGAGCGTCTGCCCGAGCTTGATCGCCGCGGGCCCGATCGCCTGGAACGCATCGGCGTAGCGCGGCACGGCGGGGACGCGCGCACCGAACCGCGCGATCCGTGCGAGGCGACGGACCGGGGCTGGGGTGTTCGGGTCGCGTTCGATCCCGCGCAGCGCGCCGTGGCGTGCGAGAATGCGACCCCATTTGAGGAGGCGCCAGACGTGCGTGGTTGAAGCCGTCACAGTTGGATCAAATCTTCCAGCCGCTGTGGATCGCAACGAGCCCGCCCAGCAACGGCTCGACCTTGGTCTGCACGAAGCCGGCATCCGCGATCATGCCCTTGAACTTGGGCATGTCCGGGAAGCGGCGGATCGATTCGATCAGGTAGCGATAGCTGTCCGCATCCTGCGCCAGAAGCTGACCAAGCTTCGGGACCATCTTGTGCGAATAGGCATCGTACACTTCGGCGAACCCGGGCCACACGGTAGTCGAGAATTCCAGGCAGTAGAACCGCCCGCCGCGGCGCAGGACGCGGTGCGCTTCGCGCAAGGCCTTGGGGATATCCGTCACGTTACGGATGCCGAACGCGATCGTGTACGCGTCGAAGAACTTGTCGGGGAAGGTCAGCGTCTCGGCATTGGCTTCGGTCCAGACCAGGCCGTCGATCCCGCGCTTCTGCGCGCGCTGCATGCCGACTTCGAGCATCTGCGGGTTGATGTCGGCGACCGTGATCGACGCGCCCGACGGCTCCATGCGGAAGGCGATGTCGCCCGTGCCGCCGGCCATGTCGAGGATCTGCTCGCCTTCGCGCGGCTTTACGCGGCGGACGAAACGGTCCTTCCACAGCCGGTGCATGCCACCCGACATCGCATCGTTCATCAGGTCGTATTTCCCTGCGACGTTCGAGAAGACGCCGCCGACGCGGGCGGTCTTCTCGGTGGCGGGGATGTCTTCGTAGCCGAAGGAGACGGTATCGGGCGTGAGTGCGGGCGCGGGCGCGATCAAGTCGTTCATATCCTGCGCTCTAGCCGCGCCTTGTGGCGCGAGCAAACGCAACCTAGCTGCAAACCGTGCCAGAATTACCAGAAGTCGAAACCACCGTGCGCGGGCTGGAGCCCGTGCTGAAGGGCCAGCGCCTGACCTCGGTCGAGCCGCGTCGTGCCGACCTGCGGAAAGCGATCCCGGTCGATCTGCGCCAGCGGATGACGGGCGCGACCGTGACGCACTTGGGCCGCCGCGCCAAATACGGGCTGATCGATACCGATCGCGGCGACACGCTCGTCTTCCATCTTGGCATGTCGGGGCGATGGCGAGTCGATCCGAGTGAACTCCTCGCGCACGACCATCTGTTGATCGGCACCGCGGCGGGGCGGACGGTGGCGCTCAACGATCCGCGACGCTTCGGCTTTCTCGATCTGTGGGCGACGGACGACATCTCGAACTACCCGCCGTTCCTCAGCATGGGGCCGGAGCCGCTCGGGCCCGATCTAACCGCCGCGTATTTGCTGGAAGTGCTTGAGGGGCGGGGGGCGTCGATCAAGGCGATGCTGCTCGACCAGCGAATCGTCGCGGGTCTCGGCAACATCTATGTGTGCGAAGCGCTGCACATGGCGAAGATCGCGCCGTCGCGCGCGGCGGGGCGGATCTCGCTGTTTCGACTCGAGCGACTCGTCGAGGCGATTCGTACGGTGCTGACGGCCGCGATCCTCGCGGGTGGCTCGTCGCTGCGTGATTACGTCCGGCCCGATGGCGAACTCGGCTATTTCTCGAAGCAGTGGCGCGTCTATGGGCGTGAGGGCGAGCCGTGCGAATGCGGTGCTACCGTGAAGCGGCGGACGGAGGGCGGGCGCTCGACCTTCTGGTGTCCGAAGTGCCAACGCGGTTGACGATCTAGGACAAAGTGGGTAGGGCCGCGGCTTCGAGAGGGCGTAGGAGCAATCCGGCGCCCCTTTTTATTCATTCGAACATCCAGAGGGCTTCATGGCGAACACGCCGCAGGCGAAAAAGCGTATCCGTCGCAACGACCGTCGCGCGGAAGTGAACGGCAACCGCGTCGGCCGTATCCGTACCTTCATCAAGAAGGTCGAGGCCGCATTGGCATCGGGCGACAAGGGCGCAGCGACCACCGCACTCGCAGCGGCACAGCCTGAGCTTCAGCGTGGCGTCGCCAAGGGCGTGCTGCACAAGAACACCGCGAGCCGCAAGTTCGCGCGTCTGACCAAGGCCGTGACCGGGCTCGCCTAAGCGACCGATCATTGTCGAAGCTGATCACCCGTCGGGACCTTCCCGGCGGGTTTTTTGCGTCTGCGAAGGGAACCGGCGGGGAGTCCGCATAACCCTAGGATTCGCCACGATTCGTGTGGTCGAGAATCACGTCACGCAATCGCGGAAATTGCAAAAAATGCGTAAAGACAGCGACTTATAAAAATATCGACGCATTTCCGCGGCTTGGTCAAGTCAACCCGCTTTATTTCGAAAATGTGACGCGTCGGGGCCTTGCTAGGATCGTCGATCGCTTCATAACGGGGCTCACAGCGACGGTGGTTTCCACCGCTGCATCAACAAACAGGGCGAAGATGCCGGATGACCCTTGGGGTCGTCAGGGGGACCATTTTCTGTCGGGACTATATCACCCGCGCGAGCAATCTTGCGGGGTCGGAGAAGTGTGCGCGTGACGAAGTGGCAAGGATCTGTGACGCATGCGAGCGAGGCCGAAAAGGCCTGGGCCCGCGTTCGTACGTCCTTGCGCGAGTCGGCGGGTGCGCGGTTGTTCGAACAGTGGTTGAAGCCGATCGAGCTGATCCCGGGCGAGGACCGCGACACGATCCGGCTCGCGCTGCCATCGGCGTTCATGACCAATTGGGTCCGCAATCACTACGCCGACCGGCTGGTGCTCGAATTCAAGCAGATCCTGCCCAACGTCCGCACCGTCCAGATCGAGACCCGGGCACCGGGTCGCGCAGCCGTCGTGCTGGCGATCGAACCGGTGGCCGACGCCATTCCCGCGAAGGCCGTTGCCGATCCGCTACCGGTCGAAACCAAGCCGACTCCCAAGCCGGTTGCCGAGCCTGTGCAGGCAACAATGAAGTTCGGCGTCGATCCGTCGCTGAAGCCAGCGCCGGCGCCCGTCGTGACGTTGGCGCCGGTCGGCGTGCCCGCCGAGCGGCCACCGCTTGACCCGCGATACACCTTTGCGCGATTCGTCGTCGATCCGTCCAACAAGGTGGCGTTCAACGCGGCCAAGGTGCTCGCCGAGCCTGGCCCCGTCCGGTTCAGCCCGTTGTTCCTCCACAGCGGCACGGGGCAGGGCAAGACCCACCTCATGCACGCGATCGGTCACGCGTTCCTCGAGCATAACCCACACGCGATCGTGCTGTGCATGTCCGCCGAGCGCTTCATGTACGATTTCGTCGCGTCGATGCGCGCGCGCGATACGCATGCGTTCAAGCAGCGGCTGCGCGGGGCCGACCTGCTGCTGATCGACGATCTCCAGTTCATCGCCGGCAAGGACGCGACCCAGGAAGAATTCTTCCACACCGTCAACGAGATCATGGCGGCGGGCAAGCGGCTGGTGATCTCCGCCGATCGCTGCCCGCAGGCGCTCGAAGGCGTCGAGGCGCGGATCATCAGCCGGATGTCGGTCGGTCTCGTCGCGGACATCAAGGCGCCCGACCTGACGCTGCGTCGGACGATCCTCGACCGCAAACTGGTCGACCTGCCCGACATGCGCGTGCCGACCGACGTGCTCGACCTGCTCGCGGCGCGTATCCACGCGAACATTCGCGAGCTGGAAGGCGCGCTGAACCGCGTGGTCGCGTATGCGCAGCTGACCGGCGACACGATCGACCTCGACTTCGCGGTGGCGACGCTCGGCGAAGTTCTCCGCGGCGCGCAGAAGCGCGTCACGATCGACGAGATCCAGAAGCTCGTCTCCGCACACTTCGAACTGAAGCCGCTCGACCTGATTTCGGCGCGGCGCGCGCGGGCTGTCGCGCGGCCGCGGCAGATCGCGATGTATCTGGCGAAGCGGCTGACGACGCGGTCGCTGCCGGAAATCGGGCGCAAGTTCGGTGGCCGCGATCACTCGACGGTGATCCATGCGGTGCGGAAGATCGAGGAACTGCGCGACTCGGACCGCGATATCGACGCTGCGGTCCGCGTGCTGATGCGCGAGTTGGAAGGCTAGGCTTTCCCTCCGTGTTCTCCCGCGAAGGCGGGAGCCCGGACTGGACCCCCGTCTTCGCGGGGGAACACGCTAGTGTGCGCGATATCGCGCCTGTAGCAGCGTGACCCGGCACACCAAAAACTCCCCCGTCATCCTGACGAAAGTCAGGATCCAGAGTTACGGACGCTGCCCTTTATGGCTCTGGATCCTGACTTTCGTCAGGATGACGGAATGGGGGTTAGACCTGCAACCCCATCGCGTCTTGCGTCTGCTTCAACACCGGTGCTGCCAGCGCGCGCGCTTTCTCCGCGCCCGCCTGCAACACCGCCGTCACCGCGCTGCGGTCATCGAGCAGCCGCACCATCTCATCACGGATCGGCCCGAGCTTCGCCACCGCCAGATCCGCCAGCGCAGGCTTGAACGCGCCGAAGCCTTTCCCGCCGAACTCGCCGAGCACCGTCGCCACGTCGCTATCCGCCAACGCCGCGTAGATCGTCAGCAGGTTGCGCGCCTCGGCCCGGTCGCCCAGTTCCTCGACCGTCGCCGGCAACACGTCCGGGTCGGTCTTCGCCTTGCGGAACTTGTCGGCGATCGTGTCGTCGCTGTCGATCAGCTTGACCACCGACTGCTCGGACGGGTTCGACTTCGACATCTTCGCCGACGCATCGCGCAAGGACATGATCCGCGGCGCGGCATTGCTGATCAGGGGGGCGGGCAGCGTGAACAAGTCCACGCCGTAGTCGCCGTTAAATTTCGTCGCGATGTCGCGCGCGAGTTCGAGATGCTGCTTCTGGTCCTCGCCGACCGGCACGTGCGTCGCGTTGTAGAGCAGCACGTCGGCCGCCATCAGCACCGGATAGTCGTACAGCCCGACGCTCGCGCCCTCGCGGTTCTTGCCCGCCTTGTCCTTGAACTGCGTCATCCGGTTCAGCCAGCCGACGCGCGCGACGGTATTGAGCAGCCACGCCATCTCGCTATGCGCCGGCACACGCGCCTGGTTGAACAGGATCGACTTCGCCGGATCGATCCCGGCGGCGATCATGGTGGCTGCGACCTCGATCGTGTGCGCCGACAACTCCGCCGGCGCGATCCATTCGGTCGGCGCGTGGAGATCGGCGATGAAGAACATCGACTCGCCACCCTGCGCCGCGACGTCGTCCTGCAGCGTCACCCACTGCTTCACCGCCCCCAGGTAATTGCCGAGATGGAGATTACCGGTGGGCTTGATGCCGGAGACGACGCGCATGGAAAAACCTTACTTGGAACGACGCAGAAGCGTGGAGATGTCGCCCAGCCGGAACGCGCCGGTGAGCAATGTCGCGATCGCATAGACGACACCGCCGGTCGCGACCAGCACGAGCATCGCCCCCCAGCGCTCGACGCTGGCCCCCGTTACGAACGGCTGGAACAGGTCGTTGAGGAAATACATCACGACACCCATGATCAGCGCAGCGACCAGCAGCCGCCACGTCCGCCGTCGCAGCCGCGCGTCGGGCGTGAAGTGGCCGCGCCGGACGAGCGTGCGGTACAGCATCGCGACGTTCACCGTGCTGGCGATCGCGGTGGCGAGCGGCGGGCCCATATGGCCCAGCGGCTTGATGAAGGCGAGGTTGAGCACGAGGTTCACGACCATCGACATCGTCGCATACCGCACCGGCGTGCGGGTGTCGGAGCGCGCGTAATAGCCGGGCGTGAGAACCTTCACGAGGATGTACGACGGCAGCCCGATTGAGAAGGCGGCAAGCGCCTGCGCCGTCAGCACACTGTCTTGCAGCGCGAACTTGCCGTGCTGGAACAGCGCGCCGACGATCGGCGTGCCGCAGACGATCAGCGCGACCGTCGCGGGCAGCGTCAGGAACAGCGCGAGTTCCATGCCGCGGTTCTGCGTCGCCATTGCCTCGGCGTCCTCGCCGCGACCGAGCTGACGCGAAATGGTGGGGAGCAGGACAGTGCCGAGGCCGATGCCGATCAGGCCCAGCGGGAGCTGATTCAGCCGATCAGCGAAATAGATGTACGAGACGGAGCCGGCCGGCAGCAGCGCAGCGGCAAGCGCGGTCGAAACAACGAGGTTGATCTGCACCGCGCCGGCACCCGCGGCGGCAGGCCAGATCAGCGACATCAGCTTCTTCACGTCGGGGTTGAGCTGCGGACGCTTCAACCGAAGCTTCACGCCCGACGCCCGGCACGCCCATATTAACCATCCGAGCTGCAATGCCCCCGATACCGTTACCGCGATCGCTTGGTTGCGTGCGGTCAACAGCGGCTGGTGTTCGTGGAACAGCAGCAGCGCCGCAATCAGCGTCGCGTTGAGCAGGATCGGTGCCGCGGCATTGATCCAGAATTTATGCAGCGAATTGAGGATACCGCCGAGCAGTGACACGAGGCTGATCAGCAGCAGATAGGGCAGGGTGATCCGCGACAGTTGGACGACATAGTCGAACCGCTCAGCACTCGCGCCATTGAACCCGAAGGTCAGCAGCCACGTCATCGGCCACGCCGCGAGTTCGAAGATCGCGGTCATCAGGATCAGCGTCGGCAGCAGCACCGACAGCGCGTCCTCGGCGAACGCGATCCCGTCGGGCAGCCCGCGGCCATCCTTGTCGCCGACCTTCCGATTGAACATCGGAATGAACGCCGCAGAGAACGCGCCCTCGGCAAAGAGCGCGCGGAACATGTTGGGGAGGCGGAACGCGATCAGGAATGCGTCGGACGCAAATCCCGCACCGACGAACCGCGCGAACAGCGAGTCGCGCACCAGCCCCAGGATGCGGCTGGCGAGCGTCAGCCCGCCGACCGATCCCAGCGCCTTGGCAAGATTCATCTAAACGCGCTCCGCCTCCGGTCGATCAGGCCTGGCCGAAATCGCCGACATTGGGCTGGATGCCCTGCTGCTCGGACTGCTGGAGGTACAGTTGCGAGAAATCGATCGGCTCGAGCAGCAGCGGCGGGAAGCCACCGTCACGCACCGCATCCGACAGCACGCGGCGCGCGAACGGGAACAGCAGGCGCGGTGCCTCGCCCAGCAGGAACGGCTGGACATGCTCCGCCGGGATGTTGCGCAGTCCGAACAGGCCCGCGTACGAAAGATCGACGATGAACGCGACCTGGCCCTCGCTCTCGGCGCGGACGTCGATCTTCAGCACGACCTCGTGCACTTCGTCGCCCACCTGCGCCGCGCCGATGTTGAACTGCACGTCGATCGCAGGCGGGGTCTGATTCTGGTAGACGGCCGGCGCGTTCGGGTTCTCGAACGACAGGTCCTTGACGTATTGCGAGATCAGCCCGGCAGCGGGGACCGTGTCTTCACCGTTCGCAAGAGCCTGGTCGGGCATGGTGAAGCCGTTGTCCTGATCATCCATTCGTCGTGTCCTTAGAGAATAAGCGGAAAATTGGGACCGAAGCGGACCGCTTGCGCGTTCTGTTCGATCGAGGTGGTGCGAGTAGCAGTGCCGAAGGGGCGTTTCAACGGGCGCGGGTTTGAATAGCTGCGGGTTTGCCCTATGTTGAAGCGAAGATCGGAGGCACGGTTGTTTTACGTAGTTCTTCTCGCGATGGTTGCAGGCTTCTTGGCGATGCGACTCTACAGCGTGCTCGGCAAGCGGACAGGGCATGAGCAGCCCCTGCCGCGTGCGGCCGAGGACCGTCCTGCGCTCGCCGCCGTGCCGCGAACCGTCGAGGCGGTTCCAGATGCGCGCGAAGTCGCCAATCGCAACTTGGAGCCCAAGGCGGAGCCTGGTCTGCGGGCGATCGTCGCCGGCGAGCCCGGTTTCGATGTCGCGCGCTTTCTAGAAGGTGCGCAGGCCGCGTACCGCATGGTGCTCGAAGCCTTCTGGAAGGGTGACGAGGACGCGCTGGCCGATCTCGCAGTTGACGATGTCCGTGCGGCGTTCGTCGAGGCGATCGAAGCGCGGCGCGAGGCTGGGGAAGTGCTCGACAACCGTCTCGTGTCGATCGAGCGTGCGCTGATCGCCGATGCAACTCTCACGGGTCGCGAGGCGCGTATCACGGTCCGGTTCGATGCGGACATCGCAGCCGTCACGCGCGACGCGGAGGGCAATGTCCTTGCGGGGTCGCTGACCGATGCGGTCGAGACGCACGACGTCTGGACGTTCGCTCGGACGCTGAAGAGCAGCGATCCGAACTGGAAGCTTGCGGACACCGACGAAGCCTGATGGGTCGGGGCATGGGGGGAAGGCTCGGCGGTCTAGGACTGCCGATGCTTATGGCGACGCTTTTGAGTGCGTGTGTTGGTGGTGTCGAACCACCACGGTCGGGTCCGCCACCGGTGGACCGGACAGATGATCGGTCGGATGATCGACCAAGCGAATCCGTTCGCGTGCATCCGTCGCGCGATACCGGCGCATCGCCTAACATTCGCGGTATCCAGTCGCCCGCCCGGATCGTCGGTGCGGTGCCGATGCTAGCATCGCCGGTCGTGCCGGCGATCGAACCTGCGAACGCTGCCGCTGCCGGTATAATTCCGGGTCCGCCGATCGCGAGCCTCCCGATCGACGATGTGCAGGCGCAGGCGGCGTTCTCCGCGTTTGTCACGAGTTGTCCGTCGCTGGTGCGTCGTAACGACGCGTCCGGGCTGACGCGCGGCGCGGATTGGCAGCCGGCCTGTACCGCAGCGGCATCGACCGATCGCCGCGATGCTCGGACATTCTTTGCGCAGTGGTTCGAGGCCGCGCAGGTCGGCGACGGCAAGGCGTTCGCGACGGGCTATTACGAGCCCGAGATCGCCGGTTCGCTGGAGCGGCGTGACGGCTATGCGCCGATCTATGCGCGTCCGAACGACCTCATCGACGTCGATCTCGGCGCATTCTCGACCAGTCTCAAGGGCAAGAAGATCCGCGGTCGCGTCGATCGCAGCAACTTGGTGCCCTATTACGATCGCACTGCGATCGAGCAGGGCGCGCTATCGGGCAAGGCGCCGATCCTCGCTTGGGCGCGCGATCCGGTCGAGCTGTTCTTCCTTCAGATCCAGGGCTCGGGGCGGCTGCGATTGCCCGACGGCGAGATATTGCGGATCGGTTACGCGACACAGAACGGCCGCGATTATACCGGTATCGGCGCGCTGATGAAGTCGCGCGGGTTGCTCCAGCCGGGTCAGACCTCGATGCAGGGCATCGTCGCATGGCTCCACGCGCATCCGGCCGAGGGGCAGGCGATCATGCGCGAGAACAAGAGCTTCGTGTTCTTTCGCGAACTCGAGGGCGCACCGCTGGGGGCACTTGGCTTGCCGGTCACTGGCCAGGTCAGCGCGGCCGCCGACGTCAAGTTCGTGCCGCTCGGCGCGCCCGTGTTCCTGTCGCTCGATCGTCAGGACGCGAGCGGCCTGTGGATCGCGCAGGATACCGGCGGCGCGATCAAGGGCAGCAATCGTTTCGACACGTTCTGGGGTGCGGGCGCGGCGGCAGAGGCGACCGCCGGCGGCATGGCCGGACGCGGCACCGCGTACCTGCTGCTGCCAATCGGCACTGTGGCGCGCCTGAACGGCCAAGCGAATGGGGCGCGATATGGCGGGCCGTCCGCTCAACCCTGATGAGGCGCAGCTCTGGGCGCGCGTGATGGCGAGCGTGCGTCCGATGCGTGCGGTCGCCGTGCGTATTCCCGAGCGCGCGCCGCCGTTGCCGCCTCCACCCAAGCCGATCATCGGTCCCAACGGCAAGATCGTGCCCGCACCGCCTGCGCCGATGGGGCGGGTAAAGCCGCTCGTCCGTACCGTGGTCACGCCGTACGCGGCGCGGGCGGGGGGCGAGCCCGTGGTTGCGCGGCCTGTAGCCAAACCCATCACGGCCAACACGCTAGATGGCGGCTGGGACAAGAGGCTCACGCGGGGTGTAGTAAGTCCCGACAGCTCGATCGACCTGCATGGCCACACGCTGGCGTCCGCCCATGCACTGCTCGACGTCGGCTTGGGCCGGGCGATCGCGCGCGGCGACCGCGTGTTGCTGCTGGTGACGGGCAAGCCGCCCCGCCCCGAAAGCGAACGCCCGCACGCGAGAGGCGCCATCCGGTCCGCAGTCGCCGACTGGCTGGCCGGCTCGCGACATGCCGACTCGATCGCTGCGGTACGTGGCGCGCATCCGCGGCATGGCGGGCAGGGGGCGCTGTATATCGTCCTGAGGCGGGGGCGGGATTAGCTCGGGGATAGGATTGGTGAGGTTCGGTCCCCACGATCGTTACCGCAGTTTGGCAATCATATGGTGATCGGCAGCCTGTGGATTTGAGTAAGTTTCGGCACATCTACTTCCCCCCTCCCTGGAAGGGAGGGGCAGGGGGTGGGTCGGCTTCCGCGAATGCATACGGTGCGGCTCAAGCGGGCCTACCCAACCCCAACCACCCCTTCTAGTAAGGCGCTAGTCGAGCGCCCGCCTGATCACGTCCGCATAAATATCCGTCAGCGCCAGCAAATCCTCGACCGCGACCGCCTCATCAACCTTGTGCATCGTCGCATTGATCAACCCGAACTCCACCACCGGGCAAAGCTTCGACAGGAAGCGCGCGTCGGACGTGCCCCCGGTGGTCGACAGTTCCGGGGTGACCCCGGTCGCGCCCACGATGGCGTCCGACAACAGCGTCGAGAACGCACCCGGCTCGGTAAGAAACGCTTCGCCCGACACCTTGCCCGTCACCACCACGCCGGGCGCATGACGCTCGGCGATCGCGCGGATACGCTCGATGAGGTCCGCCCCGCGGTGGCGATCGTTGAACCGGATGCTCAACCGCGCGGAAGCCTTGGCGGGAATGACGTTGTGCGCCGGGTTGCCGACCGCGATGTCGGTGACCTCGATGTTCGACGGCTGGAACCAGTCGGTCCCCTTGTCGAGTACCACGGTCTCGATCTCGGCCAGGATGGCGATCAGCCGCGGGATCGGATTGTCGGCGAGATGCGGGTAGGCGACGTGCCCCTGCCGCCCCGGCACCTCGATCCAGATGTTGACCGACCCACGCCGCCCGATCTTCACCATGTCGCCCAGCCGCACGGTCGAGGTCGGTTCACCGACCAGACATAGATCGGGCACGACTCCCCGCACCGCCATCCGCTCCATCATCGCAACGGTGCCGTAGGTCGCGGGTCCCTCTTCATCACCGGTGATGATGAGCGAGAGCGTCCCGGCATCGCTCCGGCTCGCGGCCGCAACGAAGGCAGCAACCGCACCCTTCATATCGACAGCGCCGCGTCCGTAGAGCAACCCGTCTCGGATTTCGCCAGACCAGGGCGAGCCGGTCCAGCCTTCGCCGGGGGGGACCACGTCGACATGCCCGGCAAACGCCAGATGCCGCGGTCCATCGCCGCGCACGGCCAGCAGATTCTCGACCGGACCGTCGGGCGCTTCGCCGACCGTGAACCGATCGACCGCAAACTTCAGCGGGACGAGCGCCGCTTCAAGCACATCGAACACCGCACCGCGCGCAGGCGTGACGCTGTCGGCGCGAAGCAGCGCCTGCGTGAGCGCAACCGGATCGATCATGCAGGCGTCGGCACCGGCTGCTCGAATTGTTCGAGGACCCATTCCTCTTCCTGCGCCGCGGCGATCCAGTCCTGCATGAACGGATGCTCGAACATCGCCTGCATGTACCCCGCCGCAAACCGCGCGATCGGCAGCTGGTACGTGACGATCCTCGTCACGAGCGGCGCGAACATTATATCTGCCGCCCCAAACTGGCCGAACAGGAAATCGCCCTCGCCGCCAAAGCGTGCGCGTGCCTGCGCCCAGATTTCCATGACCCGCTGCAATTCGAGGAGCACGTCGTCGTCGGGCGTCTGCGCTGGGAACACCTGGCGGACGTTCATGCTGTGCTTGCGACGCAGCGCGGCAAAGCTCGAATGCATCTCGGCCGCCATTGACCGGGCCATCGCACGTGCCGCGTTGTCCTCGGGCCAGAAACGCTCGCGCCCGACCTTGTCGGCGAGATAGTCGACGATCGCCAGACTGTCCCATACCACCGCGTCGCCGTCCCACAGGATCGGCACCTTGCCGGACGACGGCGCGAACTCGTCGCCTGAGCGGCGCTTTTCCCAGTTGGAATCGTACATCGGCACGACCACCTCCTCGAAGGGAAGACCGGATTGCTTGCAGGCGAGCCAGCCGCGGAGCGACCAGGACGAATAGGCCTTGTTGCCGATGATCAGTTTCATGGGGTGTGGACTAGCGGGGCAGGCGGGTCGCGGCAACGCCATTGGCGCTGGTTTGACGTGCGGTGCTACGTGGCATGAGGCGGTGCAGTGTCGCGATCGCCGCCAGCGCGACGATCGTGCCAAGCAGGATGTCGATCAGGTAATGCGTACCCTCGACGGGCGTCGACAGCAGCATAGCCGCGTTCAGGGCAAGCACCGGCCAGCGCAGCCGCGGCAGGCGCCACGCGGCGTTAATGTAGAGCGTCGCAGCGGCGGCATGGAAGCTCGGTGCCGACACGATGCCGCGCAGATGGCCGAGGTCGACCACCCGCACGCTGTGATCGCGGAGTGCAGGTATCAGCCCATGCTGCCATTGCTCGCTCTCGGGCATATAGGCGATTGGTTGATGCCACAGATACGAGAACGGACCGATCGCCGGCATGAAGGCGTAGAGGATCAGCGTACCGATCGCGGTCAGCCAGAACGTCGCGAGGAACCGGTGCGCGGCGACGCGGTCACCTGTGTAGGCAAAGGTCGCGAACAGGATCGCGGGCGTCAGGTAGATGCTGCGATATGCCGCTAGACCAAGCGTTTGCAGGACCGGGGTCTCTGCCACAAGCCGATACCATGCAAGCCAGTCGAAATGCAGCAGCGCATCGATCCGCTGGAGTGCCGCATCGTGGAACCCATGCGTCAGCGCCGCGACCGGGTAGCTCGCCACCGCGCCCATCAGTGCCAGCATGGTGAAGACGCCAAAATACTCGGCGCAGTCGGCGACTGCACGTGCATGTCGCCAAGGTCGGTCGCGGAGCCCGAAGCGAAGCCCCAGGAGGACGATTCCGCTAAAGTAGAACGGGATATTGTCTGCGTCGTACGGATCGATCGACAGGCCGGCGACGTGCATCAGTACCGTCAACATCGCCAGGCTGAGGATCATCCCACCTCCGATCCACCATCCATAATCGGGCACGCTATCGTGTGCAGGCAGCGCCCCGCGGTGGATGTCGGCGGGCAGCCGCGGGGTAGTTGCAATCGAAACGTCATTCATGGTCGGCGAACGCGTATCACATACGGGGGAACAAGCGACCCTCGTCGGCTGAATCGGCTTTCGCTTGGCTGAATGGTAATGAACGACGAGGGTTGCCCTGCCGTCGGACAACGCTCGCTATAGCCACGGTTTCACGTTCTCGGTCGCTGGCTTCAGAACGAACCGGGGACCATCCGTTGCGCAGTGGTCGGTACTGCGGGGATCAGCAAGTCTTGGCGGGTGCCAGCCGTGGTTCGTGCAGACTGCGCGTTGACGTCGCTGGTGATCGCTGAGCAACTGCGTCCCGCAAGAAAGTCGAGCGCGCGACGCGTTGACGCCTCGCGCGCGTCGCCAAGTGGGAAGCCGATATCGTCGGTCGCGCGACAGGTAGCTTCCACGGTCGACGCGAGGCCGTCGAAGTAATTGCCGTTGCGCGCCGCGTTCTGCGTCGCGAACGCAATCACGCGCAGACGATCGTCGCAGGCGGGCTTGTCCAGGGCGATCTGGCCGACAGGCTTGCCGTATGTGTTCGTCCCGATCAGCGCGGAATTGCCGTGAAGATACGGTGTGAACGCATTGATCAAAAGTTCGCTCGCCGATGCGGTACCGCCGCTGCCGATGAATGCGATCCGCGTCGGCGCGATAGACTCGGGTTGTGGCGCGAAGAACCGCGTCTCGTTGTTCGAGGCCTTCTCCGTGCGGAACGTCGTATAGTCGAACACCTCGGACGTTGATCGCCCCCCACCAAGGAGGTCGCCGAGATACTCCGACGTCGCGACGAGGCCACCGCCATTGTAGCGCAGGTCGATGATGACCTTCGTCACGCCCTGCGCACGGAAATTCGCGAACGCTGTTTTCAGCGGGGGTTCGGCCGTGGAGATGAACGTGCGCAAGTTGATGTAACCGACGCGCTGACCGCTATCCTCGATGATCTTCGCGCCGTACCGCGACGAGACCGGCAGCAGCGAGAAGTCGGCCTTGGCGACGGTCACGTCCCGTGTACCGGCAGCGTCCGAGACACGAAAAACGCGCGCCGTACCGGTCGTGTCGGGACCGAATGCGGTGGTCAGCCCGGCCGTGCCCTCGGCACTAATGATGGCACTAACGGTCCGCAGATTGCTCGATGTCGTACCGATCGCGAGGATCTCGGCACCGCGGTCGATCCCGGCGGCAAGGGCGGGAGCGCCCTCGAACGATTCCGCCGCGAAGAGCCGCTGGCCGGTCCGGTCGAGCGCGAACCGGATACCGAAACCAGCGCTCGATCCCGAGGCGTAATAGGCGTTCTCTTCCTTGATCGACGTCAGGTAGGTGAAGAACCGATCCTTGCGTTGCGCCCGCGCGGTCGCGGTTAGTGCATCGATATAGCTATCGACTGTCGTGTACCCCGCAGGGCTCAAGGTCGCAGGCAGCGTATCAGGGAACAGATACCATTCGCGCAGCTGTGCGGCGGCCCAGTCCTGGCGTTCGCGCAACGAACAGCCCGCGGTTGCGGTCGGCGTGGGTGTCGGCGTAACGCCAATGGCGCCACCGGCACCACCACCGGTCGAGTTCGTATTGCCGTCGCTACCTCCGCAGCCCGACAGCATCGCAGCTATCGCCAGCATTGTCCCGAACCGTGCCCGCATTGCCTAATCTCCACCCGTTCGACGGAGGCTACGGAATTCGCCGTACGATGCTAGCAGGAAATCGAAGATTGATCCGATGTCGGCAGATTTTGACGGTGCGGCTGGCAGTATACCCGCCAGCGTCACCTGCCATCGCCATTATGACGGGGTAGGAAGGGCCCGAGTCTGCAGACTATGCCGTTAGCTGACCGCTTCGACGACGGCCGCGCGGAGTTCGGGAATGCCCATGCCGTACTCGCTGGACGTGACGAGGATGTCGGGATGTGCGGCCGGACGCTTGCGCGCCTCGATCGCGGTGCGCTCGGTGACGTCGACCAGTTCGGACGCCTTGATCTTGTCCGCCTTGGTCAGGACCATGCGGTAGCTGACCGCGGCCTTGTCGAGCATCTCGAGAATCTCGCGGTCGACGTCCTTGATGCCGTGGCGTGAGTCGATCAGCACGAGCGCGCGCTTCAACACGTCACGCCCGCGGAGGAAATCGTTGATCAGGAAACGCCATTTCTTGACGACGTCCTTGGGCGCCTTGGCGAACCCGTAGCCGGGCATGTCGACCAGGCGAAACGCGAGCGGCGCTCCGACGTCGAAGAAGTTCAGCTCCTGCGTGCGGCCCGGCGTGTTCGACGTGCGCGCCATCGAATTGCGCCCGGTCAGCGCGTTCAACAGCGATGACTTGCCGACGTTCGAGCGACCGGCGAACGCTACTTCCGGCACCGACGCGTCGGGCAGGAACTCAAGCGTCGGCGCCGACTTTAGGAAGCCCACATGGCCCGCGAACAGCTTCCGCGCATGCTCCAGCATCTCCGGCGTAAACGGCGCGTCGGTCTGCTCGAGATCGGGACCTAAGTTGGGAACGTCGTTCACTTGGTCACCGGCACTTTCAGGCCCGGATGGCGGGCGTAGAGCAGCTTCTGTTGGATGATCGTCAGGCAGTTCGACGTGATCCAGTACACCTGGAGGCCGACCGCGAACGGCGCCATGACGAACATCAGCACCCATGGCAGCAGCTTGAAGACCTGCTTCTGCGTATCGTCCATCGGCGTCGGGTTCAGCTTGAACTGGAAGTACATGCTGATGCCCAGGATGATCGGCACGACACCGATCGCGATCATGTGCGGCGGCGTGAACGGCAGCAGGCCGAACAGGTTGAGCGGCGTCAGCGGATCGGGCGCGGACAGATCCTTGATCCACGCGACGAACGGCTGGTGACGCATCTCGATCGTCAGCATGAGCACCTTGTACAGCGCGTACATGATCGGAATCTGCAGCAGCGTCGGGGCGCAACCGGCGAGTGGATTGACCTTCTCCGCCTTGTACAGCGCCATCACTTCCTGCTGCATGCGGACCTTGTCGTCCTTATACTTCTCCTGCAGCAGCTTCATTTTCGGCTGGACGGCGCGCATCGCGGCCATCGACTTGAACTGGCGCTGGGCGATCGGGAACAGCAGGCCGCGGATCGTCACGGTCAGCAGGATGATCGCGACGCCGAAGTTGCCGACCATGCGGAACAGCCAGTCGAGATAGTAGAAGATCGGCTTCTCGACGATCCGGAACCAGCCCCAGTCGATCGCGTAATCGAGCTTGGCAACGCCGCCGGCCTGATCGGTGTAGCGATCGAGCAGCCGGACTTCCTTGGCGCCGGCGAAGAAGCGCGAGACCTGCGTGATCGACTGGCCGGGTGCGACCTGTTTGGGCTGGAGCGCGTAATCGGCCTGGTACGACTTGTTGGCGCCGGCGCGGAACTGGCCGTCGAACGCCTGACCTTGGTCTGGGGTGATCGCGGTCAGCCAGTATTTGTCGGTGAAGCCGAGCCAGCCGCCGGTCGTCGTGAACTTCTGCGCGGCCTCGTCGATGTCCTTGTAGTTCGGACGATAATGCGCGCCGCCATTGTCGACCGACATCGGCCCGACATGGATCGTCATCGACGACGGATCCTTCGAGATTCCGACGCGGTTAACGAGGCCGTAGGTGGCTACAGGGACGGGCGCGGTGCCGGCGTTGAGGACGGTCTGGCGTACCGTGAACATGTAATCCTGGTCGACCGCGATCTGGATACGGAAGCGCTGGCCGGTAGCGTTGGTCGCGTCGAGCGTGACCGGCGTGGTCGGCGTCAGCGTGGTCGCGCCCGAGGGCGTCCAGACGGCATCAGCGGCAGGCGGGGTCAGGCCCTGCGCACGCCAGCCGAAGCTTGCGAAATACGCGTCGGGCGCACCGGCGGGCGACAGCAGGCGGATCGGCGGCGAGTTTTTCGCGACCGTCTCATCATAGCCCTTGAGCACGAGATCGTCGATCCGCGCGCCCTTCAGGTTGATCGAGCCGGACACGCGGGGCGTCTCGATGCGGATGCGCGGGGTGCTGGCGATCACGGCGTTGCGATCGCCGATCGCGGCGGCACCGTCTGCGGCCGGATCGGCGGCGGGGTTCGCGACGGCCTTGGTCTTGCCGCCCTCGATCCGCGTGACCGGCGGATTCGCGGTCGGGAAGAACTTGCCCTGGATCAGCGGCCATCCGAACAGGATCAGCGCCGCGATCACCGCGAACAGCACGAAATTCTGCTTGTCGTCTTTCACAGGGCGGCGTCTTTCAGTTTCTTGTCGATATCTGGGACCGGATCGGGGCCGTACCCGCCCCACGGATGGCAACGCGCGATACGCTTCGCCGCCAACCAGCCCCCCTTGAGCGCGCCATAGCGCCCAACGGCCTCGATTGCATAGGCGGAACACGAAGGATCGTAGCGGCAGCTCGATGGCAGAACGAGCGAGGGCCCGAGTTGCCAAGCGCGAGCGAGGAGGATGAGTAGGCGGGCTAGCATGTCAAAACTGACGTTCGCCCACGCCACAAGACTGTTTCCCCGCGAAGGCGGGGACCCAGACTGGGCTCCCGCCTTCGCGGGAGAACAAGGGTAAGGATGAAACGTTTCGGCAAATATTAACCACCCCGGCGGAGGCCGGGGCGCAATTGGGGGGCAGTGGTAACAGATGGCGGCCCGTCATCACGGCCGCTTTCCCAATTGGGCCCCGGCCTTCGCCGGGGTGGTGGGGTGCTCTGGCGTCGCGGAAGCAGGTTGAGGCGTGACCTTACGGAACGCCTTACCGAGCTCGGTCCGCAACAAAGCGTAATCCCGCTCGACCCCGCCGTTGCGCCCGATCAACACATGGTCAGCCCCGGCAACGCCGCGCTCCGCCAACAGCTCACGCGCCAACGCCCGCAACCGCCGTTTCATGCGGTTCCGGACGACGGCGTTGCCGATCTTCTTGGTGACGGTGAAGCCGATTCGCATCGTCTCGTCACCGTCATCGCGGGGTCGCATGAGCAGGACGAATCCTGGCATCGGTGCGCGCTTCCCCGCATTCGCCGCGAGAAAATCGCGGCGTTTGTCTAGAATGGTTAGGCCGACAGCTTCTTGCGACCGCGGGCGCGGCGTGCGTGGATCACTGCCCGGCCGCCGACCGTCGCCATCCGTGCGCGGAAGCCGTGACGGCGTGCGCGTACCAGGTTGCTCGGCTGAAAGGTCCGCTTCATTGGTCATTCCCTAGGTCATCAAATAGAAAACGGCCGCCACGGGGACGGCCTTGATGGCTGGGCGCTTACGGAAAGGGCGGCGGTAAGTCAATTCGCACCCGTCGTAACGGTCGCGTTTTTGGCAGCCTTGGCCCGCTCATGCCGCCGCATCGCGCTCTGCCGCCGCATCATCCGGTCGACGAAATGCCCGGTGCGGGGCCAACGCCGCTTCAACCGCGCCCATTTGAGCCGCGCCCAGCGCGAATTGCGCAGGATCAGCACCATTCCACCCGCGAACAGGAATATCCCCGCAGGCCCCGGCAGCGGTGCGAGCAGCGGCGCGCTCAGGATCAACATTATTCCGAGCACCAATTGGCCGAAGCGAAGAACGGGGGAGCGGACTGCTTTCACGGAAGGCATGTGGGTCCGGTGTATTAGGTTCGCAAGACGGCGTGATCGGAGAGTTCCGTGCCGCCCGTCCTTGCAGACATGGCAAATCGGGTATGAATAAGGCGTGACGTCATGTCGCAGGGGAGCGGGCATGGCGGCGATCGTAGCGACGGTGGCATATCTTGGGCTGGAGGCGCGCGCGGTCGAGGTGCAAGTCCAACTGATTCCGGGACTTCCTGCGTTCAACGTGGTTGGGCTGGCGGATAAGGCGGTCGGTGAAAGCCGCGAACGCGTACGCGGTGCGATCGCCGGGATGGGGCTGTCGCTGCCGCCGAAGCGCATCGCGGTGAACCTGTCGCCCGCCGATCTGCCGAAAGAAGGATCGCATTTCGATCTTCCTATCGCGCTGGCGTTGCTGGCGGCGATGGGGGTGGCCGATGCTGAGGCGCTGGCGGACTATGTGATCGTTGGCGAGCTTGGCCTTGATGCGCGGATCACGGCGTCGCCGGGAGTCCTGCTCGCGGCATTGCACGCGTCGGAGGTGGGGAAGGGGCTCGTATGCCCCGCCGCGCAAGGTTCGGAAGCGGCATGGGCAGGCGAAATCGAGGTTATCGCTGCACCCGACCTGCTGTCATTGCTCAACCACTTCAAGGGCCACGGCCTGCTCAGCCCACCCAAGCCGGGAATCGCAGAGCACGCCGACCACGGTCCAGACCTGCGGCAGGTGAAGGGGCAGGAAACCGCCAAGCGCGCGCTGGAGATCGCAGCCGCCGGATCGCATAATCTCTTGATGGTTGGGCCCCCTGGCTCGGGCAAGTCGCTGATGGCTTCGTGCCTGCCCGGCATCCTGCCACCGCTCGACCCCGCCGAGGCGCTCGAGGTGTCGATGGTGCAATCGGTAGCGGGCACGCTTTCCGGCGGCCGCCTGACCCGCACGCGTCCCTTTCGTGCCCCGCACCATTCCGCCTCGATGGCGGCACTCACCGGGGGCGGGCTGAAGGTGAAGCCGGGGGAGGTCAGCCTCGCACATCTCGGCGTGCTCTTCCTCGACGAACTCCCGGAGTTCCAGCGCGCCGTCCTCGATTCGCTGCGCCAACCGCTTGAGACGGGCACGGTCAGCGTCGCCCGTGCCAACGCGCACGTCACCTTTCCTGCGCGCGTACAGTTGATCGCCGCGATGAACCCGTGTCGGTGCGGCCACCTCGGCGACGCGAGCCTGGCCTGCGCGAGGGCCCCGAAATGCGCCGCGGATTATCAGGCGAAGGTGTCGGGTCCGCTACTCGACCGAATCGACCTGCACATCGACGTCCAGGCGGTCAGCGCCGCCGACCTGATCCTTCCGCCGCCGACCGAAGGCTCGGCAGAGGTTTCCGCCCGCGTTTCCGCCGCCCGAGCGATCCAGACCGAGCGATACCGCGACCACCCGGTTCGTACGAATGCGGAGGCGGATGGCGCGCTGCTCGACGCCGTTGCCACGCCCGACGAAGCCGGCCGCAAACTCCTCGCCCACGCCGCCGAAGCGATGCGCCTGACCGCGCGCGGCTACACCCGCATCCTCCGCGTCGCCCGCACCATCGCCGATCTCGCGGGCAGCGATACCGTCGGTCGTATCCACATTGCCGAGGCGCTAAGTTACCGCCGTCAGCCGCCCCGAAGCTAAAGGCGCAACTAAACCCGCTTGCGGCGGACGAAAGCTTCGTCTAGCCAACCCGCCGCTGCCCCTGTGGCGAAATTGGTAGACGCGACCGACTCAAAATCGGTTGCCGCAAGGCATGCTGGTTCGATTCCGGCCAGGGGCACCATCTCTTTCCAACGATTGCGCGTCCACCTTCGGGACGAGCCGCATACGGATCGTTTCCTTGCGAAAATTTCGCCGGTAAGGACACGGGATGGCGAAGCGACCGGCCCGATATGTCTCATCGCGGCGGCGCAATCGATCCGGGCTGAGACCATCGTCCGAGCATTGGCTTCTTCTCCTCGGCGCAGTGGTCGCGTTCGCGGCGATCTTCGGATCGCTGACCGATTTGCCCTGGCCGACCGAAACTACCACGGCGCACCGCAAGCCACGTCTCACGATGGCGCAGGCGCGCGCTTCCAATGCGCTGGTCCCGATCGTTGCCGAAAAGCGCAAGCGAGCGGAGCCGTTCCGGTTTCGTGGCGGTCCTGCGGCGCGCCTCCAGGCGACCGAATGCCTCGCCACCGCTGCGCTCTATGAGGCTGGCGCCGACCGTGACGGACAACGTGCAGTCATCCAGGTCGTGCTCAACCGGGTCGGCGCGCGTGGCTTCCCCAAGTCGGTCTGCGGGGTCGTCTATCAAGGTGCGAACCGGAAGACGGGATGCCAGTTCTCGTTCACCTGCGACGGCTCGCAGACACGGCGGCCCGAGCACGAGGGCTGGGAACAGGCGAGGCACGCGGCACTGCGGGCGATGAACGGCTACGTCTATACGCCGGTCGGCCGCGCAACCCATTACCACACCGACTGGCTCGTACCGTACTGGCGCAGTTCGCTCGTCAAGGTGGCTACCGTCGAGTCGCACATCTTCTACCAGCGCCGCTGAGCGCTCAGTCGATCCGGTACTGGATTGGCTTGAAGCTGCCCCCGTTCGATTGCAGCGCTGAACAGGCGGTCATGCCGATGACGAGGTCCATGGCAGCGCGGAAGACGATGGTGTCGCCGGCCTTGCTCAGCGGCGGTTCGACCGTGAACGTGCCCGTCTCGCCGTTGATCGGCACGTTCATGAAGCAGTTGAACGCGACCGGGATATGGTCCGGCTCGATGTCCCACGGCGCGAGCGCCTCCGCGAGATTGCCGAAGCAGCCGCGATGGGGGTCGGTGTCGCCATAGATAATCGCGAAGGTTTCCTTCGAACACGGCGTCAGCAGGAAATCATGCCGGCCCACATCATCCGAGACGATCTCCAGCATCACGTTGCTACGGTTCGAATAGAGCAGGTCGCCGGTCGTCAGGTACAACCGGCTCGCATAATCGAGCGTTCGCCCCGACGAGATCGCCTCACGCACATCCGCGCGGTTATAGGCGAGCAAGTCCGATACCTGGCGGCCCTCTGGATCGATCACGGTGAGCGTCTGCCCCTTGTCGAGCGTGAAACCGGCCCCCGAGCGCGGCGGGATCGTCTTGATGTCAGCCACGTGCTTCGCCTCGCTTGAAAGGGCATTTCCAGGATTCGTCGACGACGCGCCCGCTATATTGTCGCGCTTCGCTCGATTCACCGTGGCGCGCCAGCATCGGGTTCATCGAGCCGGCATATTCGAGGTCGCGCGCGAGGATCGACGAACGCAACTTGTCGTAGCGCTGCTGGTCGCGCAGCACCTCAAACTGGTCGTGCAGGTTGAACACTATCGCCGGCGATTCGAACTTTCGCGCCGGACGGCTCGCATTGGGATGGAGGCCGACGACGAAGAATGCCTCGCCCGCGAAACTCAGCGAGAAATGCGGATCGTCGGGATCGCTGCTTACCGACGGGTCGGGGCGGTAGCCAAGCCACTCGTCCTTGTCGCTAAGTGACTGAGCGCGGGCCCAAAGATGTGCCTCGAACTCTTCTTCCGACAACAAAGCAGGCGCTTCGAACAATATGATAAGCGTGCGGAAGATTGCGCGATCCTCACGGTATTTGCGGACGGTCTCGCCGAGCGCCGGAGAAATTCTCATGTCGTCCCAAGCGGATCGCACATCACGGGCGACGAGAATGTCCATCTGTCCCTTGGCGAGCGCGGATTTTGCGCCGACGCAGGGGAATTGCGGCGCCTGCACAGTCTCGATGAACTTGCGCGCGAGCGGGTGGTCGTTCTGGAAAATTGGCTGGTACATGGTCGGGGAGGAACCCGCGAACCGCTGCAATGTTTCGCGTCCGACATAACCTTTGATATTGATCAGTACGAATCCCGATCTGTTCTTCTATCGCGGAGGGCGGTACGAGGCCGGGTGATGAAGGGGTGTCGATGATCTCGGAAAAATTCCTCATGGGCCGTGGTCGCCATGAGTTGAGCAACGAAGAAAAGCAGGTGCTGGAGGACGGCATCGAATCCGTGCGGCAGGTGCCCGGGCGCAAGCAGATCGTCCGGGCGGGCGACCTCATCGAGACGAGCACGCTGCTGATCGAGGGGTTCGTGTGTCGCTACATGGACGACCGCGAGGGTCAGCGTCAGCTGGTCGCCGTGCACGTACCGGGCGATTTCGTCGATCTACACGCATTCCCGATGAAGCGCCTCGATCACGATATCGCGACTCTGGGGCCCGTGAAGATCGCCTGCTTCGAACACCGTACGTTGCAGTCCATCACCGAGCGCTATCCGCATCTGACGCAGAAACTGTGGTTCAGCACGCTGCTCGACGCAGCGATGCACCGCGAATGGATATTTCGGCTGGGGCGGCTCGGCGCGGAAGGGCGGATCGCGCATCTGTTCTGCGAACTGAACGCGCGGCTGGAGATGATCGGGATGGCGGAGGACGGGCGGTTCATGCTGCCGATGACGCAGCCCGATCTGGCAGAGGCGACCGGGTTGACCGGCGTTCACGTCAACCGCGTGTTGAGAGCGCTTCGCGAGAAAAACCTGCTGACGTTCAAGGCTGGCGAGGTAAATATCGTGGATCGTAAAGCACTTGCAGCCGTTGCTGAATTCGAACCACAATATCTTTACGGTTCCAGGGGCGAGTGACGGGTAGCCGGCGCGTGACCCATGGCAGGATCAACGGTCGGGGGAGTGAGACCATGATGACGCCGGAAACCCTCGCAGGCATCGCCGCCGCCGAGAATGGGCTGGTGACGCTGGACGGCGTCGACGGCCTGGCGATCACCTTCACGCCGCAGGCCGCCGCTGAGACGGGGCGTAGGCTTATTGCGGCGGCGGAAGTGGCTGCGAGCCAGCCGCGCGACGATCGATCCGGCGACTGATCTTACGGCGCGTACGACCGGCGCTACGCGCTGATCAATGCGTACGCCTTCCGCTACGTAACTTTATCACTATGCTACCCGGCACATTGACCGGGAGATCCATGTGCAGTTTCTATACCTCGCCGCCAGCGCCGTTGCGTTGATGGCGTCTACGTCGATCGCCGCGCAGACTGGTGCGACGTCCACGACACCCGCCGCGAACCCGTTGCTGGCCGACTGGACCGGTCCGCTGGGCGGAGTGCCGCCGTGGGACAGGGTTCGCCCCGAGCTGTTCCCGCAGGCGTTCGAGACGACGTTGGCCGAGCGGACCGTCGAATACCGCAAGATCGCCGACAATCCTGCCAAGCCCACCTTCGCCAACACGATCGTGCCGATGCAGTTGGCCGGCAAGCGCTATGGTCAGGTGATGACGCTGTTCGGCGTGATGACCGGCAACATGAACACCCCGGCGTATCAGAAGCTCGACCGCGAATGGTCGCCCAAATTCTCCGCGGCATCGGACGCGATCACGTTCGACAAGTCGTTGTTCGCGCGCATCCAGGCGATCTACGCAGGCCGCAATTCCAGCGGGTTGAACGCGCAGCAGGCCCGGCTCGTGACGCGGATCTACGACAGTTATGTACGCCAGGGCGCCAAGCTGACCGACGCGCAGAAGACGCAGCTGTCGCAGTATAACCAGCAGCTCGCGACGGCGTTCTCAACATTTGGCGAAAAGCTGCTCGCAGACGAGAGCAAAGCGATTTCGGTCACCGACGAGGCGCAACTTGCCGGTCTTCCCGACAGCGTGAAGGCGGTCGCCAAGGCCGCGGCGGCCGAGCGGAAGCTGCCGGGCTTCGCGATCGTCAACACGCGGTCGGCGGTCGATCCCGTGCTGACCTACGCCACCGATCGTGCTCTGCGCGAGAAGGTATGGCGCGCGTTCGTCAACCGCGGCGACAATGGCGATGCGAACGACACGAACGCGACCATCGCGCAGATCGTCAAGCTGCGTGCCGACCGCGCGCACCTGCTCGGGTTCAAGACGCATGCCGATTGGCGGATGCAGGACACGATGGCGAAGACGCCCGCCGCGGCGATGGACCTGATGATGCGCGTCTGGCCCGCCGCCAAGGCACGCGTGGCCGAGGAAGTCGCGGACATGCAGCAGGTCGCCGGCACTTCGCTGACGATCGAGCCGTGGGATTACCGCTTCTACCAGGAGAAGGTGCGTAAAGCCCGGTACGACCTCGATCAGGCGCAGCTGAAGCCGTATTTCGAGCTCGGCAACATCATCCAGGGGTCGCTGTACGCGGCCAACCGGCTGTACGGGCTGAACTTCAAGGAGATCACCGGCACCGTTCCCGTGTTCGAGCCGAACATGCGCGTGTGGAGCGTCACCGACAAGAACGGCAAGAACGTCGGGCTGTTCTATCGCGACGATTTCGCGCGGACCGGCAAGCGATCGGGTGCTTGGGCGAACACGTATCGTGGGCAGCGAGGCCTCGCGCCGGCGCAGCTCGTGCTGTCGTCGAACAACAACAATTTCGCCAAGGGCTTGCCGGGCGAGCCGATCCTCATCAGCCTCGACGATGCACAGACGCTGTTCCACGAGTTCGGCCATGCGATCCACGCGATGCTCCAGAACGTCTATTATCCGGGGCTCGCGGGCACGCCGCGCGACTTCGTGGAATATCCGAGCCAGGTGAACGAGCATTGGCTGCTGACCCGCGACGTGCTCGACAAATATGCGCGGCATTACCAGACCAAGGCGGCGATGCCGCAGGCGTTGCTCGACAAGATCGAGCAGTCGAGCAAGTTCAGCGAGGGCTTCAAGACCGCGGAATACCTGTCGTCGGCGATCGTCGACATGAAGATCCACACCGTCCCCGACGGCGTCATCGATCCCGACAAGTTCGAGGCCGCGACGCTCGCCGAGATCGGCATGCCGAAGCAGCTGGTGATGCGTCACCGCGTGCCGCAGTTCCAGCATTTGTTCGCATCGGACAGCTATTCGGCGGGGTATTACAGCTACCTCTGGTCCGAGACGATGGACGCCGACACCTTCGCGGCGTTCGAGGAGGCGGGCAGTCCGTGGGACAAGCCGACCGCAGACAAGTTCGCCAAGATCCTGTTGTCGACCGGCAACGAGACCGATCGCGCCGAGGCGTATCGCGCGTTCCGGGGGCGTGATCCCGACGTGAACGCGCTGCTCAAGAAGCGCGGCTTTCCGACGCAAGCGCCGCAGGGGACGAAGTAATGGCACCCGATCAGAAAACGCGCCTCAAGGCGATCATCGGTGGATCGACGGGCAATCTGGTCGAGTGGTTCGACTGGTACGTCTATTCCGCCTTCACGCTGTATTTCGCGCCGCATTTCTTCCCGTCGACCGATCGCACCGCGCAGTTGCTGAGCACGGCGGCGGTCTTCGCGGTCGGCTTCCTGATGCGGCCGATCGGCGCGTGGATCATGGGCATCTATGCCGATCGCCATGGTCGCAAGGCGGGGCTTACGGTGTCGGTCACGCTGATGTGTGCCGGTTCGCTGATCATCGCGTGTACGCCGGGGTATGAGACGATCGGCGTGTTCGCGCCGACGATGCTGGTGATCGCGCGGCTGATGCAGGGTCTGTCGGTCGGCGGCGAATATGGCGCGTCGGCGACGTATCTCACCGAGATGGCGGGCAAGAACCGCCGCGGCTTCTTCTCGTCGTTCCAGTACGTCACGCTGATCTCGGGCCAGCTGCTCGCGATCTGCGTGCTGCTCGTGCTGCAGTCGACGATGAGCGAGGCGGCGCTCGATTCCTGGGGCTGGCGCATTCCGTTCGCGATCGGCGCGGTGTTGGCCGTGGTCGTGTTCTATATTCGCCATGGCCTTGCCGAGACGCAGAGCTTCGAGAATGCCAAGGCCGATGCGGGCGACGGCAAGCCCAAGTCGGGCTTCATCCAGTTGATCACCAAGCATCCGCGTGAGACGATCACGGTGATGCTGCTGACCGCTGGCGGTACGCTCGCCTTCTACGCCTACTCGATCTACATGCAGAAGTTCCTGGTCAACACCAGCGGGTTCAGCCGCGAGGTGGCGAGCCAGATCAACGCCGCGACGCTGTTCGTGTTCATGCTGTTGCAGCCGATCGCGGGCGGGCTTTCGGACAAGATCGGGCGGAAACCGCTGATGGTCGGGTTCGGTATTGCCGGGGTGCTGTTCACCTATCCGATCTTCACCGCGCTGGAGACCGCGACCAACCCGATCTATGCCGGGTTGCTGGTGATGGCGGCGCTGGTGATCGTGACGGGCTACACGTCGATCAACGCGGTCGTGAAGGCGGAACTGTTCCCGGCGCATATCCGAGCGCTGGGCGTCGCTCTGCCCTATGCGCTGGCCAACACGCTGTTCGGAGGGACCGCGGAATTCGTCGCGTTGAAGTTCAAGGGCGCCGGCTTCGAACGCGGCTTCTACTGGTACGTGACGGCGATGATCGCGGTGTCGCTGGTGGTTTATCTGCGCATGAAGGACACGCGGACGAACAGTCAGATCGTCGAGGATTGAGCCTCTGCTCCCTCTCCCCGGCGGGGAGAGGGCTGGAGTGAGGGGCTGTTCCAGGTGGTGTCCTGCTTGGCTTCCCCTCACCCCGACCCTCTCCCCGGAGGGAAGAGGGAGAAGGAACTAGCGCGGCAGCTCGATGATCGCGTCGAGACCGCCGCCCACTCGATTCACCAGTCGAATCTCGCCACCAGCTTCCCGCACGATTGCGCGGGCCAGCGCCAGCCCCAGGCCGATCCCTCCCGTCTCCCGGTTCCGCGAGCTCTCTAGCCGGGTAAACGCGTCGAACACGTCGCCCATCCGATCCTCCGGGATACCGGGCCCCTGATCCGCTACGACGATTGCCACGGTCTTCGCCCCCGCCTCGACACGTACCTCCGCCGACACGCCGTATTTGATCGCATTCTCGATCAAATTGCGCACCGCTCGGCGGATCAGCGAGGGGCGCAGATGCATCCGCAGCCGCTCCGTCTCGACGAAGCTGACGTCGCTACCGATATCGCGAAAATCCTCGACCACCGCATCGACCAGCGCAGCAAGATCGACGTCGGTCAGAGGCTCGCTCGGTCGCCCGAGCCGCGCCAGCGAGAGAATGTCGTCCAGCGTCCGGTTCATCTCCGCCACCGTATCGATCATCCGCGCCCGATCGACATCGTCCTCGACCGACTCGATGCGCACTCTTAGCGCCGCCAGCGGCGTACGCAGGTCGTGGCCAATCGCGCCGAGCATCCGGTCCTTCTCGTCGAGCATCCCCGTAACGCGCAATCGCAACGCGTTGAACGCCGCGATCAACGCGACGACATCATCGGGCCCATGCGGCGGCATCGGTGCGCCCAGATCGCCCGGCCGAAAACTCTCCGCCGCGCGCCGCAAATCCTGGAGCGGGCGCGAAATCCGTCGGACGATCCACAACACGGGCAGCAACACGATGATGTACAGGATCGCGGTCTGCGTCAGCACCGCGAGCAACAACCGCCAGCCGGGCTGCGGCCAAGGCGCGGTGATCGCCAGCCATCCGCGTCCGGGCTGCTCGATCGCGATCAGTAGCGTCGCGCCTTGCCGATCGCCACGTCGCAGCCCGTCGCGGCGGTGCGCATCGCTCGTCTCGTCGGTGGCGGGGCGAAGGCCGGTATCGATCCGCCCGACAATCAGTCCAAGATCGGCGAATTGCCGGCGCAGTTCGGTGGCGACTTCGGGATGGCGCTCGAACATCGCGGGTGAGATCGGATTGGCGGGCAAGCGGCGTACGCGGCCGCGGTCGGGGCTCAGCGCGCGGCCGCCATGTGCCTCGCGGTCCAACGCGTCGGCGATCCGCGTCGCGACCGGCCGCGTTGCCTGGGCAAGGCGGAACTCGGACCGATCGTGCAGGATCATGCCGAAGTTGATGACTTGCGCCACCAACAGCGCGAGCGCGATCAGCAATGCCATCTGGCCGGCGAGGCTGCGCGGCCAGGGCTTGAACCGCGTCATACGGACCGGATCACAGGCGCGTGACTTCGGCCGCCAGCGTATAGCCGCCACCCCAGACCGTCTTGATCAGCTCGGGCGTCTTTGCATCCGCCTCGATCTTCCGACGCAACCGGCTGATCTGGTTGTCGATCGCACGGTCGAACGCAGCGGCCTCGCGCCCCTGGGTCAGGTCGAGCAACTGGTCACGCGTGAGCACCTGGCGCGGGCGCGTCACCAGCGCGAGCAGCAGGTTGTACTCGCCGGTCGACAGCGGCACCGAGACGCCCTCGCGATCGATTAGAGCGCGCTCACCCGATTTCAGGACCCAGCCGGCGAACCCGTAGGAACTGCTCTCCGGCGCATGCTGGCGCGATCCGCCCGCGGTCGCGCGCCGCAGCACCACCTTCACACGCGTCGCCAGTTCGCGCGGCGAGAACGGCTTCACGACATAATCGTCCGCGCCCATCTCGAGCCCGACGATCCGGTCCGTCTCCTCCGCGCGAGCGGTCAGCAAGATCACCGGCACGTCGCTGGTCGCGGCGATATGCCGGCACAGTGATAAGCCGTCCTCGCCCGGCATCATGATGTCGAGGATGACGAGATCGATCGCATATGCCGTCAGCCGCGTCCGCGCCGCCTCCGCATCGCCCGCCTGCGTGATGCGAAACCCCTGCTTGGTGAGATAAACGGCCAGCGGCTCGCGGATCGAGCGCTCGTCGTCGACGAGCAACAGGTGCGGCATATCTCCCATCGGGGCAGTGTCTAGCATGGCGGCTGTCCAGGGGAAGCACCGACGCCCGATGCTTCCCCTCTTCCGAATTATTGAGCAGGTGCAGATGCGGGCGGGGTCACGCCCTCACGGCGTTCGCGCCGATCGACATGGCGCATCTCGGCGGCGTTGGCGCGCTCGGTCGCGTCGATCGTGCCGTCGTGGTTGGCATCCATCCGATCGAACCGCTTCAGCGCGCGTGCCTCGAACTCCTCGCGCGTCACGCTGCCGTCACCGTTCGGATCCATCCGCCGACCCACGCCGTCATGCTTCCGGCCGCCCGGCGGCGGCACGGGGACGTCGCGACCGCTGGCGACCATCCGGTCGTGTAGCGCTTCGCGATAGGCGCGCATCTCGCCGGCGGTGATCCGGCCCTCATGATCGGTATCCATCTGTGCGAAGCGGGCATCGGCTTGCGCGATCGCCTCCGCGCGCGTGGAAACGCGGTTCGCATCCTGGCGCATTGGCGCAGGTGGCGTAGTAGGTGTCTGCGCGGTGCTAGCTGTGGACGTAACCGCGCTGGCGGCGAGCATCAGGGTGAGGACGGTCTTGCGCATGTCGGTCTCCGGCGGAGTGGGACGAATTCCCATCGAATGACCATCGATCTAAACCCCGGTTGTCGCAGGGTTTTGCCGCCCCTCCACCAATGTGTCGCAAGATATGTCAGGCGCGTGCTAGTCGGACTAGGCGAAGATCGCGACGCTCTGCATCTGTTCGGCGACCGGCGTGCCGTCCGCGTTCCAGATCGCCATCTGCTGGCTCGAACTACCCTCGCGTACGTAATCGGTGGTCGCGCGGAGCAGCCACCAGCCATCGCGCGTCACCGGCTGCGGACCGAGGATGTTGAGCAGCCACGTCATCGAACTGAGCGGGGCAGGGCCGCCCAGCAGTTTCAGCGCCGACGGCGGTAGGCAGTCCGCGACCGCGATAAGCTCGACCATCGGATCGAGCCCGTCACGCTCGGCCAGCCGCACCCACCGCAGCCACTCCGCCGGCCCGACGCCGTCATCCCGCCGATCGAGCAAGTCGAAGTTCCGCGAGAATGCCACCGCACTGTGGCCACGGAACGTCTGCGTCTCTGGCCCGGGCATCGGGAAATCCGGCGCGCTGCCGGCCTGGTGATCGACGCGCGAGGCGACCGCCCCCATGAACACGAACGTCGCGCGCAAGCCCAGTCCGGCCGCGCTCTCGACATCCGCCTGCACGAACGCGGCGTTGCGCCCGCGCCGCAACCGGCTCGCGCGGATCACGATTTCGCCGGAGAGGGGCCCGATGAAGGATACCTGCGCGGACCGGAGCGGCGGCAGGTCGACGTCCGACTTCTGCGCGGCATGCAGCGCGAGTGCGGCGGAGAAGCCGCCATACGCGGTACGGCCCTGGAGCCAGTTCTCGGGCACTGTCCCGCGCCAGCCACCGTCGATCGGTTCCAGCGCGTCGATCGCCTGCTTCAAACTGGTCATGCGGCGGCAGCTCCCAACCGCTCGCGGAGTTCGCGCTTGAGAACCTTGCCGATCGCGCTGCGGGGTAGCTCGTCGGTGACATGGAGCGCGGAGAGGCGTTGCGTCTTGCCAAGTTGGCCGTTCACCCAAGCGAGGATCGCGGGGGTATCTTCGGCCGCATCGACACGGGGGACGTAGAATCCCACAGGCGTTTCGCCCCACGCCTCCGAAGGAACGCCGATCACCGCGCAGTCCGCCACCGCCGGGTGCTGCGCCAGCACCGTCTCCAGGTCGGACGGATAGATGTTAAAGCCGCCCGAGATGATCAGGTCCTTCTTCCGGTCCATCAGCGTCAGGAAACCGTCCTCGTCGAACCGCCCGACGTCGCCGTGGCGGATGTAGCGGTTGCCGTCTCCGTCATGCCATTCGGCGTCGCGTGTCGCCTCCGATCGGCCGTGATAGCCGTTCATCATCGCCGGGCTGCGGCCGACGACCTCACCCATCTCGCCGGGCGTGACCTCGACGCCGTCATCGTCGATCAGGCGGATTTCGTGCCCCGGCATCGGCTGGCCGACGGTGTGGAGCTTGGTCGGGTTCGCCGTCGCATTCAGCGCGCAACTCGCGCCGCCTTCGGTCATGCCGTAGAATTCGACAAGCACGCCCGGCCAGCGCGCGACGACATCGGCCTTCAACGCCGCGGAGAACGGCGCGCTGGTGCTGGTCTTGAAGCGGAACGTCGACAGGTCGAAGTCATCGAAGTCGGGGAGTGCCATGATCCGCTGATACTGCACCGGGACCAGCATCGTGTGCGTCGCGCGGTATCGCTGCGCGAGTTCGAGATAGGCGCGCGCATCGAACTTGCCCATCAGGACGACGGTACCGCCCCAGCCGAGCGTCGGCAGGAAGCTGACCAGCGTGGTGTTCGAATAGAGTGGTGTCGCGATCATTGTGACGGCGGTGTCGAACCCTGCGGCAGTGTTGCGCGCGATATGCGCCCAGCGCATCGCGTGGCTCTGGACGATGCCCTTTGGCGTGCCGGTCGTGCCGGACGAGTAGATGATGTTGAACGGGTCTTGGGGAGCTATCTCGACGGGGGTTGGCTTTGCATCATCGGGCGCGAGCCAGTCCTCAAGACGGTAGAAAGCTTGTTCCCCCGCGAAGGCGGGGGCCCAGTCTGGACCCCCGCCTTCGCGGGGGAACATGACAGGCAGGGCTGTAAGCGTTTGCCCTTCCAAAGCCCGAGCATTCTCCGCATCGAGAAACACCACCGGCGCGCCGCTATCCGCAATCATCGCCGCAATCGCAGCCGGCGTAGCGGACGGTGCGATCGGCGTCGCGACACACCCCGCGCGTACCGCACCAAGGAATACCGCCGCATACTCCGTCGTCGGCGCGGCAACGATCGCCACCGCCGTCCCCGGCGCAACCCCATGGCGCTGCAACGCCGCCGCGACCCGGTCCATCATCCCGTCGAGCGTCCGATAGTCGATGCTGCCCTGCGCATCGGCAACGGCGACCCGATCCCCCCGTTCCAACGCATGCGCGCGGATCAGATCGGGGAGGGTGGCAAAGCCCGTGGCGAGCATGTCTGCAGCGGTCGTCATGCGACGCATCGCTAGGCGAACGCGCCTGGCAATGCCATACGGTATATTCGAAAACCGATGTCAGGAGACGCCGTTGCTGTTCTACGATAGCGCACTGCCCGCGCCCAACCCGCGCCGCGTCCGCATCTTCCTCGCCGAAAAGCATGTCCGCGTACCGATGGCGCAGATCTCGATCCCCAAGGCCGAGCACAAGGCCGAGCCGTTCCTGGCGGTCAATCCGCTCGGCCAGACGCCTGCGCTGACGTTCGACGACGGCCGCGTGCTGACCGAGAGCGTCGCGATCTGTCGCTACTTCGAGATTCTCCATCCCGACCCGCCAATGTTCGGCCACGGCGCGCACAACATTGCGGAGATCGACATGTGGACACGGCGGATCGAACTGCGGCTGATGACGCCGTTGTCGATGGTCTGGCTGCATACGCATCCCTGGACCGCACGGATCGTCCAGCCGCAATATACCGAGTTCGGCGAAAGCCAGCGCCCACGCGTGCTCGCCGCGATGGCGGAGTTCGATCGCGCGCTTGCCGGTCGCGACTGGCTTGATGGCGAGCGCTACACGATTGCCGATATCGTCCTGCTCACGACGATCGACTTCGCCAAGTTCGTCGGCGTCGCGATGCCCGACGATCTCGAACATTTAAGGGCATGGCACGCTCGTGCCTCCGCCCGACCGAGTGCCCAAGCGTAACCGGCGCAGTTAACCAACTCGTTTCACACGATAGAAGTCCTTCCTCGGCTATCTCCGGCGCGGGACAGACCGTGCCCGCAGGGGAGAAACCGAGTGCACAAGCTGATCGTCGTTGCGGCATTGTGCACGCTACCCACCGCCATATCCGCTCAGGAAGCGCCGACGGATGCGGCGATCGTCGTGCCGGCGCATACCGAGATGGTATTGCGCCTGGACGAGGAGATCGCGTCGGATCGCGCACGCGTCGGGCAAACCGTCGCTGTATCGGTCGCGCGGGACGTGATCGTCGATGGCGCGGTGTTGATCCCGCGCGGGGCTCCCGGCGTCGGCGCGGTCACCTTCAGGACCGGCAAGGGCGCGTTCGGCAAATCCGGCAAGCTCGATATCGAACTGCGCTCGGTCGAAGTCGGCGGTCGTAGCGTACCCGTCGTTGGTCGCTATCACGCCGCCGGAGATGGCCGGACCGGCGAGACGATCGGGACGATCATCGTCGGCGGTGTCGTCGCGGGGGCGTTCGTCACCGGGCACAACGCCGTGTTCGAGGAAGGGCGCCAGTTCACCGCGTTCACCGGTGAGGCGACCCGGATCGCGCGTCCAGCGATACGGATGGCCCGGTACGCACCGCTGATCCCGCCCGCTGCCGCGTCGTTCGCGCGAGGTCCGGCCCTAGTGTCGCCATCCTACGCGACCGTGGCCTATAGTCCACCGGCCGCGATGGCCGCTCCACCAGCCTACGTAGCCGATGGCAGTTTCGCCCAAAGATTGGCTGCCGCCCAACCCGTTCGCGGTGGCGATCCGCGGCTGGGGTGGACGATCAGCGACTAACGTCCGGCCTTCACCGCCGTCTGCCCGAGCAGCGGATTCTTCGCTTCGTCGGTGCTGGGCTTGATGCTGTCGTCGATTGCCTTGCCCTCTCGTACGCGGCGATCGCCGCCGGCCAAGCCGCACTCGCCCTGATCGTGAGGTCGGACCGGGCTTCTTTTAGAAGCAGTGGGATCTCGCCGCGTTTGGCGGGGGCCGATTAAATAAGTCAGTCTTCGGAATGCTCCAGCGATTGTGTTGCGTGGGAGGCGAGGCAGGGGCCGTGGCGGGCAAGCTGGACGCCACGAGGGATTCCATCCCTGGCGGGAGCGATAAGGAAAATACGCTTTGCAACGTCGCGAATCTATGCGAGGGGAGCCGCATACCCAGTATTCAGATTGCCCGGACGCTCCGCTCCACTGATGACGCGGAGACGAGCCGGCCACGACGTTGGAGAGGGGATAAGGCGGAAGAGCGACCCAAACGAGGACGCATCTTCCGCCGTCCTTCTCACGAAACACCGGTAACGCCTTCAAACCCATAAGACATTGCGTCGCAGCGGTAATGTCCCTCGTCATCCACATACCGTTCGCTCGTCGCAGGTCGGCCAGGAATGCAGCTTTAGCTTGTCTGGTACGCCTCAATTGCCCTAGCGTAAGGCCTGTTTCGACTTCGAGGTATTGCCGATGGCCGCAGCGTATCAGTCCCATCCCGAGATCGCCGACGCATTGGCGATGAAGCGACGGGGCCTGACGCTCGCGCTGCTCACCTTCACCTATTTCTTCAGCTACATGGACCGCCAGATTCTCGCGATCCTGCTCGAGCGGATCAAGGCGGACCTGCTGCTGACCGATACGCAGCTCGGGCTGCTGTCCGGACTCGTGTTCGCGATCTTCTATGCGACGTTGGGCATTCCGGTCGCACGGCTGGCCGATCGGACCAGCCGTCGCAACATCATTGCCGCCAGCCTGACGATCTGGAGCGCGATGACCGCGCTGTGCGGGCTCGCACAGAACTTCACGCAGCTGATGCTGTTCCGGATCGGCGTCGGCATCGGCGAGGCGGGGTCGAGCCCGCCAAGCCATTCGATCATCGCCGATCTCTACCCGCCCGAGAAGCGCGCGAGCGCGATGGCCGTGTATTCGCTCGGCGTGGTGCTCGGTGCAGGGTTCGGGACGCTGATCGGCGGAGTCGTCGCGCATAGCTATGGCTGGCGGATCGCGATGATGACCGTCGGTCTGCCGGGGATCGTGCTCGCCCTGCTGGTCCGCCTGTTCATGGTCGAGCCCCGCCGCGGCCTGTCCGATGCGGCGCGCGCAGTGGCGAAGCCGATGCCGAGCGTCGCGCAGGGGTTTGCGTCGATGTGGGCGAGTGCACCGGCGCGGCATCTGGTGGTCGGCGTGACGTTGACCTCGATGATCGGCTACGCGCTGACCGGCTGGGGACCGAGCTATATCCAGCGATCACTTGGCATCTCGATGCTTGATATCTCACGCTACATCGCGTTGCCGGGTGCGTTGTTCGGCGCGATCTCTGCGCTCGCAGGCGGCAAGATAGCCGACGTGCTCGCCAAGCGTCACGGGCTCCACGTCCAGGCTTGGGTCGTCCTCGTGATGAAGGGCCTGTCGCTCCCGTTCGCGCTCGCATTCTACCTGATCGATTCGCCGGTAGTCGCGATCGGCAGCTATTTCGTGTCGTTGATCTTCGCGAACTCGTATCTCGGGCCGAGCTTCGCACTGATCCAGCACCTTGCCCCGTTGCAAATCCGCGCGATGTGGGCGGCGATCACGCTGCTCGTCATCAACCTGGTCGGGCTGGGGCTCGGGCCGACGCTGGTCGGGTGGCTCAGCGATCTGCTCAAGCCCGGGTTCGGCGAGGATTCGCTGCGCTACGCGCTGATCATCATCGTGCTGATGACCCCCTGGGCACTGTTCCACTATTGGCGCGCAGGGGTTCTGCTCAAGCGAGCGGAGGATGCTGCGAGGTAGTCGCCTCTTCGTCAGGCTGGCGAAGCGGCGGCGGCGTCACCGTAGGCTGGCGCATCGCCCAATAACCACGCCATCGCACTTTTCCGGTCATCGAACACCGCCATGTCGTCGCGCACCGCGACGATCCGCTTCACCTGCAACCGCGCGAGCTTGCCGTTGTGCGACTTTGCGGGACTTCAGGGGGATAGTCAAAGCGACGCGCTGGAGCATCGCGACCACCTCCTGGGGCTGGATCGCGGACTGCGAGAAATTGCCCAACAGCATATGACGCTTGCCCGTTGCCAGCACGCGTCGGGCTTCGCGCTCCAGATCGCGAAGAAAGCCCTCGACATGCGGGACGGTCCAAAAGCCCGATGCCTCGACCTCGATGATGCCAGTCTCGAGATCGGTCGTGATCGTGTGCATGACGCCCTCCGTGGAGGTGTCGGGATCGGCCGCTCGGCGTTAACGCCGCGTAACCAAACCGTTACGAGTGCGATTGTCGTTCGGCTTGTGACGGCGGATCAGGCCTTCGCCATCCGATCGTCGAACAGGCCGAACATCAACGTCGAGGCGTACATCGCGATTGCCCGCTCGCGCGGCATCGTCGACGCCCATTTGCGCATGTCGAACGCTGCGTTCTGGAGCGCCATCAACGCCTGTGCCGCGATCAGCGCATCCACCGCGCGGATCGAGCCTTCGCCGATGCCGTCCATCATCATGCCCGCATAGCGTCGCGCGATGCCGTTCGAGCGATCGACCATCGCGTTGCGTACGCCGACCGGCAATCCGCTCAGCGCGGTGGTACGCAGCAACGGCCCGCGTTCGGCGAACTGCACGTCGAGCAAGGTCGCAACGGTGCTCGACAGCTTGTGCCAGTAACTGCCGCCCTCGGCCTCGCCGCGGCTCTGCGCATCGGCGATCGTGTCGAAGCTACGGCGGTAGCACGCGATGACTAGGTCGTCCTTCGCATCGAGATGGTGGTAGAAACTGCCCTTGGTGACGTTCAGCTCGGAAGCGATCTTCTGCACCGAAGCGCCGCGATAGCCGAGTTCATTGATCAAACGCGTCGCGGCGAGCAAGAACGCCTCGCGGCCCGGCTCCGCTTCGTCATGGCTGAGATCAAGCAGGGCGGGGGACCATTTGGCGTCCTTGCCCGCGATGCCGTGTGCGAACACGTCCATCAGGCGTTCCTCGACACGGCCGTACTGGTCGGGCTCGTACCGCGTCAGCCAGATCGGCAGCCAGAACGTGTTTTCCAGCAGCACATGCGCGCGCGCGCCGTTGAGATCGGTTTGCGCACGCGACGCGGTCGGACCCCATAGCAGCCGCGTGCGACGGAATACCTCGCGCCAGCCCGCCATCAGTCGCCCGCGCATCGGCTCCTCGGTGGCGCGCAGATCGGAGAGGACCGCGAACGCCTTCTCCTCGCCGCGCTGGATCCGCCCGAGCCGGTCCATGTTGAGCGCGAGATAGCGCCGAACGCGTTCCTCCGGCGTCGCTTCTTCCGCCGCGACGTCGAGCATCGCGATCAGCGATTCGAGGGTGTTCTCGAACGCCGCTGCTGCAAGGTCTTCCTTGCGCTTGAAATAATAGGTAACGCTCGTGGTATTGAGCCCGACGCGACGCGCCACGTCCGCGAACGTCATGCCCTTGGCACTCTGCTCGTTGATCGCTTCTGCCGCCGCGGCGAGGATCGCATCACGCTTCGCACGGAAGCGCTTGGTCCCCTGTTCGCTCTCGTCGCTGGCCTCTGCCGGAACCTTCATCGAAACACCCTAACAGCTTCGATTTGAAGATACAGTGCTTTTTAGGCGGTTTCAGGGCGGAGTTGAAAACATGCTTTCCGGACCGCTCCACACGCTTTACCGAATGTGCGGTATGGTCTACCCCGCCTTCAAAGCGACGACGAACGGAGAGCCCGCATGGATTTCACGCTGAGCGAACGAGAGACGTATTTCCGGGATCGGGTCCGGGATTTCATCGACCAGAATATCCGCCCGCGTCAGGCCGATTACGACCAGCAGGCGCATGAGGGCGAGCGCTGGAAGGTGATTCCGGTGATCGAGGAGATGAAGGAGAAGGCCAAGGCCGCCGGGCTCTGGAATTTCTTCATGCCGCCACATTCGGGCCAGACCCACGTCGACGATTCGTTCGTGTTCGAGGGCACGCAGCTCACCAATCTCGAATATGCGTTATGCGCGGAAGAGATGGGCAAGGTCGGCTGGGCGAGCGAGTGCTTCAACTGTTCGGCGCCCGATACCGGCAACATGGAGGTGTTCCACCGCTATGGCACGCGCGACCAGAAGGAGGCCTATCTCGGCCCGCTGATGCGCGGCGAGATCCGCTCGGCGTTCCTGATGACCGAGCCTGCGGTGGCGTCGTCGGATGCGACCAACATCGAGACGTCGATGGTGCGCGACGGCGATCACTACGTCATCAACGGGACTAAGTGGTGGTCGAGCGGCGTCGGCGATCCGCGTTGCAAGATCGCGATCGTGATGGGCAAGACGTCGTTCGAGGGATCGCGGCACCAGCAGCAGAGCCAGATCCTCGTGCCGATGGATACGCCCGGCGTGACGATCAAGCGCATGCTCTCCGTCTATGGCTATGACCACGCGCCGCATGGGCATGGCGAAGTCGTGCTGGAGAACGTCCGCGTGCCGGTCGAGAACGTGCTGCTCGGCGAGGGGCGCGGGTTCGAGATCGCGCAGGGGCGGCTTGGACCGGGGCGTATCCATCACTGCATGCGCACCATTGGCGTGGCCGAGACCGCGATCGAAGCGATGGCGCGGCGGCTGCTCGAACGCGTCGCGTTCGGCAAGAGGATCGCGGACTTCTCGGTGTGGGAAGAGCGCATTGCGACCGCGCGCATCGACATCGAGATGACGCGGCTGCTCTGCCTCAAGGCCGCCGACATGATGGACAAGGCGGGCAACAAGTCCGCGCAGATCGAGATCTCGATGATCAAGGTCGCGGCACCCAACATGGCGCTCCGCATCCTCGACGACGCGATCCAGGCGCATGGGGGCGGCGGTGTCTCGGGCGATTTCCGGTTGGCGCACGACTGGGCGGCGATGCGGACGCTGCGGTTCGCGGATGGCCCGGATGAAGTCCACAACCGCTCGATCGCGCGCAACGAGTTCGGGAAGTACGGGGACTTCCGCAAGAGTGGCGTGTCAAGTGGGGATGTCGGGGTGAGCCGGTAAACCCCCGTTCGTCCTTCTTTCTTCGTCATCCTGGGCTCGGCCCAGGACCCAGAGCCACAAGGGCAGCGCTCTTGGCTTTGGGTCCTGACTTTCGTCAGGATGACGGTCTCGTTTCGGAGCGTACCTACCCATGAAAGCCGCAGTCCTTTTCGAAGCCAACACCCCGCTCAGCATCGAGGATGTCACCATCTCGAAGCCGACCGCGCACGAAGTGCTGATCCGTACGGTCGCGGTCGGCGTGTGCCGGTCCGACCTGCATTTCGTCGACGGCGCCTATCCACACGCGATGCCGACGATTCCAGGGCATGAGGCTTGCGGGATAGTCGAGGCGGTCGGCGATGAAGTGCGCGGCGTGAAGGTTGGTGACCATGTCGTCACGTGCCTGTCGGCATTCTGTGGCCAGTGCGAGTTCTGCGTCACCGGCCGGATGTCGCTGTGCATCGACGCCAGCGTTCGCCGTCCCAAGGGTGCGGCCCCCCGCCTCATGCTCGGCGACCGACCGATCGCGCAGATGCTCAACCTCAGCGCCTATGCCGAGATGATGCTGGTCCACGAACACGCGTGCGTCGCGATCGACCGCGACATGCCGATGGACCGTGCGGCGCTGCTCGGCTGCGCGATCACGACGGGGGCAGGGGCGGTGTTCAACACTACCGACGTGACTCCGGGCGAGACGGTATGCGTGGTCGGCTGCGGCGGCATCGGGCTCGCGGCCGTGAACGCGGCCAAGATCGCGGGCGCGGGGAAGATCATTGCGCTCGATCCGGTGCCTGAAAAGCGCGCGATGGCGGAGAAGCTCGGCGCGACGCACAGCATCGATGCGTTGTCCGACACCGCAGCGGACGAGGTCGTCGCGATCACGAAGGGCGGCGTGCACCACGCGATCGAAGCGGTCGGCCGCGCGCAATCCGCGGCCACCGCGGTCAAGGTCCTGCGTCGCGGGGGCACCGCCACGATCCTCGGCATGATGCCGCTCGGCGAGAAGGTTGGGCTGTCGGCGATGGACCTGCTGTCGGGCAAGCGCCTGCAGGGCGGCTTCATGGGCTCGAACCGCTTCCCGATCGACATCCCGCGGTTGGTCGATTTCTACATGCGCGGGCTGCTTGATCTCGACACCATCATCGCCGACCGGATGCCGCTGGAGCGCATCAACGACGCGTTCGACGAACTCCGCCGCGGCGACACGACCCGCAGCGTGATCACCTTCTCGTGAGTGACGCTTCGACCAGCATGGTCGGCACGATCGCCGTCGGCGAGCGTGACAAGCTCGACCTCGACAAGCTCGGCGCGTGGATGGCTGCCAATGTGCCCGATTACGCTGGCCCGCTGACTTACGCCAAGTTCGCCGGCGGCCAGTCCAACCCGACCTACCGCCTCGACACGCCAACCCGCGCCTATGTTCTGCGCCGGAAACCGTTCGGCCCCATCCTGCCGAGCGCGCACGCGGTTGACCGCGAATATCGCGTGATCGCCGGGCTCCATCCGACCGGCTTCCCGGTGCCTCGGCCCTATGGTCTTTGCGAGGACGCGGCGGTCATCGGTTCGGCCTTCTACGTCATGGAGATGGTCGAGGGCCGGACGATCTGGGACGGCTCGATGCCGGGTGCGACTCCGTCCGAGCGCACCGCGCATTACGAGGCGATGGTCGACACGCTCGCCGCGCTCCACAACACCGATTACGCAGCGGCGGGGCTCGGCGAGTACGGCAAGCCCGGCAATTATTTCGAGCGCCAGGTCGGCCGCTGGACCAAGCAATACCGCGCGGCCGAAACCGAGCATATGGAGTCGGTCGAGCGGCTGATCGAATGGTTGCCGCGTACACTCCCCGAGCAGACGCGCACCTCGATCGTCCACGGCGACTACCGGATCGACAACATGATCTTCGCGCCGTCGGAGCCGAAGGTCATCGCGGTGCTCGACTGGGAGTTGTCGACGCTGGGCGATCCGCTGGCGGACTTCTCATATCTGCTGATGAGCTGGGTGACCGAACCCGAGGGGCGCTCGGGCGTACTCGGTATGACCGGTCCCGAGACGGGCATTCCAACGATCGAGCACGTCGTGGAGCGCTATTGCGCTGCCACCGGCCGCGATGGCGTGCCTGATTTGAACTGGTATTTCGCCTACAACCTCTTCCGCCTGACCGGCATCGTCCAGGGCATCAAGAAGCGCATCATCGACGGCACTGCGTCGAGTGCTCAGGCGGAGAAGACGGTGGCCAAGATCCACGGGTTGGCGGACGCGGCGTGGGGGTTTGCGGTGAAGGCGGGGGCTTAATTCATCCCCCTCCCGCATGCGGGAGGGGCTAGGGGTGGGCTCGCGCTCACCATAACCGATACCGTTTGTGGCTGGCCGGGGGCCCACCCCCGACCCCTCCCGCATGCGGGAGGGGAGAAGCAAGAATGTCGCAGTTCGACCTGACCGGCATGGTCGCCATCGTCACGGGATCGTCGCGGGGCATCGGCCTCGCTTCCGCACGAGAGTTGGCCGAGCACGGCGCGAAGATCGTGATCTCAAGCCGCAAGCAGGACGCCTGCGACACCGTCGCGGCGGAACTCAACGCCAGGCATGGCGACGGCACCGCGATCGCCATCGCTGCCAACATCTCCGACAAGGCTGGCCTCCAGAACCTCGTCGACGAGACCCGCGCCAAGTTCGGCCGCATCGACATCCTCGTCTGCAACGCCGCCTCGAACCCCTATTACGGCCCACAAGCCGGCATCGCCGACGACCAGTTCCGGAAGATCCTCGACAACAACATCGTCTCCAACCACTGGCTGATCCAGATGGTCGCGCCCGAGATGCTGGAGCGCCGCAGTGGCAGCATAATTATCATCTCGTCGATCGGCGGCCTGCGCGGCTCGCCGGTGATCGGTGCCTATTGCATCAGCAAGGCCGCCGACATGCAGCTCGCCCGCAACCTCGCCGTCGAGTTCGGCCCGTCCAACGTCCGCGTGAACTGCATCGCGCCCGGTCTGATCAAGACCGACTTCGCGCGCGCCTTGTGGGAGGATCCGCAACGGATCGAGGCGGCGAACACCAGCGTGCCGCTCCGCCGGATCGGCGAGCCCGAGGAGATCGCTGGCGCGGTCGTCTTCCTGGCGTCGTCGGCAAGCAATTTCATGACCGGCCAGACGATGGTCATCGACGGCGGCGTCACGATCTAACCGAAGGACCATGCGATGCGCTTCACGGACAAATCCATCATCGTCACCGGCGCAGGCTCCGGCATAGGCCGCGCCGCCGCACTCCTGTTCGCGCACGAAGGGGGCAGGGTCGTCGTCGCCGACAAGACCGAGGGTGCGGACGAAACCGCGCACCTGATCACGCAGGCCGGCGGCACGGCAAAGGCGATCCGCATCGACGCCGGGCTCGAAGAGGACGTGATCCGCACGATCGCGCTCGCCTGCGACAGCTTCGGCGGGCTCGACGTGATCTTCGCCAATGCGGGTATTTCGGGCGGCATGGCGAACCTGTTCGACACCGACGTCGCGCTCATCACCGAAGTGCTGCGCGTCAACCTGATCGGTCCGTTCCTCGCGATCAAATACGCCGCGCCGCGCATCGCCGAGCGAGGGAAGGGCGCGATCGTCCTCACCGCCAGCGTCGCCGGGATCCGCTCGGGCGCCGGCTCGCCCGCCTATTCCGCGTCGAAGGCCGGCGTCATCAACCTAGCCGCCGTCTCGGCGCAACAACTCACCGGCTCGAACGTCCGCGTCAACGCGATCTGCCCCGGCCTGACGGAAACCGGCATGACCAAGCCCGTGTTCGACTACGCGCGCGAGGCGAACAAGATGGACCGCGTCGGCCGCCTCAACCCGCTCCACCGTGGCGCGCAGCCCGAGGAGCTCGCCAAGGTCGCGCTGTTCCTGGCCTCCGACGACGCGAGCTACGTCAACGGTCAGGCCATCGCGGTCGATGGCGGTCTCTCGTCGAGCCATCCCGTCACGCGGCAGGAATACGGCAAGACCGCCGCCTGATCCCGCTCGCGAAGACGCGGGGTACGCTTGCGTAACGACTTCGCCGGGAGCATTTGGAGCCTGCGGGCGTTGAGCGTCCGACCCCATAAAGGAGAACCCCCATGGCTTTCGAACTCCCACCGCTGCCGTATGCCTATGACGCGCTCGAGCCGGTGATCGACCAGGAAACGATGAAGTTTCATCACGACAAGCATCACGCGGCGTACACCGCGAAGCTGAACGAAGGCGTCGAGAAGGATTCCGCGCTGGCGGGCAAGTCGATCGAGGACATCCTCGGCATGATCTCGTCGCAGCCGCCGCTGGTCCGCAACAATGGCGGCGGTTTCTGGAACCACGACTTCTTCTGGAAGACGATGGCGGCCAAGAACGGCCAGGCACCGTCGGGCAAGCTCGCCGAGGCGATCGATCGCGACTTCGGCGGCCTCGACAAGCTGAAGGAAGAGTTCAACACCAAGGGTGCGGGGCAGTTCGGCTCGGGCTGGGCGTGGCTGATCGCGGATGCGAGCGGCAAGCTGAAGGTGACGAGCACGCCGAACCAGGACAACCCGCTGATGGACGACGCCAAGGAGCCCGGCACGCCGCTGCTCGGCAACGACGTCTGGGAGCACGCCTATTACCTGACGTACAAGAACGATCGTCCGGGCTATCTGAAGGCCTGGTGGGACATCGTGAACTGGGACGTCGTCGGTGAGCGTTACGCGAAGGTTGCGGGCTGAGCCGAGCTAAGATTGTTCCCCCGCGAAGGCGGGGGCCCAGTCTGGAATCCCGCCTGCGCGGGAGAACAAGAAGTTACCCTTCGGGCGGCAGGTCGGTCACGGCTCTGTCGCCCGTTTGCAATCCGTGCTTGAGCAGCATCGGAATGTTGGCAAACGCGAAGAGCAGCGTCAGCGGGATCGCGCCCCAGAGCTTGAAGCCGACCCAGAAATCCCAGGTCGTGTTGCGCCACACAGCCTCGTTCAGCACCGCCATGAACACGAAGAACACCGCCCAGTTGCGCGTCAGCTTGCGCCAGCCATCGGCGGACAGACCGGGGTAAGCGGTGGCGAGCAGCGACTGGAGCAGTGGGCGCCCGGTGACGAGCCCGAACGTCAGGATCGCCGCGAACATGGCGTAGATGATCGTCGGCTTCATCTGGATGAAGCGCTGGTCGTGGAAATAGATCGTTAGCCCGCCGAACACGACGATCAGCGCGCCCGACAGCCACAGCATCGGCGAGATATGCCCGGTCTTGAGCTTCGACACGATCATCGCGGCGATCGTGGCGATGATGAACGCGGTGGTCGCGGCGACGACGCGGACGATCGGCAGGCCGGGGGTCAGGAAGTTCACCGCGAAGAATATCGCGAGCGGGCCGTAGTCGACCGCCATGCGGAGGCCGGGGGATAGGGGGGGCTTGGTTGGGGTCACTGGGTTTTCGCTTCCTGGGGGCGGGTGCGTGCGGGCATGTACCTCGATACAGGCCCTCGACAAGCTCGATCCTTACTCGGCACGAACGGGGTGGGTTCGGGAGGGCAGCTATCAGCCCACGCCGTTCGTCCCGAGTAGCCGTCGAGCTTGTCGAGATGGCGTATCGAAGGACATTCCGAGCGTTACTTCCGGACGCTCTCAACCCCGGCGATGATCCGGCTCACCTCGTTCGCATCGAACGGCCGCAGGTCCGTCATGCCCTCGCCGATGCCGATCGCGTGGATCGGCAGGCCGTATTTTTCCGCCGCCGCGACGAGAACGCCGCCGCGCGCGGTACCGTCGAGCTTGGTCATGACGAGGCCGGTGACGCCGGCGACTTCCTTGAAGACTTCGATCTGCTGGAGCGCGTTCTGGCCGGTGGTGGCGTCGAGCACGAGGACAATGTCGTGTGGGCTCTCCGGGTTGATGCGACCCAGCACGCGGCGGATCTTGGCGAGTTCGTTCATCAACTCGCGCTTGTTCTGGAGGCGGCCGGCGGTATCGACGATCAGTACGTCGATGCCCGTCTCGGTCGCCTTCTTGACCGCGTCCCACACCACGCCCGCCGCGTCGCCGCCCTCGGGGCCGGTGACGATCGGCACGCCGACGCGCTCGGCCCAGGTGCGGAGCTGGCCGATCGCGGCGGCGCGGAAGGTGTCGCCCGCGGCCAGCATCACGCCGTAATCCTGCTCCATCAACAGATGCGCGAGCTTGGCGATGGTCGTCGTTTTGCCCGAGCCGTTGACGCCGATGACGAGGATCACCTGCGGACGCGGGAACGCGTCGATCTCGATCGGCTTGGCGACCGTGGCAAGCACTTTCTCGACCTCCTCCGCGACGATCACGCGGATGCCGAGTTCTTCCATGTTGCGCTCGAAGCTGCCTTCGGACAGGCGGCGGCGGATGCGGCCGGCGGTCTCGGGACCGAGATCGGACGCGATCAGCGCCTCCTCGATGTCGTCGAGCGTCGAATCGTCGAGCCGCGCGCCGCCGAGGCCGGCGAGGTTCCCGACGAGCCGGTCGGAGGTGCGCTTGAAGCCGCCGATCAGCTTGTCGTGCCAGGTGGGGGTGGTGCTCATGATGGTTCTCGTGTTGCGCTGAGGCGGTCGGCCGTGGCGCCGGTGATCGTGATGCGGACGATGTCGCCGGGTATGGCGGGTTCGTCCAGCATGACTTCTGCGAAATTGCCGATGTGCCCGCGGTCGCCGGGGCGTTCGACAAGTAGATCCTGCGACGTGCCGACCAGGGTTTGGAGCCAGTTCGCTCGCGCCGTTTCGCCGGCGTCGCGCAGGAGGGCGGCGCGGTGGCGGCGGACTTCGGGCTCGACCTGCGGCATCCGCGCGGCGGGGGTGCCTGCACGCGGCGAATAGGGGAAGATGTGCGGGTGGACGATGTGGCAGTCGTCGATCAGCGCGCGCGTGTTGGCGAACATTGCCGCGTCCTCGGTCGGGAAGCCGGCGATCAGGTCCGCGCCGATCGCGATGTCGGGGCGGGCGGTCTTGAGTCGCTCGACGAGCGCGACGCTTTCGGCGCGCGAATGGCGGCGCTTCATGCGCTTGAGGATCATGTCGTCGCCGGCCTGCAATGAGAGGTGTACGTGCGGCATGATCCGGCGCTCGGTCGTCAGCAGCGCGAAGAGGCGGTCGTCGATCTCGATGCCGTCGAGCGAGGATAGACGCAGGCGTTCGAGCGCGGGCACGTGATGTAGGATGCGTTCAACGAGGTGACCCAGCGTGGGCGCGCCGGGGAGGTCGGGGCCGTAGCTGGTGAGGTCTACGCCGGTGAGGACGATCTCGCGGTGGCCTGCGTCGACGAGGCCGGCGATCCGGTCAACGACCGCGCCCGCCGGGACCGAGCGGCTCGGGCCGCGGCCGAACGGGATCGCGCAGAAGGTGCAGCGGTGGTCGCAGCCGTTCTGGACTTCCACGAACGCGCGGGCGTGCGCTGAGAAGCTGGCGGCGAGATGCGGGGCGGTCTCGCGGACCTGCATGATGTCGGAGACGACGACCGGGGCTTCGGTTTGCCACGCTTGCGACGTGAGCTTGTCCGCATTGCCGATGACGCGGTCGACTTCGGGCATTGCCGAGAAGCTGGCCGGGTCGATCTGCGCAGCACATCCGGTGACGACGATTTGTGCTTCGGGGCGGTCGCGTTTGGCGCGGCGGATCGCGACGCGCGTTGCCTTCACCGCGGCGTTGGTGACGGCGCAGCTGTTGACCACGACCATGTCCCGCCCGGCGACGAGCGCGCGGATGGTCTCGCTTTCGGCGATGTTGAGGCGGCAGCCGAGGCTGATGACCTCTGGCTGCGGGGCAGATGGCATGGCGCGCGATTTAGGAGGGGCGGGGGGGGAAGTCCACGGTTGGTGTTGCTGGGGGTGTGCTCGACGCCGTGTTCTTCTGCGAACGCAGGAGTTCAGGGTATCAGCCGGTGCGCTGCTTGGCCCTGGGCTCCCGCTTTCGCGGGAGAACGGATTGGGGAGCCGCCCTCCATCTAATACCACCCCGGCGGAGGCCGGGTCCAATTGGCAGGCGTCGCTAACGACGGACGGCGCGCCGTTACTTCGACCTTTCCAATTGGGCCCCGGCCTTCGCCGGGGTGGTGTTTAGGTTGGGAAGCGAGAGACAGGCAACTAATACCGGCGCTCGCGGTTACCCCGCCAACCGCGGCGCAATGCCGCGAGGTGGTGGCACGCTCCGGTCGGGGCGCTGGGCCAGCAAGCGCTTCTCCGCCAGCAGCCGCCGAACCTGCGCCGCACCGAGCGGTCGCCCGTACAAATACCCCTGGCCCTTCGCGCATCCCATGCCGCGCAGGCGCTCCTCGATCGCGGCGTCCTCGATCCCCTCGGCGGTCGTCGGCAGGTTGAGGCTGTCCCCCAGCCGCACGATCGTATTCACGATCGCCATGCTCTCCGGATTATCCAGGATCGACGAGACGAAGCTCTTGTCAATCTTGATCCGGTCGAACGGCAGCGCGCGCAGATGCGCCAAGCTCGAATAGCCGGTGCCGAAATCGTCGAGCGCGAGGCGGATGCCCTGGTTCTTCAGGCTGCCCACGATCGACTGCGCGAGGGGAAGATTGTCGAACAGCGCGCTCTCGGTGATCTCGATCTCGAGCCGGCTGGCGGGAAAGCCCGTCTCGACCAGCGTCTTGATGATCTTTTGTGCGAGCCACGCATCGCGCAACTGCAGCGGCGATACGTTGACTGATAAGGTGAGTCCGGCGTCCCAATCCCGCGCGGCGGCGAACGCCTGGCGCATGATCGATAGCGACAGGTCGCCGATCAGCCCGGTTTCCTCCGCGATCGGGATGAACACGTCGGGCGCGATCATGCCGCGCGTCGGATGTTCCCAGCGCGCCAGCACCTCGAAACCGGTGATGAGGCCGGTAGTCAGGTCGACCTGCTGCTCGAAATACGGAACGACCTCCTGCGCCGGGATCGCGCTGCGGAGACCCGCTTCGAGTTCGCCACGGAGTTGCAGCGATCGCTCCATCGAGGTGTCGAACCACGCATGGCGACTGCGCCCGGCAGTCTTGGCCGCGTGGAGCGCGATGTCGGCGTTGCGCAGCAAGGCGTCGACCGACGCGCAGTCGCGATCGGACCGGGCGATGCCGATCGAGACGCTGGTATGGATATCGACGCCGTTGGTGCGGAACGGCAAGGCGAGGCCAGCGACCATGCGCTCGGCGATCCGGTCGGCGACGTTCTCGTGCGCGGAGTCGAAGACGAATGCGCAGGCGAACTCATCTGCGCCCAGCCGAGCGAGCAGGCTGGTACCGGGCGCGATCGCTGCGATCGTTTCCGCGACATGAGCGAGCAACAGGTCGCCTACCGCATAGCCGTGCAGATCGTTGACGCTCTTGAAGTGATCGATGTCGATCGTCAGCATGGCCATAGCCTTGCCGCGGCGGCGGGTACTGGCGAACAGTGCCGCGCCGTCTTCAGACAAGCTGCGGCGATTGAGGAAGCCGGTGAGCGGATCGCGCTGCGCCAGCGCGTGGGCATGGCGGCCGGCGTCGGACAGAATGCTCAGTTCTTCCGATAGTGCCCGATATCGGAACCAGCCGAACAGGATCAGCGCCGCATTCAACAACAGCGCCGCGACCAGGCCGTGATCGATTACCGCATCGCTGCCGTGCCAATGTGCCAGCGCCTTGACGATGGCAGTGCCGGCGGTGCCGACGAACAGAAGCAGCGCGGCGCCTGTTACGGCGCCGGTCATGAATTCCCGACTGATGTTGCGGAGCGAAAATGTCGCCGCCGACTTTACGGTCATGGGGTTGGCCTGTTCGGTCTCTTGCTTGGGTGGCGGTGTGGCATGCGACACGTGTAGGATATGTTAAGAAGCCGTATAGGCGGGGCGGGGCGAGCCACGGGCGCGATTGACTGCGGGCATTCGTCATGCCGGAACAAGTCCGGGGTGACGGAGGAATCAGGGCAAGCCGGGACCAGTCTTGCGCTTCCACCCGGTTTCCAGTAGTGGGCCAGCCACGTTCCGTTACGGGGCGCATTGGACGAGCATCCAAGGATGCACGCTGGCCGGCGAGGTTTCGCCCGCCGGCGCTTTTGCGTTTGGTAACGGTGTATGGGAGTATTTCGATGTTCGAAAGCCTGAGCGATCGACTTGGCGGCGTCTTCGACCGCCTTCGCGGCCGGGGTGCGCTGACCGAAGCGGACGTGCGTGCGGCGATGCGCGAGGTGCGCGTTGCGTTGCTCGAAGCCGACGTCGCGTTGCCCGTCGCGCGCGAGTTCGTCGAGAAGGCGACCGAGAAGGCGATCGGCCAGAACGTCCTGCGCTCGGTCACGCCGGGGCAGCAGGTCGTCAAGATCGTCAGCGATGCGCTGGTCGAGATGCTCGGCTCGGATGCCGTCGAGCTGGAGCTGGGTGTCACGCCGCCCGCCGTGATCATGATGGTCGGTCTCCAGGGTTCGGGCAAGACGACCACGACCGCCAAGATCGCCAAGCGGCTGGCGGCGGGGCAGGCCAATTTCGGACAGGCCGGTCGCGAGCGCAAGAAGGTGCTGATGGCGTCGCTCGACGTCAATCGCCCGAACGCGCAGGAGCAGCTGGCGACGCTCGGCACGCAGATCGACGTCGCGACTCTGCCGATCGTGCAGGGCCAGCAGCCGGTCGATATCGCCCGTCGCGCGATGCAGGCGGCCAAGCTGCAGGGCTATGACGTCCTGATGCTCGATACCGCGGGTCGACTCCATGTCGACCAGGCGTTGATGGACGAGATGAAGGCGGTCGCCGACGTTGCGAACCCGGCTGAGATTCTGCTCGTCGTCGACTCGCTGACCGGCCAGGATGCGGTCAACGTCGCGCAGAACTTCAGCGATCAGGTGCCGCTGACGGGTATCGTGCTGACCCGGATGGACGGCGATGCCCGAGGCGGCGCGGCGCTGTCGATGCGCGCGGTCACCGGCAAGCCGATCAAGTTCGCAGGGACCGGCGAGAAGCTCGATGCGCTCGAGGCGTTTCATCCCGAGCGCGTTGCCGGGCGCATCCTCGGCATGGGCGACGTCGTCAGCCTGGTCGAGCGTGCCGCGGAGTCGATCCAGGCCGAAGACGCCGAGCGCATGGCCGCCAAGATGGCCAAGGGTCAGTTCGACATGAACGACCTGCGTGCCCAGCTGGCGCAGATGCAGCGGATGGGCGGGCTCGGCGCGTTGGCGGGGATGATCCCCGGCATGAAGAAGGCGCAGGGCGCGGTCGCGTCGGTCGGTGGCGAAAAGGTGCTGGTGCACATGGACGCGATGATCGGATCGATGACGATCAAGGAGCGCAACAAGCCCGAACTGATCAACGCCAAGCGCAAGATCCGCATCGCCAAGGGCTCCGGGACGACCGTCCAGGAGGTCAACAAGCTGCTCAAGATGCACCTCGAAATGTCGACCGCCATGAAGAAGATCAAGAAGATGGGCGGCATGAAGGGCATGATGGCGATGCTCGGCAAGGGTGGCATGGGCGGCGGTCTTGGCGGCATCGGCAATGCGATCGGCGGGCCGCAGATGGGCGACATGCTCAACAAGGCTGGCGCTGGTGGCCTCCCGGGCGGTGGCGGCGGTATGGGCGGCGGCGGTCTGCCGGGGCTTGGTGGCCCCAAGATGCCGCAGATGCCTGCTGGTTTCGACGATTTTCTGAAGAAGAAATAACCTCCTTATCCAACCACGACACCTCGGCTCGCGCCGGGGACTCTATCTAGAAGACGAAGGAAAATATCATGGCAATCAACATTCGCCTCGCGCGCGGTGGCTCCAAGAAGCGTCCTTACTACAAGATCGTCGTTGCCGATGCGCGTTCGCCGCGCGATGGCCGCTTCATCGAGAAGATCGGCAACTACAACCCGCTCCTCGCCAAGGACAACGAGCAGCGCGTGCAGCTCGACGCCGACCGCGCGAAGCATTGGCTGAGCGTCGGCGCGCAGCCGACCGACCGCGTCGCGCGCTTCCTCGACCAGGCTGGCGTGCTCGAGCGTTCGGCTCGAAACAACCCGAACAAGGGCAAGCCCGGCGAGAAGGCCACCGAGCGCGCTGAAGAGCGTGCGACCAAGGCGGCTGAAGCTGCCGAGGCTGAGGCCGCTGCGAAGGCTGCACCTGCTGCCGAAGCAGAAGCTCCTGCTGCTACCGAGACCGAAGAAGCCGCTTCGTAAGACAGCGCTTCTGGAGTGGGGCAGGGCGTGATCGTCCTATCCCTCTCCGTCATGCCGGGCTTGTTCCGGCATCCACCCGTCCGCGGACCCGATAGACTGGGGTACGCGGAACGGTGGACCCCGGAACAGGTCCGGGGTGACGACGGGCGGGAGGCAACCTCCGCTCCGACTACGGGTCGCAAACCGCACCCGATCGGCCGTTCGTGCGTTCTTCCTCGGTAACCCCGAACAGGAGCGCATGATGGCCCCCGAATCCCACCCCCGCACAGCCCCCGCACCCGAGGACATCGAAGATGCCACCAACCAAGGCGTCTCCGCCGACGACCCCGCCGAAGGCTCCGACGACACTCCCGGTCGCGATCAAGGCTCCGCGCAAGGCTGACGTGACGCTCGCCGTCGTCATCGGTGCGCACGGCATCGGTGGCGAAGTGCGGCTCAAGGTCTTCGCCGAGAATTTCGGCAGCTATAAGAGCTTCAACAATGGCGCGCTGTCGCTGAAGTCCGCGCGCAACGGTAACAACGGCATGATCGCGCGCTTCGCCGAGGTCGCCGATCGCAACGCTGCCGAGGCGATGCGCGGAACCGAGCTGACGGTGCCACGGTCGTCGCTGCCGCCGCTGGAAGACGGCGAATATTATCACACGGATGTGATTGGGCTCGATGTCGTCTCGACCGATGGCGAGGCGATCGGGCGCGTCGTTGCTATCGACAATTTCGGTGCGGGCGACGTGATCGAGATCGAACGCCCCGCTGTGGACGACAAGCCAGGCAAGCGCTTCATGATACCGATGCGCCCTGAAGCGGTTCCCGAATGGGATGCCGACCGGCTTATCGTCGAGGCTTCGTTCGCGGCTGAGTAAGCCTTGTTCTCCCAAGTCGAGCAGCGATTATCGCCGCAGTGGTCGCTGCTCGGCGAGCATGTTGCGGATCGTCGTGGCGGCAACGCCGGCTTCGCCCATCGCGTGACTGATCTGGTCGAGCCCCTTCACCACGTCTCCGGCTGCGAACAGGCCGGGGATCGAGGTGCGCTGATGCGAGTCGACTTCCAGGCACCCGTCCTCGGATGCGCGTGCGCCTGCTGCGACGGCCAGTTCCGAACGGATGACAGATCCGAGCGCTGGATAGATGCTGTCGAACGACAACCGCCCTTCGACCGTGTCGAGCGCCAGCTTGTCGGCCTCTATCGCATAGTTGCCGCAGGGACCACCGACGCGGACGATTCCGGCTTCGTCTAGCGCCGCTTCGCATGCCGGATCGAGATCGTGGCTCCCCTCGGGCGCGATCAGCGTCACGTCCTTTGTGTAACCGCGCAGGAACAGGGCCTCGCGCATGCCGTGGTCGCCGGTGCCGATGATGCCTACGCGCTTGTCGGTGACTTCGTAGCCGTCGCAGATCGGGCAGTAGCGGAGTAACCCCGCTTCTAGCGCTTCGTCGTGGATCGCGTCGGGCATGTCGGGGCGGTTGTTCACGACTCCGGTGGCGAGCAGCACGCTCCGGGCTCGCGCGCGGCGGTCGCCGAGCCGTACGGTGAAGCCGTCGTCGTCGACCTCGATCGCATCGACCCTCATGCCCTCGCGCACTGCACCGTAAGTCTCCGCCTGTGCCAGCATCCGTGCTAGCAGGTCCGTGCCGCGGATGCCTTCGGGATAGCCGGCATGGTTGTGCGTGCACGGGATCAGCGCGGCGCGACTGCTGCCGCAATCGAACAGGCGGATCGAGAGGTGGAACCGGGCGAGATAGATGGCTGCGGTCAGGCCTGCCGGGCCGGCGCCGATGATGATGCAATCGTCCATCCGCGGCGAGCGTTTCGGCAGCGTAATTGTTCCGTCGCTCCGATCCGTATAGGTGCTGGGCGCATTCGGCGCCACGTGCTGGCGCAAACGCATAGAGAATTGGACGCTGTGACTTTCGCTGCCACGATATTGACGCTGTATCCGGAGATGTTTCCGGGGCCGCTGGGGACGTCGCTTGCGGGCCGGGCGCTGGGGGAGGGGCGGTGGTCTTGTTCGCCGGTGCAGATCCGGGACTTTGCTACCGACAAGCACAAGTCGGTGGATGATACGCCAGCGGGGGGCGGGGCGGGGATGGTGCTGCGGGCTGACGTGGTGGCCTCGGCGATCGACAGCGTTACGGATGGGCGGCCGGTGCTGGCGATGACTCCTCGGGGGAAGCCGCTCACCCAGGAGCGGGTGCGCGAGCTCGCGCAGGGCCCCGGAGTTACCATTCTCTGTGGCCGGTTCGAGGGGTTCGACGAACGGCTGTTCGAGGCGCGGGAGATCGAGGAGGTCTCGATCGGCGACTACATTCTGTCGGGTGGCGAGATGGGCGCGCTGGTGCTGCTCGATGCTTGCATTCGGCTGCTGCCCGGCGTAATGGGCGCGGCTTCTAGTGGGGATGACGAGAGCTTCGAAACGGGGCTGCTCGAATATCCGCACTATACCCGACCTCAGATATGGGAAGGGCGCGCGATCCCGCAGGTGCTGCGATCGGGGGATCACGCGAAGATCGCTGCATGGCGCAAACGCCGCGCGGAGATCGATACACGGTCACGGCGACCGGACCTTTGGGAGCGCCATGAGGGCGTTCGGGTCCAGTCGCCCTCTGGCGCGCAGCGACACGAGGACGAGACATGAACCTGTTGCAGACGATCGAAGCCGAGAACATCGCGAAGTTCCTGGCCAATAAGACGATCCCCGATTTCCGCCCCGGCGACACGCTGAAGGTTGGCGTGAAGGTCGTCGAAGGCGAGCGCACGCGTATTCAGAACTACGAGGGCGTGTGCATCGCGCGCTCGAACAAGGGCATGGGCTCGAACTTCACCGTGCGGAAGATGAGCTTCGGCGAGGGCGTCGAGCGCGTCTTCCCGCTCTACTCGCCGAACGTCGATTCGATCGAAGTCGTCCGCAAGGGCGCCGTGCGTCGCGCCAAGCTGTATTACCTGCGTGGCCGTACCGGCAAGGCAGCACGTATCGCCGAGCGTCGCGACATGCGCCCTGCCAAGGGCACCGCAGCCGCCGAGTAATCGGAGCCTGCTGGAGTTGGAGAAGGGCGCGGGGGCGATGGTCCCCGCGCCCTTTTTCGTTGTGCGCCTGAAATCAGTGTCTTGCGCCGATGCTGCAGTGCGGAAGTTCACAGTCTCACAGCGTTCTACACATCGCCCGATATGGGGGCCGATAGGGGCGTTTTGGGCCGAGATGATGTATGCGGGATAGGCGAGGTTGGGCATCCGCTGAGGGTGCGCTCCGAGGCGCGTGTAGGACAGCGGATTAGCACGTCGGCTGGCGGCGCTGTGGTGGTGCCTGCACGCCTCCTCTGTCCTTCGGAGCATGGGGGCGGTGATTTGGTCGGACAGGGGCGCACATTTCTCCGTAGGCGCGACTTGCGCTTCCTTGTTCTCCCGCGAAGGCGGGAGCCCAGTCTGGGTCCCCGCCTTCGCGGGGAAACAACTCTTGCTGGCGGATTGGGATCGCCGCCTGCTTGGGCTGTACGGACCTTGCCACGCTGAGCGCGCTCGCGTGGACTTGCCCCACCCCGACCCTCCCCTGAAGGGGAGGGAGTTTTCGTCGTACCACCATGCAATTTCGGCGCGTCACGCAACGTACTGACATCCCCGCGCGGGCGGGGAGCCCTCTCCTCCGGACTTATGATCACATTGCGCCACGGAGCGCAGCTCAAGGAATGGATTCACGCGAAGGCGCTAAGGCGCGAAGAGAAGACCGGGCAAGTGCGCTAATAAGCTGCTTCTCTTCGCGCCTTAGCGCCTTCGCGTGAACATGCCCTTCTCCGTCATCCTGACGAGAGTCAGGACCCAGGATCACGAACGCCATGCTGCTTGGCTCTGGGTCCTGACTTTCGTCAGGATGACGGCGTGGGTGGGGAGGCCTTCTGCTTGTAATCACGAACGCTGCCGTCTGTAGGGCGTGCCCATGGAGCGTACGCGCCTCCTATGGCCGCCCGCACCCGCCAGCCCGCCTCAAGCACCCGTCAGGCGTTGCGCCACGCGCCGGGCTCCAGACCTGCCACGGTCCAGTCGCCGATGCTCCACCGGACCAGCCGCAGCGTGGGGTGGTCGATCGCCGCGGTCATGCGGCGGACTTGGCGGTTGCGGCCTTCGCGGATCGTTATCTTCAGCCAGCAATCGGGGATGCTCGCGCGGACCCGGATCGGCGGCACGCGCGGCCAGAGGTCGGGTGTGGCGATCCGCTCGACGTCGGCGCGGGCAGGGCCATCCTTCAGCAGGACGCCGCCCCGCAACCGATCGAGCGCGTCCTCGCCGGCATCGCCCTCGACCTGCACGAGATAGGTCTTGGCCAGCTTGAACTTCGGGTCCGCGATCCGCGCCTGGAGGCGGCCGTCGTCGGTCAGCAGCAACAGCCCTTCGCTATCGCGGTCGAGCCGCCCCGCCGGATAGACGCCCGGCACATCGACGAACTGCGACAGCGTCGCGCGCGGGGTCGGACTGTTCACGTCGGTGAACTGGCTGAGGACGTCGTACGGTTTGTTGAACAGGATTACCCGGGGCATGCCGGGGCTTTAGAGGGATTGTCGATAAGCTTCGACTGTAATTCCTGTCCTTACGAGATATGGATTACGAAACTGAAGGGCCGCTCCAGTCTTTCGCTCAGAGACCAGTCCGACACCACCGCATAAGTTGCGCTCCGTTCATCGTCCTCTTAAGTTGACGTCAAACGGGGGTGAAGATGGCTAAACAGTCTGTACCGAAAGCGGGTGTTACCAAGGTACGTTTCCTAATGCTGGAGGCGGAGGGGTCGGAAAGCGACTTGAGTCAAATCTTCGCGGCGATTCAAAGCGCGGTAAAGCCGACAACCCAGATCATTCAGCAGCGCCTTGCACCAAGCAATTCAGCGACATTTATCGAGCAGGCATCCACCGACGTTGAGGACGCCGACGACGATTTTTCGCCTGAGCCGGATGAGGTTGCAACAACTACTCCAAAGCGAACTCCGTCCGTCCGCGTCCGGAAACCGACCACGCCAGATGTTCTCGAATTCGATTTCCTCTCGGAATTATCGCTTCAGGATTTCGCAGATCGTCATGTTGATGTTGATAACGAACCTGACCGGTATCTGATAATCGCGGCTTGGTTCAAAGACCATAGGGATGTATCGGCAGTTACCACATCCCACATCTATACTGCTTACCGGACGTTAGAATGGCCGGCTGGAATTGAAGACTTTGGATGGCCCTTTAGGTATCTTAAGAAACAAAAATTCTTGGGCAGCACGACGCGTGGTGAGTTTGAAATAAACCACCTTGGTCTGGCAAAGGCGAAAAAGCTGAGCAAGACTGCGTGAGCGAAATTGAGGATTTCGCTAACTCAGTTCCCGGTTTCTATAAGAAAAACGGGGTGGATCAATTGCTGCTCTTGGCGTGGTTCGTTGAAGCGCGCCGTCAAAAATCATGTTTTGACGGTGCATACATGCGTCAGTGTTTCCGGGACAGTGGGGCTGACGCACCGGATATGAGCGTTTACCTGCCGCGACTTGCAGCGAAAAAGCCACCTCAGCTAATCTGTGAAAAAGGTGGTTATCGGCTAGCTGCAACATTGCGTCGAGATTTCGACAAACGGTTCAATGGTGATGTAACTATCCGAGCTATTACCCAAACGCTAGCTGCTCTCCCTGCCCAAGTTCCAAATATAGATGAGCGTATCTTTCTAAATGAGACGCTAAGCTGCTACCGAGCCGGTGCGTTTCGTGCGGCAACAGTGATGGCATGGAATCTAGCATACGATCACTTGACCAAATGGGCGGTGTCTTCCCCGGACCGCCTCGATGCGCTGAACGACGGTATAAAGCGAAAGATGCAGGGTAAGGCTGTCGTAGTAAAAGGGCAGGAAGACCTTATTGCGCTGAACGAGCGCACCGTCGTTGATTGCTGTCAAGTCGGCGGACTGATTGATAAAAATCAGACAGAAATTTTGCAAGAAAAGTTGAAGAGAAGAAATGCCGCCGCACATCCTTCCAAGGTGGTAATTGGTCAGCACCAAATTGACGATACAATTAGTGATCTCGTCACAAACGTGGTTCTCGCTCTCCGCTGAAATTCACAGCTACTCCGCGCAGAACGTCGATGCATAAATTACTAAGCTACGAATCTCTCCCTGGTTCGACTAAAGAAAAAGGGCCGCGGTGTTTCCACCGCGGCCCGTTCGTTCGATCAGCATCTCAAACCCTTACTGGTCGAGGAAGCTCCGCATCTTCCGGCTACGCGACGGATGCTTCAGCTTCCGCAGCGCCTTCGCCTCGATCTGGCGGATGCGCTCGCGGGTCACCGAGAACTGCTGGCCGACTTCCTCGAGCGTGTGATCGGTGTTCATGCCGATGCCGAAGCGCATGCGCAGCACGCGCTCCTCGCGCGGGGTGAGCGACGCCAGCACCCGCGTGACCGTCTCCTTCAAGTTCGCCTGGATCGCGGCATCCACCGGGATGATCGCGTTCTTGTCCTCGATGAAGTCGCCGAGATGCGAATCCTCCTCGTCGCCGATCGGCGTTTCGAGGCTGATCGGCTCCTTGGCGATCTTCATCACCTTGCGCACCTTCTCGAGTGGCATGGAGAGGCGCTCGGCCATCTCCTCCGGGGTCGGTTCGCGGCCCTGCTCGTGGAGGAACTGGCGGCTGGTGCGGACCAGCTTGTTGATCGTCTCGATCATGTGGACCGGGATGCGGATGGTCCGCGCCTGGTCCGCGATCGAGCGGGTGATCGCCTGGCGGATCCACCAGGTCGCATAGGTGCTGAACTTGTAGCCGCGACGATACTCGAACTTGTCGACCGCCTTCATCAGGCCGATATTGCCCTCCTGGATGAGATCCAGGAACTGCAGGCCGCGGTTCGTGTATTTCTTGGCGATCGAGATCACCAGCCGCAGGTTCGCCTCGACCATCTCCTTCTTGGCGATACGCGCCTCGCGCTCGCCCTTCTGGACCATGTTGACGATCCGGCGGAACTCGGTGAGCGCCATGCCGGTCTGCTGCGTGATGTCGGCGATCTCGGCACGGATGCGCTCGACCGCCTCGCCCTCGTTCGCAACGAACGCGGTCCACTTCTTGTCGACCTTGTTGACCGTGGTCAGCCAGTTCTCGTCGATCTCGTGACCGATATAGCGATCAAGGAAGTCCTTGCGCGGCACCTTGTGGCGCTCGGCGAGGCGCAGCATCTGGCCGCCCAGCGCGGTCAGGCGACGGTTATAGGCATAGAGCTGATCGACCAGATATTCGATCTTGGCGTTGTGGAACTGGACGCTCTCGACCTCGGCCGTGAGTTCCTCGCGCAGCTTCTGGTATTTGCGCTCGTCGGCCGCCGAGAAATCGCCGCCGATGCCCATCGCGTCGACGCGGGCTTGCTGGATCTTGCTGAACTTCTTGTAGAGCGCGGTGATGCTGGCGAACCGCTCGAGCGCGATTGGTTTCAGCTGCTCTTCCATCTGCGCGAGGCTGAGGGTGTTGTCCTCCTCCTCGTCGTCCGATGCGCGCGGGGCACGGCGCTCGCCGTCCTCGTCCTCGTCGGCGGACGGCTCTTCGGGCTCAGCCTCTTCCTTGAACGAGGGGCCGGCGTTCTTTTCGCTGATCTCGCCGTCGTCGGCTTCGCCGTCCTCGGCCATCGCTTCGGGGGCGGGGTCCTTCGACAGCATCGCGTCGAGATCCATGATCTCACGCAGCTGCATCGTGCCCTCGTTCAGCGCGGTCGACCAGTCGATGATCGCGTTGAAGGTGATCGGCGATTCGCACAGACCCAGGATCATCGTGTCGCGACCCGCCTCGATGCGCTTGGCGATCGCGATCTCGCCCTCGCGGCTGAGCAGCTCGACCGCGCCCATCTCGCGCAGGTACATGCGGACCGGATCGTCGGTGCGATCGATCGTCTCTTTCTTCTTCTCGATCGCGGGGCCTGTGTCGGCATCCGCGTCGGCGGCCTCCGGCTCGTCCTCGTCGTCCTTGGCGGGCTCGGTCTCGCCGTCCTCGCCGGCTTCGTCGTTCTCGACGATGTTGATGCCCATCTCGCTCAGCGCGGCGCTGATGTCCTCGATCTGGTCCGACGACATCTCGCCCTGCGGCAGCGCTTCGTTGAGCTGCTCATAGGTGATGTAGCCGCGCTTCTTGGCGCGCGCGATGACCTTCTTGATCGACGCATCGTTCATGTCGATCAGCGGCGCATCGCCGGTTTCGTTCGTCTCGGCGGGTTCCGCCATGTTCGCCTTAGCCATCAATCGCCCTCGGTACCCAACGCTCGGGCGTCTTCGTTCGACTGTACAAGATTTGCAAGTCGGACTTCCAACGCCTGTTTCTCTCTTACCATAGCCACTTGTCGTTCGAACGCATCTTCGGTGAAGTGCGTCTGCATCGCCGCGGTCGCCTGCTTGAGTGCCGCGTCTACCTCAGGGCGGGCGACCATGATCGCGATCGCCTCGTCGAGGTCGGCACGGACGCGGGCTGGATCGGCCGTGGTCTGCGTGAACGAATAGGGCATCGTATCGGCTCTCAACAGGTCACTCGCGACTGAATTGAAACCGGACCTCGCCAATATGGTGAGCAAGCGCCCGCTATCAAGCTTCTGGTCCTCAAGTGCAACATCTACGACCGCTTCGAACAATCGCCCGAGCGCGCCGTCGATCATTTGCAGCGAGCCTAGCACCTCCATGTGGCGCGCGATCTCGACCGGGTGGCGGATCAGGCCGGCGAGGACGGCCTTCGCCAGGACGCGGTCGATGCCGGTGGCGAGGAAGGCCTTCGCGTCTTCGGTGACGGGCGCGGCGGGGGGCTTCCAGCCGCCTTTCGGGCGTTCACCGCGGGGGACGAAGGGCGCGCGGACGGGTTTGAAATGCTCGTAGAAGCGGTTCTTGAACTCGGCGTGATATTGCTGCTTCACCGACGGGTCGGCGATGCCTTCCGCGAGTTCGTGGAGGCGGCGCTTGAGGCCGGCGCGCTGTTCGGGGGTGTCGAGCGCCTCGGCGGCGACTTCGGACGCCCAGAGCCGGTCGACGAGCTGTTCGGGGGTTTTCAGCAACGCCTCGAAGGCGGCGGGACCGCCGGCGCGGACGAGGTCGTCGGGGTCCTGGCCTTGCGGGAGCGTGACGAAGGCGAGGCTGCGGCTGGGCGCCAGTAGCGGGAGCGCGCGGTGGGCGGCCCGGAGCGACGCCTTCTGGCCGGCGCCGTCGCCGTCGAAGCAGAGCAGGGGGACGTCGACCATCCGCCACAGTCGCTCGAGCTGCGCTTCGGTCAATGCCGTGCCGAGCGGGGCGACCGCTTCGCCGAAACCGGCCTGGGCGAGCGCGATGACGTCCATATAGCCTTCGACCACCAGAACGCGGCCGGACTTGCGCGAGGCGGGGGCGGCCTTGTCGAGATTGTAGAGCGTGCGGCCCTTGTCGAAGAGCGGCGTGTCGGGGGAGTTGAGGTATTTCGGCTCGCCGCCGTCGAGCACGCGCCCGCCGAACGCGATCGTCCGCCCGCGGGGGTCGCGGATCGGGATCATCAGGCGGCCGCGGAACCGGTCGTACGGGTCCTTGCCCTCGACATTGATGAGCATGCCGGACTCGACCAGCATGGGGTCGCCGTACTCCTTCAGCGCGGTCTTGAGCTTGCCGCGTGAGTCCGGGGCGAACCCCATGCCGAACGCGCGCGCCGTCTCGGGCCTGATCCCGCGGCGGTCGAGGAGCGCGCGCGCGTCGGTGCCGGGGAGGCCGTTGAGTTGTTCCGTGAACCAGTCGGCGGCGTCCGACATGACCTCGTGCAGGCCCTTGGCGCGCTCGGCCTTGGCGGCGGACTGGCGGTCCATCGCCGGCATGTCCATCCCGGCGGCCTGCGCGAGCTCCTTCACCGCGTCCATGAAAGGGAGACCGCGCTGGTCGGTCATCCACTTGATCGCGTCGCCGTGCGCGGAGCAGCCGAAGCAATGGTAGAAGCCCTTGTCGTCGTTGACGTAGAACGAGGGCGTCTTCTCGTTGTGGAACGGGCAGCAGCCCTTGTGCTCGCGCCCGGCCTTGGTGAGCTTGGTGGTCTTGCCGACGAGCGCCGAGAGCGAGGTGCGGGCGCGGAGTTCGTCGAGGAATTGTGGGGTTAGCGCCATGGGGTAACTTTGGTGGGGGTGTTTGCGGCGCTGCCCTCCCCCGACCCCTCCCGCAGGCGGGAGGGGAGCAGAAGGGGGGCAGGGCTATCACCGGACGCAACCAAGTCCCCCTTCCGCTTGCGGGAGGGGTTAGGGGAGGGGCGTTCCGCAAGCACGCGCCCGATCTCGGCCACCACGCCCTCCGTCCGCTCCAGCACGTCGTTGTTCCAGAACCGGATCACACGGTAGCCTTGCTGTTCGATGAAGCGCGTGCGCCGGGCGTCATCGTCGGAGTGCCAGTCATGCTGTCCGCCGTCGACCTCGATCACGAGCTTCGTTGCGCGGGAAACGAAGTCACAGATGAACGGGCCGATCGGGACTTGGCGGTTGAACCTCACGCCGGAAGTCCGACGCGCGGCCAGATGCTGCCATAGCGCGCTTTCGGCCCGCGTGGGGTGGGCGCGGAGGTCTCGGATTTGGGTGCGTTGTTCCAATGCTCCGTTCCCTTTGCGACCAAGCCCTCCCCCGACCCCTCCCGCAGGCGGGAGGGGAGCAGAATTTACGACAGCGCTACCTTTACCAGGCCGCTTGCCTTGCTCATGTCCAGCTCGCTTGCGTGGCGTGCTTTCAGCTCCGCCATCACGCGGCCCATGTCCTTCATGCCGGTCGCGCCGAGTTCCGCCTTGATCGCCTCGATCGCCGCCGATGTTTCCGCCTCACTCATCTGCTGGGGGAGGAAGCGTTCGATCACCGCGACCTCGGCGGTCTCCGCATCGGCGAGTTCCTGGCGGCCGCCCTTGGTAAACATCTCGATCGACTCGCGGCGCTGCTTCACCATCTTCTGGAGCACTTCGACCACCAGCGCGTCGTCGCTCTCGGGCGCCTTTCCGGTGCGCGCTTCGATGTCGCGGTTCTTGATCGCGGCCTGGATCAACGAGATAGCGTTGCGGCTCTGCTTGTCGCCGGCCTTCATGGCGGTCAGCTGCGCAGCCTTGATGTCGTCGCGAATCATGTACTGGTCTTTCAGGTGGTTCGTGCGTAGCCCGACGGGATAGCGCGTCCGCCGTCCGTTTAACAGATTGACGCTGCGGCACGCCGGCCTTAGCGGACACCACTTAGCGACATCGTCAACGTAAAGAGAGTGCCCAGCCTGATGGCCGACGCCCAGCCTATAGCCATGCCTGCCGGTGCAACAGGCGTCCTCGTCCTCGCCAATGGCGACGTGATCTGGGGTCGCGGGTTCGGCGCAGAGGGCAGTGCGGTCGGCGAAGTGTGCTTCCACACCGCGATGACCGGCTATCAGGAGGTGCTGACCGACCCGTCGTTCGCCGGGCAGATGATCTGCTTCACCTTCCCGCACATCGGCAATGTCGGCGCGAACCCCGACGACGTCGAGGCGGACGACCCGCATGCGCTCGGCATCATCGTCCGCGAGGACGTGACGCAGCCGTCGAGCTTCCGCGCGGTCGAGGGGCTGGATGGCTGGATGAAGCGGCATGCGCGGATCGGTCTGTCGGGCGTCGACACGCGTGCGCTGACGCGGCGGATCCGGGTGGCGGGCGTGCCTAACGGCGTGATCGCGCATTCGGCGAGCGGCGAGTTCGACGTGGCTGCGTTGCTGGCGATGGCGCGCGCGTGGCCGGGGCTTGAGGGCATGGACCTCGCCAAGGACGTGTCGACCGAGATGCATTATGGCTGGGGTGAGGATGCGCCCGGCGGTGTCTGGAAGCTGGGCTTCGGCTATGGGGACAGCTCGCAAGCAGCAGAGGGCGCTTCTGCTCCCCTCCCGCAAGCGGGAGGGGTCGGGGGAGGGGCTGGCCAATCAGCGCCGACCCCGCCTGAGGCCATGCCCTCCCCCAACCCCTCCCGCGATGCGGGAGGGGAGCAGAAGACGCGCCCCCACGTCGTCGCGATCGATTATGGCTCGAAGCGCAACATCTTCCGCAACCTCGTCGCGGCCGGCGCGAAAGTCTCGGTCGTCAGCGCCACCGCGAGTTTCGACGACGTGATGGCGCTCGCCCCCGACGGCATCTTCCTGTCGAACGGCCCCGGCGATCCCGCCGCGACCGCCGAATACGCGGTGCCGGTGATCCGCCAGCTACTGGAGACGGGCAAGCCGCTGTTCGGCATCTGCCTCGGCCACCAGTTGCTCGGCCTCGCGGTCGGCGCGACCACGACCAAGATGTTCCAGGGCCACCGCGGCGCCAACCATCCGGTCAAGCGCCTGTCCGACGGCGCGGTCGAGATCACCAGCATGAACCACGGATTCGCAGTCGAGCGCGACAGCCTGCCGGCGAACGTCCGCGAGACGCATGTGTCGCTGTTCGACGGGTCGAACGCTGGGCTGGAACTGACCGACAAGCCCGCGTTTTCCGTACAGTATCATCCGGAGGCTAGCCCGGGGCCGCAGGACAGCTTGTACCTGTTCGAGAAGTTCGTCGGACAACTCCCGCGTGCTTAAGAGCGGGGCGCTCGTGACATCAGGTTCGCTATTTTTAGTAGCTTGCGGTCAGAGCGCCCCTGCAATGCCGGAAACGATCTTCAAGAAGGCCGTGAACATCTGCGGCCTTAAGCAGACGACTTATCTCCGTAGAGATGGCTTGTTTCTCGACGAGCCACTTATCAATTTTTCCAAAGAGACACAGCCGAGTAACGCGCATCGCTGCTTCAATGCAGCCCTTAACAAGGTCGATGAGGCGCTAACGGCGGCTGGCGCGAAGCACGTCAGCTATATCTGGGAATGGACTGAGTAATGCCAAAACGCACCGACATCTCCTCGATCCTCGTCATCGGCGCAGGACCTATCGTCATCGGCCAGGCGTGCGAGTTCGATTATTCGGGCACGCAGGCGATCAAGGCGTTGAAGGAGGAGGGCTATCGTATCGTCCTCGTCAATTCGAATCCCGCCACGATCATGACCGATCCCGAGCTGGCCGACGCGACCTATGTCGAGCCGATCACGCCGGCGATCGTCGCCAAGATCATCGAGAAGGAGCGCCCGGACGCGATCCTGCCGACGATGGGCGGGCAGACCGCGCTGAATACCGCGCTCGCGCTGTTCCATGACGGTACGCTGGAGAAGTTCGGCGTGACGATGATCGGGGCGGATGCCGATGCGATCGACATGGCGGAGGACCGGCTGAAGTTCCGCGATGCGATGGACCGGATCGGGCTGGAAAGCGCGCGCTCGGCGATCGCCCATACTGTTGAAGAAGCCTTGGAAGGTCTTGAGAAGACCGGGCTTCCGTCGATCATCCGGCCGAGCTTCACGATGGGCGGCTCGGGCGGCGGCATTGCGTACAACCGCGAGGAGTTCATCGCGATCGTCCGCAACGGGCTCGATCTGTCGCCGACCACCGAGGTGCTGATCGAGGAATCGCTGCTCGGCTGGAAAGAATACGAGATGGAGGTGGTGCGCGATCGCAACGACAACGCCATCATCATCTGCTCGATCGAGAACGTCGATCCGATGGGCGTCCACACCGGCGACTCGATCACGGTCGCGCCGGCGCTGACGCTGACCGACAAGGAATACCAGATCATGCGCAACGCATCGATCGCGGTGTTGCGTGAAATCGGTGTCGAAACAGGCGGTTCGAACGTCCAGTTCGCGGTCAATCCGAAGGACGGCCGGCTGGTCGTCATCGAGATGAACCCGCGTGTTTCGCGCTCGTCCGCGCTGGCGTCGAAGGCAACCGGCTTCCCGATCGCGAAGGTCGCGGCGAAGCTGGCGGTCGGCTATACGCTCGACGAGATCGAGAATGACATTACCGGCGCAACGCCCGCAGCGTTCGAGCCGACGATCGATTACGTCGTGACGAAGATCCCGCGGTTCGCGTTCGAGAAGTTCAAGGGCGCGTCGAACACGCTCGGCACCGCGATGAAGTCGGTCGGCGAAGTGATGGCGATCGGTCGCAACATCCACGAATCGATGCAGAAGGCGTTGCGTGGGCTTGAGACGGGCTTGTCGGGGTTCAACCAGGTCGATCATCTGGTCGGTGCGCCGCGGGCGGAGATCGAGGCGGCGCTGGCCGTCGCGACGCCGGACCGGTTGCTGGTCGCGGCGCAGGCGCTGCGCGAGGGCTTCACGGTCGCCGAGGTGCATGCGATCGCCAAGTATGATCCGTGGTTTCTGGAGCGGATCGCCGAGATCATCGCGGCCGAGGCCGAGGTGATGAAGGACGGCCTGCCGATCGACGCGCCGGGTATGCGCCGCCTGAAGAGCATGGGGTTCAGCGACAAGCGGCTTGCATGGCTGGCGCTGCAATCGGCCAATCTGCGGGGCATGAACCGCGGGATCGCGCGCGGCTCGGGGCTGATCCACGAGGTCGTCAAGGCGATGACCGGCGGCGTGACCGAGGAGGAGGTGCGCCAGCATCGGCTGAAGCTGGGCGTGCGGCCGGTGTTCAAGCGGATCGATACGTGCGCGGCCGAATTCGATGCGAAGACGCCGTATATGTACTCGACCTACGAGGCGCCGAGCTTCGGCGAGCCCGAGAACGAGTCCGAGCCTACCGATCGCAAGAAGATCGTGATTCTGGGCGGCGGGCCGAACCGGATCGGGCAGGGGATCGAGTTCGATTATTGCTGCTGCCATGCGTGCTTCGCGCTGGCGGATGCTGGCTATGAGACGATCATGGTCAACTGCAACCCGGAGACGGTGTCGACCGATTACGACACGTCGGACCGGCTGTATTTCGAGCCGTTGACCGCCGAGGACGTGCTGGAGATCCTGCATGTCGAGCAGCAGAACGGCACGCTGGTGGGCGTGATCGTGCAGTTCGGTGGGCAGACGCCGCTGAACCTCGCGCGCTCGCTCGAGGCTGCGGGCATTCCGATTCTGGGTACGACGCCCGACGCGATCGATCTGGCGGAGGACCGTGAGCGGTTCGCGGCGCTGATCACCAAGCTCGGGTTGCTTCAGCCGGCCAATGGCCTGGCGCGGAGCCGCGACGAGGCGGTCGCGGCGGCGGAGCGGATCGGGTATCCGGTGCTGATGCGGCCGTCCTATGTGCTCGGCGGACGGGCGATGGAGATCGTCGATACGATCGGGCAGCTCGAGCATTACATCGCGACCGCGGTGCAGGTGTCGGGCGACTCGCCGGTTCTGATCGACCAGTATCTGCGCGATGCGATCGAGGTCGATGTCGACGCGATCTGCGACGGCACCGATGTGGTCGTCGCGGGCGTGTTGCAGCATATCGAGGAGGCGGGGGTCCATTCGGGCGACTCTGCGTGCTCGATCCCGCCTTACTCGCTGTCGGCGGAGATCATCGCCGAGATCGAGCGGCAGACGGTGGCGCTCGCGCATGCCTTGTCGGTGGTCGGCCTGATGAACATCCAGTTCGCGGTGAAGGACGGGCTGGTCTACCTCATCGAGGTCAACCCGCGCGCGTCGCGCACCGTACCGTTCGTCGCGAAGGCGATCGGTGCGCCTATCGCCAAGATCGCCGCGCGCGTGATGGCGGGCGAGAAGCTGGTCAACCTCCCGAAGATCGACCGGCACATCGACTATTATGCGGTGAAGGAGGCGGTGTTCCCCTTCAACAAGTTCCCCGGCGTTGATCCGGTGCTGTCACCGGAAATGAAGTCGACCGGCGAAGTCATGGGGATCGATCCCGATTTCACGATCGCGTTTGCCAAGGCGCAGCTTGGCGCGGGGACGATCCTGCCGACCAAGGGCAACGTCTTCGTCAGCGTGAAGGACGGCGACAAGGCGATGATCGTCGAGGCGGTGAAGGCGCTGGTCGACACCGGCTTCTCGATCGTCGCGACCGGTGGGACGGCGGATCATCTGGCGCGCGCCGGGTTGCCGGTCGAGAAGGTCAACAAGGTGGCCCAAGGTCGGCCGCATATCGTCGACCGGATCAAGGACGGCGATATCGCGCTGATCTTCAACACCACCGAGGGGTGGCAGAGCCTGAAGGATTCGCAACCGATCCGCGCGTCAGCGCTCGGCCAGCGGATTCCGTACTTCACGACCGCGCCGGCGTCGCTCGAGGCGGCGAAGGCGATCGCCAAGCTTTCGACGCACAGCCTTGAAGTACGGCCGCTGCAATCCTATTATTCGCAGTCGCACGACTGATCCCGACATGAGAATGATGTGTGGGCGGGGCTGGTACAGGGCCTCGCGCGGGGAAATGGATTTGGGGACGAGATGATGGCGACCGTCGAAAAGATGCCGATGCTGCAGGAAGGCTATGAGACGCTGAGCGCGGATCTGAAGCGCCTGAAAGCCGAACGTCCGACGATCGTCGACGCGATCGAAGAGGCGCGCGCACACGGTGACCTGAGCGAGAACGCGGAATATCATGCCGCGAAGGAGCGTCAGGGCCAGGTCGAGGCATCGATCTCCGACATCGAGGACAAGCTGAGCCGCGCGCAGATCATCGATCCGAAGGATTTGTCGGGCGACAAGGTCGTGTTCGGCGCGACGGTGACGTTGCTCGACGAGAACGACAAGCCGGTGAAGTATCAGATCGTCGGCCAGACCGAGGCTAACGCGAAGACGGGGCGGATCTCGTACAATTCGCCGCTGGGTCGCGGGCTGATCGGGCGCAAGCTCGATGAAGAGGTCGAGGTCACGGTGCCGGCCGGCGAGCGTTACTACGTCGTCTCCAAGATCGAGTTCATCTGAGCCTTATGCAATTCTTCGAGACGCGGGCGACGGCGATCATCACGATCGTGACGGTCATCGTCTCGGGATTCTTGGTGCTGAGCGGGTCGCTTGGCTACTGGGCGGTGAACGCCGGGTTCATCCCGTTGCGGATGACCGATCTCGGTATTCCTAGCGAGCATATGTTCGTCGTGCCGTCCTGGGCGACGCCGCTGACTGCGACCCTGATCCATGGCGGTTGGGCGCACATCGCGCTGAACCTCGTGATGCTCGTGTATTGCGGTCAGTTCGTCGAGAAGGCGCTGGGGACTGTCGGGTTGGCCGTGCTGTACGTGCTGGGCGCGTATGCCGCGGCGGCGGGGCATTGGGCGTTCGGGCCTGAGTCCACCGCGCCGATGATTGGCGCTTCGGGTGCGATCTCCGCGGTTGTTGGGGCTTATGCGCTTTTGTATGGCGAGCGGCGAGCGCAGGCGATCGGGCCGGTGCCGGCTGGGGTCGTGCATGTCGTCTGGCTGGCTGCCGCCTGGATCGGGATCCAGCTGCTGATGGGGCTGGCCGGGTTTGGGGCTTCGGTTGGGGCTAGTGGGCCTATTGCGATCGGTGCGCATATCGGGGGGTTCTTGGCGGGGCTGGTGCTGGCTCGGCCTTTGTTGCTCTGGCATTACCGGGCTGCTTAGGCGGCCACACCGTTCGTCCTGAGTAGCTGCTGAGCTTGTCGAAGCGGCTCATCGAAGGACAGGTTGGCGCGCGGGACCTGTGCTTCGATACGAGCCCTCGATACGGCTCTTCGAGCCTACTCGGTCTCTACTCAGCACGAACGGAAAGGGGGGGCCGCCTTTGGCGTCTCTCCCACTCCCGAACAGGAGTGGGGAGGCGCAGTTTTATACGAAATTGATGGTCAGAGAAGTACCGTCAAATCCGTCATCCCCGCGAAGGCGGGGATCCATAGCCTATGTCGTTGCGATCGGATTGCTACGACAGCCACTATGGGTTCCCGCCTCCGCGGGAATGACGGCTCCGGAGTAGTTCAGGCTACAGTCGCACCCAAGTTCGGCTCGAGCATCCGGTGCAGATGCACCACCACGAACTTCATCTCGGCATCGTCGACGGTACGCTGCGCCGCAGCACGCCAAGCCTTCTCGGCGCTGGTGTAGTCGGGGAATACGCCGACGAATTCGATCTTGCTCAGATCGTTGAAATCCAGGGTGCGCGGGTCGCTGACGCGGCCGCCGAATACGAGGTGGAGCTTGCTCATGCGCTTGCTTTCCTAGGGAGGGGGTTGCCGCCTCCCTAGCGTGTTCGACCCGCGGTTTGAACCCTTAGACAGTAGGCTTTTGCGAAACCGCCTTCGCACCTGCGGTACCGGCCGTCGTGACCGCCTTGACGATACCCTCGAGCAAGCCCTTGGCCTGGTCGCGCGCATTGTCCTTGGTCAGGCCGAGTTCGCCAAGTTCCGAGCGGCCTGCATCCTTCGCTGCGGCAGTCGCCGCCACGAGCGTTTCGCTGAGACGCTTGCCGACGGGGGCGAGCAGTTCCTTCTCACGCGCGGAACGCGGGAGCAGCGCACCGGCGAGCGCGCCGACAGCGAGACCGCCGACCAGGATGCCGAGCGGGTTGGATTCGAGGTTGTTGACGACGCGCTTGGTCTTCTCGCGCGAGACTTCGAGAACCTCGGAGGCCTTGTCGCCAGCGTCGTGATAGACCTTCGATGCGGTCTCGCGGACGGTGTCGAGGCCCTCGCGGAGACGGCTCTCGGTCTCGTGGGCGGCTTCGTTTGCGGTGGTCTTTGCGTCGGTCATGGGAATGTCCTTCTGGTGGCAAGCTGCTCGTCATTCAACGCGAGCTGGGACTTCAAGGTTTCAATGCGGTCACCGCCCGCGGCGGAAGAGTCCGACGATCCGGTGGCGGGCGAGGAACAGCCCGGCGACCGCGGCGAACCCCGCGGTCGGCCCCGGATTGCGCTTCACCGTCTCGACGCTGGCGCTGAGTGCAGCGGTGCCGGCATCGGCGACGTCGCGGCTGGCGTTCAGCGCGAGCTTCCGCGGATTGAGCCGGTCCTGCAACTGCCCGAGCGTCATCATGACGCGCTGGCGGGCGAGGGCCGATTCGATCTCTGCGGCGGCGACTTTGGCGGATGTCATGATACGGGCTCGCTCTTCGTCTGAAGCTTCGACTTGCCGATCATCGCCAGGATCGCCGCCACTGCGAGGACGGCCACCACGACGATGGCGGTCGCCCATCCTGGCCCCACCAGCGTCGCCACCGTCAAGATCGCACCGACCAGCAGTGCGATCAGTGCGGCCAAAGCCAGCACGCCGGCGACCGCGAAGAACATCGCGGCCGACTTGTACGCACTGGCGGTCTCACCGAACTTCGCCTTGTAGACAGCGACTTCCGCGGTCGCGAGACTCTTAGTTTCGGTCGCCAGACGACCGACGATGGATGCAAGGCTCTCGTCTTCGCCGGTCGCGAACGTCAGTGGGTCGGACAAGACGTCAGACCTTCGAATTGGCATCGACGCCCGACTGCACCAGTCGCGCGACGACAAAGCCGATGGCGGCTGCTGCACCCACCGCGATGGCCGGCGACTTGCGAACGAGTTCGCGCGCGTCGTCGAACAGCTCGTCGATGTCCTTTGCCTTCACCTGGTCGGCGAAACCCGAGACGCTGTCGGCGGCGCTGCGGGCATAACCGCCATACTGAGACCCGAGCTTCTCATCGACCTGGCCTGCGGCGTCGGTCAGCAACTGTGCGACCTGCTCCAGCGCGCCACTTGCTCGTGCCTTGCCGTCCTCGGCGAAGGTGCGGACCTTGTCGGTCGCCTGTGCGGTGTACTTGTTCGCACCGTCCTTAATCGCCTGCTTGGCGTCGCCGGCCTTGGCCGAGACATCGCCGTTATCGATCGTCTTGCTGAGCTCGGTCCCGACCTCGTTCACGGTCGTTTTCAGGTCGTTGACGGTGTCGTTTACGCTGGTGTCGGCCATGACGGTCCCTTTCAGAATTGTTACGCACTCAACACCGTCGTTGGAGCGCGGTTCCCGAAGCGCGCGCGATTGCCCGATATGGCGTGAGACGGTAGAGGCGGCGCGAACGACCCGGCACCGGGATTTGTAGGAGCATCGTTACGTGACCGCAATCATCGACCTTCATGCACGCCAGATCCTCGACAGCCGCGGCAATCCGACCGTCGAGGTCGACGTGCTGCTCGAAGACGGCAGCTTCGGCCGCGCCGCCGTGCCGTCGGGCGCCTCGACCGGCGCACACGAGGCGGTCGAGCGCCGCGACGGCGACAAGACCCGCTGGGGCGGCAAGGGCGTCGATGGCGCGGTCGACGCGGTCAACGACGAGATCACCGACACCGTGCTCGGCATGGATGCGGAAGACCAGTCGGACCTCGACCGCGCGATGATCGAACTCGACGGCACCGAGAACAAGGGCCGGCTGGGCGCGAACGCTATCCTCGGCGTCAGCCTCGCCGTCGCCAAGGCCGCGGCCGAAGCACGCGGTTTGCCGCTGTACCGCTATGTCGGCGGCGTGCAGGCGCATCTGCTGCCGGTGCCGATGATGAACATCATCAACGGCGGCGAGCATGCCGACAACCCGATCGACTTCCAGGAGTTCATGGTGGTCCCGGTCGGCGCGTCGAACATCCTCGAAGCGGTCCGCTGTGGCTCGGAGATCTTCCACACGCTGAAGAAGGGCCTGAGCGAGAAGGGCCTGTCGACCAGCGTCGGCGACGAGGGCGGCTTCGCACCGAACATCGGCAGCACCACCGAAGCGCTCGACTTCATCATGTCGAGCATCGAGAAAGCGGGGTACAAGCCCGGCGAGGACGTGATGCTCGCGCTCGATTGCGCGGCGACCGAGTTCTACAAGAACGGCAAGTACGAAATCTCGGGCGAGGGCCGGATTCTCGAGAGCGCCGAGATGGCGGAATATCTCGCGGACCTGACGCGCCGCTACCCGATCTTCTCGATCGAGGACGGCATGGGCGAGGACGATTGGGAGGGCTGGAAGACGCTGACCGACCTGATCGGCGACAAGGTCCAGCTGGTCGGCGACGATCTGTTCGTGACCAACCCGAAGCGTCTGAAGCGCGGGATCGACCAGGGTATCGCGAACTCGCTGCTGGTGAAGGTCAACCAGATCGGCACGCTGACCGAGACGCTCGAGGCGGTGTCGATGGCGCAGCGCGCGAAGTATACCGCGGTGATGTCGCATCGTTCGGGCGAGACCGAGGATTCGACGATCGCCGACCTGGCGGTCGCGACCAACTGCGGTCAGATCAAGACGGGCAGCTTGGCGCGGTCGGACCGGTTGGCCAAGTACAACCAGCTGATCCGGATCGAGGAAGAGCTGGGCGATGCGGCGCGCTATGCCGGCCGCGACATCTTGATCGGGGGGTGATAGGTTCGGAAACCGGAGGACGACATGGCACGCGTGACGACGAAGACCAGCAAGTTGCGGAAGACGATGCGCAAGGCCGCGTGGCCGGCGCTGGGGCTGACGCTGATGGCGTTCTTCGGCGCGTATGCCGTGCTCGGGCCGAACGGGATGTTCGCGTATGGCGATTACAAGCGCCAGCTTGCGAAGCGTGAGCAGGACTATGCCGCGCTCGATCGCAAGCGGGAGGTGTTGAAGAACCGGGTGGCGTTGCTGAACCCGGATCATGCGAACCCGGATATGGTCGACGAGATGGTCCGCAAGGAGCTTAACGTCGCGCATCCGGACGAGGTTATCGTGCCCTTGGGGAACTAGTGTTTCGATCCTCCCCCGCCAGGGGAAGGTGTCACCGCAGGTGACGGAGGGGGAGGATACGAAACAGGTGTTTCCCGTTTCCCCCCTCCGTCAGGCAAGAGCCTGCCACCTCCCCCTTGCGGGGGGGAGGATTCAAGAATTACCGACCCAGGAACGTCAGCAGGTCGTTGGTGAAGCGATCGCTCTCCGTGATCGTTAGGCCATGCGGGGCGCCGTCATATTCGACCAGTTGCGAGTCCGCGATGCCCTTGGCGGCGGCGCGGCCGGTGGCGTCGATCGGGACCGTCTTGTCGCTCGTCCCGTGCACGACCAGCGTCGGTACGCGGAAGGCGGCGAGATCCTGGCGGAAGTCGGTGTGGCCGAACGCCTTGGCGCACTCCAGTGTCGGGTGAAGGCCCGCCTGCATCGCAAGGCTCCAGACCCAGTCTACCACCTCGTCGCTGACCGGCGAGGTGATGAACCCGACGCCGAGGAATTGCTGGAGGAAGGTCTTGAAGAACGCCGGGCGGTCGTCCTCGATACCCGCGCCGATGCTGGCGAGCGTCTCTTCGGGAACGCCGTCGGGATTGTCATCGGTCTTGAGCATGTACGGCACCACCGACGAGATCAGCCCGGCGGCGACCACGCCCTTGCCGTCGTAACGGCTCATGTAGCGCGCGATCTCGCCGCCACCCATCGAGAAGCCGACGATCGTCGCGTCGGTGTTCGCGCCGGTGGCTTCCATGACGTCGGCCAGATCGTCGGTCAGCGTGTCGTAATTGTAGCCGGTCCAGGGCTGGCCCGAGCGACCGAACCCGCGGCGGTCATACGCGATCGCGCGGAAGCCGGCGTGCGCGAGCGCCATCGCCTGCGCGTCCCAGCTGTCGGCGTTGAGCGGCCAGCCATGCGTCAGGATCACCGGGCGACCCGTGCCCCAGTCCTTGACGTAAATGTCTGTACCGTCACGGGTTTTTACGTAGGGCATGCAAGTCTCCGGTCTGTCTTGGCAGATGCACGTTCAACGGCTCATCGTGCGCGCCGTTCCGCACGCTGGCGTACCAAGACTTCGACTGGCAGCATGGTCCCAGACGAATCGGAATTGGAGACAGGATGCGGATCGGACTTTTGACGACGGCGCTCGGCGCGGTCCTCGCCTTGAGCGCGTGCGGCCCTGCGCAGACGACCGCGAATACGCAGGCTCCTGCCGCGCCGACGACTGCTGCGACGGGCGACTGGGCGGGGTTCCGCGATGGCTTCATCGACGGCTGGTTCAAGATCGATCCGGCCAACGCGGTCTATCAGGGCAAGCACGAATATGACGGCGGCTTGGGCGACTGGAGCGCGGCTGGGCTGAAGCGGCAGGCGGACTTCCTGCATGGCGCGATCGACAAGGCGGGCGCGTTCAAGGATCTGAAGCCCGCCGAGGCGTTCGAGCGCGACTATCTGGTGCAGGTCTCCAAGGGCAAGCTCTTCTGGCTGGAGGATGCCGACCAGCCGCACCATAATCCGGCCTGGTATGTCAGCGCGGGGCTCGATCCGAACACGTATATCGCGCGCAACTATGCCGATGCGCCGACGCGGATGAAGGCGCTGACCGCGTTCCTGCAGAAGATCCCGGCGGCGGCGGGGAACATCAAGGCGAACCTCAAGACGCCGATGCCGCTGAGCTACGTCAATTACGGGACGGCGGCGTTCAATGGCTTTGCCGACTATTATGCGGGCGACGCGGTGAAGGCGTTTGCGGGCGTGAAGGATGCGGCGGCGCAGAAACAGCTCACCGATGCGGCGCAGGCGGCGTCGAAGGCGATGCGCGATCTGGGGACGTGGACCGAGGGCCAGCGCGCGACCGCGACGCAGGACTTTGCGCTCGGGGCGGACAAGTTTTCGCGGATGGTGGCGATGACCGAGGGCGTCGATACGCCGCTCGACCAGCTCGAGGCGGCCGGTGTTGCCGACCTCAAGCGCAACCAGGCGGCGCTCGCGCAGGCGTGCGGGGTGTTCGCCAAGGGGCAGACGATCCTCGCGTGCATGGACAAGATGAACGCGAACAAGCCGGTCGGCGGCCCGGTTGCCGAAGCACGACGCCAGATCCCGATTTTGCGGAAATTCGTCGTTGATCATGATCTGGTGACGATCCCGGGGACCGAGCAGGCGCTGGTCGAGGAGTCGCCGCCGTATAACCGGCAGAACTCGGCGTATATCGATCCGCCGGGGCCGTTCGATAAGGGCGTGCCGTCGATCTACTATATCTCGCCGCCCGATCCCGCGTGGACCAAGGCGGTGCAGGACGCGTTCGTGCCGGGCAAGAACGACCTGCTGTTCACGTCGGTGCACGAGGTGATGCCGGGGCATTTCGTCCAGTTCCTCCATGCGAACCGCTCGCCGTCGCTCTTCGGACGACTGTTCGTGGGATATGCGTTTGCCGAGGGGTGGGCGCATTATGCCGAGGAAATGATGTGGGAGGCGGGGCTCAACAACGGCGATCCGGAGACGCATGTCGGGCAGATTTCGAACGCACTGCTGCGGGATTGCCGGTATCTGTCGGCGATCCGCATGCATGCGAAGGGGATGACGCAGGAGCAGTCGTTCCGGATGTTCGTCAACGAATGTTACCAGGACGAGGGGAATGCGAAGCAGCAGGCTGCTCGGGGGACGTATGATCCGGCGTATCTGAATTATACGATGGGTAAGCTGATGATCCGGAAGTTGCGGTGGGATTGGACTGCGACGCGGGGTGGGCGGAAGGCTTGGAAGGCGTTCCATGATCAGTTTCTGAGTTATGGTGGACCGCCGATCCCCTTGGTGCGGGCGGCGATGATGGGGGAGGCTAAGGCGACGGCTGCTTTCTGAGGGGTATCCTCCCCGGAACGGGGAGGGGGACCAGCGAAGCTGGTGGAGGGGGCTCACCCCGAGAGTTGCGGTCGTAAATGCTCGGGTTGCTACCTGTGGCTGTCAGCGGTTGCCGTATTCGTTCTTCGAAGCGGTACGCTCCGGGTGATCCCCCTCCACCCCCGCTCTGCGAGCGGCGGTCCCCCTCCCCTTGCCGGGGAGGAATAGCAGGGTGAACATTCTTCTCCTGCTCCCTCTCCCCCTTCCGGGGAGAGGGCTGGGGTGAGGGGCTGTTCCGGGCGGAGCGCTGCTTGGCTGCCCCTCACCCCGACCCTCTCCCCGGAGGGGAGAGGGAGCAGCAGTTAGCGCGTCTGCTGGGCGGGTTGGACGTCCTGCGTTTCTTCGGTCGGCGGGTTGCGGATCGAGGGGCGGAGGCGGCTTAGGCTGCATAGGCCTGCCACTAGTGCTAGGCCGGCAGCTACGAGGGGCGGGGTCATGCCGGCGCCTACGCCCATGGCGAGGAGGGCGGCGACCAGGGTGGCACCTGTGGTCTGGCCTACCAAGCGCACCGTCGAGACTAGGCCGCCAGCTGCAGCGGCGCGTTCGCGGGGGGCGCTGCCGATGATCAACCGCGCGTTCGGCGCCATGAACATTCCGAAGCCAGAGCCGCACAGCGCCATTCGCCATGCGATGTCAAAATAGCCGGGGTCCGCCGGCATGTATGCGATCAGCAGCAGCGCGCAGATCGACACGCCCATGCCGATCCCGCCGAGCAGCCCGGCCGGATAGCGATCCGACAACCAGCCGGAGAGCGGCGCGACGAACATGTTCGCCAGCGGCCACGGTGCGATCGCCGCGCCGACTTCCGCCGCGCTGAAGCCGTAGGCGTGGGTCAGGCGGAACGGGGTCGAGAGCAGCAGCGTCATCTGTGCGATGAACGCGGTGTAGGCACCGATCGCCGACAGCGCGAGGACGGGCCGGGCGAGCAGGTCGATCGGCAGGATCGGCTTGGTCTCGCCCTGTTCGCGTTTCACGAAGAACCAGCCGATCACCACGCCGGTCAGCACGATCGCGGCCGAGACGATCGGGCTGTCGCCGTGGACCGCGCTCTCCGCGCCGCCGATGACGAGGCCGATCATCGCCGCGCACATCACCGCACCCAGCACGTCGAAGGGTTCGTCGTGCTTCCGTGGCTCGGGTAGCGCGCGGCCGAGCAAGAGCGACGCGATCGCGAACGGTACGGCGCTGGCGAACACCCAGGGCCAGGGGGCGATGGCGAGGACGAGGCCGCCGATCGTCGGGGCGAGTGCCGCGGAACTGGAGACGACGACCGAGTTGATCCCGAGGCCGCGACCGAGCTGCTTGGTCGGGTAGATCGAGCGGATCAGTGCCGACGAGACGCTCAGTGCCGCCGCGGCACCCAAAGCTTGTGCGGCGCGGACGACGAGCAGGAACGGCAGGCTCTTGGCGAAGAAGCAGAGCAACGTCGCGACCGTGAACAGCAGCTGGCCGTACTGGTACATGCGCTTCAGGCCGATCCGGTCGCCGAGCCCGGAGAACGGGAGCAGCGCCATCGCAAGGATCAGCTGGTACACCGTGACCACGGTCACCACCGCGCTGCTGCCTACGTGCAGGTCGCGCGCGATCGTCGGGAGTGCGACTGTGGCGATGCCGCCGTCGATGATCGTCAGCGCGGTCCCTGCCGAGATCGCGGCGATCGCGACGAAGCGGCGGGGCTTGGGCAGGCCGTCGGCCGCGGATATCTGGTCCGGTTGCATTGCGGACCGCGATAGACCTCGTCATGTATCCCGCCAAGCAAATCAGGGAGATACGACGATGCGGGTTCTGGCTTCGATGCTTGCGGCGACGATATTGAGCGGTGGCGCCGGCCTTGCGGGCGGTGCCGCGCTTGCCCAAGTCGCACCGATGACCAAAACGAACACCGCCGCCGACCCGTATATCTGGCTCGAGGACAAGGATGGCGCGAAGCCGCTCGCCTGGGTCGAGGCGGAGAATGCGAAGACGTTGCCGCGGCTCCAGAACGATCCGCGCTACAAGACTTTCTATGCCGAGGCGCTGGCGATCGCGTCGGCGAAGGATCGCATCCCGATGCCGAACCAGATGTTCGGGCGGATCTACAATTTTTGGCGCGATGCCGAGCATCCGCATGGGCTTTGGCGTTGGACGAGCGCTGCCGATTACGCGAGCGCGACGCCGAAATGGACGACCGCGCTCGACCTCGATGCGCTGGGCAAGGCCGAGGGCAAGCAGTGGGTGTGGAAGGGGTCGACCTGCCTGCAGCCCGAGGAGCGGCTGTGCCTGGTCGCGCTGTCGGAGGGCGGCGAGGATGCGGTGACGTATCGCGAGTTCGACCTGTCGACCGGCGCGTTCGTCGAGGGTGGCTTCATGCTGCCGAAGTCAAAGCAGGATGCGAGCTGGGTCGACAAGGACACGCTGCTGGTCGCGCGCGACTGGGGGGCGGGGACGACGACGCAGTCGGGCTATGCGTTCGTGCTGAAGCAGGTGAAGCGTGGGGCACCGCTGACCGCCGCGACCGAGGTGTATCGCGGCGCGGCGACCGACCAGGGGGCGACCGGGGCGGACGTGCTGACCGACGAGAAGGGTAATCGCCTGATCGTGATCCAGCGGCGGAAGACGTTCTTCGGCGCGGACAAGCTGGTGTGGACGCCGGCGGGTACGCGGCCGCTCGCGTTGCCCGACCGGACGTTTCCGGCGGGGATGATTGACGGACAGGTGATCTTCTCGACCAGCGACCCGTGGGGCAAGATCCCGGAGGGGGCGGTTGCTTCCGCGCCGCTGGCCGAGGTGGAGAAGGGGACGATCAACCCGACGATCGTGTTCGCACCGGGGCCGCGCCAGTCGGTCGACGGGATGGCGCTGACCAAGTCGAAGTTGCTGCTCGTCGTGTCGGACAACGTCCGCGGCCGTGCGTCGGTCTATTCGCATGGCGCGAACGGCTGGACCGCTAAGCCGATCGCGTTGCCTGACAACGCCTCGATCGATGTCGCGAGCACGACTGATCGCAGCGACGACGCGTATCTGACGGTGACCGGGTTCCTGACGCCGACGTCGCTCTATTCGCTGGATGCCGCGACGGGCGCTGCGCCGAAGCCGATCAAGACTTTGCCGGCGAAGTTCGATGCGTCGAACGATGTCGTCGAGCAGTTCGAGGCGACCTCGACCGACGGGACGAAGGTGCCGTATTTCGTGGTCCACAAGAAGGGCATCGCGCTCGACGGGACGACGCCGACGATCATGACGGCGTATGGCGGCTTTCAGGTGTCGATGACGCCGAGCTATTCGGGGAGCACCGGCAAGCTGTGGCTGGAGCGGGGCGGGTCGTATGTGCTGGCGAACATCCGCGGGGGCGGGGAGTTCGGGCCGAAATGGCATGACGCCGGGCGGAAGACGAAGCGGCAGGTGATCTATGACGACTTCGCGGCGCTGGCGAAGGACCTGTTTGCGCGGAAGCTGACGAGCCCGGCCAAGTTGGGGATCTATGGCGGTTCGAACGGCGGGTTGCTGATGGGGGTCGAGTTCAACCAGCATCCAGAGCTTTGGAAGGCGGTGACGATCCAGGTGCCGTTGCTCGACATGATCCGGTATGAGGGGATTGCGGCAGGGGCGTCGTGGGTCGACGAATATGGGTCGGTGACGGTGCCGGCGGAGAAGGCGTTCCTCGAGACGATCTCGCCGTATCAGAACATCAAGAAGGGCGTCGCGTATCCGGAGCCGTATATCTGGACGACGACCAAGGACGACCGCGTCGGGCCGCAGCATGCGCGGAAGTTCGCGGCGCGGTTGAAGGAATATGGGCTGCCGTATCTGTATTATGAGGACACGGCGGGTGGCCATTCGGGCGATGCGGATATCGAGCAGGGGGCTCGGTTGCAGGCTTTGCAGATGACGTACTTCACGCAGAAGCTGGTCGGGGTGGCGAAGTAGGGGGGGGCTCCTGCCGTCTCCCGCTACTCCCTGCCGTTCTCCCGCGAACGCGGGAGCCCAGGGTCACGAACGGTATCGCTTGTGATCTTGGGCCCCCGCGTTCGCGGGGGAACAGTTAGCTCGCGGCATGAACCTAGCGGCAGCGGACCTGGCTGTTGCTCTGCTCGACTGCACGCCCGGCGAGACCACCGGCTGCTGCACCGAGCAGCGAGCCGACGATCCGCGAACGGCCGCCGTCGATGACGTTGCCCAGGATGCCGCCGCCCGCTGCGCCGATGATCAGCCCGGTCGTGCCGTCATTGCGCTTACAGTAATATTTGCCGTCTTGGCCCGCATAGACGCGGTCGTTGGTCGCCAGCGTCCGCTCCTGGTAGTTCGGGCCCGCGCGATAGTAGCGCGAGGGGTCGTAGTTACCCTCGTCGCGCTCGTCCGGATAGGCTTCCTGATAGCCTCCGCTGCGATCTGGCGCGGTGCGATAGCCGCCCTGGGGCGCGTAGCCGCCGCGGTTGCCGCGGACCGACTGGTAGCGATCGAATTCCTGGCGGAAGATCTGCAATTCGCTGTCGAGGCGCGATTGGGCGGCGGCGAAGCGCGCGTCGTCGGCCTGCGACTGCGCGAGCGCGGGGGTGGCGGCGGAGAGGCAGGTCGCGGCGATCAGTGCAGCCGTACCGAGAAAACGCTTCATGATCCGGATCCTTCTAAGAGGTCACAACGAGAGTGGGCGGCAGCATCGCGCCACCGCCCACTCGATTTCAAGAATTATCAGCGGCAGATCTGCACGCGGCGGTTGTGGCGCCATTCGGTGCGGCAGCGGCGGTTGTTGTTCCAGTTGCGACGATCATGATCGCGGCCACGATAGCGACGGTCGTCATGACGATCGCCGCGATGGTCGTTGTGGCGATAGTCGCGGCGGTCGCCACGATGGTCGCGGTGGTCGCCGCGATGATCGTTGTCGCGATACTGCTGGCTGTAGCCGCGCTGTGCTTCTGCGGGAGCTGCGGCGCCGAGGCCGAGTGTCGCGAAGGCCAACCCGGCAGCGATGAGATGCGTAAACTTCATGAGATGTCCTCTCGAACCCGACAATCGGGATGTGCCGTTGATACGGCTATCGAGAGACATCGTTCCTGAACGGGGTTGTTGGCTGGCGTACAGGTTGGGTGCGCCAGCCGGGGATCGGTTGGCCCTATGTTAGCCGGGTAGCCCCTCGATCACGAACACGCGGTCGTCGGCACCCTTGAGACGGTGCTGCAACGCGTCCTGATAGGCCGGGCTGTCATACCAGGCATGCGCCTCGGCCACGTCGGGGAATTCGAGGATCACGGCGCCCTCGACAGCCTGACCTTCGAGCGTCTCGACGGCACCGTAGAACGCGAGCGGCTTCAGCGTGCGGCCTTCGCGGGCCAGGGGTGCCTTAGCCTGGTACTGCTTCATCTCTTCGGCATCGGTAACTTCGTTGCGCACGAATACGACATAGGCGGTCATCTACATTCTCCTTCTGCGGCGGCAGGGTGGCAGCGAATATACCTATGCCCGTCAAGATGCGCCTGGTTTCGGCCTGAACGCGCCGAGGCCTGCGATCGCCAGCCGCTGTGCGGGGATCGCGGTTTCGGCGAACGAGAATCGCAGGTAGCGCGCAGTGGTCGGTCGGGCGAAGGCGATGCGCTGGGCGGCGAGCGCGTAGGCGATGTTGGGGAGTTCGCCCTTGGCGATGTCCTGCCACGTCTTGCCATCGGTGCTCGCCTCGACCCGGTAGCCTTTCGGCGGGGCCGTCTTTGCCATTACCGCGCGCGACGGAATCAGGACGAAGCCGGCGAGCGTCTCGGTCGCGGCCAGGTCGATCGTGACCGAGGCGGGTGTGCCGGGCGCAGGCGCGGGCATGGTCCAGGCGGTCGCGCTGTCGTCGTCGAGCAGCGCCTTGGCACTCGGCGCGGTCGCGGTGACGATCGACCAGCGGCTGGTGATGACGGTCGTCGTATCGGTGTTGCGGACCGGCGCGACGGGAGCGGGCGCGACCTGGCGGAACAGCTCGACTTCGCTGATCGCGGGGCAGGCGGTGCCTTCGAGGATGCGCAGGCGGAGGCGGCGGGGGGCGATCGGTTTTTCGAGGCGGACGATCCGTTGCGAGCCGATCCCCGAATGCTCGGCGAGCTTGCGCCATTGTCCGCCGATCTCGGCGTCGATCGCGAACCGGGTCACGCGTATGCCGAGCGGGAGATACTCGCGGAGGCGGATGAGGTCGAACGCGCGACCCGGCGGGAGGTCGAGCGTCAGCGTCGGCGTGGTGACGGCGTCGGGCGTCGACCAGTAGGTGTCGCTGTTGCCGTCGAGCACCGTGCTGGCGGCATAGGTCTTCCCGCGGACGTGACTGGCCGATGCGACGGCGCCCTTGGCGAGATCGGTGGCGAAGGTCGCTCCTTGAGCAGCGCCGAACGACTTCAGCGTCTCAACATCGATATCGGCGAGGCGACCGCGACGGTCGGGCGGCAGGTTGAGGTTGAGGTTGGTGCCGCGACCGACCGACTCGTCGTGCAGCTTGATCAGGCGCGCGGGCGTCTTGACCTTCGAATCCTCGTCGGCGTGATAGAACCAGCCGGGCCGGATCGAGACGTCGGTCTCGGCAGGCCACCAGAGCGGCGCGCCGCGCACGCCCGAATTGCCCTCGGACTGGACATAGGGATGGTTCGGCATGGTCGGCCAGCACGGATCGCCGGCGACGCCGTCCTCGTTCCCGACCCAGCGCAGGTCCGCGCCGAGCGGGTCGAAGGTGCAGGCCATCGGCTGATGCTCATGGACCAGCGCGACGATCGACGGCCAGTTATAGTATTTCGGCGCGTCGATCTTCCGCGTGTCGCGCGCACCGCCATAATAGCCGTCGCCGCCGTTCGCGCCGTCGAACCAGAATTCGAACAGCGTGCCGTAGCGCGTGCAGAGTTCGACCACCTGCTTTCGGAAATACTCGACATAGGCGGGGCGGCCATATTCGGCGTGGTTGCGATCCCAGGGCGAGAGATACAGGCCGAAATCGAGCCCGGCCCGACGGGTGGCGCGCTCCATTTCGCCGACGATGTCGCCCTTGCCGCCCTTGTAGGGACTGTTGCGGATGCAGTGTTCGGTGAGCATCGTCGGCCAGAGGCAGAATCCGTCATGATGCTTGGCGGTCAGGATGATGCCGCGCATGCCGCCTGCCTTGGCCGCGGCGACGATCTGGTCGGGCGAGAAGTCGGTCGGGTTGAACAGCTTCGGATCCTCGTCGCCATAACCCCATTCGCGATCGGTGAAGGTGTTGATCGAGAAATGGACGAACGCGTATTGCTCGCGCGCGTGCCAGGCGAGTTGCCGCTTCGAGGGCGTCGCACCCCAGGGTTTCGGCGCGGTTTCGCGGCCGGCGCCGATCGCGGGCGTGGCGGTGGCGGCTAGACCCGAGGCGAGCAGCAGGCGGCGGGAAACATCGGTCATCATCGTCTCCGGGAGGTATCAGGCAGCGGGCTGGCCGAACGAGGGCGGTCGGTCGGCGAGCTTGGCGCCGAATGCAGGGTTCGGCGTGGCGGACATCGTGAAGCGGAGCGTGCCGCCAGCCGCGAGATCGGCGTGTGATATCCAGCTTTTCGTCCACGGCTTGCCGTTCCACTGGACCGCCGCGACGTAGGGCGTGTCGGCGCGGTTGCCGGGGGCTTCGACGACCAGCTTGCGACCCTTGCCGACGCGGACCTCGGCGTGGGTGAACAGCGGCGAGCCGAACACGTACACCGCCGCGACCGGATCGACCGGGTAGAAGCCGAGCGCCGACATCACGAACCATGCGCTCATCTGGCCGCAATCGTCGTTGCCGATGATCCCGTCGGGTGCGTTGCGGTACATCGTGTCGAGCAGCTTGCGGACCAGCGCCTGCGTCTTCCACGGCTGTCCGACATAGGCATAGAGATAGGGCACATGCTGGTCGGGCTCGTTGCCGTGCGCATATTGGCCGAGCAGCCCGGAGATGTCGGGCGGCGCGTCCTTGGGCAGCGTCGAGGGTGCGGCGAACAGCGCGTCGAGCCGGCTCGCGAACTTCGCGTCGCCGCCGAATTGCGCGATCTGGCCGTAGAGGTCGTGCTGGTTCAGGAAGGTCGTCTGCCAGCCATTCGCCTCGGTGAAGTCGCGGTAGCGCTTGGTGTGGCCGAGCTGGATCGGGTCGTAGGGCGTCAGCCAGCTGCCGTCGGCGAGCTTCGGTCGGGCGAGGCCGATCGCGGGATCGAGCACGTTACGGTAGTTGCGGCTGCGGAGACGCAGGCGATCGGCGTCTTCTTTAGCGCCAGCCTTCTGCGCGAGCGTGGCCATCGCCCAGTCGTCATAGGCGTATTCCTGCGTTCGGCTGACCGACTCGTCGACGACGTCCGCGGGCAGATAGCCGCGCTCGATATAGGTGCCGCGCGCGCGGCTGTTGACGAGGTCGGGTGCGGCGGGATCGAACGCGCGGGTTCGGATCGCGGGCCATGCCGCGGCATAATCGGCGTCGATGCCCTTTGCTGCGGCCTCGGCCATGATCGCGACCGAGTGCCAGCCGATCATCGTGCCGGTCTCGACCCCCTGGAGCGGCCAGCAGGGCGGGCCGTATGCGCTTTGCTGCGTCTGGCGGATCAGGTCGCGGACCAGCGACTTCGCGCGATCGGGGGCGACCAGCGTGAGCAGCGGGTGAAGCGTGCGATACGTGTCCCAGGTCGAATAGGTGCTGTACGCCTGCTCGCCGGCGGGGACGCTGTGGACCTCGCGATCGAGCCCGACATAGCGGCCGTCGACGTCGGAGAAGAGCGTCGGGGCGATCATCGCGTGATAGAGCGCGGTGGTCATGATGACGCGGGCGTCGTCGGTGCCGCCCTCGACCCGCACGACCTTGAGCGTGTCGGCCCAATTCCGGATCGCCTGGCGTCGCGCGACGTCGAACTCGCGGAAATAGGACGCGGCGAGGTTGGTCCGCGCGCCCGCCATGTCGACCGCGGAGACGGCGGTGCGGACGACGATCGGTGCGGCGCCTGCATTGTCGTAATGCAGCACCGCGCGGACGCGGTCGGCGGTGACGATCGCGCCGTTGACGCTCTGCGTGTCGGCGTAGAGCGTGATCCGGTCGGGCTTAGGGGACACGTGCATCGCGAAGTGGATGCGGCGACCCTTCGCCCAGCGGAACGTCCGGCGGCTGCCGGTGAGCGTGCCGTCGGTGTCGAGCTCGATCCGGCTGTCGTCGATCAGCGGACCTTCGCCCGGGCGGCTGTCGCGGTAGTTGCCGAGATCGACCAGGAGGTGGCCGGGGCCGGCGGGAAAGTGGTGACGATGCCACCCGACGCGGGTTTCCGCGGTCAGTTCGGAGCGGACGCCGTTGCCGAGCGTGACGGCGTAATAGCCGGGCTCGGTGACCTCCTGCGTGTAGGTCTGGCGATAGCCATCGCCCGGCTTGTCGGGTGCGCCGGGCAGCAGCTTGACCGCGCCGCGACCGGGGACGACCAGCACGTCCATCAGGTCGGCGATGCCGGTGCCCGACAGATGCGTGTGCGAGAAGCCCATCATGGTCGGGTCGCCGTGATGATAGCCTGAGCAGTTGGCCCAATTCTCGGTATCGGTGTCGGGGCTGACCTGAACCATCCCGAACGGCATCGTCGCGCCGGGATAGGTATGGCCGTCGCCGCCGGTGCCGATCCAGAGGTTGGGCGCTGCTTTTGGAGATCGTGCGATCGCGGGGATTGCGCCGGTGATCGCCAGCGCACCGCTGGAGCCAAGCAGGGCGCGTCGCGTGATCTTCATAAGGCGCTCGCCAATAGTGCGGGGCGGGTGTTCGCAAGCTGAACGATCAGTTCGCCGAACAGCCCGTTGGCCCAGGCGAACCAGGACCGCGTGAACTTGGCGGGATCGTCCTTGTCGAACGCCTCGTGGATGAAGCCGGTGTCGGCGTCGGTGTCGCGCAGCATCCGCAGGCACGCGCGGACAGTGGCATCGTCTGCGCCTGCGAGCGCACGGACGATTAGCGACATCGGCCAGATCTGGCCGAGCCCGACATGCGGTCCGCCGATCCCCTCGGCCTTGGCGCCCTTGAAGAAATACGGGTTCGCGTCGCTCCAGGCGGCCTGCGCGGTGCGGTGCCAGAGCGGATCGGTGGCGGGGACGCAGCCCATATAGGCGAGGGCGGAGAGCGACGGCACGTTGGCGTCGTCCATGAAGACCGCGTTGCCGAAGCCGTCGACTTCGAAAGCCCAGACTTCGCTGCCGTCGCGCAGGCGCATCCGGCCGTGCGCGACCAGTGCCGCCTCGACTTCGTTCGCCAGCGCCGTGGCATCGGCGGCGAGCGCGGTGTCGTGGCGCGCTTCGTTCGCGACGACCGCGAGTTCGCGCAGGGTGGTGACCGCGAACAGGTTGGACGGGATCAGATACGGGTAGACGCAGGCATCGTCGGAGGGGCGGAAGCCGCACTGGATCAGGCCGTTGGGCTTGGCGGGATTGCCCCAGCCTTCGAGCGCCATCGTCTCGGTGTTGCGGTTCGAGGACCGCAGGAAGCTGTAGGGGCCGCGATCGTCCTTGCGCTGTTGCTCGCGGTAGGTGCGGATGCTCGCGCGGGCGGCCTCGGCCCAGGTCGCATCGAACGGCGTCGCGTCGCGCGTCGCCTGCCAATACCCGTAGGCGAGGCGCATCGGATAGCAGAGCGAGTCGATCTCCCATTTGCGCTCCGCGACGCCGGGTTTCATCTCGGTCTGGTCCTTCAGCGCCCAGCTGAGGTTGGTCTTCGCCGTCGGGCTTTCCATGAACGCGTTGGCGTAGGGGTCGATCAGGATCGAGCGCGACTGGCGTGCGATCAGGCCGCGGAAGAGCGTGCGCAACGCGGGGTCTTCGCGGACGAGGTGGAGATAGGGGCGAAGCTGCGCGGAGCTGTCGCGGAGCCACAGGCAGGGGATGTCGCCGGTGATGACGAACGCATCGGGCGCGCCGCCGGCGGTCGACATGCGGACGGTGGTGTCGAGCGTGTTCGGGTAGCAGTTGCCGAACATCCAGCGCAGCTTCGGGTCGCCGATCCGGGCCGAGACGCGCGCGATCTCGCGTTCGACCGAGCGGCTGGTGAAGTTGCGGTCGGCGAGCGCGGGGCGCTTGCTCGGCAGCGAGGGGCGGGCGGCGAAGGCGGGCGTGCCGACCAGCGCGAGGCCCCCGGCTACGCCGCCGGCCATGACGGTGCGGCGGTCCATGTTGGTGGCGCTCACTTGGGCAGCTCCACCGTTGCGCCGGTAATCGTCAGGTCGCTCCACTGGCCCGCGCCGTCGCCGGGTTGGCCGCTGCCGATATAGAGGCGGTAGGCGCCGGGGACGATGGTTCGCGTCCCGTCGCGCGCGACGCTGCTCATCGATCGCGGATCGATCGTGATCGGCACGGTGCGCGATTGGCCGGGCTTCAGCGCGACGCGGCCGAAGCCGACGAGCTGGCGCTGGAGGACGGGCGTGGTCGGGCCGCCGACCTTTGCTGGCGGTGCTACGAGGTAGGCCTGGACGACTTCTTCACCGGCGCGGTTGCCGGCGTTCGACAGCTTGGCGGTGACGGTGAGCGGCTGTCCGGCGGCGACGCTGAGCACGGGCTTGGTCGCAGCATACGCGAAGTTGGTGTAGCTCAGGCCGTGGCCGAAGCCCCAGAGCGGCGTGCCGGTGAAGTAGCGGTAGGTGCGCTCCTTCATCGTGTAGTCGGTGAACGCGGGCAGGTCGCCGGTGGTCTTGTAGAAGGTGACCGGCAGGCGGCCCGACGGGTTGTTGAGCCCCGCCAGCGTCTCGGCGATCGCGGTGCCGCCGGCCTGGCCGGGATACCAGGCGGCGAGGATCGCGTCGGCCGATGCCGGATCGACCGCGACCGCGCTGCCGCTGGTGAGGACGAGGACGATGGGCTTGCCGGTCGCCTTCAGCGCTTCGAGAAGGCGGACCTGCGCTGGAGGCAGGCCGATGTCGGTACGGTCGCCGCCGACGAAGCCGGGGACGCTGACCGAGAGTGCTTCGCCTTCGAGATCGGGCGACAGGCCCATCACCGCGACCACGACATCGGCGTCATGAGCGGTGGCGACGGCTTGGTCGAGCAATGGCTGTGAGGGTGGGCTCCAGAGCAGGCGGACGCCTTCGTCGTCGCTGCGGTGATCGAGTTCGAGGCGGAACGGGACGGGCTTGCCGTCGCTGGTCAACGTGACCTCGACGCGGCCCTTCTTGACCTCGCCCGCCGAGAGCTGGCGATCACCGATCCAGAGCCGGACCGCGTCGTGTGTCGAGCAATCCTTCCAGCAGGCGGGGACGTCGACGACCAGCGGATAGGTACCGGCGGCGGGGGGCGTGAAGGTCCCGGTCCAGCGGACGCCGAACGTCTTGGCGAGGCCGGGCGCGGGGCTCGCACGGTTGTGGTCGATGTCGATGTGGCGATCGGTGCGCGTCAGGGTCGGCGCGCCGACGCCGGCCTGCGCGGCGAAATATTCGGTCTTCAGGCCGCCGGCGAAGACGGTCTCGGGAACGGGGACGGCTGCACCGTCGGCGAGCGACGAACCTTGGGCGTACCGGACGTTGGCGGTGCCGAACTGCTTGCGGATGCCCTCCAGCGGGGTGACGGGCGCGACCGCGGTGCCGTGGTAATTGCCTTGCAGTACGCCGAGATCGTCGGCGTCCGCACCGATCACCGCGATCCGACTGCCGGGTTTCAACGGCAGGCGGTTCGCGTCGTTCTTCAGCAAGACGATCGATTTCCGTGCCGCGTCGAGTGCGAGCGCACGGTGGGCGAGGGTGTCGACCTGGTCGGTGCCGATGCTGCGCCACGGATTGGCCGCACCGAACACGGTGCCGAGCGCGCGGCGTGCTTCGAGCGCGCGGATCAGCGCGGTGTCGACTTCGGCTTCGGTGACGAGACCCTGGCGGACCGCGGCGGGGAGGGCGGCATAGGCACTACCGCAATTGAGGTCGGTGCCGCCTCGTATCGCAGCGGCTGCGGCGCCCGCGGCGTCGAGGCGGTAATGGTGGTAGAGGCTGATGTTCGACACCGCGTCGCAGTCCGACACGGTGAAGCCCTTGAACCCCCAGTCGCGCCGCAGCCGGTCGATCATCAACGCCGATGACGCGCAGGCGGGGACGCCGTGGATCGAGTTGTACGCGCACATCAGCGACTGCGCCTTGCCCTCGGTGACGGCGAGCCGGAACGCGGGGAAGTAAGTCGCCTCCAGGTCATACGGGCTGGGATCGACGTCGAAGCTGTCGCGCCCGGCTTCGGGGCCGCTGTGCACCGCGAAATGCTTGGGGGTGGCGATAACCTTAGGGTGGAGGGGGTCGGGGCCCTGCAACCCGCCGATGAACGCGACGCCGAGGCGGCCGGTCAGATACGGGTCCTCGCCATACGTCTCCTGCCCGCGGCCCCAGCGTGGATCGCGGAAGATGTTGATGTTGGGCGACCAGATCGTCAGCCCCTCGTAGATCTTGCGGTTCGCGCCGACGTCCTGCGCATTGAAGCGCGCGCGCGCCTCGGTCGCGACGACATCGCCGATCTTCGCGACTAGCGCGGTGTCCCAGGTCGCGGCCATGCCGATCGCCTGCGGAAAGACGGTGGCGTGGCCGTTGCGCGCGAGGCCGTGGAGACCCTCGTTCCACCAGTCGTACGCGGGCAGGCCGGCTTTCGGATCGGCGGGGACGGTGCTCTGCAACTGCGCCGCCTTTTGTTCGAGCGACATTTGCGCGACGGCGGTCGCCACCGGATCGGCGGATGCGAGCAGGAGCCAGATCATCGGGCGAGGGTCCTCAAGGTAAGCGCTTTTCGCAAGGTAGCGGCGGAGGCGTCGGAGACGACATGGATGGTGACGCTCTCGCCCGGCAACAGGTCGAAGCCGTCGTCGGAGGGCTGGGCCGCGACCGCGCCGAAATCGAGCATCACTGCGCGGGCGAGGTTGGTCGCGGTGATCTTGACGTCGGTGCCGGTCCAGCGAACGCTGAGGCCGGGGTCGGGATACGCCATGTCCTTGGGCAGGGAGCGTTCGATGATCGCCCGGCTCGTGCCGCCGTTATCGAGCTGCAGATCGGCGACTGCGTAGCTGGCGGTGGGGGCCGCAGCCCCGAACAGCGCGTCGTCGGACAGCGTTGCGACCAGTCTCGACGAGAGCGGCTCGAGCATCAGCGCGGCGGTGGTGTCCTTCAACACCTTGCCGTCCATCGTCATCGTCCGGACCCGCCAGCGGGAGTCGACCAGCGTGGTCGCGTCGGAGATGAGCGAGATACCCGTCGCGCCGTCCTTGCGCTCGGCGACGATCGCTTGCGGCGCGAAGAACCGCCGGGCGGCGTAGTTGAGCAGCTTCCACCGGCCGGCATGATCGATGCTCGCCCAGCTGATCGAGGGCCAGACGTCGTTGAGCTGCCAGTAGAGCGAGCCCATCGTCACCGGGCGACAGGCGCGGTGATGCGAGGCGGCGATGCGGATCGCCTCGGCCTGGTTGACCTGCGTGAGGTAGACGAGATCGGCAAAATCGCGTGCGGGACGCAACCGATCCCGCAGGTACATCATCAGCCGCTCATTGCCTTCGCCGGCGAGGAACTTCTGGTGTGCCTTCATCACCGGGCTGTCCGCGGCGAGCGTGCCCTTGCCGGCGAATTCGCGGATCGTCGACAGGTCCGGCATCGCCTGGAAGCCATATTCGGACATGAAGCGCGGGCAGCTGTCGAGATAGTTCTCGACCGGCTTGGAGCCCGACCAGACGTCCCAGAAGTGACGGTCGCCGTCCTTGTCGGTGTCGACCGGCCCCTCGTAATTGGTCGAGGGCGAGCCCGGCCAATAGGGCGTGCCGGGGGCGTTGCGCGTGACGGCTTCGCGCAGCACGCGGTCGAACAGCACGGCCATGCCGGCGCCGATGCGTTCCTGCTCGTCGGCACCGACCGCCTTCTTGAACGCCTTCCGGTCGGACCAGTTCTCCCAGCCCGACAGGACCTCGTTGCCACCGGCCCACAACACGACCGAAGGATGCGATCCTATCCGAGCGACCTGTTCCTCGGCCTCGATCCGAACGTTCTCGCGGAAGGCGGCGTCGGGCGGCGTGACGCTGCCGCCGAACATGAAGTCCTGCCACACCATCAGGCCCATCCGGTCGGCGATGTCGTAGAACGCGTCGTCCAGATAGGTCCCGCCGCCCCAGATACGGACCATGTTCATGTTGGCGTCGCGCGCGCCCTTCAGGATCGTCTCCATATAGGCGGGGGTGACGCGCGCCGGGAAACTGTCGAACGGGATGATGTTCGCGCCCTTGGCGAAGATCGGCGTGCCGTTGACCTTGAACCCGAAACTGCCGTCCTTGCGGATCAGTTCGACCGTGCGCAGGCCGATCCGCTTGGTCACGCTATCCTCGGGCGTGGGCTCCGCGCCGCCCAGCGAGGCGGTGACGGTGTAGAGCGGCTGCGCGCCGTAGCCGACCGGCTGCCAGCGCTTGGGATCCGCGATCGCCAGCGGGATCGAGACCGCGTTGGTGCCCTTGACGAGCGTCACCGTCCGGTCGACCGAGACCGTCTTGCCGTCCGGTCCGGTAACCGCGGCGCGGATCGTCGCGACGCCGGGCGTCTCGACGGCGATGTCGAGCTTTGCCGTCAGCCGCGCCTCGGTCGGCGTCAGCGCCTCCTGGTCGACCCGCAGCGTGTCGATCCGCGCGTCGTCCCAGATCTCCAGCCGCACCGGCCGCCAGATGCCGGTGTTGACGATGCGGGGACCCCAGTCCCAGCCATAATTGTATTTGGGTTTGCGGATATAGGGCGAGGTCTGCTTGCCCTTGGGCTCATCGCCGAACGCGCTGTCATATTCGCCGGGCAGCGGGTTCTTCTCGGCGAGCACCATCGGCTGGAGGGTGCGGATCGGCGAGGCGATCGTCACCAGCACCTCGTTGCGTCCGACCTTCAGCACCGGCTGCGCATCCACGCGCCAGCGCCGGTGCGCGTTGTCGGTGGTCAGCAGGACCGTGCCGTTGACGCTGACCGTCGCGAACGTGTCTAGCCCGTCGAACACGAGGTCGAGGTGATTGCGCTGCATCATCGCCGGGGTGACGTCGAACACGCGACGGAACTGCCATTTGGTCAGCCCGGCCCACTGGATCGCCGCCTCGTTGGTACCCTTGAACGGATCGGGCACACGGTGCGCCGCGATCAGGTCCTGCTGCACCGATCCGGGGACGGCCGCCGGCAGCCACGTGGCCTCGCGCTTGTGCGCGGCAATCGCGGCGGTGTCGGTCGGATCGATCCGCACCTGCCACGCGCCGTCGAGCGGCACGACGGTCTTGGGCGAGGCGAAGGCGGGCGCGGCGAGCGCGATCAGGGGAAGGACGAACCAGCGACGCATCAGCGTGTCTCCGACAGGGTCATGCGCTCGACCGCGTAGAACGGGTCGGACGTGGGGGAGGTGAATTGCAGGCAGATGTCGCGGTCTCCGGTGATCGTCGGCAAAATCCCCTTCACGCTGAAGCGGGTCGGCGCGGTCTTCGGATCGGGCAGCGGAAAGGTGCCGGCGATCACCGGTTTCGAGCCCGTCACGGTGCAGCCGACCAGCACCATCAGTTCGCCGTGCGGCGTCACGTTGTAATGCTGTCGAACCTTGGTGACGTCATGCGCGAGGCCCCAGTTGCGCGGCAGGCGGGCGATATCGATCGTGAACCCCTTGGCGACGTCCATCGGCGCGGCGGGGTAAGCGGTGCAGGTGTCGAAGATGTCGGCGTTGAACACCGGCGCATTGACCTGTGCCTCTGACGTCAGCGGCAGGCGCAGGCCGAGCGACCCCTTGGGGCAAGCGATCATGTCGGACGCGGTGCGGGTCAGCAGCGCCTGGCGCCCGGTCTCGAACAGGCGGGGTTCGGCGACCGGCTGGCCGCTCGCATCGAACGCGGCGGCACGGATCGACACGCCGGGCTTGACCGAAATCGGTGCGGTGTAGGCGGGCGAGCGTGCGGTCGGGATCTTGCCGTCGAGCGTGTAGCGGATCGTGCCGTAAGGCGCCTGCGTGGCGAGCACGACTTTCGTGCGATTGGTGCGGAGCGCATCGCCGCGCGTGCCGTCGAGCGTGTAGCCGACCGCGAACGCACTATCCGCGACCTCCAGCCCCGATTTGCGCCAGCGCCGGATCTGCGGCTGGACCCGGTCGAGGAAGCCGGCGAAGTCGCGCTTGTCCTTGCCCGACCACGTGATCTCCGCGAGTGCTGCGGCGCGCGGGAAGATCAGGTGCTGCATCTGGTACGGGGTGACGATGTACTCGCTCCACAGATTGGCCTGCGCGCCGAGCACGTGCTGCGCCTTGTCCGCCGAGATGCCCGCTGGCATCGGCTCGTAGTTATAGACGGTTGCGAGCGACTGGATTGCGAGGCGGCCGGGTGGTTCGTCGCGGCGATCGCTTTGCAAATTGTCGAAATACAGCGTCGGAGCGGGCGACAGCACGACGTCGTGGTTCTGGTTGGCGGCATCGACCGCGCCCTTTTCACCACGCCACGACATCACCGAAGCGGATGCGGGTAGGCCGCCTTCGAGAATCTCGTCCCAGCCGATCAGGCGGCGCTTCTTGCTGGCCAGATAGGTGCCGAACTGGTCGATCATCCAGCTTTGCAGGCCGTTCTCGTCCTTGATGCCGAGCTTCGCCATCTGCGCCTGCACCTCTGGGCTGCGTTCCCACTGGTCCTTGACCGCCTCGTCGCCGCCGAGATGGATATAGGTGCCGGGGAATACCGCCATCAGTTCGTCGAGCACCGTCTTGACGAAGGCGATGCCCTTGGGGCCGGGGTTGAAGAGGTACGGGTTGACGCCCCACGCGTTGCTGACCTGCGGCGTATCGCCGATCACGCCGAGCTCGGGATAGGCCGCGACGAGTGCCTGTGCATGGCCGGGCAGGTCGATCTCGGGGACGATCACGATGCCGCGCTCGGTGGCGTAGGCGACGAGCTTGCGCAGTTCGTCCTGCGTGTAGAAACCGCCGACGCGCGTGCCGGGGGCTTCGCCGGTCGACGGGCTGGTACGGATGCTGCCGATCTCGGTCAGCTTGGGATAGGCCTTCACCTCGAACCGCCAGCCCTGGTCGTCCGACAGATGGAGGTGGAGCGTGTTGAGCTTCACCGACGCCATCTGGTCGACGATCGCGTAGATCGAGGGCAGCGACTGGAAATGCCGTGCGGTGTCGACCATCAGCCCACGCCAGCCGAAGCGGGGGGCGTCGTCGATCGTCACCGCCGGGATGCGCACGGGCTGGCCGAACGCGCGATCGGGGCTGATGAGCTGGGCGAGCGTCATCGCTCCGTAGAGAAGCCCGGCGTCGCCCGATGCGGCGATCTTGGCCCCCGAAGCATCGACGACCAGCCGGTAGGCTTCGGCGCCCTTGATCGCGGCATCGCGGACGAAGCGGATATTGCCGTTAGGCGACGTCTGGAGAGCGAGCCCGCGCTCCGTCTTCACATGCGCGATGAGCAGGCGCGCGGCGGCTGTGGCACCCGCGTCGGATGGATCAGCTGCGATCGTCGCACCGTTGGCGATCGTGAAGCTGCCGGCGGTGCGAGTGATTGCCGAAGGTTGCGGTACCAGTGGCAGGCGGTCCTGCGCCTGGGCCGGGATCGCGCAGAAGGCGGCGGGAAGCAGCGCCGTTGCCGTCAGCCAGCGCCCGGCATTTCGGTTCGCGGTTGCACGCATGTCGACTGCTCCCTGTATCGGCTCCTGACGGCCGCTGGTCGAGGAATGTAACCAATATAAGTCCAGACACAACCCCGTCATTTGACAGCAAGCTTGTCCTGCTCTGACAAGGGATCGGGCGTGGGGCGGTCAGGGGACATACCAATATGGCCCATGGATTTAGTCTGGTTGCCGACCACGCGGTCCTTGGCTACGCTACCATAAGGGACGCGGCAAGGCTCGCTTTGAGCTGCCGGTCGGAGGGGGAATACATGGCGTTTTCCGATGACATCGGACGCTTTCGCAAGGGAAATCCATCGCCGCTCTACCTCCAGTTGCAGGAACTGATCCGCAACGCGATCGGCGAGAAGCTGTTGGTACAAGGCAATGCGATCCCGGCCGAGCGCGATCTCGCGATCGAGTACGACGTATCGCGGATCACCGTGCGCAAAGCGATCGGCGGACTGGTCGAGGAGGGGCTGCTCACGCGCAGGCGCGGCGCGGGGACGTTCGTCGCCGGGCGCGTCGAGAAAAGCTTCTCGAAGCTGTCGTCGTTCAGCGAAGACATGGCGGCACGCGGGCGCACGTCGAGCAGCAGTTGGATCTCGCGCTCGGCGGGGCAGGTGAACCCGGAGGAGGCGATGGCGCTGGGGTTGTCGCCGGGCGCGGCAGTGTTCCGCTTCAACCGCATCCGCTATGCCGACGAAGAGGCGATGGCGCTCGAATTCTCGACGATCGCGGGATATTGCCTGCCGTCGGTCGAGGTGGTTGATGACTCGCTCTACACCGCGCTCGAGAACGCCGGGAGCCGCCCGGTACGCGCGCTGCAACGCCTGCGTGCGGTGCCGTTCGGGGGCGAGCATGCGCGGATGCTGGGCGTCGACGCGGGCCATGCCGGTCTGCTGATCGAGCGCCGCGGCTTCCTGCGCGATGGCCGGGCCGCGGAGTTCACTCGCTCTTATTACCGCGGCGATGCGTACGACTTCGTCGCCGAACTCGCCGATATCTGACCTCCACTACCGAGAGTACCGATGAACCGACGTGAGCTTCTTGTTGGCACGGCGGGCGCCGGTGCTTCTCTGTTCGTGGGGCCGATCGAGGCCGGGTTCGCGGCTGGCGTAGCGAAACAGGGCAGTGCCGGTGCGCTGCCCATGCCGCAGCCGTTGCGGACCTTGCCGTCGCGCGCGTTGGTGCAGGACCCATCGCGGACGCTGATCGAGCGGGGGTGGCTGTTCCACGAGGGCGACGTGATCGCGCCTGCGCCCGACGGCCACAACGCGACGTATCTGAGCGTCAAGGCGGGCAATGCGCTGGGCGCGGCCGCGATGGCGTACGACGATTCCGACTGGCAGTCCGTGCGGTTGCCGCATGACTGGGCCTCCGCGCAGCCGTTCGTGAAGACCGCAAGCGTGTCGCAGGGCTTTCGCGCGCGGGGGATCGGCTGGTACCGGCGGACGCTGCGGCTCGATCCGGCGGACCGCGGCAAGACGATCGGGCTGCAGTTCGACGGGATCGCGACCAACGCGACGGTCTGGGTCAACGGCAGCGTCGTCGCGCACAACTGGTCGGCGTATAACAGCGTCGAGATCGACCTGACGCCGTTCGCGCGGTTCGGCGACGATCTCAACGTGATCGCGGTGCGCGTCGATGCGCAGGCGATGGAGGGCTGGTGGTATGAGGGCGCGGGGATCTATCGCCATGCGTGGCTGATCCGCCGTGCGCCGGTGGCGATCGTGACGGACGGCGTGCACTGCGATCCGAGGCGGGCCGCGAATGGCGCGTGGAGCGTGCCGGTCGAAGTGAAGCTCGGCAGCATCGATCGCGCGGCGGTCGGCGTCACGGTGGACGTCGCGCTGCTCGATCCCGACGGCAAGCGCGTGGCGGGGGCGCAGGCGACCGCGACGGTGCTGTCGCTCGAGCGCGCGACCGCGACGATGACGCTGGCCGTGCCTGCGCCGCGCATTTGGTCGATCGAGACGCCGACGCTCTATACCGTCGTGACGCACGTCCTGCGCGACGGCGCGATCGTCGACGAGCGGCGCATCCCGGTCGGCTTCCGCACGATCCGGTTCGATGCGGACCGTGGCTTCCTGCTCAACGACAAGTCGGTGAAGCTGAAGGGCGTGTGCCTGCATCAGGATCATGCCGGCGTCGGGACCGCGATCCCCGATGCGCTGCTGCGCTGGCGGCTGGAGCGGCTGAAGGCGATGGGCTGCAACGCAATCCGCTGTTCGCACAATGCGCCGGCCGCCGAGCTGCTCGACCTGTGCGACGAGATGGGCTTCGTCGTGATGGACGAGAACCGCCAGTTCAATCCCGCGCCCGATTACATGGCGCAGCTCGAATGGATGGTCCGCCGCGATCGCAACCATCCGAGCGTCATCCTGTGGTCGGTGTTCAACGAGGAGCCGATGCAGGGCACCGAGGCGGGCGTCGAGATGCTGCGGCGGATGGCGCACGCGGCGCATGCGCTCGACGACAGCCGGCCGGTGACGGGCGCGATGAACGGCGCGTTCTTCGATCCGATCAACGTGTCGAGCATTTTCGACGTGGTCGGCTTCAACTATTATCAGGGCGATTACGACCGGTTCCACCAGCTCAACCCGACCAAGCCGATGACGAGCTCGGAGGATACCAGCGCCTATGAAACGCGCGGCGCGTTCGCAAGCGATCCGGCCGCGCATGTCCAGTCGTCCTACGACGTCGAGGCGGCGAGCTGGGGCGATACGCACCGCGCGACGTGGAAGAAGATCGCCGATCGTCCGTTCGTCGCGGGCGGGTTCGTGTGGACCGGGTTCGATTATCACGGCGAACCGACGCCGCATGAATGGCCGACGATCTCCAGTTTCTTCGGCATCCTCGACCTGTGCGGGTTCCCGAAGACTGCGTTCGACATCCACCGCGCGCATTGGGTCGATGATGCGCCGGTCGTCGGCCTGACGCCGCACTGGACGTGGCCGGGACGCGAGGGGCAGCCGGTCGTGGTGCTGGTGATGAGCAACGCCGAGCGCGTCGCGTTGCGGTTGAACGGGCGGAAGGTCGGCGAGCAGGCGGTCGACCGGATCATGGGCAACGAGTTCAGCGTGCCCTATGCGCCGGGGCGGATCGAGGTGATCGCGTTGCGCGGCGGCAAGGTCGTCGCGACCGCCGCGCACGAGACCGTGGGCAAGCCAATTGCGCTGCGGTTGACGCCGGCGCGGACCGTAATGGCGGGCGACGACGAGGATACGCAGCCGGTGACGATCGACGCGATCGATGCCGCCGGGCGTCACGTACCGACCGCGAACCTGCCGACGCAGTTCTCGGTCGAGGGCGCGGCGATCATCGGTGTCGGTAATGGCGACCCGAACAGCCACGAACCGGAGAAGGGCAACGCGCGGTCGTTGTTCAACGGGCTGGCGCAGGTGATCGTGCAGGCGGGGACGGGCCGGGGGCGGATCGTGATGACCGCGACTGCGCCGGGATTGAAGCCGGCGCGGCTGGTGATCGACCGGGCGGCGATCGCACCGCGGGCGCAGATGGCCGCGACCTATGGCGGGCAGGCGATCCGGGAGTGGCGTCGCTCGCCGGCGTTCGCTGCGCGGCCCGATCCTGCGCTGGCGCCGATCGATGGCGACAATAACAGCTGGGCATTCGTGCGGAGTGGCACGCCGGTCCAGGCTGCGGCGGAGGGCCGTTGGCGACTCTACCGGGCTAGCGTGACGCCGTGGCGGCGGATCGGTGCGGAGGGCGGCATGATCCGTTTCGCGTCGATCGCGGGGAAGGCCGAGCTGTGGGTGGATGGCCGGCGGCTTGCGTCGAAGACCGGGGTGGAGGCTGGGCCGCTGGAGGCGGCGTTGCCGGCGGGCGGCGGCGTGCGCCAGATCGTGCTGGTGGTGGAAGCTGCCGCGGACGGGGTTTCGGGTATCGTCGGCGCGGTAACGATGGAGCCGTTAGCGCGCTAAGGCAGTCGACCGATCCGTGATTTTGCGATCCTCCCCCGCAAGGGGGAGGATCGCCGAAGGTGACGGAGGGGGAGGATACGGAACAGGCGTTTTCCTTTCCTCCCCCTCCGTCTGGCAAGCGCCAGCCACCTCCCCCTTGCGGGGGAGGATCAGCCAGCGTCGTCTAGCGGGCCAGCGTCGTCAGGACTGCGTCGGTCGCGAGCACGTGAAGCTGGCCTGGCGCGGGGCGGGCGATCGCGCGGATACCGAGCTTTGCCAGCGCCGCATCGTCGGCCAGCGCTAGATCGCCCAGTTGGAGGCGCAGTCGACCGGTATGGCGGCTAGCGCGAAGGACATTCGCTGCCCCGCCAAGCGCGCCCTCGGTTGCGGACGACAGGCTGATCATATCCTCAGCGACAGTCGCGGCAGGCTTGATCGCCACATTGCCACCCAGCGCCAACGCATCGCGGATTTCCATCGAGACGACATCGGCGATCGGCCCAAGTACGACCTGGAGCGCGGAGTTTGACGGGCGCAGGATGCCGCGCGCGCCGAGGGCCTTCAGCGCGGCGTCGTCGACCGCGGACTGGTCCACGACGATCAACCGCAACCGCGTCGTGCACGCGCTCACCGTGGTCAGGTTCGCCCCGCCGCCCAGCGCCTGCGCGAACGCCGCACCGCGCCCGCCTGCCGTGGGGGTCGCTACCGCGGCGACGGTCTCGGCTTCGCGCCCGGGCGTCGCGAGGTCGAACTTGCGGATGAAGAAGCGGAACAGCCCGTAATACAGCACGAAATACACCGCACCGACCGGCAGCAGGACGAGCGGTCGCGTCGCCTTGCCGAAGTTCAGCACGTAGTCGAGCAGCCCCGCCGAGAAGCCGAAGCCCATTTTGACGCCGAGCACGTCCATCAGCGCCATCGACAGGCCGGTCAGCACCGCGTGCACCGCGTAGAGCACGGGCGCGAGGAACATGAAGCTGAACTCGATCGGCTCGGTGACGCCGGTCAGCGCCGAGGTGAGCGCGAGGCTGAGCAGCATGCCGCCGACCGCTTTCCGGCGCTCGGGCCTCGCGGAATGGTACATGGCGAGGCACGCGGCGGGCAGGCCGAACATCATCACCGGGAAGAAGCCGGCCATGAAGATCCCCGCCGACGGATCGCCCGCAAAGAAGCGGCGCAGGTCGCCCGAGGTGCCGTGGTAGTCGCCGGCGACGAACCAGACGATGTTGTTGAGCAAATGGTGAAGCCCGGTGACGAGCAGCAGGCGGTTGAGCAGCCCGAACACGAACACGCCGATCGCACCGCTGCCGGTGATCGCGACGCTCAACTGGTCGACGCCTTGGCTCAGCAGTGTGAAGCCGAAGCCGAACACCGCCGCGAGCACGAGGCCGGCCACGCCGCTGACGATCGGCACGAACCGGCGTCCACCGAAAAAAGCGAGATATTCGGGCAGCTTGATCGTCGAATAGCGATTGTAGAGCGTGCCGCCGGCGAGTCCCGACAGGATGCCGATCGGCACGTCGAGCCGCGCCATCGCCTTGGCCTTCCACGCCGCGATCGCGAGGTCGGCGGAGACGCCGGTCAGCCCTGCGGAGACTTCGGGTGCAACGGTGATCAGGACTTTGCCCGCTTCGGTCGCGACCAGGAAGCAGACGACGCCGGCGAGGCACGCGGCACCGTTGCCGTCGCGGGCGAACCCGGTGGCGACGCCGATCGCGAAGAGCAGGCCGAGGTGCGAGAAGATCGCGTCGCCGGCCGCGCTGATGAAGGCGATGTCGAGCAGGTCGGGCTGGCCGAGGCGGAGCAGCAGGCCGGCGATCGGCAGCACCGCGATCGGCAGCATCAGCGCGCGGCCGAGCGGCTGGAGGGCTTCGAGGATCGATTTCATGCGGTGAACTCCCGGGCGAGCGAGCGGACGTCGGCGGCGGACCCGCATTGCAGCGCGGCGGCGGCATGCGCGCGGCACGCCTCCATCGTCAGCGTCGCGACCAGTGCCTTGATCTCGGGCACCAGCGCGGGTGCGGACGAGAGTTCGGTGACGCCGAGCCCGATCAGGATGGGAACGGCAAGCGGGTCGGAGGCGAGCCCGCCGCACACGCCGGTCCAGCGGCCATGCACCGCGCCGCCCTTGCAGGTCTGCGCGATCAGCCGGAGGACGGCGGGGTGCAACCCATCGATCCCGCTCGCGACCGCCGCGTTGCCGCGGTCCATCGCCAGCGCGTATTGCGTGAGGTCGTTGGTCCCGACCGACAGAAAATCTGCTTCCGCGGCGATCAGGTCGGCGGTGACGGCGGCGGCCGGGGTCTCTATCATCACGCCGACGGGAACGCGGTCGCCGATGCCGATCTCGGCGGCGACGCGGTCGACCACCGCGCGGACGGCGCGCAGTTCGTCGAGGCTGGCGATCATCGGCACCATGATCCGGCATTGCCCGGCGGGCTTTACCGACAGGATCGCGCGGACCTGGTCCTCCAGGATCTGCGGGTGCGCGAGGCCGACGCGGATGCCGCGCAGGCCGAGTGCGGGGTTCTCTTCCGGCGCCATCGGCAGATACGGCGCGGGCTTGTCGCCGCCGATGTCGAGCAGTCGGACGATCAGCGGGCGGCCGTCGAGCGCGTCGGCGATCGCTTGGTAATCGGCGGTCTGTTCGGCGACCGTCGGTGCGGCGTCGCGTTCGAGGAACAGGAATTCGGTGCGCAACAGGCCCGAGCCTTCCGCGCCGTTCTCGACCGCGAGATGAGCATCGCCGAGCGCGCCGAGATTGGCGAACGCCTCGATCCGGGTGCCGTCGGCCATGCGGCAAGGTTCGCCGGCCCGCGCGAGCGCTTCGGTGCGGCGGACCTGCGCCTGGACGATCCGGACTTGCGTGGCGACGAGCGTGTCGGCGTCGGGATCGATCCGCAACAGGCCTTCGCTGGCGTCGAGGATCACTGGCGTATCGTCGGTGACGGCGTTCAACGGCGACCCGATCGCGACCAGCGCGGGGAGGCCCATCGTCGCGGCGAGGATCGCGACGTGCGAGGTCGGACCGCCGCGCTCGACGCAGAAGCCGACTATGTTCGCGCGGTCGAGCGACAGGACGTGCGACGGCAGCAGATCGTCCGCGAGCAGGATCGTGTCGGGCGGGAACGACAGCGGCGTGGTCTCGACCCCGGCGATCAGCGCGAGCAACTGGCGTTCGAGATCGAGCATGTCGTCGGCGCGCGCGGCAAGCCGCGGGTCGGTGCTGGTGCGCAACGCGTCGGCCTGCGGACGGATCGCGGCGCGCCAGGCATGGCCCGCGCTCTCGCCGCTGGCGATGCCGCTGCGCGTCGTCTCGTGGAGCATGGGGTCGTCGAGCATCGCCGCATGCGCCTCGACGATCGCGCGTTCGGGACCGGTCGCGCTGCGGGCGCGGTCCGCGAAACGGGTCGACAGCGTCGTGACGGCCGCATCGAAGCGAGCCTCCTCGGCGGCGATGCCTTCGCCCTGTTCGGGGACGACGATGTCGGCGGGGCGGAACCAGCGTGCCCGGCCGATTGCCAGGCCGGGCGCCGCGGTGACGCCGGTCAGCGCGCCGTCGACTGCGGGGCGGGCTGGCGAGGGGGCGATGGCGGGTGCGCGGACGGGGGCTTCGGCCGGCTCGTCCATGCCGCTCTCGATCAGGTCACAGATGGCAGCGAGTGCCGCAGAGGCATCGGCGCCGGCTGCGGTCACGACGATCGTCTCGTTGTGGCGGATCGCCAAGGCTAGCAAGGCTATCGGGCTGCGGACGTTGGCGGTCTTGTCGTCGGATGCGAGCGTCACGTCGGCGTCGAAGCGCTTGGCGGTCGCGGCAAGGCGCGCGGCCGGGCGGGCGTGGATGCCGTGCGGGAGGGGCACGACGACGGTGCGTGTGTGCGTCGCGCCGTCCTGGCTCGTCTCGCGGCGTGCGACCGCGTCGCTGGGTTCGAGCGTCATCAGCGGATCGCCGACCGCGACCAGTTCGCTGGAAACGGCGTGGACGATCCTGAACCGGTCGGGGTTCACGATGACGATCGGCGTGACGACCGCGCGAGCTTCTTGCACGAGCAGGTCTAGGTCGAAGCGGATCAGCGGTGCGCCGCGCTCGACCGTGTCGCCGACCGCGACGCACGGGGTGAAGCCGCGTCCGCCGAGTGCGACCGTGTCGAGCCCGATGTGGATCAGGATCTCCGCACCCTCGGGCGTGGCGAGCGTGATCGCGTGGCCGCTCGGCAACAGCGTCAGCACGGTGCCGGCGCAAGGAGCATAGAGGCAGTCGCCGGTCGGATCGATCGCGACGCCGTCCCCCAGCATCCGCTCCGAGAACACCGCGTCGGGCACCTCGTCGATCGGCGTTGCCCAGCCCTGCATCGGCGCGGTCAGGAGGATGGAGGCCATGGGTGCGTTCTCGATACCAGAAGGGATGGGCTCGATCCCAAAAGGGAAGGGCGCAAAAGCAGGGTGGAGGCGGTCAGGCCGCGCTCGCCCCGCCGATCCATGTGCCGACCGGATGCAGGTCGCGGGTGAGCATGACCCAATCGGCGGTACGGCCGACCTGCAACGTGCCGCGCTCCTGCGACAGCCGCAGGAACGCCGCCGGATAGGTCGCCGCCATCGCCGCGGCGACCTCGGGGGCAACGCCGAGCCGGTCTACCGTGTTGCGGACCGCACCGGCCATGTCGAGATCGGAGCCCGCCAGCGTGCCGTCGGCACCCACACAGCGGCCGCCTTCGACATGAATCTCGCGGCCCTGCAGCACGAACGACTTCTCGGCCGCGCCGACGCAGGGCATCGCGTCGGATACCAGCATGAAACGGTCGTGCGGCCGTGCGCGCAACGCGATCCGCAGCACCGCATCGTCGACATGGAAGCCGTCGACGATGATCCCGCAATACACCGCCTGGTCGTCGAGAACCGCGCCGACCACGCCCGGTGCGCGGTGAACCAGCGGCGACATCGCGTTGAACAGGTGCGTCACGCCGGTGATCCCGGCGGCCATGCCGGCGCTCGCGGTGGCGTGATCCGCATCGCTATGGCCGATGCTGATGAGCACGCCCGCGGCGGTCAGCGTCGCGATCTGTGCCGCGGTCACGCGCTCGGGGGCGAGCGTCACCATGACCCGGCCGAGGCGGGGGCGGGTCAGCAGCGCGAGCAGGTCGTCGTCGAGATCCTGGAAGCGCGTCGGGTCGTGGATGCCCTTGCGTGCCGGGCTGATCACGGGCCCCTCGATATGGATGCCCAGCACGCCGGGGACACCCGCGAGGATCGCCGCGTCGACGGCCTCGAGTGCGAGCGCGATCACGTCGGGCGTGTCGCTGATCAGCGTCGGCAGAAACGCGGTGGTGCCGAACGGCCGGTGCGCCGCGCCGATCGCGGCGATGCCCTCGACCGTGGGCGTGTCGTTGAACAGCACGCCGCCGCCGCCGTTGACCTGCGTATCGACGAAGCCCGGCATCAGCCAGCCGCCATCGAGATCGATCGCGTGCTCGGCAGTTAGATCGGTGGTTGCGTCGTCGATCCGGGCGATCCGCCCGTCCTCGACGACGATCGTCGCGTCGTTCAGGACGCCCGCTGGGGTGACCACATGGCCATTCGAAAACCGGAAGATCGTCATAACGTGCGCGTCACCTTGCTGAGATGCGACGGAGCGTCGGGGTTGAACCCGCGCGCGAGCGAGAGGGCGTTGACCATGCGATAGAAGCTCTGGATCATCAGGATCGGCTCGATCGCCGGATGCGCTTTCAAGGCGGGCAGGACGCCGTCGTCGCTGCTGCCGTCGAGCCCCGCATCGGCGAGCAACACGCCTGCGCCACGCTCGGCGAACTCGCGCGCCGCATCGCGCACGCCGTCGCCGGCTGCATCGGAGGTCGCGAGCGCCAGCAACGGGAAGCCGTCCTCGACCAGCTGCATCGGGCCGTGGCGGACCTCGGCCGAGCTGAACGATTCGGCATGCAGCGCGCAGGTTTCCTTCATCTTCAGCGCCGCCTCGTTGGCGATGCCGAAGCCCATGCCGCGCGCGATCACGAACAGATTGGTCGCGGTGCGCAGCGGTGCGACGGCGGCCGACCAGTCGAGCGCCCAGGCGCGTGCGAGGTCGGCGGGAAGGGCCGTGACCGCGCTACGCAATGCGTCGTCGTCGGCCCATTCCGCGGTCAAAGCGGCGAAGGCGGCGAGCGAGCAGATATAGGATTTGGTCGCCGCGACCGACTTTTCCGGTCCGGCGCACAGCGGGATCAGCGTGTCGGCGGTTTCGGCGAGTGGCGAGGTCTCGTCGTTGACGAACGCGACGACATGCGCGCCGGCGGCTTTCTGCGCGGCGACTGCGGCGAGCAGGTCGGGGCTGCGACCGCTCTGCGATACCGCGATGCACAGCGTGTTCCGCGCGCCGAGCGGTGCGTCGTAGATCGACACGACCGACGGCGCCGCGGCGGCGACCGGGATGCCGGTCTTCGTCCAGATCAGATACTTGCCGTAAACCGCCGAGTGATCCGAAGAGCCGCGCGCGCAGGTCACGACGACCGCGGGCGGGGCGCTACGAAGACGCGCACCGAGCGCCGCGAACGCCGCGGCGTTGGTCGCGAGCATCCGCGCGACGGCCTCGGACGATTCCGCAGCCTCGCGGAACATCAGCGTTGCCGTTTCCGCGATCGGCGGCGGTGTTAGCGGAGGCGGGGTGGCGTCGTGCATGGCGGCTCGCTTCGATTGGCGTTCTGCGAGGAGCGAGAGGCCCCCCGACCCAGACCGGTTTGAGTAAGTTATGGATTGGTATTATTCAAGCGTCGGATGTCCGGCCACCATGTTCGCCAGTCGCTCTACCGCGTCGCGGTTCGTGGCTGCGCGCGCCGGCGAGGCGAAGCCGAAGCGTAGTTCGGCGGGATCGGCGGCGGTCGTCATGGGCGCGCGACACGAGGCGTGGACTTCGCGGACACCGGTTGCGAGGATCGTGGGCAAGGTCTCCGGCGAGACCCCGCTTCCCGCTAGCACAATGATCCGTCCTGCGGCTTGCTGGTGCAGTGCCGCCAGCATCGCGACGCCGTCGATCGCCTTGGGGGCGCCGCCCGAGGTCAGGATTCGGTCGAAGCCAAGCGTGACGGCGGACTCGAGCGCTTCGGGCATGTCGCGGCACAGATCGAAGGCGCGGTGCAGCGTCAGCGAGAGTGGGCGTCCGCGAGCATCGCCCAACGACTTGGCGTGTGCGACCCAAGCGGCGAGGGCGGGCACGTCGAGCCGGTGGTCGGCGTCGAGCGCGCCGATGACGATTCCCGCCAATCCGGCTTCGGCTGCCGTGCGAATGTCGTCGGCGATCAGCGCCTGCTCACGCGGCGTATAGACGAAGCCGCCTTCGCGTGGCCGGGCCAGGAGGTGGACGGGTACGCCGGAGGCCTGCGACGACGCCGCCGCTGCCCGAATCAGCGACGCAGGCGGCGTCAGTCCGCCGACGCCGAGCGCCGCGCACAGTTCGATGCGATCCGCCCCGCCAGCGATGGCCGCGTCGATACCGTGCAGATCCTCGACGCAGACTTCGAGCATCGGTCGCGTACGACGTACCATGTCTTCCGGTACGCTCACGCCTGGAACAGCGACCGCGCCTTCAGCACCGTCGTCTTGCCGCGCGCGTCGGTGACCGCATAGGTAAAGCCCGGCAACAGGCAGAACGCGCCGACATTGCCCTTCGTGTCGAGCGCGAGGAAGCCGACCTGGATGCCGCGGATCGCATCGCCGCGCAGCTTGGCGATATGCCGGACGACCTCTTCGCATGCCTGTTGCGGCGTCGACCCGCCACGCATCGACGCGACGACGCGGGCCGAGCCTGCGACGCGAGTCACTTCTTCGCCAAGCCCGGTCGAAGTGGCACCACCGACGCCTGCCTCGACGTACAGCCCCGACCCGACCTGCGGCGAATCGCCGACCCGGCCGCGCATCTTGAACGCCATGCCGGAGGTCGTGCAGGCGCCCGCCATTCGCCCGTCGGCCGTCCGCGCGAGCAGGCCGATCGTGTCATGGTCGAGCGCGCCGCCGGGCGTGCGGGTGATGCGGTTCTCGCTATTGGCTTCGGGCTGATATTTTGCGGTCTTGAGCCAGTCGCGCCATGCCTTTTCCGATTCCGGGGTGAGCAGCGACTGTTGCGGAAACCCCTGGTCGCGCGCGAACCGTGTCGCGCCCTCGCCGACGAGGAAGGTATGCGGCGTCCGCTCCATGACGCGGCGCGCGACGGAGATCGCATGCACCGTGTTCTCCAGCGCGGCGACGGCCCCGACGCCGCCGACATCGTCCATGATGACCGCGTCCAGAGTGACGTGGCCGTCGCGATCGGGATAGCCGGAATAGCCGACGCTATGATTGGTCGGGTCGGCTTCGGGTACCATCGCGCCGGCCTCGACCGCGTCGATCAGGGAGCCGCCCTTTGCGAGTTGCGCAAAGGCCACCGCGTTGGCGGCGGCGCCGAAGTCCCAGGTCGACAGGACCATCGCGCCGGTCGCCGAAGCGTCAGCCGCGGCACCTGATCGGGCAGCCGCCCGAGTCGCTACGAATGGTATCATGCCCAGGCCGCCCAAGCCGGCGAGCAACGACCGTCGCGTGTTCTCCATCAGATCCCCCTTGCGTTCTTGTGTGCACGCTATCGCAAGGAGATGGCGACCGCCAGTAGTGACGCCGATTTGCAACATTCCAACGCAAATGTTCTAGACCGGTATTGCTTCGGCATTGACTGGCGACGTGTTTTGACCAAACCAGTACGGGCAACCGGTATAGCGCTATCACGCAACCGGGCTTTTTTAGGGGTAGGTATGAACTTCGGCCATTCTGTTTCGCGGATCGCGCTCGTCGGATCTCTCGTGTTTTCCGCTACCACGGCCTTTGCACAGGATGTGCCCGCGCAGGCCGTGACGCCCGCCCAGGCTGCCGCGAGCACGCCCGCCGAAGCCAAGGTCGAGGCGGATGCCACCACCGCAACCACTGCCGTCGATCGCGACGCGCCGAAGGACGACACGATCGTCGTTACGGGATCGCGCATCCAGCGTCCGAACATGACGTCGGCGGCCCCGATCACCTCGGTCACCGCGCAGGACATCCGCGCACAGGCGGCGGTCAACGTCGAGGACGTGCTGAACCGCCTGCCGCAGATCGCGCCGGACAGCCAGCAGACCTATAACGACTCCGACGGTCGCCAGCGCATCAAGCTGCGCAGCCTCGGGTTCGAGCGGACGCTGGTCCTGATCGACGGCAAGCGCCTCGGCACGCAGAACGGCCAGGACGTCGGCATCATCCCGCCGTCGCTGCTCGAGCGGGTCGACGTGCTGACCGGCGGTGCATCGTCGGTCTACGGGTCGGACGCGGTCGCGGGCGTCGTCAACTTCGTCCTGAAGAAGGATTTCGAAGGCATCCAGCTCGACGGCAACTATAATTTCTACAACCACAACAACAAGGACACGGTCGTGTCGTCGCTGGCGCGTTCGTCGGGCTTCAGCAGCCCGCGCGGCCTGACCAACGATGGCGGTCGTGCCGACGTCACGCTGACCGCGGGCAAGAAGCTGTTCGACGGCGCGCTGCGGATCAACGGCTTCGTCAACTACAAGCATACCGACGAAGTGTTGTTGTCGGCGCGCTCGAACTCGGGCTGCTACCTGACGCAGACCAGCCTGAACGCGCCGCTGTCGTGCGGCCTGACGCCGAGCAGCTCGACGAGCGGCCTCATTTCGCCATTGGACGCGAAGGGCAATCAGCTCGGGCCACAGTACGTCAATAATCCGAACGGAACGCGGGCCTTCGTGCCTTACGGTCAAGGCGTAGGCAATGCGTCGAACTACTTCAGCAACTACGCCTATCAGCGTCCGTCGGAGCGCGTGAACGCAGGCGGCTTCGTCAGCCTGGACATCGCACCAGACGCCGAACTGTACGCATCGGGCATCTGGTTCCGCGACAAGTCGTACAACAACTATCCGGCGATCGCGGGCGGGAAGGTTCAGGTCAGCTGCAACAACCCGTTCCTTTCGGGCGGTCAGGCTGCCGCGCTTTGCGGTACTAATGCAGGCACGGGGACGTCCGTTCCGATCGACCTGCGCTATCGTCTCGGCGAGGGCAACGACCAGCCCGACGCCTATCTGAACACCGGCGTTCGCCTGACCGGCGGCGTTCGCGGGAAGGTCGGCAGCGCGTGGACCTATGATGTCGGCGGCGTCTACGCCCGCAACCATCAGGATTACTCACCAAGCTTCGTCAACTCGGCCAACCTGCAGAACTCGATCAACGTCGGTGGCACGCGCGCAGCCCCGACCTGCGCCACCACGACGGATGCCGCCTGCGTTCCCTTCGATATCTTCAGCGCCGGCAACACCAACCCTGCGCTGATCGATTATCTCTACAACCAGGGCACGTCTGCGACTACCGGCACGCTGTACGACGTACAGGCCAACGTTACCGGCGATCTCGGCAAATACGGCATCACCTCGCCGTTCGCGGAGCAGGGCGTCGCGATCGCGCTGGGCACGGAATATCGCAAGGATACGCTCAAATCGACTGCCGACAGCGTGTATCGCGCAGGTCTTGGCGGCACCGACAGCTACCTGAAGCAGGACGTCTGGGAGGCCAATATCGAGGTCCAGGCGCCACTGGTCGAGCACAAGCGCTTCGCCGACCTGTTGCAGGTGAACGGCGGCTACCGCGTGTCGAAGTACAGCAGCAATCCGAGCACGTTCAACACGTGGAAGGTCGAGGGCATCTACGCCCCCGTCAGCGATCTGACGTTCCGCGCCTCGTTCAACAAGGCGCAGCGCGCACCGACTGTCACCGAAATCCGCCAGGCGACCAACGTCGATTTCGCGTCGGGCGGCGCAGGCACGTTCAACGATTTCTGCGCACCGACGGTCGTCCGGAACGCCGACGGTACTGCCGTCAAAAATGCGAATGGTACGATCCAATACGGTGCACCAACCGCTTCGCGTGATGTCTGTCGGGCAACCGGCCTGTCCGATGCGCTCTACGGCAGCCAGACTCTGCTGTGCAGCAACGGCACCACCCCGAACGGCTCGGCGGCATGCACGGTACGCTCGGGCGGCTACACAGCCGATCCGGAAACCGCCTACACGCAGACCTATGGCCTGATCGTGAAGCCACGGTTCGTGCGTGGGCTGGTGTTCTCGGTCGATCGCTACAAGATCAAGATCAACGACTCGCTCGGGTATAACGACTACAGCTATTACACCGATGGCTGCCAGCGTTCGAACGGCGATGCGTTCTTCTGTCAGGGCATCGTCCGCAATCCGGGTACCGGTACCCTGTATTCGACGGCCGGGAGCAACCCATCGACTGGTTTCATTCGCCAGGGCACGACGAACTATTACACGTCGATCGCACGCGGCTATGATTTCCAGGCACAGTATACGCTCGACCTCGCCAGCGCCGGCAAGATCGACTGGAACTTCAACGGGTCGCTGACGACGTTCGCGGGCGGCCAGGACTCGCCGGTCCAGCCGGAGCGCAACTGCGCAGGCTATTACGGCAACGGCTGCGGCCAGCTGATCCCGAAATGGTCGCACGGCCTGCGCGCAACCTACACCACGCTCGACCGCGGCTTCAGCGCCTCGTTCAACTGGCGCTATGTCGGTTCGCTGACCAACGCGGACAATTCGGGTGATCCCGCGATCGGTGGCACGGACGCCCGCGCGCGGACCAGCTACTACCGCGTTTCGCCGAAGAGCTATTTCGACCTCGCGCTCAACTTCGCGATCGACAAGCAGTTCTCGCTGCGCCTGATCGCGAACAACCTGCTCGACAAGAGCGCGCCGATCGTTCCGGACTCGTACAACGTCGCCCTCGCGCGCACGAACACGATCCCGCAGCGCTACGACTCGCTGGGCCGCAACCTGGCCGTGGGTGCGACCGTCCGGTTCTGATCCAACGCTGGCTCGTGTCGGTCGACGCGAGCCAACGGTGTCGAATGAAGATCCTCCGTGCCCCATGGCGCGGAGGATTTTTCATGTCGGGGATGCTGGGGTTCGAACTCGAGCGCTAAGGATCAATGCCATGCAGGTGGCGGCGACATTGTAACTCGGGGCATAAGCTGTGAACTATATTGAGCGTCGCCCTCTTACCAAACTGCCTACGCACACATCGACCTGTCAACCGCATCCGGCATAAGCTGTGATTACATAGAAAAATCGGGCCAAAAGCTGTCATTTTGGTTGGGGGTGGTGGGCGTCGCGAGGGCGTTGCGCCATCCAGCTTCCTTGATCGTCACTTCAGGCGAGATACGGAAAATTTGATCGCTTTCCTGTTGTTGCACCCATTCAATGACGTCGCGCACTCGGTAATGCTTCTGGGGCATATCGTATTTCGGGCCGGTCCACATGACGATTCTTCTGTGCCATAGAGCCTTGTCGACCATCGCGTCGGCCTGCGCGACGCCGAGCCGAAGATACTTGCCCCAAATAGCCTCGATCTCGTCCGAAAGCCTTTTTATGGGTTGGTATTCGTCTCCCATCAGCCACCCAGCGACGATCGCCACGCGTCGTCGTCGCTGCAGGCTGGAGCGTGATACCCCGAGCGAGGCCAGACCTGAACGGGTGGGGTGCATCCTAGTCGCGGTCACGTCGCCACACAAAAGATCGAGCACTAGGTCTTCGGGTCTATACGGCGGACGGACGAGACGTAACGTTTCCGCGATCTCCAACCAGTCGTCGTGATCGTTTTCAGCCCTTAGCGCCTCGATCCTGCGGACAACGTCAGCAACGTCCGCGCGTCGCACCACCAGGATATCATCTGCCAGCTTATGGACAGGCAGGAGGCCCGTTTTCACCCAAGGTCGGATCCGTTGCGAGTTTACCTTGGCGGCGGTGCCTTGAAGCAGCGCCACGGCCTGCCCGGTGGAAATGGCCTCGTCTGCGGCAATGCTGCTCATCCCACTCGCCTTGGGAGCATGTCTAGCCAGTGTGGCCTGCGCTCCGAGCGTGCGGTTTCGCCGCGTCGTTGATCCCCCTATCTGAACCATGAAGTTTGAAGTGGGCTGGTCGACGAATCCTATGGGCGTTCCGTCGAGACCCAGCAGCTTCGACATCGCGAGGACGCCAGCGGGCGTTCCGAATCGGCTGATCAACCGGTCGCCGGGCATGGGCGGACCGTGCCTGTCTGAAATCAGAAACAGCAGCTCGATATACGCTTCCGGCCACCGCTTCAGCAGTCGATGCGCCCCGATCGTGATGGGCCTCGCGTCGTCAAGTCGGCGGCGCTTCGATATCTGATCGACTTTAGCGATCCTGTCGGGCCTGATCGGAGGCGCTGCTTCTGAAACGAGGGCTAGGCGGTGTATATTGCCCAGGCGCTCCACGACTGAGATCCTGTCGCTCAGGTCCAGCGACATGAAAGCCTGGGGAAAGGGCGAAAAGCCATATGCGGCTTGGGCGGGGGTAGGGGCAAACGCCGCCGCCATGTTCGTTTCCTCGATGCTGGCGGGAGTGCGAGGCGCGTCCGCGAGATGCGTGCCGCATTTCGGGCAGTTCCACACGAAGTTGGTGGCGCCCGTCGAGATCGGGTTCCCGCACGGGCAGCAATCGCTCAGCCGCACGCCGTGCTCGGCGCAAGCCGTCACGGGTTGCAAGGACCAGCTCTGACGCGAGTAGCCATGTTCCGCCAGGCAGGCCGGACAGATCCTCAGGAACGACCAGTTCAGGTAGGTGGCGCGAACTCGAGCGCCCGACATGACGACCCACCGATCGTCGCCTTCGCCGTGCAGGTCCCACCTCATCGGCGCCAGCACCGTGTCCGGCAGGCCAGTGACCTCGGCGAATCTATTCCAAACCCCGTTGTCGCTGCGCGGGGTGAAGACCTTGCCGGTTCCCATCAAGGTCTGGAGCTGACCGATCGTGATCAACCCGTTTAGGGTGACGAGCCGCCGGAGATAGCTTCCCAGATGTTCGTCCGGGTATGGATGTGGAGCTTTGCCGAGCATATCGGCAATTTCATTGCAGGGCGCATGCTAAGGTCGCGTTAGCGAATGTCTTTATCTGTTCGTAGGCTTGAGAACGCGGCGGCGCGCTCGCGTCAGCGCGTGACCCGATACCCATCGTCCGGGACCTGTTTGCGATGTCCCCAGTCAAGAAAGCGTATGTCTCCTCGGTCTTTCAATTCGGCCGCGATGCGCCCGAGCCGCGTCTTTCGGACGCCATACTGGGCTAGAATCGGTGGCCATAGAGCACCGTAGGCGATCGACTGCGGACCTATCGGCACCCTGTTCAACAGAGCCTCTCGTGCCAAAGCTTCCTGTTCCGCCATCCATCGCCCAGCGAACTCGTTTCCGGTCATGGGGCTGCCGAACATGTCGGCGGTGCCGAACAGGTCGTCTCGCTTGGCCGTCTGCAGATCGGCACGCACCTGATCCTGCGCCTTCAGAGTGGCGTGCTGGCAGTCTCGGAACACTTCGATGCCCTTGGTGCTGCGCGTCGCGTAGATCAGCGAATAGAAGGTTCGGTCCTTGGTCGGGAAGAGGACCGGGGTCTCCATCACGAAGGGGTATCCGCCTAGGCGTTCGACGACGGAACTGATCGCCGACACGAGCACCCGCTTGCGGGCTTCTGCGACTGTCTCGCCGGCCACGACCTCAAGGTCGTCGAGTTTCGCCTTCCAAGCGGTCGCTGGCATTAAGGCCTCAAGGCCGGCTTGGATGGCGGCGTTCGGCATTGAGGCCGACCAGTTGATCATCGTGAACATGAAGTTGAATACGACTTCGCAGTTCGATCGACTAAGCAGCGGCGCAACCGCGTGCATGTCGATCTTCCACCCTTTGGGATCCATTAGAACGAAGGAGAACGCGTCGTCGGGTATCGCCGCGAGCAGATCCGGCACGACCTTCACGAAGTCATCGTTGAAGGTTGTGATCGTAATGTCTGGGTATCGAGGGATGATCTCCTGGAGGCGTTCGTAGGCTTGCGGGTCTTTCTCGACCAGTAGGGCGGTCATCTTCCGGTCGCCACGACCGAGCCGGGCCCAGGCCTGCTTCGCACGACGAAGAGCTTCGAGAGCGATGCCGAACGAGGTGTCCTCGAAATTCTCGCCCTGATCCTTCCAGGGCCCTGAGAACCCGTCGACGTAGACTACGTCGCGATGGCTCGCGACCTTGAACACGAGCTTCTCAACGTAGTCCGCGAGGAAGTGGTGCTTGACGTAGGCCTGCTCGCGGCCGCCGTAGTTCGCGATGTCCGGTCGCATCAGGCTGCTCGGGACGCCACCGGAACGGGCAGCTCGTTCCATTCTCGCCCGTCCAGGTCCCGCCCGCCCGTCTTTGGCCTGATGCCACCCCATTGCTTGAAGAAGAACGCCACGCCTTGCTGCGCGCACTGGTCGCGGATCTCGCGAGCCCATTCGATCGCCATGGGTCTGGCACCGGGCCCGCTCTCGCCACCAGCGATCACCCAGTGGATGCCCGACAGGTCGATCTCGCCGACGGCACCGATGAGCGGTTCCACTGAAAGGAAGCGGACGGCGGCGGGTGCCTGACGGAGGTGCGTTACGCGTGCGCTGGAACGGCTGTCTTCAACGGAGACGCCGAACCACATGTGGTCCGGCGGCGTCGCATTGCGGTAACGACGCTTGAGGTAGTCCCGCATTAGCGAGCTCCGCTTCGTGAGCACCTGGAACACGTGCCAGTCGGCCTTCTCCATGGTGTCGAACACGCGATCGATGAACTCCCGAGGGACATCCTTGTGGAACAGGTCGCTCATCGAGTTGACGAAGATCATCCTCGACCGCTTCCACGCGAGCGGTTGCTCGATGCGCTCAGGCCGCAACGTCAGATCGAAGCCGTTCTCGAAAGGATGTCCGGGTATGCCGCGCCAGCGCTCCGAGAAGCGAGCCGCATAGCAATTGTCGCAGCCAGCCGTGATCTTCGTGCAGCCCGTCACCGGGTTCCACGTTGCGTCGGTCCATTCGATTGCACTGCCGTCGGCCATAGTCACGCATCTCCGGAACGAACCGTGAATCTGCCATATCGCGACTCAAGGCGCAACGACAATGCGCTTCGATCGTGGCGAAAGCGAGAAGCGTGAAGGGCCGGGGGCTGGACAGAAGTCGAACAAAGCACCCATAAGCTTGGTTCGCGACGACTGGACGTCGGAGAGGTGAATCTCGATGGCGGCAAGTCTGGGATATGATTGGATCGTAGGTGGCGCTCTCCCTGAGCTGGGGCGACATAGCGTTGCCAAGCACGAGATCTTTGACCGATATGTCGGCGCCTACATTCAAACGTTGACGAAGAGCCACCGCGTCCGGGAACTCAATCTGACGATCGTTGACGGCTTCTGCGGCGGCGGTCGGTATCTGCTAGATGGATCGGAAGTGGATGGATCTCCTTTGCGGATGCTTGCATCCGTCGAGCGGGCGCAGCTCGAGGTCGCGGCGGCACGGGCGAGGGGCGTCGAGATCAAGGCCGACTTCGTATTCGTAGACGCCAATAGCAACCACGTCGACTTCCTGAGGGATCTGCTGGAGCGGGAAGGGCATGGCGCGCGTATCGGGCGCGACATCCACATCGTGCCGTCAAAGTTCGAGGATGTCGCCGGCGAAGTGATCGAACGCATCCGGAAGAAGGGAACCGCACACCGGTCGCTGTTCTTCCTAGATCAATACGGTTGGAGCGCGGTCACGTTCGCGACGATCCGCGGCATCATGGGCGCGCTTCTGAACCCGGAAGTCGTCCTGACCTTCATGGTCGACAATCTCGTGAACCTGCTCAACGACCGGATGATAGGCACTGCCGGGCTCGCCGCCATCGATTTGGACCGCGATGACGTCCGAGACATGCTTCAGATGAAGGAGATGCGTGGTTGGAAGAGGCTCATCCAAAACACGCTTTACGAGCACATCCAACGCAATACCGGCGCGGACTACTACACGCCCTTCTTCATCCATCCGGACGGCGGATCGAACCGGGACTACTGGCTGCTGCATCTGTCGAAGCATCACCAGGCACGCGAGGAGATGGGCAAGATCCACTGGTCGATGGAGAACACGTTCGAGCATTTCGGGCGAGCCGGGTTCAATTCGCTAGGGTTCCAACCTGACCAGGACGTCCGCGAGGACATGCTGGATTTCGGATTTAACGACAATGCTCGGACCAGATCCGAGGTGGCGGTGGTCGATCAGCTCGCCAGGATGCTTCATGCTCGCGCGCTTGCCGGCGCAGGGCCGTTGACCAAGAAGGCGCTCTTCGCGTCGCACTGCAACGAGGCGCCTGTGATAGCCAGCATCGTCGACGCGGCATTGGTGCAGCTCCGCGAGGCGAAGGACGTCATGATAGCCGCACCGACCGGCGCTCTGCGTCGGTCGGTCAGGAAGTTCGATTGGAACGACGAGATCAGCCTGTCTAGGCAGCCTGGACTGTTCTCGGTCTTCGATCGACAGGCCGCGTAGCCCGGGACTATCCGGTGGCTTCTCGTCATTGAGCGCAGCTTTGAAAGCCGTGGCTATCTGGGTGTAGAAGCTTGGATGCGTGAAGCGAAGCGCCATCGCCACGACAGGTCCGAAGGCGACCAAGAACTGGTAGCGGATCGCACCGTGCGACTTCATCGACGTTTTCGACGATCTCGACCCGTGACGGTCTTCGCGACGTCTGCCGGCCCTGCCTCGCGCTACTCTGAGCGGGCCCCGATCAATGCAGATAGTTTAGGTGTGGAGTAGCAGCGATTCGTCGTTAAAGTCCTTGTGGGCGCGACGGAACAGAGCGGAATCGCGCCGTGGATCACCGCGCGCTACGTTTCTTGAGGGGATTGATTGAAACTTTCTACGGCATCTGCGTTCGCGGGTGTTTCGAGATCAGGCGACGTGACATCCGGATCGATAGGTATGACCTCGACTGCCTCGGCTGGTTTCGCCGCCGGGAGTCTGGCCTGCATCGCCGCGATGCGTTCGTCTGCTTCCGCCGCCGAAGCGCCCGCTCCAGTGACGGCACCCAGATACCTGGCGGCTGCGACTTCGCTCTGGAAGTAGGCGATCTCTCGGCTCATCGCGGTGATGTCGTCCTCCGGCACGGATGCGATCGCCTTGAGGTCAGCAGCCCCACAGACGTCGAGGCGTCGCCAGCTGAAAGCTCGCGACAGCGCGTCGTAGCAGTTCTGGCTGTAGATCATCGCTCCCGACAGGCCTTCGGCAGAGACGGCCTTGCGCATGTTTGCAAAACCGATCGACGCGCCCGCAGCGTTCAGGGCCTCTATGGGGGGCGGGGTCTGAGCGGCAACAGCTGAATTGAGCGTCTTTATCGGCGAATCGCTGATGGCCACGTCGGCAGCGCTGGGCGTCGAAGTCCTCGACGAGCACTTCGATATGTTTCCGATCAGGAAGAGTCCGCCGACAATCGCAATCAGCCAGCCTACGCCTGTTTTCGACGTCTTGGACGACGCAGGCGTTGTTCTCCCCGGCATGGCAGTTCCCCTTTTCCGGTGTCGAACATAGCGGTCCTGCAGAAGTGCTCAACCGGCTTGTTCGCCTCGAAATCGATGTATCGGCGCTTGTGTCGCTGTTGTGTCACGCGTAGCCTTCAGCACTTGCACTCTGGGGGAGGGTGCATTGCTTGGGGACTGATCACATCGAAGAGCTGCGGATAGGCGCCGCCGGTCCGTTCGAGGCGGCATTATATTGGTTGATCGCGTTTTATCCTTCGATTTCGGCGGATGGTGCCGAAGACGGCGTCATGGTGCTGCGATCTTCGCTGCTCAGCCGAAGTCAGATGGAGGACGCGTGGGCCTGCGCGCTCGCGAACGAGCGGCTTCTGGCAGAAAACGCCGAAGGCCGTGAAGCCGTGCTTTCGAGCTTGATCGCGTGACGTTTCTCCCCGTCAAGGCGCGCCCCATATCGCCCGGTCGGATGCTGCTGGTCGGCGATTCCGGCGCCTTCGCGGTGGGCCCACGGTCGATCGTAGAGCGGCTCGGCACCGACGCGCTGACGCGTGAAGACCGGAAGTCGCTTGCCCGAGAAGGCCTGCTCGTGGCCGAAGGCGACGCTCTCGGACAGGTGGCGCACGGCCACGCAATTGCGCGCCGGGTCGGCGGTGCGGGGGCTCTCGACTATCTGATCCTCGTTCCCACGCTCCGATGCAATCTGAGCTGCAGTTATTGCCAGGTCTCTCGCGTGGCGGAGCGCAGCACGGGCTTCGACTGGAGCGACCGCACGCTGACGGCGGTCCTTGAGGTGATCGACGCGTTGGAGGTCGACCAGGTCAAGATAGAGTTCCAGGGCGGCGAGCCAACCCTGCGACCGGATCTGATCCGCGCGGTGATCGAGCGATGCGAACGCTTCGCCAGGCGCCAGTTCGTGATCTGCACCAATTTGCAGCGCCTCGGCGACGAGGTGATCGCGCTGTTCGACCGGCCGGACGTGTTCATCAGCACGTCGCTCGATGGCGACGTGTCGACGCACGCGCGGCAGCGCACGGGCGACGCCGCCACGACGGACACGTTCCTCGAGAACCTGCGGTTCGTCGTTGATCGATACGGGGCCACCAAGGTGTCCGCGCTGCCGACGGTCGATCCCGCCTGTCTGCCGGACATGGACGCGTTGATCGACAGCTACGTGGCGCACGGCATCGACAGCGTCTTCCTCAGGCCGATCAACTATCAGGGCTTCGCCCGCAAGCGACATGCCGAGGTCCGCGAGCTGGATGCGGCATGGCGAGACTATCACGCCGCGTTCGTCCGGCGGCTGATCGAGCGGAACTGGACGGATCGGAGTCGGGTGCTTGAGGAGACCTACTTCAGCATCTGCCTCCGCCGCGTCTTCCAGCCCGGGGCGGATCGCCACGTCGACCTTCGGGATCCCAACCCGGTCGGCGTCGACTACGTGGTCGTGGACTATGACGGTCATGTCTATCCGACCGACGAGGCACGCATGTTGACCCGGTCAGGTGTCATCGATCTCGCGATGGGCGACGTGATCCAGGGTTGGCAGGGCGATATGCGGGACCAGCTGAACGCTCATGCGACCAACCGTTTCGATCCGACATGTCAGCGGTGTGCGTATCAGCCTTTCTGCGGAAGGGATCTGATCGACGACCTGTCGCGCTACGGTCGGATCGACATGCCGCGTCACGAAACGGAGTTCTGTCGCCGGCACCTCGCGATGTTCGACCTCGTCTTCGAGCTTATCTATTCCGATGAACCCGCCGTCCGTCATTCCCTCGCGCGTTGGCTGCGGCTGACCGGAACGCCTGGCAGGTTCGGAGAGGTCCTGTCATGATCAGACTGACGCTTCCCGCCATGTCGGATGCGGAGCGCCCCTATGTGGCGCGACTCGGCCGCACTGGCAGCTCGAATGGTGTTCACGATTTCGAACTGATCGGCGAGGACGTCGATGGCGCGACGTATGTGGGACGTAACGGCCTGGTCGCGATCGATGGCGCAACGGCTGCCGAACTCGAGGGCGACGTCATCATAGTCGACCCTGCGGGCGGACGGGCCGAACGCATCCTGCGCCGAGGGTCCACGCACAACACCCTGCTGGTGACCGAGCGCTGCGACCAGCTGTGCCTGATGTGTTCGCAGCCACCCAAGAAGACCCATGTCGACCGGTTCGCGCTGTTCGAGGAGGCCTGCCTGCTAGCGGAGCCTGGAAGTCTGATCGGCGTCTCGGGCGGCGAGCCGACGCTCTACAAGTCGGATCTGCTCGGCATGATGGAGCGCGTCCTCGGCGAGCGGTCGGACATAGAGTTCCACGTCCTGACGAACGGCCAGTTCTTCGACGACGCGGACGTCGTCCGGCTTCGAGATCCCCGCTATGGCCGGGTGACCTGGGGCATACCGGTCTATGCGGCCGAAGCCGTTTTGCACGACCGCATCGTCGGAAAGGACGGTGCCTTCGATCGGCTCGAGACGAGCATGGCGGTGCTTGCTCGAGCAGGGGCTCGGATCGAGCTCCGAACGGTGCTGATTGCCGACAACGTCCAGGCTCTTCCGATCCTGGCGAGCTACATCGCAAGACGTCTTCGCTTCGTGGAGGTCTGGTCGATCATGCAGCTGGAGCACATCGGCTTCGCCCGCACGCGCTGGGCGTCGCTGTTCGTGGATCATGCCGCCGATTTCGCGCCGATCGGGGAGGCCATCGATCAGGCGATGCTCCGCGGAGTCCGTGCCCAGCTCTTCAACTTTCCGCGCTGCACGGTGCCGGTCGCATGGCGGGGTCTGGCGCGCGCGTCCATCTCGGACTGGAAGAGGCGCTATGCCGATGCCTGCTCGCCCTGCCGCGAGCGCGACGCATGCAGCGGCTTTTTCGAATGGCACCCCACGGAACAGGCTGAGGCAGGAGTGAGACCGCTTTGAGACGCATCAAATACCTTGTTTCGGGACTCCTGGCGGCGGGTTTCGGTGGCGTCGATCCGGCGCAGGCGTTGTATGTCCGCAATCTCACGGGGCCCCGCGACGATCAGGACAATGGCACGCTGATGGACGTCTTCCGACAGGATCACACCGTTGTCCTGGCGGACCATCGCAGCCACTCCAGCCACTCCAGCCACCGCTCTGGCTACGGCGGCGGCGGGCACTACAGTCATACCAGCCATAGGTCGAGCACCGGAGGCGGATACTACGGCGAAACGATTGCTCCCGTCCGTCCCGTCTACACGCCTCCTGCAGTTCGATCCGAGCCCATTGCGCCAACTCAGCCTTCGCCGCTGTTCTCGCCCACCGAACGGGCCGCTGCGGTGGAGCCGGCCGCGAAGACGCTGTCGGGACGCACGAAGCGGTTCGCCTCGATCGTGAGGCGGGTGCAGATCGCCCTGCTGGCCCGCGAGCTGTATGTCGGGCCGATCGACGGGATCGTCGGACCCCGGCTGAGGGCTGCACTTCGCAAGTTCCAAGGGCAGCGGTCGCTGGCTGTGACGGGCACGATCACGCCACAGACGCTCGACGCGCTGATGGTTTCCAGTGATTGAAAAGTCTTACTCACCGCGGCGATATGCCGCAGCCAGGAGGCTTCGCGGAATGAGGTTTACGTAATTGTTGCGAACCTAATCGCGGCGACACGCGGACGTCCTGTTTCTGATGTGCCTAGAGCTCGAACGGTATCTCCCTGATCGCGCGACCTACGCAACCGGCGTGGAGCTTCGATATTCGATGTTTCTTGACGACGACGTCAGCTTGTTGGGGAACTGCCTGCCAGCAGGGCGGCATGACCCATAAGTTGACATTCAGCCGCTTCCCCGCGTTTCCCAATTTATGACATTCAATCATTCGGGTTTATAGATCAGCAGGCGGCAGCCGAAATATGTATTGGACGAAAAAAGTGGACGCGGCCCTCGTTCACGGACTGAGTAGCAAGCGACGGCGTCTAATGGCATACGTCGGACTGTAGGGTGCATCTATACCGGGCAGCCGACGATTTCGGTCGTGCAATTTGATCGGCCGGATCAATCTTCGCCAGATGCCCGGATCGCATCTATATCTTCGAGACGTATCGCCGTCGTTCGCGGCTTGCCTCCGATACTGAATGTCACAGCACCATCCTTATCGTCGAAGGTTAGTGCGGCGTTGTCTTCACCCAAAGGCACCTCCACACCTTCGCCGTCGCGGAGCGCAATCCAAATCCGAGCATGGCCCTGCGCATCGAGACCGTTGATCGCTTGGGTGATTTGCCGGATGTTCATGCCCGTCCCGCCCGATTGTGCTGTCGTATCTGTGAGCTCCTGGAATACGCACAGAGCCGAGGTCAGGTTCTCTGCCCCGTCCGTCGATTCCAGCACCGTTAACGGGGCGCCGCTTTGCTGTGCATAATCTTTACAAGCGGCAAGTGCTTGCTGCTGCTGATCGCGCAGCACCTCGACCGACCTAATTGGCCTCACCCGATCAGAGCAGGCACGACGATGGGCAATCGTCTCAGGGTCGGCGGACAGGAAGAGGTAATGACCTATACATAGAGGCTCTATTGCCTCGTATGGAATCCAGACCAGCCCCTTGTCGTTGTCGATCACACTGTGCGCATCGATCAAGACCGGTCGATTTTGCTGTCCCAGTCTGGCGTCACGCATCGCCAGCGCTAGTGCCACCTGGTTAGATCTGAGATCTTCGGCCGATGAAGTGCGCAGAGCCTCGTCGGTTATACCATGAGCCTGCCGCAGCAAGGTGCTCGCCTGCAGATGCAGGATATTTGGCATTGCTGCTACTAATCCAGATCCCAGCCAAGTCTTGCCAACCCCGGAAATGCCGAAGAGGCCGGCGACGGGGCCTGCCCGCGCGCACGCGACGCCGGGGCGTTCGCCTTCAGCTGTCATTCAAAGCAGTTCCAGTTGTCGATCGTCGCCTTTGACCCGGCCTAAGTCGTCGCTCACATACATGTAGGATTGGGGAGGTGTGAAGTTCTCGATCGCGGAAGCAGGCTCGATAGGACTGGCAAAACGTCGAGCCTCCGCAACTTCGATGGCGTTGGCGCTGGGCCTCCCGTCGAAGTAGCTGTCGAAAAACTCGCGGCTAATTCCGGCATATTCGGAGGTATGCTCCCATAGACCGTCCGGCGTCGCGGTTATGATCCGGGCGACGTCAAATTCGCCTATTATCATCCCGACCGGCCGCGTTACGTATAAGACGACCGTTTGCACCGACCGGTCGCGAAAGACCGAACGCCTGAACTCGAACCGCTTGGAGCCATCAAATATGCGCTCCGCAAATTCGGGTTTAATCGACAATAAGACCTTCATCTACCTCGCCCAATTCAATGATGCGCTCAAACTGGCCCAAGGTGAGTTCGCGAAGCTGCCACCGAGGCTGCTCGCTGACGCCAACGTCTTCAAGCAAGGCTTCCCGATTCGGCCTCTTTGGTAGCGCCAAGTTGTAAGTCATCTTCACCGCATAGAGCGGCTTTCCCGCGCCAAAAAGGTCGCGCAGTTCCTTCTCATCGAAGACGCTGTGCTCCTCGGCGAAGGCAACCAGAGCTTCTGCGTTCCCGAGCTGCTTTCTGCTCTGGACTTCCTCGACTACGCAGATTGAGGTCGCGACCGAACGATAACGGGCGCGACCGGGTATATCGGTTGTCCGATACGGGATCACCACATCCCCGCGCTTCATTCGCGTGAGTGGGACACCGCCAACATATACCTTATGAATGGTATTGGTGTGCGACACGTCTTGGAGGATGTCCGGAGATTCCGTATTGAGGATCGAGTCCGGAAATAGATTAGAATGATACTCAGGATAGATCGCCAGAAGCCAGAATTTGCGTTCAGCAGTATGGACAAATGGATAATCAGCTACAGCATCGCCCGTCGCAGCAGACATTTCGCGGACAAGTACGATCTCGGTGCCGTTTGGCGTCTTTTTCGCGGCCTGCTCAGCAAAGCCATAGCGCTTGAACAGCGCGATGAGCTTCGCGTGCGTATCAAAGACGGTCACGTAGATTTCCTCAACAGCCTCGCTGACCGCATGATCGAAAATCTTTTTAATGACGCGCTCGCCGAGTTTGGTCCCGTGAGCGTCGATCTTCAGCGTGCCTACTTTGAGGCGCCGCGCAGCCGGACGTGGAGGCTGAACGTCGTCAAGCGGGCCAGTCTCTACCTTGAGGTAAATGAAGCCGCGAAGTCCGCCGCTCTTCGCTTTTTCTATGACGTAGACGGGCTCCTTCGCGGCGCTCTTCTTCGCAAACCACTGAGGGAACTCAGAATACTGTTTCTTTAGCGAGTCGAAGAAGGCGTCTGCGAGGTCCACCTTGTCGAAGCCTACGAGTTGGAGCGTTTGAGCCATATCCCCCACTAGCCGGTGGCCACGACACCCTCAACCCGCTACTTTCTCACGGCCGTCTTTCGCGGCGATCGCCGGGGAGCCACATGGAAGGCACAATTGCATTGTGGTTCGACCCGCTCGAGCCAGATCGGCAGGCGCCCTGCCTTGAGCTGCACGTGAATCTCTGGCGCGACCTATCTGCGGACTTCAACTTCTTCGACGTTGGTTTTCGGCTTTCCGAAATCGAAAATCTACGCCGCTTCCATCTCTTTTTTCCGGTTCCTTTACGACTGGACTGCATGTCCGACCTCGGTGAAACGCTTCGATACGCAGACACTCTCAAGGCGGTATTCAATGACTTGGTCACGGCGGGGAGCGGCGACTCGGGTTTCTACGGCACGGAGCTGGACGGCAAACCGCACCTCACCGTTCAGATGCTCGACATCGACCGAGATCTCAGCCTCGAGCCCGTAGCTATGCCAGCGTCGGACGGAACCATTGTAACCTTCGGCGAGTCGCTCTGCGACAGAATGCGATCCGTTGGCGCTGGCGGACACTATGTTCGGCTGCGCATTCACCTGCACGGCCGTTCTCGCGACCTTTTCAGCAGCGAGATCGCCGCTGGCGACTGGCGACTGACGACCGCAACCAGCATCACTGAAACCACCGAGTTCCGATTTAACGAGCGGCGGAGCTATCCGGACGTGGTAGCTCGACGCGTCGGCGAAGGCGCCTTCAGGATCGAGAAGATCCATTACTTCCTGATCCGGGACATCGAGCAACAGCTCACCAGCCAGCACAGCCCGCTCAGGAACGTCCGTCGTCTCGAAGCTGGGCTATGGACGCCCTACCTGCAGGGCGAACCAACACGCACTAGCACGTGGCGAGCGCCGGCGGGGGTGGTCCGTCGTCTCGCGATCTATCATTGGTCATCCAAAGCTAAGGATGACGCATTTGTGGAATCCTTCACGGCGTTTGCAAGCTTTCGGGCAGCTCGCGTTCATCTCGGTATCTATGCAGTGGCGATCGTGCTGTTTGGGGCAATGGGTAGCTTGCTGGCCGCAATCATCTCTGCGAGGCTGAGTCACCCGATCCCCTCGACGCAGCTGCACGCTGACCTGCTAGCCGCCGCCGCCGTCGCGGGGTGCATCCTTGCATACTGGCTGGTTGTTGCGATGCCTTGGCGTGCCTTGGGAGCTAGACTGAAAGCTCTCGCTCGCCGCGTCGTGCAAAGCATCGGCACACGCCTGAAACGGAACGCCCAGTCCTAGGCGGATCGACCATAAAGGCACACGCCTAGGCCGCTCTTGGTCAAGAGGGCGTTTGGATAACGGACTGAAAATCGAACGCATCCGCGTGTGAGGAGGCATTAACCTTCCTATCTTGCTTCATTAAGGAGACCGGCCGTCACGCTTGTTTGAGGCCGAAAGCCGACGAGCGGCTTCCCAACCCGTAAATCGTTCGATGTGGTGCTTGGGAGGGTGCCCAGTCTGTGTTTTTCGGCATCAGCTTGGCCGAATGAAGCGTTGATATTCCGTGCGAGGCCGACACAGTCGAATGATGTTTCTATATTGGGCTTCGGAGCCGTTCGACGGATATGGTTTGCAGCAGATCAAAATCGACGCGCGTGCCAACGACGGTTACCCTTTCCCCGGCTAACTCTTGAGCCCGACGTGAGGCGTCGAGCCGCCAAGTGCCTCCTGCATCCCGTCGAAACACGAGATTTCCATTCTCCAGGTCTAGCCGGCCGGTCTCCTCGTGCTTCGAACCCATGGGCATTAGACTGGTTTTGCGCCAGCTGATCCGCACTTTGCGAACTTGCCATTGGCAGTCTTGCAGCGGACTGATTTCGGGGGGGGCTTATTGGGACATTTCGCAAATCTGCCCTTTGCGTCCTTGCAAGGTGTAGAGAACGCCGGAGCGGGCGCACCGACTAAAGCAAGGGTTGCAATGGCGAACAACAGCTGATGCATGACGATCTCCGTCCCAGGTATGGGGCTATTCCAAACTATCAAACACCCTTCGGCTGTCAACGCAGCGTCTTTGGATTACGGTGCGATTTGACACCACTTCGATACTTGAACAAAGCTGGTCTATCTCATCAGGCGGGTTGAATGATCATCTTATCCTAAAGCCCCGAAATCAAGCGAAGGCATCTCAACGATCGCCCCGCCTGCCGTCTATCGACTCGACCGAGATCGTCGGAACGCCCAGACCAGGGAGGACAGGCTGCCGATCAACGCGGCGACGGCGAGCAGAAGCGGGGGATCCAGGACTATCATTACGCGACTCCATCGGCTCGTGGCAGTTCTGCGTATCCGTTATGTTCCTTGTAGGACAGCTGGCGCGTCAGGTGGCATCCAGTGACGTCGCATCTACGATTGCCCGGAACTGGTTCATGATTTCCTGATGCCGGGACGTAAGATAGCCTGCGACGTTGTCGTTTTCGATCAGGCGCTTCAGATAGCGCGATGACAGCACGAGTTCGAGGACGTCGTCGCCAAACGTGGAATCGCGTGCACGGAAATCGGCGTTGAGCGTTTCCAGTTCGCGCTCCATCCGAGCCATCTGCTCGGGCGTCACCCCAGGTATTTTTTTGGGCTGATCAGGTTTCGCAAGATCGCATTGCCGTGTCGCCGCGAGCATCGCGCGTGCGTAGCTTGCGGTGAAGTTGTTCATTCCCGCCATCATCTCCGCTGCGGCGAACTGCTTCTCGGGCTTGAGCTTGCGGAGGACGTCGAAGACGACCGCGGTCACCTGCTTGTCCTTCAGGATCTCGATGGCATCCGCTGATATGCCGTCGAGCATCGTGCGGCGTCGTGCCACGAGAGCTTCGTCCATGCCCAGCGCCGCCGCTATCAGTCTGGCGGGCACTCCCCGATCGATAGCGCGGGTGATCATGTAGTGCTCTTGGACCGTGGCAAGTCGATTGACACGCTTGTTGTATGTGAATGCCTCGTCGTCGTCAGAGACTATGCAGGGGGCAGAAGCGGCGCCGGTCGCTCGCAGCGCATGAAGACGAAGGTGTCCGTCGAGCAGCATGTGTCGACCGTTCTTGCCCGCGACGGTCACGGCGAGCGGTTCGATGATGCCGACCTCGGTTATCGACGTGGCAATCCTCGCATACCGTTTGGACTCCGTGATGCGGTCGGTCATCGGCCGGAGCGGAAGGATCGTATCGAGCGGCAGCTCAAACACCTTGCGTTCGAACGATATGTGCACGGGTTCCGTCATGCTGCGTCGCCGGCCTTGCCCAGACGCCGCGCGATCGGTTGAGGAAGGTTCGCCATGCCCTCCGCCCGGAGAAGCGTGACGAAATGGTCTTCGGCGAGAAGCTTGCCCATGGCGCCCACTATGAACGTCAGTCGTCCTTCCGTCAGTGTGGCCTTCTTCACGAGCAGCCGCTGGCGTTCCACCTCCTTCTGATAGGCGCGGACTAGGGACGCAGCCGTAGTGGGCTGACTGCGCCTCGCGCCGGTTCTGATCGACTTGATTCCTTTTCCGATCAGATTTCGCTGATCGACGATCCGGCGGATCGCCAGGATCTGTGTGCCCGGCAGCGATCCGGCCTCATAGGCTTCCGTCAGCGCTCGCTGCACTTGCGTGTCGTCGGCACGAGCGATCTCGGCAGCGATCGTATGCGGGATGACGCCTCGCTCGACCGCATCCAGCAATCGCTCCTCGCCCCTGTCGAGAAGGAAGTTGATCGTCCAGACGTATTCCGGGCTGAAGCCGACCTTGCGGGCTATCTCCGTATGACCGTAGCCACGCTCCCTGAGCGCACCGATTTCGCGGATAAGTTCGAGCGGCGTCAGGTTTCGGCGGGCCATGTTCTCCACGAGGCTCATCACGTAGCATTCCTCTCGGGTCGCTTCGATGATGACGGCGGGAATGGACGTCTCGCCCAATTTGACGAAGGCCTCCATGCGGCCCTGTCCGCAGACCAGTTCGTAGCCATTCCCGGAGGGGCCCCGCCTGACCGTGATGGGGCGTTTGAGGCCGACCGCGCGGATGCTCTCGACCAGTTCGTCGAACACCTTACGGTTGCGCGCTCGGGGATTGAGGACCTCTATCGCGACGATGGGGATGTCGATGATATCAGGGGTCACAGCGCATACTCCACCGCATGACGTCGCAGCAGGTGATAGAGGGGCGCCAGATCCTCCGTTCGATAGGCGTCGAGCATGATGCCGTTCTCCTCTGCCATGCCGATGTGCGGATCCGACCCACGGTCTAGCCAAGGTAGGAGGTAGTAGTCTCGGACCGACCCGTTGTCTGGCGCCATGCGGACGACGACGGTGATGTCGGGGCGGAGACCGGCGTCGAGGCGGACTCGCCAGCGCAACGATCCGGCCGCGGTCGTCTGGCACCGGACGATGACGACCGCGATCGTCACCTCGTGGTTGACGAAGAGCAGATCCGTGCTCCCGTCTACTGCGACATGTCCGCCGATCGCTTCGATGTCCGCGATGGTGCTCGCCAAAACGTCGGGATGCATGAGGCGGAGCTGCCGATTGGTCTCGACGTAACGAAAGTCGCGGACTGGGGCGTAGCCTATCAGCTGGTATGCGCGGAGCAGGCTGCCGAAACGGTTTCGATAGGCCGCAGTTGACGGCATCGCCTCGACCTCGTCGATGATCATGCCGGACAAAGCGCCTCTGACCGACAGCAGTTCGGACAGCATCCCGAGAAGGTCCGCATCAGAGAACCGGCGGGCGCGCTCCGCGAGAATGGTCTGCGCCGCTTCGAAGAGTCCAGGGTCGACGATCGCCTCGAAGGCACCGAGCCTACGTATCCACATGTCCGGCGTGTTGACGATGCGCTTCTTCTTCAGCTTGCACGAAACCCGATTGTAGACGTTATGGCCGATGTATTTCTCGTTGGTCAGGATCTGGCGGACGACCGCGCGGTTCCACGGCCTGCCGAGATCTGTGACTAGACCCTCCTTGTTGAGAAGCGTCGCGATCTCGCGTTCCGAACGGCGTTCGATCACGAACATTTGATACATGCGGCGGACGGTATCGATTTCAGCGACGGGTCCCGGCACTAGGATGACGCGATCGGTCTGAAGGCTTTTCTGCTCGCCGGCCGCCAGCATGGCCTTCGGTTCGTCATGCTCGTTCACGAGACGTCGCCGCAGTCCGTATCCCGCGGGCCCCCCCTGACGATAGCCGAGCGTGATGAGCCTGCATTGCCCGGCGAAGACCTTGGTCGACAGCTCTCGGCTATACTCGCCGGCCATCATGCGCTTGACAGTCTTTATTATGTCGGCCTGGAAGCTTCCGTCGTTCTCGAACTGCTCCGCACAATAGTGGACATGTATCCCTCGTTGGCGACAGATAAATTCGTAATACGCGCTTTCGTCCGCATCCTGGAACCGGCCCCAGCGACTGATGTCGTATACGAGGATTGCTTCATAGTCAGCATCGCCGTCCTGCACGTCGTTGATCAGGCGTTTGAGCGAATCGCGTCCCGCGATGTTGAGACCGCTGCGGCCTTCGTCGGCGTAGGTGCGGACGATTTCGAAGTTCCTGCGCGCAGCATAGTCGGCGATGGCTTCGGCCTGGTTCTCGGTCGAATATTTCTGAAGGTCCGTCGACATGCGCACATACTGCGCAGCACGGGTCGCCGATTTGTCTGGAGGCTCTGCTGGCACCGGTTTTCCTGACGCTTGTCACGGGCGTGTCGCGTCCGTGTCCGACAGAGGCTTTCTATTCGAGGGAGGGCGGAATGTCGTTGTCCGGCAAGAACCGAAATCTTCGAGCGGAAGCCGGAAATCGGTTTCCCATGGACCCAGCCGCCGACACGATGGAGGTGTTTGCCAGCGTTATCGCTGACGCCCTCAGACGTGATTTCGGCACGACCCCGGCAAAGGTGAAGCACATCGCGCGTTTGACCGGAACCAACGCCCGAACGGTTCAGAACTGGCTGCATGCTCGGAATGGTCCGAGCGGCGCGGGACTGGTCGTCCTGATGCGCCACTCGGACGCTGTCACGGAGGCTGTGCTCGAACTGGCCGATCGTCATAACGCCAAGCGCTTTGCGAAAAGCGATCGGCTCATCACGGAACTCCGGACGCTAGCGATTTCCCTCCTCGATCACATCGGACCTGAATGATCGATATAACGGTCGCGATGACGTGGCTGGTCGGGAACCGGGAAGTTGACGGGGTTCGCTTCCGCTGCTCAGGCGTGCAGGAGCAGCCACTCCTCGTTGAAGTCCTTGCCTGCCTTCGGCACTAGATCTTCCACGACGAGTCCGGCGGCCGCGTATGCGGTAACCGCCGCTGCCGCAGCGATCCTGCCCGGGTCGTCCGCGTCTCCGCACACGATCACGCGCCTGACCGCATCCGGGAAGCGGACGTTCGGCAGGTTGCCGTCGCCGACCGCCGCCCACACGCTGGCGCCTGGAAACATGAGCCTTACCGCCAAGCCATCCTCGACGCTCGCGGCGAGCATCACCGTGTCGGCGACAGGGCCGAAGCGGACGGCGCATCCGCGCACCCTACCGAGCGACAGCCTCGGCGTGCCGCGGGAAGACTTGCGGCCCTCATTGTCGAGAAAGGTGCGCTGGATGCCGCAGACCCCGCCTTCGCGGTCCTGAAGCGCCGCCAGCATCGCCGGTTCGCGGCGGCCCTCCCTCCCGTGCGCGTCCCACCAGCGCGAGACATGCGCGTGGCGGATCGATCCTGGCACGGCATGGCAGACGCCGCGCCTTGTCAGGTATGTCTCGGTCAGCGACCAGCCGATCGGCGTGGCCTCCTGCCAGATCCTGCGCGCCCGTTTCACCGACTCCGCGCGACGCAGCGCGATGATGATGGGGTCCTTGAGCGTGGTCGGGACGATGTGCTCCGCGCCTGCAAGATCGAGGCAGGCCTGCCGGAAGTCGACGTTGTGGATGCGCTGGTGGAGGTCGATCACATCGCCGCCGGCTTCGCAGCCGTGACAGTGGAAGACCTTCTTGCTCTCGTTCACGAAGAAGCTGGCGGTGTCCTCCGCGTGGAAGGGGCAGAGCCCCTTCATCTCATCGCCCGACGGTTTCAGGTCGGTGACGTCCGCCGCGATCTTCGTGATCGAGGTCTCTGCCTTCAGGCGGGCGATGTCGATCCGGCCCTTCGCGTCCAGGTATCTGGCTGGCAGCGGTCTTGCGCCGGTCATGCTGCACCTCCGCGATCCTTGGTCCTTTTCGCTGGCCCGTCCTTCCACCTCAGTTGGCGGAGGCTCGACCGGATGACCTCGATGGTGGCGGGGACCGGCACGCCGAGTTGCGCCGCCCACCAGTCGGACGCCGCGCGCTCGTGCAAGTGGAGGAACGTGTCGGAGAACTTTCCGTCGGTCATGTGGCGCAGGCCCGCCTGGGCCTCCACGATGTCCCGACGCACGCCACCGTCAGCCATGCCGGCGAACACGCCTTCCCGCAGACTGCGGAACGACCAGGCGAAGGGCAGGGGGCCTTCTCCGTCCTCAAGCAGCAGATCGTCGACGTAGGCCACTGCGTCGGCATCGGGTGCGATCGGCGCACCATGGATATCTTCGAACAGGACGCCGGACGTCCTCCCTTCGATCGCCGCGCGCATCGCGGCTGCGGCGGCCTGTCCCAGCGAGATGCTGGTCAACCAGCCATTCGGCGCGGCGGTGGTCAGCACGTCCGTGCGTCTGTCGAAGCCGCGAACCTTCGAGGCGGTCAGCACGTGCGCGGCTATGGGCACGAGGGTCGCGATCGTCGTCAGTTTGGCGAGCGGGTGGTCGCATCGCGACGCCCTGCGGTTTAGGGTGGCTATGTGCGTCGTGGAGAGGACGAACGGGTGCTGCCCGTCCTCCATGTGGAGTCGGTCCATGTCTCATTCCTGTCTCGAAGGTCCCATTCGCAGGCGGGACCAGGGTGTCAGAACGCGGTCTGTGTCGCGTTCGGCGACGTGAAGGCCTTCGTGCTTATCCGCCGACCGCGTCGCGCTCGTTATCGCGTCGCGATGCGACGTCGATCTCCGCATGGAGACGTTCGGCGTTCCGTCGCCGTCGTGCTTCCTTCATGTGCCTGCTCCTGCATTGGATGCGCGCTGTGCGCGGGTGGACGCGGGCCGGTTTTCCTCCGGCACCTTGCGATCACCTTCCCTTCCATCCATCGCGAAGCGCCACGACTGGGAGTTCGTCGGCCGCGACCTTGCCGCCGCCCATGCCGTGCTGGCGTTCATCGCCGCCCTCGGCGCTCATATGTCGTACGTCCGACTGCCGTCCTGCTCCAGGCAGACGTCAGGGAATAAGCAGTGCGGCGACTCGTGATCACGCTCGACGTCGCTGTAGGTGCGGTTGAGCCAAGCCCACGCCGCATTTTGCGTGCCGAACTTGGCCACGTCCTTTTCTCCGACCATGCCGGAGTTCTCGACGATGATGTACGCAGGCTTCGACCTGACAGCGAGGCCGGCGTTCATGAGGTGACGCCGATCGTCGCCAGCAGCGCGGCAGCAGCGCCGGCCGGATCGATCGCGAACATGATCGCGGATCCGACGGCGGCACCGAGGCAGGCGAGCTTACCCATGTCGGTCGCGGTCAACCTGTCGGGGGCGCAGGACGAGCAGTCGCAATCGTGGTCGTGGATCTCGATAAGGCGCATCTGCGGCTCGCGCATGCCTAACGTGCGCTCGATCTTCGGTTGAGGCATCATGACCTGTTCTCCGGACGGGATTGAATGGCGACGCGGAGAACTTCGAGGCTCCACGTCAGCAGGATGGTGACGATCGCGAGCACGCCGATCGCGCGGCCGACCGATCCGAAGAGGACCAGGGCAAGCGCCAAGCCGCTCATGACGGCGGCGATCGCGTGAACAATGCGCAGGCGATTCATGCCGCCACATCACGCGCGGCCGCGGCGGACCGGATGATCGCGATGCGATCGGCCGGCTCGTGAGTGAAGCAAGCGCTACACAGATCCACGTCGACCCAGGAGCAAGGGCCGGAATGTCCGACGCAAGGATCCGTCTCGGTGCAGGCACAGACGACGCACAGGCGGGGCTCATCGCGTCCCTCGACCGAGAGCGCCACGAGCACACCGAGGTCGAACTGCATCACCTGGTGCAGCACGACGATCGTGTTGAACGATGCCGGCATCTGGTCGCTCTCGATCTGCTCGAGCCAGCCGCGGCGGAGGTGTTGCGCCCAGCGCGGCACAGTCGCGATCCGCTCGGCGACGTCGTCGATCGACAAGCCAGACGCTTCGCGCCGCTTGCGGAGGTATTGGCCGGGGGTGAGCGTCATTGCGCGGCCCTCCGATCGAGATGCGCAGTCGCGGCGACATCGACGCGATCGATCGCGTGCAGCAGGTGGCGCATCCCGATGGGCAGATGCTCATCATCGGGCTGCGTCAGCGCCTCGAGGGCGAGCACAGTCTGTTTCAGGGAACTTGAAATGTTCGTGAGAGCTTCGCGTCGGTCGGGCATGCAAAGTGTCCAGGCAGCAGTTTCCCGCCCCGTTGATCACGATGATCAGCGGGCGGGGCGGGGTGGGCGGCGATGTCAGTCGGTTGGCGGTGTCAGCCGTCAGGCGGGGAAAGCGGACCCTCGCGGGCATGGCGGATGCGCTTCTTTAAGCTGGCCGAGAGCGGCGCGATGGCACCGTCGGCGTGCTCGAGTTCACGCAGAGCGGACTCCATGATCTGGACAGTCGCGCCCGGATGCATGGCCTCGACGACAAGCGGCGTAGCCTCGCACGACTCCTTCAGCCACGAATGGGCCAGCTGACCGTAGGCATGCTCTTCGGCAAATCGTTCGGCTGCAGCAGCTTCGATCATGCGAAGGATCGTATCCGTCAAAGGATAGCCGGCATGGCCAGCGGCGCGCCATTCGAGGTCGAGCGCAACGACGTCCTTAATCGTCAGCTGCCCAGGCTTCAGCGGGTCGGTCATGCTATGCAGGTAGCCGACCTGACGGCCCGTCGCCTCGGCGGCACGGCCGATCTTGAGGATGCCGAGCACCTCGCTGAGCTTGTTCTCGATCGTGATGGGTTCACGCAGCTTCGTCATGCTGCCGCCCTTCCGAAAAGTGGCGCCGATCGGAAACGACGATCGGCGCCAGGTGTGCCATTACCAAGGCTAGGGAGTGGCAGACAGGGGGCTTCCACGCCGAGGTCGGGAGACCCGACGCGAGGGTTCCGACCGGTCTGCCAGCGGCCGAAAGGGTGTGATGGTGTGGACGTCGACGACAGCCAGGGAGACAATAGCTGCCGTCGACGCTCGCCGTCGGGGTGACGGCCGAGAGAAATTGCTGTGGAATTCGACGTCATCGCGTCGGCTCCAAATTAGCAGGAAGCTGGCTCAGCGCGCTCTCAGCCACCGCGGGGTAGATGTCCGGCCGCAGACGGTGCTTCGATACGCCGGTAGCGGCTTCGACCGCGAGGACGTGTTCAGCAGGCAGCGGCCTCTGGCCGCTCAACCACTTCGATACTGCGCCTTGAGTGACCTCAAGCAGTCGGGCAGTCGCAGACTGGGAACCAATCGCGTCCACTGCCTCCCGCAAAGCCGCGAGAGCGATAGGTGAGGAATCGGTTTCCTGAAGCGAGGTCAGCCTGCCCATGAACACTGGGTATTCCCAAAGTCATAGATGGTCAATCCCAATATCTAATCCGCCTGGAATAGGGATTGGTCTAACTCGTGGACCCGTGACTGTAACCGCAAGCCGTTTGGCTGAAGCCATGAGAATAGCTGGCGAGGACCAGTCTTCGCTCGCTCGCGCCATAGGCATCACGCAGGGCGCGATTAGTAAGATCCTGCAGGGAAAGACGGCGAACTCCCGCCATCTCCCGCGTATCGCTCACTACCTCGGATCGTCGCTTCCATGGTTGCTCGGAGAAACTAACGATCCCGGGCTAGACCAACCGGCGCCAACGGCACCGGCTGTCCACTTCGTGACGATGCAAGTCGCGTTACCTAGCGAGCGTGCTCTGACGCGGATGTTTGAGGGGCTGTTGCGATCAATGGATCTCTCCGCCCCGGTGGACGTGCAAGCGCAGCTGCTCGCGAAGCGGTTACCCATTGGGCTGTCGCAGCTGCGCGATCTGCTCCCCGACACCGCCCCTTCGGTTCCGCAGTCAGTAGAACGGCCTCCAGCTCTCGCCACGACTGCTCCTGGACCGCGGCCATGACGGCACACATGATCTCGCAAGGGCTGCATCCTTCAATGCAACCCGGCGTACTTCGATATAATGATTCGCTCATAGACTTTCAGGCTCCCGTGCCGGCTACGGCACGAGCGATGCATGCGCCCTTGTCACTAAATGGGGATGTGCCGCTGTCCCTTTTACTCCTGTGGATCGGTGGACGACGGCCGCGGCCGTGAGTGGTGTCCGGGGAAGCGAACCGCGCGGCGGTCAACGACTATGGGAGATTTCGCGTGGAGACATTCGCTGAATATGCGGACGCCGCTGGTTTGGACACAATCAGTTGGGAAGATGATGATCTCGCGCTGGACGTGATCGCGATGTTCCACGGCTACTATGGACAGAGTTTGGCAATGGGACAGCGCAATGGTGCGCCTATGATCCTCGACGTCCACCTCATAGACCGCCCCGGTTTCAATGCGTTCGCTGGCAGCTTTGCAGACGCCGACGTAATCGCAATTTTTCGGGACGTTCCGTTATTGCTTCTCAAGATTGCTCGATCGATGGTGTCCCACGGCATCATACTTTCGCATATTCGCACAGAATCGGTAAAACTCGAGCCTTTTGCTGTGCCCGGGCGTTATGCCGAGCTTCTAAGTTCCGTTCGCGTATGGGAGGTTCAAGCGTTAGCGGACCCTAAAAGGGAAGATCTTGCGAAGAAAATTGCGGCCTTAGCTTGCCTATTCATATTAGGCCACGAATTTGCTCATATTTATAACGGACATGCAGACTATTTGGAAAAGCACTTGGGCCTCACCCTTGTCGCTGAAGTCCAAGGTGAGTCGCTCCCGTCTCCGGCGACATACGAGCGGGAAACATTGGAATGGGATGCCGACAGCACCGCCTCCGAGCAGGTGCTTGCTTGTGCAACCCGGGCCGATAAACGAGTTGTCGGAGGTAGAGATGTTTGGACTTTGCCGGAAAACAACTGGATCGGCACGCGAGATGACGCGATCCACATTGCGTTAATATCTCAAATGGTCTGCGGTTTTTTTGCCTTAGGTGCGGATAATCCCGACATTCTCGACCCGGCGCCTCGAACACATCCGCACGCGCGCTTCCGGATGATGAGCATGATCGATATGATGGCACACGTGTTATCATATCGAACGGGACAGCCGGAAATCGCTTTCGTACCGGTAATCAGTTCGGCGATGAAGCAATTTACAACAACGTTGGATTTGACCTTTCAAGTTCGGAAAGATCACGCGGCTCCCGATAAAGAGGCCGTCGCCGCTGCAAGGTCAGCTCGTATCAAACTGTGGGAGGCCAATTGGGCGAAAATGCATTCCGAGCTTGATACGTTAAAGCGGGGCGGTACCCTCGCACCGCCAGTACAGATGCCTCATCCGGCATATCCGACCAACCCCACGAAAGGCTGAGGGGTAAACGATGCGCGTCGACGACCTCCGACTTCGAGTCCCATACGGTCGTGGGATGCGTAAACGCCGGGTAGCAGCAATCGAAGGCGACGACGTGCTGTACACAGTTGACGGCATAACCTCGCTGGTGCCGCTACGGGCAAAGGCGGCAGATTTTGTGGCATGGATAGAGCGTCAAAAGTAGGGTTAGCTTTATTCTTGGCGAGGCGGGGTATCGCCGGGGTACATCCTACAACTATTCGCCGAAATCGTTCCCTTTTCTGCGGCTTTCAGAAGGTTGCGGCGGATGGGGTATCCGCCGCACAAGGAGAGATCAGCGTGGAAGAGCTTGACGTAATGGCTGTTGCGAAAGGCATGGAGGCGCATTTCCAGGCGGCGCTCTCACCCTTTGATGCTGATTTTGTGCAGCTATCGCGCGAGGACGCGGTGCTCACTCTTGGGCTGCTTTCCGCCTTAGTAAGTATCCTAGAGGGTGAGGAGCGCGCCCGCCATAGCGGCCAGCGGGTCGCGGCGGAGGGAATCTCCGCCGCATAGTGCGCGATAACTGTGCCTCGGTTATCTGAGCATCAACTAACTGGCGACGCCAACAAGCAGAGCTCGGTAATTTTGAAAATCCGATCCTGTTAGCTTAATAACAAAGCCAAGCTCCTTGCCTCCGGGCCCGAAGGCTCGTGCTTGGAAAGCACCAGTATAGGACCCGCTCTTCGTCGATATGGTCCCCTCAAAACGGTTGCTGGCGTTAATGAATGTGCCGTCGAAGAAGAACAGCTCCGATGTATTATTTTTCGCGATATTGAGTAGCAAGCTGAATGACAACCGGTCGGCAGCGGGGTTGAATGTCAATGATCCGTTGCTGTTGCTAAGGGTAAATGCCTCGCCGAACAAAGCGATGGCGTAGGTGCCCGAGACCGCATTCACACGCGCTGCTGCATCTGTCGGTGAACCGAAAGCAAGATAGGTACGCTGTAGGTTCGCACCGCTGCCGGAGGCGTACTCGCCTTTGTAGAGGTAAGTGTAACTGGAACTCGGCCTAGTGAGCGCGATCGTTCTATTTTCGCTCGATCCCGTCAGCGAGTCTGCAGTGACCGAACTGGAATTCAAGGTCGACACGCCGATCGTCGGACTCGAGATGACGAAAACCGAGCCTTGCGGGGTGATGTGGATTTGATCCTCACTAGCAGTCGTGAGTGCGACGGCGTTCGGAGACAACCCGTCGCTGTATGCCAGCGACACGGCGATAGCTGAGAAGTAACGATCTTCCGTAAAGTCGAATGCGCGCGCGTACGGCGTCGGTGTCGGTGTCGGTGTCGGTGTCGGTGTCGGTGTCGGTGTCGGTGTCGGTGTCGGTGTCGGTGTCGGCGTAACAACGATTGGCGTACTAACTCCGTCGTCTCCGCCGCAGCCAGTCAGAGATAGGGAAACAGCGAGCGCGCCAATCGCGCTTCTCCAATTTAGCGTTGCCCGTAGCTTCGTCATTTCCGCCCCTCAGTTTATTCAGTTCGTTATCGAAGGGGCGTCATGACATGTCCACGGCGTTTGTGATTTTATATGTTGCGCCGTCTGGATTTCGAGGGACTTTACTGCTCGGGCGATCCCGCACTGTCGCAAAGCAACGGTCACAATCGTGGCGCGCGTATTAATTCCAGCGAACTGACCGGGGTATCAACGGGGTATGCGCTCAAGCCGGCCGAGCAAAAACCAAACACTTAAGCGGGTGATGCATGCTTGCGGCGGAGGGTATATCCGCTGCTTGAACAAAGCTAAGCCAAACATCGAGAACCTGCCTGCAATCGGCGCTAAGGCGGAGGGCGATGGCGGATAGGGCAATGTCGTATTGGAGGTATTCTCATGGGTAACGAAGCCGTCTCGTCACGCGATCTCTTTGACGTGCTTGCTAAATCTCAGAAGGTGACGAACGCGTTAGCATTGGCGGTGTCCCACCTGGCAATCGGCGACACGCTCCTTGCTCGGGACACCCTCAAGGAGGTCGCCGAGTTGGCGAAAGAATCGCAGTGGTCGCTTGCCATGCTCGCTCACAACGCAGGGCTAGTTGAGCGTGGGTGACGTCGATGAGAGCGCAAAAGCCTTGCTGGCAGACCTCCAACGAGGCCGGGAGGCTCTCGTAGATCGTCAGCACTTGCGTCATGGTAACGGAGGGGGCACCTCAGGCGGCGTGACTGATGATTGGAAAGCCAGCGTTGACGCTCAGCTGAAGCACCTCCGAGAGGACGTGCAGCAGGTACGCAACTGGATCGTGGTCGGCGTTGCTGGCCCGTTGCTCGCGGTCATCGGCTTGTATGTCTACACAGGAACAAAATTCGATGCTGTCAGCGCCAAGTTCGATATCGTCGAAACCCGCATTGTCGGAGTCGAAAGTAAGGTCAACGTCCTAGCAGTCGAGCAAGCAAAAACGAACGCTAAGCTGGACCTGTTGCTTGAGCGATCGGCACGTAAGACCCGATAAATCCGGGGGTATCAGCGGGGTACTTCTCGAAAGCGCACGCCGTAAATCGACGGATTTCTGCCGGTTTGAAAGGATTGCGGCGGAGGGGATATCCGCCGCAGCGACGCATTCTGGCGACAACGATGTCCGGCGTGTGATGCGATGGGCGCCTAGGGCTCACTTCCCTTTGCAGTAAAAATCTGGGTAACCTTCTCCGATGAAGATCATCGGTGACTCGCTGGAACGCTACGCAGCCTATATCCAAGCGGCCAAATTAGGCATCTTTGCTTCCGCTGCGTTGCTCGCATACGTTCTGCAGCCGTACGTAAATTTCTTACCGGGCAACACGATCATCAGCGCGCTCATGCTGAGCAGTGCAGTGATAGGTTTCAGTGCTGCTGAAATGAACAGCGATCGCGTTCGTCTGGCGGCAAACGCTGTCGTCGGGCTCGCGGGTATCGGTTTTCTAGCATCGGCATTTCTCAATGCTGGAGATAGGCTGTTTGCTAACGAGCGCCGATGTGCGGCGATCCAGCATCATATGCTAATGTCGGCGGTTGGCAGGGCGGATGACGCCGCAATGTTTTCCGCATTTGGCTGTCGGCCGACAGGCGACCAATCGATCAGCTATCCGCGGAATGCTGTAGGCCCTTCGGCGCGAGAGAAGCCTACTCGCGTAACTCAGCCGTAGATGATCCGAGCAGCTACTACGGATTAACCGTTGCCGCCGGGGACGGAATATTCGCCGTAAACATATTACCTGGAGGCCTGTATGGGATGGCGTGCACTTACCAATTTCAGTTCGGTCAACATCGGAACCGTACTGTGTGTCTATCTTAATGGCCAAATTACTGGACAACCGGAACCTCAACTGACTGGTACTCATCCGATCGACATTGAGACGTCGACGGGATGGGTTGAAGCGTTGGTCGAATCCACTGGTCCTGCAAGCGCGGTCCTGATGATCAACGACGGCGCCCGCTACCAAATGACGCTGCGCCGACATGATGAACGTGAGTCCGGCATAACGATTGGTGGAAGCATGTACGGCAGGGACTGGATCGTTCGCAGCCAGGTCATTCCACATTCATCGATTGAAAGAGAGAACGGCAGGCCGGACCACTGGTTTATCGACAAATATGGGCCCGACCGGTGGCAGATGATTAAAGGCCCCTTGGGAAAACGCGCTGCCCTGTTGACGTTCGATCAGCTCTACGCCGAAGGTCTAGGAACGTACCGGATGCAGAACGGGGAGGGGCAGATCGAAACGAGTTCGGCGCGGAGGAAAGGTCTTTAAAGGTAGGCGCTCATGCCTGGACATGCCCCCGCGCGGAATACTTTCCTACTGATTCTAGTTCAGGCTATGTTCTTCCCTGCGGGGGGGAAGGTTGTACTGTGCAGAACGAATACCGGCTGACGCCTGACATGAACTCGCGAAAGCTGCAGGTGGTCAGCTTCGTCAAACAGTACATCAGCCGTTGGGGACAATGGCCAAGCTACGGCGAGATCGGTGGCGCGATGGGGATACACTCGTCGACGGCGCGTGATGCGGTCAAGCGGGCGGTGCGTGACGGCCTGCTCTATCGAGAGCGGGGTTCACGCAAAGGCGTCGTGAAGCCCGCAGGAGTGCAGAGCCGGCTTTGCCCGAGCGAGGCGGCCGAAATGCTTGAGCGGCTTCGCGAGGCGGGCGTGATCGTCATGGATACTGAGGCCAATGCGGCCACACCCACATTTTACCCACTGCCGATCTCCCCGCCATTTAGGCATCTGCCCGACATTGAATAGCTCGGGGCGAACATGATCGACGTTGCGCAGTACAAGGCGGAAATTGCAGCAATCCCCGGCAATAGCCTGATCATACCACGGGCGCAGATCGACGAGCTCCTGAACGAGCTCGAGACTGGGCAGATTGCAAAGCGCACGCTGCGTCGTATTCACACGATCGCCGCGATGTCGTCCTCGGTGATGGCTCTCGCGGCATGAGCGACAAGCCGCATCCTTCCGCGATCGACGTCGCCGGCGCCTGGTATCTGAGCGATGCCAAGGCCAGTCTCGTCCCGATCGCCATGGTGAAGACCGAGGATCTGCTCATGGACGAGCTGGTCCGTTCGATGGTCGGCAAAGCGCACGATCTGTCGGCAGCGTTGAGCGCCTTTAAGCAACACGCCTTCGAAACCGTTGGGGAGTTCCAAGCTCTTCTCGCCCAGCAATACGACGCCAAGATTGGCGGCAAGAAGGGCAACATCACGCTCACGTCGTACGACGGCTGCATGAAACTTCAGGTGGCCGTATCCGATCGCGTCGAACTCGGGCCTGAACTTCAGGTTGCCAAGTCGCTGATAGACGAGTGCCTACGTGAGTGGACCGCCGAGGGACGTGACGAGATCCGGGTGGTGGTCGACCGGGCATTCGCAGTGGATAAGGAGGGACCGATCAGCCTGTCCGGACTGTTCATGCTGTTGCGCGTGCCCATCGCCGACGAGCGCTGGCTGCGTGGAATGAAGGCAATCCGCGACAGTATGCGGGTCATTGGCTCGCGCACGTACGTCCGGTTCTACCATCGTCCCACGCCGGACGGATCATGGCGTGCTATCTCTCTGGACCTTGCTTCGGCGTGAGCCGCTGGACGATACTTCGTACCAGCGGTGGGCAAACGCTGCCGCTGATGCGATCGCTGCGCGAGGCGGGCTTCGATGTGTGGACGCCGGCGAAGACGTTCCGCAAGACGATCCGGGCCAATACGCTGATGGGCACGCGGCAGATCGAGGTGGAAGCTCCGATCCTGCCAACGTTCGTGTTCGCTCGGGAAGCAGACGTAGAGACCCTGCAGGGCCTCATGCTGCAATCGATCAGCCCGCACCCCGCGTTCTCGATCTTTCGATACGTCGATCGCCATGGCGGGCGGCGAGTGCCGTTCTTTGGCGAGCAGTCCATCGCGGGCCTCCGCCAGGAGGAGGCTGACAGGGCCGCTGACATCAAGGCGATCCAGGACGCCGAAACCTACGCCGAGGCAGAAGCCATCCGCATCGCCGCGATCCAGTCGGCCTCTGCCCGACGTCGCGCCGAGAAGGCACGCGAGCGGGAGGAGCGTAACGCGTTACGAGCCCAGCGCTGCACGGTTGAGGCCGGCAAACAGGTCCAGCTGATCGAGGCACCTGCCTTCGTCGGCGTGACCGGCGTGTTCGAGGAAGTGGAAGGACCATACGCCCGGGTGCGGTTCGGCGCCCATTCATGGAAAATTGAGGGTTGGCGGGTACTGCCTGCGGACTCAGACAAATATCAGGCCGCATAAGGCCTCGCTGCTCGAGCAGCCATCGGGACAGTCGATCTGGAGCACTTGCTCTTGCGCGCCCTTCATTACTTCCACGCGATCTGTCGCGGAGGAAGTCGTAAGCATGTCTAACTCCGGAGGTGGCCATGGCCGCACTCAAGCCCCGCACAGAAGGTCAGCGCCTTCGCGATGCCGGCGAGCGACTCATCGACGCCGGCGAACGGTGGGACACAGAGACCCGCAGCATCGCCGTCCGTCAACATCTGCACGACGATGTCGAGACAGCCGTCGCTGATGCCCGCGCGGTCGTTCGCGGTTCCGGTGGTCGCTAGCCTGCCGTGCATCTGATCTGGATCGACGGCACACCCACTCAAAGATCTGGCATGCTTGCGCCGCTGCTCATCGGGTTAGCTGAGCGCCAAGCGACCAGTAAGACGGCTCGAGCGCAAGCCAAGCTGTCTCGGCCGAGCCCTTCCCCCGGGGGCTCGGCCGCACCCGTTCCCGGCAGCTTCCTGCACGCCAGCACGCTGCTCTCCCTGTCTCCGCCTTCCCCCGCGCCATGAGCGCATCACAAAGGACTGACCATGCGCATCTTCCGCGGCCTCTTCGCACTCGCCTGCCTGCTCACCGCCTCGATGGTTGGCATGGTAAGCACAGCGCTCGCCCATGCCCTGCCGCGACATGGTCGCGATCACCTGCATCTCCGACCGCGGGCGCCGCGCTCGATCCTCCAGACCCGGCGGATCGGCCTGGCCTGAGGCCGTAGCACCCCCTTTGGGTCCCCCCTGAGGGGGGTGTACCAATACGGGGGGCGACAGCGCGACGCGTGCACGTTCCCCGTATTTTTCGGGGCTACGCCTTATTATTCGTGTTTTGACTTGGTCGGCCGAGCCGCTGGACAGAGGCGGGAGGTTACATGCCGCGCACGCCCGTACCGCCGCGCCGCCAGCAGAAGAAGCGGGCCAAGCCTGAGCTGATCGTCAGCCTCGACGAATTCGCATCGATCTGTAGCGTAACGCCGGAGACGATGCGCAAGCATCTGGTCGACGCGCCGGCCGACGCGCCGTGGATGATCGAGCGTGGTCGCAGAGGCGTCAGCTTCAAGATCGCGGCACCGGGCGCCGTGGCCTGGTGGAAGAGCCGATCCACTGGCGGCGACCCGGAGGACGACGAGCGCCGCTCGCACCTAGCCGAATGGCGGCTGATGGCGCTCGGCGATGGCGGGGACGACGAAGGCTTCCGGATGACCGGCAGTGAACGGTCGGCCGAGTTCCAGGCCGGCATCGTCGAACTCAAATATCGCGAGGCGATCGGCGAACTCGTCAAGGCGGCGACGATCTATGAGGAGACCGTCAACGCTGTGATCGAGCTCCGCCGGCAGCTGCTGCGCGTTGCCCCCGAAATCCGGCGCGAGCTTGGGCTCGACAAGGACGCCGAGCTGGCGATCGAAGAAAAGATCAGCGACCGCCTGGCGGCCTTCGTGACGAAGCTTGGCGTCGATGTCGCAGCAGGAAACTGAGGAAGTACAGGCGCCCCGACTGGGTGCCCTGGCGATGCTCCTGGAGCGACGTCGGGAGCCACCCAAGTTCGCAGACGCCGGTACCGCGATCGTCAAAGCTTTTGCCGAGGTCGCGTTCCCTGAGAAGGTGACGCCGGTAGAGGCCGCCAACCGTCACCGGCATCTGCGCAACCCGGGCGCATACAGCGGTCCCTGGCGTGACAGCCCGGAGCCGATGCAGCACCTGGCGCAGCCGACGAACAACCTTGCGATGACGTGCTCGTACAACGTCATTGCGATCATGGGCCCGTCGCAGATGGGCAAGTCGGAGATCGGCAACAATTGGCAGGTCCACTCGGTCATGTACGACCCGGCGGACATCGGCTTCTGGCTCTGCGACAAGAACCTCATTCACAGCTACGTCACGACACAGATCGACAAGCTGCTCGATGAATGCCCGGACGTGAAGGCTCGCCAGTTGAGCGGATCGTCGGCCGACAACATTCATCTCAAGCAGTTCCGCGGGTGCGACTGGCATTTCCTCTGGCCAACCGGTTCCAACTTCCGTGCCCGGCCATTCTCGCGCGGCCGCCTCGACGATCTCGACGACTTTGACGACGACATCGGCGGGCAGGGCGATGCCGTGTCGCTGTTCGAAGGGCGTACGACCAGTTTTCAAGGGTACGGCTGGAAGCTCTACGTCAATTCCAGCCCGAAGAAGGGACCAAAGCGGGGCATCGAGGCCCTGGTGGCGTCAGGTACCGGCAACCGCTGGTGGGTCGATTGCCTGATGTGCGGCGATCCCTTCGAGATGGCGTGGGAGCGGCTAACTTTCAGGCAGGACAGCACCCCGGTCGATGCGGCCGAGTCCGCTATCATGGTCTGCCCGCACGAAGGTTGCGGCGGCGTGCACAAACAGACCGACAAGCCGGCGCTGATGGCGACCGGCCGATGGGTTGGCAAAGGCGAAACCGCCGTGCCGTTCTCGACCGGTACCAACACCGGCAAGGTCGGTGCTCTCGAGGCGAATACGATCGACTCCTACTACTGGGACGGCGTTTTCGGTCTCGCGCCCTGGTCCTCGCTGGCCCGGCAGTATCGCTCGGCTGAGCTACGGTTCGAGGAGCACCAGGATGAGGGGCCGATCAAGTCGTTCTGGCAGACCAAGGTCGGCCGCAACGACCCCGGGCGCGGACGTGGCGACGCGCCGGTGACCGAAGACGCGCTGACCGACCGCGCGAAGGCCTCGACTTACCGGATGGGTATGGTGCCCGATGGCGTCATCGCCATCACCATGACGGTCGATCTCGGCGTCAACAGCTTCTCGGTGATGGCAGTCGGCCACGGCCTGAACAACCGTGCGTGGATCCTCGACCGTTTCGATATCCTGACGCTCGAGGACGGGATCACCAAGGTCGAACCCTTCCGCCGGCGCGAACATTGGAAGGTGCTCTACAAGCGCGTGCTGGCCAAGCGCTATCCGCTTCAGCGCGATCCGACGCTATCGATGCGGGTGATGTGCACCGGCGTCGACACCGGTGGTGCCGAAGACGCAACCGACAACGCTTATGCCTGGTGGCATGACATGGTGGCGGGCAATCTGGCGGAGCGCCGCCCGGCACTACCGGCGACGTCGATCATGCTGCTGAAGGGCGGCAACAGGCCGAGTGGCAAGTTGATCCCGCCCCCGACCGTCGATGCAAAGCGGCAGATCGCAGACGCACCCGAATGCGAACTGGTCGTCCCGAACGTCAACCGCTTCAAGACGACCGCCGATTACCGGCTCCGCCGGACGGTACCGGGTCCTGCCTTCATCGACCTGCCGCAAGAGTTTGCAGACTTGCCGCTTGGCCGCCTGGTCAACCCCTGGATCGCTGAGTTGCGCGCCGAGGAACAGATCGAAGGGCTTTGGGTGAAGCCGGAAGGCGTTCGTAACGAGACCTGGGATCTGTTCGTCTACGCCCTGGTCGTCATCATGAAGATGGTCGGCCGCGATCCGAACCTTACCGCCGTGCCCGCCTGGGCGCGGCCACCACGAACCGCAGCGCCGACGATCGCGCTGCCGCCACCCACTGACGACGATCCCGCTCCACAGCCACCGCGCCCTGCCGGGCCGCGCGTGAGCCGACAGGCAACGCCCGCCCGACCAACGCCGCAAGGGCCGCGGCGCGGCGTCAGGATCGTCCGGCAACGATGAGGAGCCAGCATGGCAGGCATTACACTCGAGATCGCCGACGCACGGCTGACCCAGTACATGGCCGCAGAAACGGCCGTACTGTCGAGCCAGGCGTACAAGATCGACGATCGTGAGATGACCCGAGCGGATCTCGACGCGATCCGCTCGGGCATCGAATACTGGTCGGACTGGGTCGAGAAGCTGAACACCGTGCAGCGCATCCTGCCGATCCCTCGCGCCGTCGGCCGGGTCCGTGGCGGTCGGTACCGGATGCGCTAAGGTGAAAGTCGACACCCGCCAGAACCTCCTCGATCGCGCCATATCGTACTTCTCGCCGAAGGCTGGTGCTGATCGGCTGGCGGCACGAACGAGCATCTCCGCAACCGCCAGCATCTTTGGCGGTGGCAGCGGCGGCTATCGCGGTGGTCGCGGTGAACGCGGCAAGCGCCGCGGCTGGTTTGCCCGGGCGCGATCGGCCAACGCCGACGTCCTGCCTGGATCGGAACGCCTGCGCGCCGAGCAGCGCGATGCGGTGATGAACGCGCCGATCGCGACGGCTGCGATCAATCGCATGGTGACGTTCGTCGTCGGATCGGGGCTCATGGCGCTGCCGGCGATCGACGGCGAGGTTCTTGGTCTCACGCCTGAGCAGGTGGAAGCCTGGCAACGGCGTATCGCCACCGACTACGACGCGTACATGACGTCGAAGGACGTCGATGCGGAGCGCAAGTCGACCGGCTACCGCCTACAGGCGGTGTCGTACCGCGGCGCGATCACGTCGGGCGATATGCTAGCGCTGCGCGTCATGCCGGCAGATCAGCCCGGCCGGCTGACCTGGACCGCCTGGAAGCTGATCGAGGCCGACCGCCTGCGTAACCCGCCTGGTGTGATCGATGGCGCTATCGATCCTACCACTGGCAACAAGATTGCAGGCGGTGTCGAGGTTGACGGCTATGGTTCGCCGGTTGCCTATCACGTCCTGAAGCAACACCCGGGGGATCTGGTCCTACGCCCGGGGCATACGCTGATCCCGGAGCGTATCGAGGCCTGGGACCGCGATCACCAGTTGCCCCGCGTCGTTCATATCTTCAACCGCGAGCGGCCCGAGCAGGATCGCGGCGTCGGTTTGCTCGCGACGGTCATCGAACCGCTGAAGATGATCTCGGACGCGAGCGATGCCGAACTCTATGCGACCGTGATGTCGGCAATGATCGCCGTCGTCTACAAGTCGAAGGGCGCGAGCCCGATGCCGATGCCCGACTTCGGTGACGAGGGCGAAGAGGGCGCAGTCGGCGGGGAAGGCGGTATGGTACCGCCCGAGGCACCGAACGAATACCGGTTCGAAGCTGGATCCGTAATGGAGATCGACAGCGACGCGGAGGTCGACATCAAGTCGCCCGGACGGCCGAACAGCAACTTCGATCCGTTTTTCCAGGCGATCTGCCGTCAGATCGGTGCGGCGACTGGCATTCCCGCCGGCGTGCTGATGCTGATGTTCAACAGTTCGTACACCGCGAGCAAGGCCGAACTCGAAGTATTCTACCTGCAGGTACGCGCCGAACGCGCCTGGCTCGAGGGCGATATTGCTGTCTGGCAGTATGTGTGCTGGCTCGCCGAGAAGATTGCCCGCGGCGACTATGACATGCCCGGGTTCTTTACCGACCTGCGCCGGCGTGCAGCCTGGGCGGGCGTTGGCTGGCGTGGTGATGGCAAGATCACGCTGAACCCGCTGCAGGAAGCCAAGGGCTACGAGATCCAGGAAGCGCATGCCTGGAAGACCGGTGAGGAAATCACCGCCGAGCTGACGGGCGGTAGCCACCGCGAGAATATCCGCAAGCGCGGCGCCGAACATCGCGCCTTCGTCGCCGAGGGCCTGACGGTGCCGACACAGGCCGGGGCCGCGAAGGCCCCGCAGCCAGAACCCGCCGGCGACGGCGACGAAAAGAAGGAAAACGAGGAATGAGCTTCCGCTCCTTCAGCCGCGCCAGTGTGACGCGGCGCCTGTTCAACACGCCGCTTGCGGTATTGCCATCGACCGCCGCGATTGTGCTCGGCGTCGTCGGGCGTCGCTTCGACGTCAGCCAGCTGCTGATGCACGCCGGCAGTGAGCAGCTCGATATTGGCGAGCTCGAGCTGCGCGCGGCAAACGCCAAGGCGTCGATCGACGCAAAGCGAAACGCTGACGATCGCCGGACCGATCTAACCGCTAGCGACGTGCTCGATGTCCAGGAGGGCGTCGCGCATATCAATGTTCGTGGCGAACTCGTCGCGGAGAATGGCGGCGGGGTTAGCCCCAGCTCTGGCTTTACCGGCTATGATGCGATCGCGGCAGCGTGGGGCTTTGCTCAACGCGACACCAACGTCCGCGGAACGATTGTCGATATCGATTGCCCCGGCGGCGAGGTCACCGACCTCATGGAGCTGTGTGCCCGCATGATGGCGGACCGCGGCAAGAAGCCGAGCCGCGCGATCATCCGCGGCGTGGGCGCGTCTGCCGCGTACGCAATCGCCAGCTGTTGCGATGAGATCACGGTCCAGGACCTCGGCTACGCCGGCTCGATCGGCGTCATCACCATGCATGCCGACTTTTCGGGGCAACTCGAGAAGGAAGGCATCAAGGTCACCCTGATCCACGCCGGTGCGCACAAGGCCGACGGCAATCCGTTCGAGGCATTGCCTGACGCTGTTCGCGCATCGATCCAGACGGACATCGATCACGCCTATGGGCGCTTCGTCGCCCATGTCGCGACTGCCCGCGGGATGACCGACGCGGCGGTCCGCGCGACCGAGGCGCGGGTCTATCGAGGCGAGGAGGCGGTGAAAGCCGGCCTCGCTGACAAGGTCATGGGCTGGGCGGACTCGCAGGCTGAGTTCGTCGCCACCGTGAACGGCCGCAAGCCGGCCAAAACCCTGCGGGGCCCATCGACGGGCACCCGCGCATCCATGGAGACTGCAATGCCGGGCGAGCCCGATACCAACACGTCGGCGCTGGCCGGCATCACCGCGATCACCATTCTCGGCTCGGCCGATCAGGCGACCGCCCTTCAGGCAGCGTTGGCGGCCGAGGGCTTCGGTGCGATCGTCGTCGACGCAGTAGCCACGGCCCCCTCGGGCGAGTCGTCGGCCGAAGGCGAGCGCAGCCGCATCATGGCGCTTGCCGACCTGTGCCCCGAAACGACGATGTCGGCATCGCTGACGTCGGCAATCGACAGCGGTCAGGCGGCGGGCGACTTTGCCATCGGGCTTGCCCAGGCTGCGAAGGGCCGCGGTGCTACCGTCGACGCTCTGCGGGCAGGGGCTGTGCAGCCCGATCAGGTGCCGACCGGCACCAAGACCGGCGCCAAGGGCGGTGGGAAGGCGCCGACCGGGCAGGCACGCGGCGCCGCGATCGTCGCAAAAGCCGCAGGGCTTGGCCACTCCGCCCTCGCGCATCTCAACTCCAAGGGCTGATTCAGCCAACCCTCCCGTCGCCGCCCGTGCGGGCTGCGCTTTCTAAAAGGAATGATCCATGTACGAACGTGCATCCCGCACGCTTGAGGGCAGCTCTGCGCCCAAGACGTTCATCCGCGGCCAGGCGCTCCTGCGCACCCGCAAAGTCGTGTTGCTCGCGGGCACCGTATATCTGGCGGCAACCGTTCTCGGTGTGCTGACGATCGGCGCCGTGGCATCGGCCGCAAAGGCCGGCGGCAACACCGGTAACGGCACGTTCGTGCTCGACGCGACGTCGCCGGCACTCTCGCGTGCGACCCCAGGCGTCTATTCGCTGCGCTGCATCGCCGCTGCCGCGAACGGCGGTACGTTCCGCCTCGAGGATCCCGAAGGCCGGGTGCTCGGTGACTTTGCGCTGCCAGGTGTCGCAGGCGGCACGCTGACGATCGCGGAGCAGATCAAGGGCGTCCTCAGCGACGCGGCAACCGATTTCGCGGTAGGCGACGGCTTCGACATCACGGTCAGCGCGGCCGCGAAGGTCAACGGCCTCGACAAGTCCAAGCTGGCGGTAGCCGCTTCCACGGACGGCAGTCAGGAACCGAGCCTCATCCTCGCCTACGACGTCGACGCGACGAACGGCGATGTCGAGGCGATCGCCTACGAGAGCGGCGACTTCGTACGCGAGCAGCTGATCTTCGGGGCCGGCCTCACCGCTGAAAATGCCCGCGAGGTGCTGCGCCGACGCAACATCACTCTCGGCTGAGCAGCCGAACCCGCATCAGCACTCGCACCAGGTGGTGAGCGCAGCGCGCGCCACCTGGTTGCATTCGGAGATTCTTCATGGCCTTTTCCCTTTACGACACGACCGAGCTGGTCGGCATCATCGAGCCGATCCGTACGCCCGGCAACTTCCTGCGCCGCCTGTTCTTCTCGGCCGCACCGATCCTTTTCGACACGCCCGACATCAAGTGGGACCGCGTTTTCGACGATCTGCGTATTGCGCCGTTCGTCAGCCCGTACAGCCCCGGCAAGCCGCGCCAGGACAAGGGCTTCCAGACGGAAAGCTTCACCCCGGGCTATCTGAAGCCGCTCGACCGCGTCGATCCGACCAAGTTCACCCGTCGCCGTCCGGGCGAAGCGATCGGCGGCGAACTGACGCTCGCCGATCGCCGCGACCTGATGATGGTCGACTACATGCTCGCGCATAAGACGCAGCTCGAGCGTCGTGACGAAGTCATGGCGGCCGAAATCCTGCTGACCGGCCGCGTCGTCATCACCGGCGAAGACTATCCGACCGCGACGGTCGACTTCGCGCGCGACGGCAGCCTGACCAAGCTGCTGACCTTGGCGGCCCGCTGGGGCGAGTCGGGTGTTTCGCCGGTTGCCAACGTTGCCGGCTGGCTGGATGAGGTCGCGACGATCGTCGGCGCCGCGCCGAGCCATGTGATCTACGATCGCAAGGCCTGGGCCCTGTTCGCCGCAGATCCCACGCTGAAGGACGTCATCGACACTACGCTCGGTCAAGCAGTCAGCGCGGTGCAGCTGGGTTTCCAGCCCGGCGCGCCAGGCTCGCCGGTCTACAAGGGCCGCATCGGCACGGTCGAGCTCTACGTGTACAACGACACGTACGAAGACGTCGACGGCACGATCAAGCAGCTGATCCCCGACTTCACGCTGATCATCGGTGCGCCGGGTGCCTATGAGGGCACGCCTACCTATGGCGCGATCCTCGATCCGGAAGCGGGCTACATTGCGACGCCCTGGTTCCCCAAGAACTGGATCGATCAGAACCCGGCTGCCGAATGGGTGATGACCCAGTCGGCGCCGTTGCCGATCCCCAAGCGGTCCAACGCCTCGATGCGTGTCACCGTTCGCTAAGCGGCATCGCCCGACCCTCACGACCTGTGGCCCGGCGACATGCCGGGCCCAACTCCACGGAGAGCCATCATGGCCGCAAAGTCGAAACTCGCCGCAGCCACTGCCGCGATCACGAAGAACATTCTTGGTGCAGACGTCGCCAAGCCCGCCACCCGCATGCTGCCGCAGGCGGTGTCGGAGATCCACGTATCGCCCGACGACGTCATCCCGGCGAATACGGTCATCACCGAGGAAATCGCCGAGCTTGCCGGCTTCGACGAGGAAGACATCGACAACCTGGTCGAGGCCGGTCACGTCAAGATGATCGAGGTCTATACGACCGCGCTGGCGTCGCAGGGCTGATCCAGTGCCGATGAATTTCGCCGACGACCTCGCCGTGTTCTTCAATCCCGAAGAGCATGGCGAGGCGATCCGTTACAACGGCGTCGGCGAAATCTCCGCGATCTGGAACCGTCCCAGCGGTGTTCTGGAAGCCAACGGCTCCAGCTTCGTCGTCGCGACGAACAGCTTCCTGTTGCCTATCACGCAGGTAGCCAGACCGGTCCTTGGCGATACGATCACCGTAGTGCGCACGCTTGAGCAGTTCACAATCGACGGCGAGCCGCGGCTGAACGGCGATGGCACTATCTGGACTTGCGAGGTCTCGTAAGGCCCGATGCTCCGCACGTCGCTCACCGGTCCAGACTTCGACAAGATCTTTACCGAGGCAGAAAAGGATGTCGCCGGTTTCATGACGGCCGCAATGGCCGACACGACCGTCGACGTGAAAGAAGCCTTTCGCGACCAGGTGCGCGCAGCAGGCCTCGGCGAACGCCTCGCCAACGCCGTGCGCGGCGTCAGTTACCCGAACAGGTCCGGCCGGGTCAGCCTCGACCCGGGTGGCTGGGTCTACGCGCAGCCATCGAAAGACGGGCGGGGTGCTGCTGCCATCATCGAAAGCTATGCGACCGGCGCCAACATTGTCGCGCGCGCCGGTAAGCGGTTCCTGGCCATCCCGACCGAGGATGTGCCGCAGAAACGGTCGGGTAACGCCCTGACCCCCGACGAGGTCGAGCAGCGCTTCGGTCGTCGGCTCCAGTTTATCAGCCCGAACGACAAGGGCTTCCGAACGCCAAGCCAGCGAGGGCGCGGTGTCGCCTACCTGGTGCTCAAGGGGCTGGTCATCCGCAAGGCAACCGGGCGGTGGCGCAACGCCACCGAACGCGAGCGTGGCGGCAAGACGCGCAACCCGCGGCCGGTGCAATCGGTCATCATGTTCACCCTCGTTCGCGCGGTGAAGAAGCCGAAGAAGGTCGATCTGTCGGTCCCCGCTCAGGTCGCTGACACGCGTTTCGAGGCGAACCTCAACGCTCGCTGGAGATAGCCTATGTCCAAGCGGGTTGATGTTCTGGACGCCGTAAAGGCGCTGGCCAAACGTGCGGTACCGCATGCCGTCGTGCGGGGTATGTCGACCGACGAGGCCAAGCCGATGGCGGTCGACCCGCTTGGCATGGTCATCGTCCGTTCCGGCGATCCCGGCGATCCGGAGGTCGACCTTTGCCCTCCGACCTACTGGTGGGAGCACAGGATCCCGATCGAGCTTGCCGCCTATGCGACGCCGGCACGAACCAGCCAGCAGGTCCTGGACGAAATGCTGACCGGTTTCGATCGCGAGCTTCGCGCCGATCGGACGCTAGGCGGGCTGTGCCTGTACCTCGACGCCGAAGCCCCGAGCGACGGCGAAAGCGAGGTCACGGGCGGCAAGGCGGTTGGCTGGGCCGACTTCGCGATCATCGCTTCCTACTCGACCACCAGCCCGCTGGGCTGATCCTTCCTTCTCAAAACAGGAGACCGCCATGGGCCGCCCCCTTGGTATCAACACGGTGCAGAACGCCGCGTTCGAAACGACGTATGGTGCAACGCCAGCAGCAGGCTTCTTCAAGCTGCCCATGGTCAGCCATGGCTTGGGCGAGGAGCAGCCGCTCCTCGAGGACGATCAGCTCGGCTTCGGTCGCGAAGGTCTCGATCCGACGTACGACGTCATCACCAACGATGGCGACGTCGTTGTCCCCGTCGACACCAAGGCCATCGGCTTTTGGTTGCGTGCGACGTTCGGCGCCCCGGTGACGTCCGGTCCGGTGAACGGTAAGTACACGCACACGTTCAAGTCGGGCGGTGGCAACATTCCCTCGATCTCGATCGAGTACGGCAATCCGGACGGCCCAATCTTCAGCACCAACTACGGTGCCGGCGTGAACCAGCTCAAGATCGGTCTGGCACGTTCGGGCGAGCTGAACGCGGCGCTGTCGATGATTGCCCAGGGCGAGTCCGATCCCGGCGTCGTCAGCATCGCCGGCGCAGCAAGTCCGCTGACCGGTCCGCGCTTCGCTCAGGCGACCGGCGCGATCCTGATCGACGGCGTTGCGGCCGGCGATATTGTCTCGGCGGATCTCGGCTACACGAACAATCTCGAAAAGCTCGAGGTGATCCGTTCGGACGGTCAGCTCGCTGGCGCTAACGACAACACGCGCAACAGCGAGCTCGAAAAGCTCCGCCTGGCGTTGGAGATCCGCCGGCAGTTCCCCGACATGGCAGCAGCCGACGTCTCGCAGATCCTCAGCGGCGTCGACGCGCAGCAGGCGGTCAACGAGAAGCTGAAGGTTACGGCAGCGGCGCTTGGCGAGGTTCGCGGCTACGGCAACCAGTTCGTCGACGACGTCCTCAATGAGGATACGTGGTCGAGCTGGGGCAACGCCGGCAAGACGGTGCTGAGCAGCATCAAGTCCGAGTTCATCAAGCTGGCACTGCTCAATCCGCTGAAGAACCTGATCAACGGCAATAGTGATCTGCCGACGATAACCAGCGCGTTTGGCAGCATCGGCAAGTTGTTCGGCGGTTCGACAGCCGTGACGGCGAGCACGATCGGGCCGCCAGGCAACGCGACCGGTACCGAGCACTTCTCGGGCGGTTTGAGCTACGTCAACGAGAATGGCGGCGAGATCATGGATCTGCCGACCGGCACGCGGATCTACCCAGCTGCGGAGAGCCGGCGGATGATGCAGGCGGCGAACGATACCGGTTCCAGCCGGTCGCGGATCGACATCGCCCTGAACACGGATCTGTTCACCGCAACCGTTTCCGGTGTCGCGGACCAGCGCGTCGGCGCTGCCGCACCTGGCATCGCTGCCGGCGGTGCGCAGCTCGGCAAGATGGAAATGGGCCGCGCACGACGCCGGCAGCTCGGGAGGCGTCCAGGTTGACCATCTACCTCCCTCCCAAACCGCTGCCGAAGTCGGCCAGCCCGTCGCCGATCGTATTCGGTGGGTGGCAGACACCACCCAACGGCGGCATCGAGCAATGGCTCGGCTTCATGGGGTCGCGCATGTCGATGGCGATCGAGACGCCGAACCTGCTGCCCGAACCGGACGGGCGGCTCTGGACGGCCGCGCTCCTGGACGCGTGGCTGACCGGTGAAACGGTGGCGTGCTACTTCCCGCAGCCAGGGCTGATGATCGGTCCGGTCGGCAAGGTCGTCGTCGACGGCGCGGACCAGGCCGGGATGATGTTGCGGATCCGGGCAGCAACGCCGAACTATACTTTCCGTCGTCGCCAGTTCTTCTCGCTCCGCCACGCCGGCCGGCGCTACCTTCATTATGTTCTCGAGCAGACGACGGTCGGCAACGACGGTCTCGCGACCCTTCCGATCGGCCCCATGCTCCGCGTGACGCCGGCAGACGGCGACGAGTGCGAGTTCGCCAAGCCCATGATCGAGGGCAAGCTTTCCGGCGACGCCAACGGCTGGACCATGATCCCGGCGCGCGTGCGCGGTCTGTCGTTCACGATTCGTGAGATTGCCTGATGTCGCAGATGTCGCCGGCGCTCGACGCCGCGCTCGCGCAGGATCGTGCAACGATCTTTGGTGCCATCCGGATGGACCTGCCCGGTCGCATCGTCCGGTTGCTCGTCAGCTCCGGCGTCGTGAAGTTCTACGTCGACGGCGTTCTCGAGACCTTCACCGGTAGCGACGAGTTGCTCGGCGTCTTCTCGGCGATCGACACGCTGACCGATGGGCTGGGCGATGAAGCGCCAGCGCTGTCGCTGACATTCATGCCAGCCGGGGACGTTGCCGCAGCACAGCTCGCCTCAGTCGAAATGCAGGGCTCGCCGGTACGGCTATGGCTCGGCGCGATCGATCAGATGACGGGGACCGTGCTCGGGGATCCGCTGCTTTTGTTCAACGGCTTGCTCGACGTCGCCACGCTGAAGGCCGGCGCCGACGGCAAGACCAGCGTCGATTACGAAGTCACCTCGATCTTCGAAGACTTCTTCCTGTCGGACGATGGCGCGCGTCTGTCGGACACGTTCCACCAGTATTTGTGGCCGGGTGAGCTTGGCTGCGCCTTCGTCACCTACGTCGCCCAGCAAATCTACTGGGGCACCTCGAGCCCGGACGGAGTGAAGCGATGACCGATCATGTCATGGTTCGCCGTACGGCCGCCACGCAGGCGACACTGGATGAGTTCGTCGGCAAGCCGTTCCGCTGGGGGCGCAGCGACTGCGCTCGCCTGGTTGCCGCCCACCTTCGTCGCCTCGGCTATACGGTCCGCGTACCGTCGGCCGGCAGCTACGCCAGCGCGCGATCGGCGCTCAAGGCGCTACGTGCCCGCGGCTTCGAGAGCATGGCCGAAGCCCTTGACGCGATCGGCCTCGAGCGCATCGCGCCGATTGAGGCGGTGGTCGGCGATATCGTCCAGGGCGAGTCCGGCGACGTGTTCGGCGCGCTCGGCGTCAAACTCGGCAACGGCCGGCTGCTCGGCTATCACGAGCATGCCGTCGGCGCTGCAGTTCTTCAGGAGGTCGATCTCAAGCTCGCCTGGCGGGTCGAGGTCAAAGCCTGATGTCGAAGTATCTGGCTACCGCCGCCATGGTCGTTGGCGGCGTCGCTCTTCTTGCGACCGGTGTTGGCGCTGCCGCATCGGCAGGTTTGCTTGGATCATATGTCGCTGGCAGCGGGACCGCCGCTTTTGTAGCGACCGCCGCGACCGTTGCGAAGGTCGCCGGCTTCGCCGCGGCTGCGTTGATGGCGACCAGCTCGCTTAGCGCTTCGAAGGCGACCGGTGGCGGATCCCCGGATCAGTGGAAGGCGGATCCCAACGCCGGCATCGATATCGTGTTCGGCGATGCGTATAGCGGCGGTCACATCATCTATCGCCAGGCCTACGGCCCGAAGAACAAGTTTCAGTCGATCGTCACCGAATGGTCGATCGGCCCAATTCAGTCGCTCGACACGCTCTACGTCGACCAGATCGCGCGGACCAAGCTCGGCGATGCGGTGACGATCGGCGCACGCGCCTACATGCACGAGGCGCGTCAGCTCGGCCTTTGTCCGGAACCCGTCGCGCTATCGCTCAGCACCGGCATGCCGTTCGGTTGGAGCGCGCAGCACAAGCTTTCGGGCAAGGCGGCGTCGATCGCGACGTTCGAGTATGACGCGGACGGCAAGAACACTTTCACCTCGATGCCGACGTGCGGTTGGCGTGGTAAAGGCGTGCTCTGCTACGATCCGCGCAAAGACAGCACGTATCCGGGCGGCAACGGTCCCCAGCGCGCCAATGATCAGTCGACCTCGGTATGGAGCGACAACCCGTACATCGTCGCGATCACGTGGTGCATTGGCTGGCGCCAGAACGGTGGCAAGCTTGTCGCCGGCGTCGGCTTGCCGGCGTCCGGCCTGATCCTCGAGCAATTTGTCGAGGGCGCCAACATCGCGCAACTGAACCAATGGCGGGTAGGCGGCGTCAAATCGACGACCGACGACAAGTGGGACGTGCTGAAGGACATTCTGCAGGCTGGCGCCGGCGAGCCGCTCCGCCTCGGTGCATTGCTCGGCTGCATCGTTTCCACGCCGCGCGTCAGCCTGGCGACGATCGACCGCAACGCACGCGCCGAAGGCGACGTGACGGTCGTGGCGATGCAGGCGCGGCGTGACCGTCTGAACACGCTGGTGCCGCGCTACTGGTCGGAGGAGATCAGCACGGATCCGGCGACCAGCACGACCACGACGACTTGGGCAGAGGTTGCGGCCGCGCCGATCGTCGTCGACGCGTATGTCGCCCGGGATCGCCGGCAGGTCCGCAAGGAAGCGTCGTATCCGTTGGTGCAGTGCTTCGCCGGCGAGGACCTGGCGCAGGTCGCAACGCTTGCCCGCTACGACATCGAGAACTCGCGCGAGTTCGGACCGATAACCTTGCCGCTGAAGATCCGCTGGCTCGGCTACAAACCCGGTGACGTCGTGACGGTAGACCTGCCGGAAGCGGGACTGCTCAACCAGACGGTGATGATCCTCACCAGGTCGCTCGACGCCGGCAGCGGTGTCGTCACGATCACCGCGCGATCGGAGACCGACGCCAAGCATGGGTTCGCGCTTGGGCAGACGGCCACGCCGCCCAGCTCGCCTGGCCTGCCGGCCAATGCCTGGGAGTTCGAACTGCCAGGCGGGGTCGAATATGCCGCGACCGCTGGGACTGCGACGTCGGCAACGAACGCCGACAGCGTCGGCGGTGCCTATGCAAAGGCGGACCTCGACGCGCTGAAGCAGCGCATCGTGATGCTTGAGAGCGCGGCTGCCTAACCCTCTTCCGATATCGGAGACGTATCATGGACACCGCCCTGTGAGGCCGGCCACGCATGTCTGGCGTGCACCGCGCAACGCAATCTTCGTCCGTACTGTACGGGTCCCGTTTTATGATCTGCGCAACCAGCCCCAAGTCATGGAGCTGCGAGTGCACCCCGACGCGCCTGGCGATCCGCAGCTCTCGCTGCTGCCAGCGGCCGCAGGAAGTCAGGGTCTGTCGGTTGCCTTCGAACCGGCGGTCACGGGCCTGGTCGGGACCGCGATCGCGACCTTTCCCGTCGCGACCATCACGATCCAGATCGATCGCGCGACCATCCAGAAAATGCTGCCGTTCCTGACGAACGGTACCGAGCCCGGGCAGGACGTCGTCCTGGCCTTCGATCATCTGATCGCCCTGCCGGGTTTGCCACTTCTGCCGCTGATCAGCGGCTCTTTCATCATCGAGCCCGGAGTGTCCGTCCCATGATAATCCAGTCTGGAGCGCTGTTCGATCGGTTCGGCAGCTTTCGCGTCGCTGCCGGCGTCGAAGCGCAACCCGTCTTCGGCATCGTCGGCGCGTCCGGCACGCCATCCGATCTAACCGGCCGGTCGATCGTCTGGCGTTTCCTCGACGCGCGCAGTGCTGTTGTCGGCCTGCCGATCGCAGCGACCGTGAACGGAGCGACCGCAACCTTCGCCTTTACCGGCGCCATGACTGAGGCGCTCCGGAAGGGCGGTGTAACCAGCTTCGAGATCGCGATGCTGACCGCGACCGGCCGCGTTGTGCTTCACGGCGGCACGGCATCGATCGACGACGGCGCGCCGTTCCTGCTCGGTGCCGCTGGCACTGCTGGTGCGGACACGCTGACGGTCATGGCTGGGACTGGTACCTTGATCGTGTCCGCCCAGGGCGCGCCTGGCTCGAGCACCGAAGCGATCGCCGCGGCCGCGGTTGCGAATGCCGCCGCAGCTGACAGCATCGCCAAGACGGCCGCGACGGTGACCGCGACGGGGGCGGCGACCGCTGCGACGGCCGACTGCACGGCAAAGACCGCCTTGGCGGTAACGGCGACGGGCAAGGCCGATACGGCAACGACCGCGGCTAAGGTCGCAACCGATGACAGCGTCGCCAAGACCGCGCTGACCGTGATCGCGGGCAACGCTGCGAACGCCGGCGCTACCGCCGCGAACACCGCGGCCGCGCAGATCGTGCCCGAGGGTGGTCCTTCGCTGCTGATCAAGCCTGGTACCGGCACCTTTCCGGCGATCGCCGATGCCTATTTTACCGGGAGGAAGTCCCTCTATTCGAGCTTCGACGGCCTACGCCGCCAGTTGCGGGGCTTCACTGACGTGACCGATGTCGCGCGCGCCACGACGGCTACGTATTACGATGCAGGCGGGGTGCTGCAGACGGCGGCAAGCGGAACGGCTCGATTGGGGGCCCTCTTCGACACTGCGTCCGCTGCGTGGGTGCTAGCCGGCCTGTTGGTCGAAATGCAGTCGACCAACATCATCACCAATGGCGGCAATACCGGGGCGGTGGTGGGTAGCCCAGGCAGTGCGCCGACGGGGTGGTCTGTCCCTACCGCGACCAATGGTTTGAACCGCGAAGTCACCGGTGTGGGCGTGTCGGGCGGCGTGCCGTACACGGAGTTCCGGGTCTCCGGCACGGCAACCGCCAACGGCTCGTTTGTGTTCTCCTTTGGTCGCGCGTCGACCACGGCAGGTCAGACCTGGACCGGTTCATCGTTTGCTTCCGTCGTTGCTGGCGACGCAAGCAAATTGAACGAGGTCATCTTCGAAACCGACGGGACCAATACCGTCTATCAAAACCGCGCAATGGCGCTGACGTTACAGTTCACCCGGCGCTTTTATTCTCGAACACTGACGATGGCGGCGCCGACACAGTTTCAGTATTACTACCAGCTCACCTTCGTCAGCGGGACCGCGTACGATTTTACCATACGCATCGGAGGTGTGCAGACAGAGCTTGGCTCCGTAGCCACGTCCTACATTCCGACCAGCAACGCACAGGCGACGAGGGGGCCCGACTTCTACTCCAAGGCTGTCGGCATCGAGTTTAATCCAGCTGCCCAGACCATGCTATTGCGCGCGCGATGGGATGGCACCCTTCGTGCCTCGCGGATCGGCGGTTGGGATGGCGGATCTGATAACGACCGCATCATCGTGGATCTGACAGCCGCAGGGAACCTGATCGCTCGTGTTATGAGCGGTGGCATATCGATCGGCCAGGTGAATGGTCCGACGCCGGTAGCAGGTACAGACTACAAGATCGCACTCGGGTTTACGAACCGGATCTTGCGCCTGGTCGTCAACGGCACGGCGTATCCTGACGCTGCTCTAACCGGGCTTCCGCCGATCACGACCCGCAGGTTCGGCAACAACGGCGCGTCGGGCAGTCAGCCGAACTGCTTTATCATTCCTTACCTGCCGCACCCGACCAACCCGCTGCTCGATGCCACCGAGTTCCCGCGCCTCCTCACGGTGGCTGAAATGCAGGCGTACACCGCATGATCGATCTTTATCTCCGCTTCGCTGATGAGGCGGCCGCGCTGGCGGCCGTCCCGTCGGCCGACGAGGCCTTCCTCGTCGACGTCGTCGGCGTTGTCCGCATCCCAATCCAGCAATGGACGGACGATGGCGAGCAGCTGACCCGCGCGCGGCGCGGCTGGCACGTTAACATCCGCTGCACCGACGATCGCGATCTGTCCGCGCTCGATCCCTTCATCGTGACGCCCGAGCAGCCTGCTCGCGTCTGGGCCTGAGGCGAACCACTATGGCTGACGCTATTTTGAACGTCGTCGACGACAAGGTCGAGCTCGTCGTCGAAGGCTCTGAGCTATTGATGCCCATCGTCCAGATGGCGCAGGGTTATGCTCAAAACGCCGCAACGTCGCTTGAGACTGCGCGGCAGGTCGTCATCAACGGCACTGCGCAGGTCGCTGTGTATGCAGCACAGGCGACCGCGGCCGTCGACGTCGTGTTTGCCGACGGTACCGGTGTCTTCGGCGGCCCGGGCACGAGCCTGGCCTTGTCCGACTCAGCGCTATCCCGCCAAGTCTGGCTGAACCCGCAACCTGTGCCGCGCAGTGGCGTCCTGCGGACGATCAACGCGAATGTGAAGCAGGTCGGGCGCGTGATCTTCGGCTTTGCCAACCGCGACGGTGCCGTGCAGTTGCGCGTTATCATCACCTTCACGGCCCTGGGGCGTCAATCCGTTGCGGTCCCCGCGGCGATAGTGCGCGCCGGCTGGCTCTTCGGCCAAATCTCCGATGGGGCACTCGACAGCGGTCTCATCGGCTATTCCAACTACGGCTATGCGCTAAATGGTCCTGCCATCGCGGCGGGCGTCGCGACCGCGTCGCTCAGTGTCGCCCCCGGCGTCACGATCGCCGCAGGCTTCACGCTGGCGGCCGACGACGAGATGGCCAGCATGGCGGATCTGACTTCCGCCCGGGTGACGATCGCCTCGAGCAAGTTGCAGGCGCAGCCCGACAACTGGTTTGCGAACAACGCTGCCTGGACGTTTGGGCCGAACGGGATGACCTCGCCGGCAGCGGGGCAAGGCTGGAACACGTATATCCAGACCGCGATCTTCACGCGGCTCGAACAGCGCCTCATCCGCGCACGACTCACCGGCATGACGGCTGCGACGATCGTCGGACTTGCCGCGCTCGCCCCCGACCAGGGCGCGCCGCTGTACGAAGGCAATGGCCGAGGTCCCTCCATGGTGACGGTCGATTTCGCCAGCCGTACGATCGCGATCAAGGGGCAGCCGAACGGCGCAGGCGATCCAGGGACCGTCGTTTCGGCGCCGCTTGCGGCCGGTCATCGCGCGATCAACCCGCACATCGTCGAATGGGGCTGGCACGTGCGGGCCATGACGCTGACGTTGATCGATGCAGTCAGCCAGGCGCGTACGACGATCATCGACGATCGCAACACCCAGATCGATACCGGCAACCCGGCCGGGAACATGAACGATGCGCTCGCCTTCCTCGCCATCGCTGGCCAGTTCACCGTCAATCATCTGAAGGTGATGTATGATCGGCCGCGCGCCAAAGCGAAGGTGCTCTACCTGGCCGACAGCATCGGGCAGGGCGACCAGCAGCTGGCGGCGATGACGGTCAGCCGCATGCTTGATGCCGAGCTTGGCGGTGCGGTCGCGATCTCGGCCATGGGCGGTGGGCGCGCCCGAGGCGCCTATATGTGCGCGGTCAACGAGATCCCGGCGCTGAGACCGAAATGGGTCATCGTCGCGGTTGGCACGAACTTGTCCGCACCAGGCGATAGCAGCGGCGGTGTGATCGGTACGACGCTGTGGAAAGCGTATGTCGAGAACATCATCATGCTTGCAAAAAGCTATGGCGCCAAAGTTATTCTGACGACGCTCCTCAACACGGCGTACGGCGACAGCCAGGGCAATTACAACGCGATCAACACGGCAGCTTTGGCGTTTGCAGCTGCCTATCCCGACGACGTCTACATCTGGCAGTGGAACCGAGCGCTTAGCATTGATGGCATGGGCGCGGCCGCAGACCCGGCCAAATTTCACGCCGACCTCGTACACCCGATCGATGCCGGCCACGCTGCTTTGCTTGCGCAGCTGCGCCTCGACGTGTCGCAGCTCTTCGACTGACCATACCGGCAGGATGCCGAACGCTACCCTGGTAGCGCGCGTGGCGCGGAGATCTCCACGCATGCCGGAGGCTTCCACCATGTTTGACAGCAGCTTTGCGGCCCGGGCGACCGCGGGAAGGATCTTCACGTGAGCAACGCGCAACCTGGCGGTGGCCTGGCCTTCAAAGACATCTTCATGATGGCCTGTTCGGCAGCCGGTCTCGCCGCTCTGATTGCCAGCCCCATCGTTGGGTATGGCGGCCTGAAAGAAAAACTCGACGTCAACGCGCAGCGCATCACCAAGCTCGAGGCGGCCGACGCTGCCAAGACCGAAGTGCTGACCAAGATCGACGGACGTACGATCCGCATCGAGACAAAGCTCGAGATGATCGTACCGAGCAAAGGAGCGCTGCAGCCATGATCGACGGTACCACTCTTATGATCGTTGGCGTCGCTGCGCAGGCGGCGGTCCCAGCTCGGATCGCCGTCGCAGCTCTGGGACTGCGACTTCGCGGGTCGGGCGTCCTCGCATCGATCGCTTTTGCACCCATGCAGCACCCTCAGCCTGTTCAGTACGCGATGGTCTCGACGGTCGCCGCGCCGGTCGCTCCCGACCGCTGATCCGCCGGCGGCCGGCTGCCGCCATCCTAGGAGATCCCGATGACCCCACTCGACGCCATGCGTCGGGTCCGTAGCCATGCGCTTCGGGCCTGGTCGCTGTGGTCCGTTCGCATGTCCGCGATCGGCGCCATCCTCACCGGGCTTGCAGCTGCTGCACCGGATACGCTGCTGCAGATCTGGAACGCGCTGCCCGACGAGATCCGCAGCCTCTTTCCCGCCTCGCTCGCTCACGTCATCCCGACGCTGCTGTTCGTCGCGACGATCGTCGTCCGCCTGATCCCGCAGACGCCGGCGGCCGAGCGACGCAGCCTGTGGAAGTCGATCAGCGGAAAGGTCGGACCAAAGGCAGGTCTCACCGCGGCCGCGATCGCCATGATCGCCAGCGTCATCGCTGTCGAAGGCGGCTACGTGAATCATCCCGCTGACCCGGGCGGCGAGACGAACATGGGGATCACGAAGCAGGTTGCGGTTGCGAACGGGTATGTCGGTCCGATGCGCACGCTGCCGCGTGGCGTTGCCGAGAGCATCTATTACGCCCGGTACCTGGTAGCGCCAGGTTACGCGGCATTGATCTCGATCGACGCCGCGGTCACCGAGGAGCTGTTCGATACCAGCGTCAACATGGGCGCGTCGCGGCCGTCGGCCTGGTTCCAGCGTTCGACCAACGCGCTATGCGGTACCACGCTGACGATCGACGGCCGGCTTGGACCTGGTTCGATCGCCGCCTACCAATCGTGCCAGGCGAAACTCGGCGCCGCGCCGCTTTGCGTTGCCACCCTTGGTATCCTCGATGCGTGGCAGAGTGGAGAGTACGCACGGCTGATCGGTGCGAACCCCAAGCTGCAAGTGTTCCAGAAGGGCTGGATCGCCAACCGGATCGGCAACGTCGATCGCCGCAAGTGCGCGACGGTGAAGGCATGACGCGGTTCCGCATCATCCTGGCGATCGCCGCCCTGGTCGCGATCGTCGCTGGCGTCGTGTGGATCCGCCACGGCGGCGAGACCGCCGGCGCGGCCAAGGTCACCGCGAAGGCCAACGTCTCGCACGCTGCCGGCGTCACCGAAGCGCGCGCCGACGAGCGCGCGGCCGCGGCAGTCACCCAGTCGATCGCCGAGCGAACCGTCCGGATCGACGCCAAGACCGACGCCTATGTCCAAGCCACGATCGAGGATCTTCACAATGCGCTTGCCGATGTTCCGCCTGCAGCTCCTGGCGCTGCTTTGCCTGCCGCTCCTGTCGACCGCGTGCGCGACAGCCTCAACGCCGGTATCGCTCGCGCGAACCGAGCGGGCCACGATGCCGGCACTGCCTCCGGAGCTGGTGAAGACTGAGCACTTGGCGCCGATTGCCGGCAAGCCGGCCGGCGAACTGGTCTCGATCGACAAAGGTGTGCTCGACGAGCTGCTCGAGCGCTTCGCCCAGGCGATCGGCGCCGTCGAGCGCGGCAACAACCGGGCAGGGGGCGTAAAGGCGCTCTGGACCTGCGTCGACGCGATCATGCGGACTGGCGTCCAACCCGCCGGCTGCGCGCCAGCGCCGCACTGATTGCAGGCCGCTATAACGCGTGGCATAGCTCGAGCGCTGCTCCAAGCTTAGCCGTAAGGACAGCCCGCGCGCGCGGTTTGCTCTGGGTCACCGGTTCGCCGGGTGGCCCGCTCAATAGAAGACCCCTCGGGGGAATAGGCGGGGCGTAGACCCCAGAGCCTGCGCGGCTAACCACCCGGTCCGTCCGGATGGTTGCCGCGCAGCAACCTCTCCAACAGTTTCGCGGCGATCGCCGCTCCACCCATCCCGCGGCCACCTGGCCGGGGCTCCGCCGATCGTCGATCGGCGGCCATCATGGCGCGCGTAGCCCGTGCCTCGTCATGAAGGTCTACCTCCACATGAGTCCTGTAATCGTTGCTCGCCCGCCTGCGGCTTACATGGGCGGCAAGCGCAACCTGGCGTCCCGTCTGTGCGCCATGATCGATACCACGCCCCACAAGGCGTATATCGAGCCGTTCGTCGGCATGGGCGGCGTCTTCCTGCGCCGATCGCGCCGACCGGCCGTCGAGATCATCAACGACCTGTCTGGCGACGTCGCAAACCTCTTCCGCGTTGTACGCCGGCACTACGAGCCTTTCGTCGACGAGCTGCGCTGGCTCATCGCCAGTCGGGCTGAGTTCGACCGGCAAAAGGCGATGGATCCGAACACGCTCACCGATATCGAGCGCGCGGTCCGCTTCCTCTATCTTCAGCGCCAGGCGTTCGGGGGCCGTGTCGTCGGCCGAAGCTACGGCGTGACAGCCCGCAATCCTTCGCGCTTCAATCTTGCGAAGCTACGTGGCGAGCTGAAGCTTCTCAGTCAGCGCCTCGAGCCGGTTCAGATCGAGCAGCTACCTTACGCAGATCTGATCCGCCGGTACGATCACGCCGGGGCGCTGTTCTACCTCGATCCGCCTTATGACGAGACGGCAGGCTACGGCGTCGAGTTCGGCCGCGCCGACTACCTGGCGATGGCCGACCAGCTGGCGGCGATCGCCGGCGACTTCATCATGTCGATCAACAACACGCCGTTTATTCGGGAGGCGTTCGCAGCGTTCGAGATCCAGGAGGTCGACACCTCCTGGTCGCTTGGAATGCAGTCGACCGGTGCGCCATCGAAAGTGACGGAGCTGATAATACGCAACCGGCGGTGACATTCCGCCTTCGTGCTATGACTCGGAAAACCCCCGCAGCACGTGCTTTCGGGCACGCGCTGCGGGGGTATCACCTACCCAAAAACGGGGTACATGGCCCGTCGAGAGCCGCGGAAAACCGTTGTTGCGGCGGAGGACTTATCCGCCGTTGGGACTGATCGGGCGGGCGCGGTACCGCGGTGAGGGATGCATATTCCACCACCGCTCATAGAGCGATCGGATTGCGTGCGTATGTACCCGGTAGGGACCGCTGGGGTCAGTATTGTGGCCCATTGCAATAAGGTGCTTCTCCAAGATCTCGGAAAACCAACGCTCAGCCAATCGGAAGAAAACCGGATTCACCAGGGCGCCTTCGATCATTAGCGAACCGGCAGTCGTGAAGAAGCTGATGACGTACAGCACTGCGAACCGGTCGTTCTCGTCGGGGACGTTTCCAACGTCATCAAACGAAGCCAGCTTGATCTCCGGGTTATGGACAGTGTTCCAGAACTGTCGCCGGAGTTTGTGAGCTTCTAAGGTTGAAAAGCCATCGATCAGTGCGATCGTAGCTTTCATGCGCTCGCGGCGCCCTTGGATCCACAGAGTTGTTCCCGTTCCGAACAATCCGCCCACGCCCAATGCACCGAGTAACGATACTAAATCAGACTGCGCCATGGGTCGCCGCATAGCACAACTACCACGTTCTACATGGGGTATCGTGTGGGTAAGATAGGGGTGTGGCCACCCAGCGGAGCTGCGGGAACGTGTCACTGCGGCGGAGGGATCCTCCGCCTCTTACCCTTGATTTCCGGGTTCAGGCGGCGGGTTTCCCGCGCTATCGGTACCTAGCCGCGTTTCGACATGAGGGTCTACCGTCAAGCGTTGCCATATCCGTTCCTTCATCTTGGGTCCCGGCACTCGACGCAAATCCGGATCATCGGCCCCATGATAAAACATGATCAGTTTGCTCTCCGGGTTGGGAATTGGTCGACCGTTTGGAATGAAGATACCAAGCGGAGGTCGATTGTCGGGCGCAGCAGGTGTCTCTGAGGGTTCGGCTAGCGGTAACTTCGCGCGTAGCTGCCTCGCCCGTGTAAGGACGCTATTCCGTAGGGCGTTCCAATAGGTCACCTGCTCGTCGTCGACGGTCCAAATGGCATCTCGGTCAGCGATCATAGGTACAAACGAAGTTGTCCGGAGGAACGGGCTGCCCGGAATAGTACCGGCATCCGGATCGTTCACAGGGTGCAGCCAGAACGTCTGGTGTGCCAGTGCGTTACGCACTTGAAGAAGTTCTGCCGTTTCCCCCGACCAAGCTTCGCGCTCTGGGCCTTCGAATAATCGCAGGGCAATGGGGTTGGCCAGATGCATCAGCTGCCCAAGCGTCTTCTTACGAAAGCTAGTCTCTAAGTCGTCAAACGGCGTGCCGCCGGTCGCCGCTTCGAGCGTGCCGAATTGATCCAATAGAAGGATCAGGACGAGTTCGTTGTCGATCAAGAACCCGCCGCCGAGGAAGTCTCCCCGGATACGGGCAATGCGCTCGCGATGAAATTCCGCACTTTGCTCCGGAAACGCGTCTTCGCCGATCACAAGCCAAGATCCGTAATCAACACGAACCAGTCCGTCGTACGCAATGCCCTTAAAATCGGCCGGTCGTACCTGCTTCGCCATCGTTTTCTCCGCTCGCTCGACTTGGCATCGCGATGCCGTCGGCGCTCAAACCATAGGACATGACTATGCTAAGCAACGCTACGGTGAAAGCCGCGCGGCCGCGTACGGCCGCCTACAAGCTGTTCGACCAGGGCGGCCTGCACCTCTACGTCGTCCCGACCGGACGTAAGTCCTTCCGGATGCGCTTCCGCTTCGGCGGTAAGGAGCAGTTGCTGACGATCGGCGCCGTTCCCGAGGTGACGCTCGACGCCGCGAGGGTCCGTTGCAACCAGGTGCGCGAGCAGCTCGGCCGCGGCGAGGATCCGCGGGCGCCGGCGCTGGACGCGATGATCGCCCCATCAACCTTCGAACCGGCCGCCCGCGCCTGGCACGCACACCGGTTTGCTGACTGGACGCCGGTGCACGCGGCAGACGTCATCGCCAGCCTCGAGCGGGACATCTTCCCGATGCTGGGCGGTACGCCGCTCGCCGATATCCGGCCGCCATTGGTCCTGCAGGTTCTGCGCGCGATCGAGCGGCGCGGCAGCGTCGAATCGGCGCGACGTCTGCAACAGCGGATCTCGCGCGTGTTCAAGTACGCCTGCTCCGAAGGCTGGGCCGATGCGAACCCGGCCGAGGGCGTGGCAGAGGCAATGGCGCGTGGTCGCGCGCCTCGGCATCATCCGGCGTTGATAGATGCCGCCGAGCTGCGCGCGCTACTGGCGGCGGCCGAGCTCGTCGACGTCGCTGCATCGGTGAAGCTCGCTTCCCGGTTCCTAGCCCTGACGGCCGTGCGCCTGGCTGCGGTACGTGAGGCGCGGTGGAATGAGATCGAGGATCTGAATGGGACGGCGCCGACGTGGCGCGTGCCGGCGGCGCGGATGAAGCTCGCGGCAGCGAAGAAGCTCAATGCCGCGAACGATCACCTGGTCCCGTTGAGCGCGGCAGCGGTCGACGTCCTACGCGCAGCGCGTCGCGATCTGCACCCACAAGCTGCAAATCTAGACGGCGCTGCGCTCATCTTCCCCGGCCGCGCCGGCGCGGCGATCGGCGAGGGCGCCATCCGTATCCTCTACCAGCGCGCCGGCTTCGGCGATCGCCACGTCCCGCACGGATGGCGCGCCAGCTTCTCGACGATCCTGAACGAGCAGCTGCCCGACGAGCGCGCCGCAATCGACCGAGCGCTCGGCCATGTCGGCGGCGGGAAGGACGAGGAAGAGCAGGGGATCAACCGGAAGGTCGAGGGCGCCTACAACCGGTCGACGCACATGCCGCGACGGCGGCAGTTGTTCGACGCCTGGGCCGAGGTCCTCGCCGGGGCGGCGCCGATCGCCGCGGCCGCCGCGGCGGCGGCCTGACCCCCCGGGGGGTCGAAAGTGGACAGGGCAGGGTGCCGGACACCGCATAGGGGGTTCGTGCGCACTGCGAGGTGTTCTGGGGTAAAAAGATTGGGCTCACGCGGCAGCCGCAGCGTGCCGAGTGAGCACTATCAGCTGACCGCGACCAAACGCGGTTTAGAAGGATCGACGCCGGATTGTTCACGCTCACCGGCCCCGGTCAGGCCAAATACCAAGTTGTCGATCTCAACGACGGGCAGCCCAAGATCTGCTGCGATATGCTCGCGCGAGCACCGTTCAGCCCAAAGCTGGCTGAATATCTTCTGCCAAAGCACCGACTTCTCCCGCTCGATCGGATCTGGTTCCTGCTTGGTATAACCCTTCTGTTGCATCTCGATACAGAGGCCCCGGTATTGCCAGTCCGAGACGCGGCGCAGCCGGTTCAGACGATAGGCTAGCGCTGCCGTCGACACTCTCCAGCGGCGCTTGAGCTTCACAATCTGAGCGAGGCTAGTGATGCTCTGGATGCGCGCGAGCACGTCAGCTTCGGGCATGAGAAACGCCGATGCGAAGGAGTTGGCCTCCATCTCTGCCGCGCGCCCAACGCCCCCACCATGACGATGGAGCACCAAGTGTCCAAGTTCATGCGCCGCGTCGAAGCGGGTCCGCTCAGCCGATTTATGCAGATTCAGGAAGATGTACGGCGTATCGCCGCGCCAGCATGAGAATGCATCGACCGTTTGAGTAGTCTCGGCCAGGGAGAAAACCCGAACGCCTTTTGCTTCGAGCATTTTCATCATGTCGGAGATCGGCGCCTCGCCAAGCGCCCATTCCTGCCGAACCATCCGCGCAGCCTGGTCCGGTTTCGTGGCCGGATCCAAAAGCGGCAACTCGCAGCTTGGGCGATTGAAGCGCTGCCCGATCCAGTCGCAGAAAATGAACGCCAACGAGCCAGCAGCCAAAGCAGCATCTCGTTCATGCGCTCTCATAGACGTTAGGCTGCGGAAACTAGCCCCGTCGGTCAGCCGCTCACATTCTTCGCCATAAAAGAAATGCTCTGGAAAACTTAGGGCCTCGGAAAGCGCCGCCATTGTTTCGGGCTCGGGTTCGGATGTCCCTTGTTCAAGGCGAGTGATTGTAAGGGGCACGCGGCCGATACGAGCCGCGAGTTCTTTCGCGGACAAGTGTCGCCGTTGCCTCGCGACTATGAGGCGCTGTGGATTAAACATTTTCACGGTCACTAGGCCTTGCGAGAAATCTCGATCTCGAAGTCTGGGCCACGGTCATCATCTAGCGCCTCGACAAAATCCCAGCCACCGGCGGCAACGATGATTATGCGTTCACGGAAACCGGCGAACTGCCGATCTTCAATTGCGCGCGGAAACGAGAGTTCCAGGCGCACATCATCGCCGTGCGCCTGAACGAATAGATAGTAGCAGGCAGCTTTCGCTTCCCGCTCCTCTTCCGCGGCGATCTCCGGGAACAACTCACCCTGATTTGACGCTACATACTGTGCCGACGCCGGCCCCTTATCTGATGCTGCGAGAGGGTCGAAGTCCGGGTCACCCGCACGTTCTGCGCTTTGGTAGGCTAAGCGCACCCCCGTGTCGGGATTGTAAACGCTCTCGATACCGGCGTCACGGCTGCGGCGAAAACCACGATCACCCAACACGCGACGCATCGTTCCAGTGCCTTCGATCCAGGCGAGCAAGCCGCCGGCCGTGGCAGGATGGTCGAGAGTTGCGGAACGACGAGCTCCAACCGCTGCCCGAGCGATCGTAATCATGTCAGCAACAGTTACCCCGATCTGCTCGAGGCGCGTTTCAACTTCTGATGCTTCGAGCAGTACCGGCATGCTCACCCCCATGTTGATTTTCTCTAATCCGTTCGTGAGCCGCTTTGGCCGCGACGTCAAGTGGCCCGCTGAAGATGTTTCCTTCTTGTTCTCGGGCGAGGACCTGCGCCGCATAAGCGACGCGAGAGGCAGTTGGCACCGTTCGTGCTCCTCCCCCTCGCCAGCCCGGGGCGGCGCAAGCCGCCTCGTTCCGACAGCCGGGTTTTGGCGGTAGGGTCCTTGAGGTGGGCCGTTTCGGCACTGGGGGAGCAACATACTGGAGCATGGGGCCGCGAAAGCGGTCCCATTCCTTATTATTATATCTTCGCGTCCCTGATAGTTTCGACAGATTGGAATCGCGCTATTCGATCATGCGCGCGGCCGTAGCTAGCAAGAGCCTTCGCTAGGATGCTCTGATCGCCGAGGCGGAACGCCGCCAGATCCTCGGCCGACAACGTGTCGAGCATGCGCTGAACGTGCTCTGCGTCGTCCTGCTCACGCTGGACCTGGTCGTCTGGCTTCGGCGCGGATCCGAACTTCGCCTTGAGCGCCTTTGCCAGCCACGTCGGGACTAGGAACCAGTAAGCGGTCGTGATCTGTTCGACCTGCGGGCCCTTGGGGTCGGGATCTTCCACCGGGCGTGTGCGCAGCAGCTTTCCGAGCAGGCCGACGTCGACCAACTCCTTGATTGCTTTGTCGACGGTCGCGATCGCGACGTTCGCGCGGCGCGCTATGCCCTTGATCGACGGGAAGCATGCGCCGTTCTCAAAGTTTCGGAAGCTCATGATGACGTCGTAGATATGTGGCGTACGGAAGCTCAGCGGCCCCCGCCGGCTCCCTGCCTTCTTCTGCGCTGGGCTCATCGACCAGGCGCGAACCTGCCGCACACGCTCGTTGCGCACTGCGGCCGAGAACGTGTTGTGCGTAGCCCACTTTCGCTTCTCGTGATCGCCCGCGTGGTAGCTGTTGCGGCGGACGTCTGAGCTGGTGCCGCGGCGTAGGCCCTGCAGGGCCGAGCTGGTCTGTCGAAGCTGATGCCGTGCCGCGCGGGCCGCATTCGCTGCCGCGAGGCGGTTGCCACCGGCGCTCACGCTGCACCGCCGATTACGAGTGCCGCTGCCCCTCGAGCAGCTGGGCTGGCTCCAACAGATCGACGGTCAGCAAGTCCGCCCATTCCTGCGCGATCTCGCGACGCCGGGGCATGTAGGCATATCGATTGTAGATCGCTTCCGTGCTGCCATCGATATGCGCCAACATAAGGTCGACGATCTCTCGATCGCCCTTCCGCCCCTCCTCGGCCGCGAGCCGGTTCATGACGGTAGAGAACGTTGCGCGCCAACCGTGCGGCACGTGGATCGCGGCGTACCCGGCTTCCCGATACAGCTTGCTGATCGTGCTGTCGCTGAGCGGACGCTTGGCAAACCTGATTGATCGGAAAATCAGACCAGTCGTACCGCTGAAGCTGATCGCTACCTTCACGATCTCGACGGCCTGCCGCGACAGCGGAACGACAAACTCGAATGCTGGATCGTTGCGACGTTCCTGCGCCAATTTCATCTTGGTAGCCGGAATGCGCCAGATCGGTGCATCGCCGTCCAAGTCCTCGAACTCGTGCACCTCGGCCAATCGCAGCACCCCCGACCTTACCGCCGTCAACGCCAGTAGGCGCGACGATAGGCGCGTCAGCGGGTAGGCCGGTCGCACCTCGACAACCCTCAGCAGTTCTCGCGCGTGAGCGATCGTTTGGACCGCGGGGTAATGACGGTGCCGAACCCGGCCGAGCGCCTTGCCCATCTCCGCGGCCGGATTGTTGGTCGCGATCGCGCTGGCGATCGCATGTACGAAGATGTCGGAGATCCGCTGCCGGCAGCGGTGCGCGACGTCCGCCGAACCCCGCGCCTCGATCTTCCGAAGCAGCGTGACGATCTGCGGCGACGTGACCTGCGATATCGGCATCTTGCCAATTGCGGGGAATACGTCGTTCTCTAAGGTACGCAGCACGTGCGCCGCATGACGCGGTTTGAAGAGTGGGACCTGACTGGCGTGCCACGTCATCGCTACCGACTTGAACGTATGTTCGCCCGCAGCTGCAGCCTGTGCCGCCTGCAGCACTCGATCGATTGACGGATCCACGCTCGTCCGAAGCAGCGCCGCGGCCTGCTCCCGTGCGATTCGCGCCTTCTTCAGCGATACGTCCGGATAGAGGCCGAACGTCAGTCGCTTTTCCTTCCCGTGGATGCGATATTTCCACCGCCAGGACCGAGCACCGGACTTCAAAATCTCGAGATAGAGGCCGTGACCGTCGAAGAGTTTCGTCTTCCCATCCGTCGGCGGTGATTTGCACTGCAGGTCGGTCAGCATCTGATGCCCCCACTGCCGATGAAACGTGCCCCCATAATGCCCCCGAATGCCCCCGCCAGTCCTGACCGACAATGGCGGCTTTTGACGGTAACAGAAACCCCCGAAAATGGCTGTTCTCTGCGGTTTTTGACGGGCCTTGACGGCCAATGGCGGTAAATAATGGTGCCGGTTGCAGGAATCGAACCCGCGACATCCAGTTTACAAAACTGGCGCTCTACCAACTGAGCTAAACCGGCCCGTTCGCGTCAGGCGTAATCGCCCCATGCTTCAAGATACGCCGAAGGTCCAGCCCTCGGTTTGCGCGATATGCGCTGTCATCACCGCCGGGTGCCAGAGTTCGGGGCGATCAGCGTTGGCGCGGAGCCACGCGGCGGTGAGGATCGCGTCGGTGGCGTGGTCGTCGTAGCGCGCAAGCGGTGCGTGCGGGTCGCTGCCGATCGCGGCCAGTGCCACGTCGAGTGCGGCGGCGTCGCGGATCTTGCTGAGCCCCTTGCGGATGCCGGCGGCGCGTGCGGCGATCGTGGTGTAGATCTCGACGATCAGCGGACCTTCGGACGGCACCTGGTCGAACGGCCAGACCGGTACGCGGCCGGCCAGCCTATGCAGCACGCGCATGCCGGTGAGGCTCGACTTGCCGACCTGCGCCGCGCCGACGAGGTTGAGGTTGCTGGTCGGACTCAATCCCTGCCGCCGCTGTGCCTCCTCGGTCACGCGGAGGCGGCCGAACCCTTTGAAGAACTCACCCTTGCGCCCGCCGTGGCGACGCAGATGCCGCGCGACCTCGTCATGATCGACGAAGCTGCTGGCCCCCAGATGCGGATCGTCCGCGCAGATCCGTTCGACCAACGCCCACAGCGCGCGCGCATCTGACGGACTCTCTGCCCAGCCGGGAAAGAAGGCGTCTTGGTCGATGAACGGAAGCGATGGCCCGAGATCGAGCCCGACCAGCGTATCCGGTGGCATCGCGTTCGCCAGCCAATCGAGCGCGGCGGTGCGCGACCAGCCGCCCTCGGCTGCGATCAGCGTCGGTGCAGCGGCCCCTCGCGCGCAGATCGCGACGGCGATCCCCGATTGCCGGGGACCGACCGCGCCCGACCAGTCGATCGCGGCGAAATGGCCGAAGCGGTCAGGGGCGATCGCCATACGCCTTCCGCTGCTTGGCCGATGCCTGATCCCACCATGCGCGGGCGATCACGCGAGCGACGCGCTCGGCATCATGCGCGCCGTAGCGGACCAGCAGGCCGGGCCAGGTCTCGTAATGCGCCGTCTGCCAGAAACCGTCGGGGTCGGTATCGATCAGGACCGCCTTCTCGTCATGCGGGCTGCGGACGTGGAAGCTGCCATCGACATGGCCGGCGCTGACGAACATCTTGCCGCGCGTCTTGATCGCGGGCTGGCCGTACGAGGTCGATGCCTCGGTCTCGGGCAGCAACAGCGCATACTGCGCGACCGCAGCCCAATCCTTCACGACCGCTTTTCCGCGCGCAAGGCATCCCAATAGGCGAGCCGTTCCGACAGGCGTTTCTCGAACCCCCGTTCGGTCGGCGTGTAGAAGGTCTGCGCGGTCATCTCGTCGGGCCAGTAATCCGAGCCGGAGAACGCATCCTCGGCGTCGTGATCGTACGCATAGCCCTTGCCGTACCCGATATCGCGCATGAGCTTGGTCGGTGCGTTGCGGATCGACGCTGGCGGCATCAGCGAGCCCGTCTCGCGCGCCGATTTCCACGCCGCCTTCTGCGCCTTGTAGACCGCGTTCGATTTGGGCGCGGTGGCGAGATAGACGCAGGCCTGTGCGATCGCCAGTTCGCCTTCGGGGCTGCCGAGGAAGTCGTAGGTATCCTTGGCGGCGATGCACTGGACCAGCGCCTGCGGGTCGGCGAGGCCGATATCCTCGACCGCGGCGCGCGTCAGGCGGCGGAGCAGGAACAGCGGTTCCTCGCCCGCAGTCAGCATTCGCGCGAGATAATAGAGCGCGGCCTGCGGGTCCGACCCGCGGATCGATTTGTGGAGCGCGGAGATGAGGTTGTAATGCCCCTCGCGATCCTTGTCGTACACGGCGACGCGGCGTTGCAGGAAGTTCGACAGCCCGGCGGGATCGAGTGGCTCGGGCAGGTTGACCGAGAACAGCGTCTCCGCCTGGTTGAGCAGGAAGCGACCGTCGCCGTCGGCGCTGGCGATCAGCGCGTCCTTGGCGGGCGGGGTGAGGGGCAGGGGGCGCTCCATTTCTGCTTCGGCGCGGTCGAGCAGCTGTTCGAGTGCACCGCGGCCGAGGCGTTCCAGGATCAGCACCTGCGCGCGGCTGAGCAACGCGGCATTGAGCTCGAACGACGGGTTCTCGGTGGTCGCGCCGACCAACGTCACCGTGCCGTCCTCGACATAGGGCAGGAAGCCGTCCTGCTGCGCCCGGTTGAAGCGGTGGATTTCGTCCACGAACAGCAAGGTGCGCTTGCCGATCTTGGCGTGCTCGCGCGCCTCGGCGAAGGATTTCTTGAGGTCCGCCACGCCGGAGAACACCGCGGAGATCGCGACGAACCGCAGGTCGACCGCGTCGGCGAGCAATCGCGCGATCGTCGTCTTGCCGGTGCCGGGCGGGCCCCACAGGATGATCGAGGACAGGCGTCCGGCCGACACCATCCTGCCGATCGCGCCTTCGGGGCCGGTGATGTGATCCTGACCGACCACCTCGCTCAACGTGCGCGGACGCAGGCGGTCGGCGAGCGGCGCGTTTTCGGGATGCGTTTCGGTGGGGGCGGCGGGTTCGAAGCCCGCGAAGAGATCGGCCATGGGGGGAAGATAGGCGCGGGGGGCCGGTTTGCCCATCCGTTGCCACTTACTCTCCGTCATGCCGGGCTCGTTCCGGCATCCACCGGTCCGCATACTCCTCGACGGCGAGTTTGCCGACCAGTGGACCCCGGAACAGGTCCGGGGTGACGAATTTTTCTCACCCACCACTTGAACCAGAAACAGTCTGCGATATATCGCATCTCATGAATGAAGATATATCGGAGAACACTCAAATGCGTTTTGGTATGGGATATGGAGCCTGGACGGGTGGTCCGCGGGCTGACGGCGAAGGCCGCGGTCGCCCCGGCCACGAAGGCCACGGTCGACACGGGCATGGACGCGGCGGCCCCGGTGGTCGGCGGCGGCTGTTCGATGGCGGCGAACTCAAGCTCGTCATGCTGAAGCTGATCGCCGACGCACCGCGCCACGGCTACGACCTGATCCGCGAGATCGAGGGGCTGACCGGGGGGGGCTATGCGCCGAGCCCGGGCGTCGTTTATCCGACGCTCAGCATGCTCGACGAGATGGGGCTGATCGAGGAGCAACAGTCGGAGGGCGCGAAGAAGCGCTTTGCGGCGAGCGACGAGGGTCGCGCGCATCTGGCCGAGAATGCGGCCGTAGTGGACGGCCTGTTCGCGCGATTGGCTGCGGTTGGGGCGGAGTCCGAGCGGACCGATGGCGCGCCGATCCGGCGGGCGATGGGCAATCTGCGGCAGGTGCTTCAGCACCGGTTGATGCGCGAGGACGTCAACGAGGACACGCTGCACGAAGTCGCGGCGTTGCTCGACGAGGCGGCGCAGAAGATCGAGCGCCTCCGGTGAGTGTCTCGGTAGCACGCGTGCCGACGCATTCGGCCAGCAAGTATCTCCAGCAGCTGGCCAAGCACTGGAGCCACAAGATGGAGGTCACCTTCTCGGAGGAAGAGGGCCGCATCGCGTTCCCGAACGGTGCGGTTCTGGAGATGCGTGCGGACGGCGAAACGCTCGACGTCGCGCTGACGGTGCCGGAGGGCGACGACGTCGACCGGATGCGCGAGGTTGTGTCGAGCCACCTCGACCGCTTCGCCTTCCGCGAGGCGCCGCTGACGTTCGACTGGGCGACTGCTTGAATCAATCCTCCCCCGCCAGGGGGAGGTGGCAGGCGGTAGCCTGACGGAGGGGGAGGCAAGCGACACCGCTGTTTCGTATCCTCCCCCTCCGTCGCCTTCGGCGACACCTCCCCCTGGCGGGGGAGGATCGCCCGGCCGGTAACCTGAATCTCGGCCTTAAGCCCCCCGCCGCGCCATCACCTCGAGATACGTATCCAGCACCGTCTGGTTGATCGTATCCCAAAGATACCCGGCGGCCTTGTCGTGCCCGGCCCAGCCCATCGTCTCGCGCAGGCCCGGCTCCGAGACGATCCGCCCGATCGCATCCGCGTAACCGGCGATATCCGTCGGCGGCACCAGAAACCCCGTCACGCCGTCATCGACCAGTCCGACCGCACCCGACGCGCGGGCGGCAACGACCGGCACACCGGCCGCCATAGCCTCCAGCGTCACGTTGCCGAACGTCTCGGTCACGCTTGGATTGAAGAACACGTCCATCGACGCGACCGCGCGGCCGAGATCGTCGCCCGACTGGAACCCCGCGAACACCGCACCCGGCACGCGGCTCGCGAACCAGTCGCGCGCCGGACCCTTGCCGATCACCAGCACCTTGTGCGGCACGCCGCGCTGCTCGAGCTCGCGGATCACGTCGGCGAAGACGTCGAGCCCCTTCTCCTTCACCAGCCGCCCGAGAAACCCGACCGCAACCTCGCCGTCGGCAATTCCGCGCGCGCGACGCCATTCGAGATCGCGGCGGGTCGGCGTGAAGCGGTCATGGTTCACCCCGCGCGACCAGATCGCGGTCGGCGTCGTCACGCCCCAGTCGCGCACGATCTCCGCCATCCCGCGCCCCGGCACCAGCACTTCGTCGACCCGGTTGTAGAAGCGGGTGAGGATCTTCACCATCACTGGCTCGAAGAACGCCATCTTGTAGTAGCGGAAATACGTCTCGAACCTGGTGTGAAACGACGCGATCGTCGTGAGACCACGGCGGCGGCCATAGCTGACCGCGCGATGACCCAGGAAATCGGGCGCGGACACGTGGATGATGTTCGGCGCGTACGCATCTAGGTCGCGCCGGATCGCGGCCGGCAGCCCGCGTGCCATCTTGTACTCGCCGCGGCCTGCAGGCAACGGTAGCGATGGAACCGAAACCAGGTCGCCGACAGGCGGAAATGCAGGATTTGAATTGGTTGGCGAATAGACGCGGACCGTCACGCCCTTCGATAGCAGATGGCCGACAAGCAAGTTCAGCGTCTGGTTCGCGCCGTCGCGAACGTAGTTATAGTTGCCGCTGAACAGGGCAACGCGCAGGTCGGTGGCATTCATCGTCGCGCGGATAACGCCGTGTGCCGTCAAGCGCCACTAAATCCGCAACATAGGCTGGCCGCCAGCCATTGATGTTCCCGTATCGTTCTCGTACATCGGCGGTATGGCGAAACCCCAGAAGCGTTATGTGTGTCAGGCCTGCGGATCGGTATCGCACCGCTGGGCTGGGCAATGCAGCGACTGCAGCGAGTGGAACACGCTGGTCGAGGAGGCGAACACCGCCGCTACGCCGTTCCATTCGAAGCATAATCTTCAGACCGGCGGCCGCGCGATCCAGCTCGTCGGGCTCGATGCGGAGATCAAGCTGCCCGACCGGATGGCGACGGGTATCGCCGAACTTGATCGTGCGTTGGGCGGCGGCTTCGTCGAAGGCTCGGCAACGCTGATTGGCGGCGATCCGGGCATCGGTAAGTCAACGCTGCTGTTGCAGGCGGCGGCGAAGATGGCGCTGGCGGGGCAGTCGGTCGCGTACGTCTCTGGCGAGGAGGCTGCGGACCAGGTCCGCCTGCGCGCGCGGCGGCTCGGGCTCGGCAACGCACCGGTGCAGCTCGCGGCGGCGACTTCGACGCGCGACATCCTGACGACGTTGCAGACGCGGCCGCCGGCGATGCTGGTGATCGATTCGATCCAGACGATGCACTCCGACCTGATCGAAGGCGCACCCGGCACGGTCAGCCAGGTCCGCGCATCGGCGCAGGAGCTGATCCGCTTCGCCAAGGAGCGCGGGACGGCGGTGGTGCTGGTCGGGCACGTGACGAAGGACGGCTCCATCGCGGGCCCTCGCGTGCTGGAGCATATGGTCGACACGGTGCTGTCGTTCGAGGGAGAGCGTAGCCACCAGTACCGCATCCTCCGCGCTATCAAGAATCGCTTCGGCGGGACCGACGAGATCGGCGTGTTCTCGATGCAGACCGAGGGGCTGGCGGAGGTCGGCAATCCGTCGTCGCTGTTCCTGACGCACCGCGACGATGCGATGACGGGGGCGACGGTGTTTCCGGCGCTGGAGGGGACCCGGCCGGTACTGGTCGAGATTCAGGCGCTGACCGTCCGCTTGGCGTCGGGGGCCACACCAAGGCGCGCCGTGGTCGGCTGGGATTCGGGGCGTCTTGCGATGATCCTGGCGGTGCTGGAGGCGCGCTGCGGGCTGAGCTTCTCCAACGCCGAGGTCTATCTCAATATCGCCGGCGGCTACCGGGTGCAGGATCCGGCGGCTGATCTCGCGGTGGCGGCGGCGCTGATCTCGGCGATGTCGGAGCGGCCGGTGCCGGTCGATGCGGTGGCGTTCGGCGAAGTCGCGCTGTCGGGTGAAATCCGCCCAGTCGCGCATGGTCCGTTGCGGTTGAAGGAAGCGAGCAAGCTCGGTTTCGAACGCGCCTTGGTGCCGGCGTCGATGACGGGGGAGAAGAGCGGGATGAAGCTGTCGGGGTTCAAGACGCTGGCGTCGTTCGTGGATCACATGATGGGGCGGGGGTAGGCGCTCCAAACCTTGTTTTCCCGCGAAGGCGGGGACCCAGACTGGACTCCCGACTTCGCGGGAGAACAAGCTCGCGGGTCGTTACCTATGCCAGAGAGGCACCTCCCCGGCGGAGGCCGGGGCCCAGTTGGGGGACGTGGCTGGCATCCGTTGCGCGTAGTTATTGCGACCTTTCCAACTGGACCCCGGCCTCCGCCGGGGTGGTGCGCAAGCTGCGATCGTCAGGCACCGATTGATCGAACCATGCAAAAGCACCGCGCGCGCCAAATCCGCCACCCCCGAACGCATGGCCTCTCGCGACAGCCATGCTATGGCCACCGGCATGGCGAACACGAAAAGCAATACCGGTACCGTCGAGGTCGATGGCACCCGATACGACTGGCACCTCCAGCGCGAACCGCAACACACGGATGCCGAAGGCTGGAAGGGCATGACGATCTCGCTGTTGCAGGACGATGCCAAACGCGAAGCCCTGCTCGAGTTCCCTGCGCCGAAACGCCTGTTGAAGGGCTTGCCGCGCGGACGGCTCCAGATCGACGACGCGACGATCTCTCGCGGCGTACGGGCGGCGTTGGCCGCGGGTTGGGAGCCGATGTCGCGCGGCAAGCCGATGGTCTTCACGGTGGATCCCGAAGGGAATTGAACCGTGGATCGGCGTGACACCCCGACCCCGCCGGACGCGCGCACGCAGATGCAACCCCATACCGACGTGGAAACCGCGCTGCTGGGGCCGATCCTGCCCGATCGAGAGTGCGGAGATTGCACCGCGTGCTGCACCGAACTGACCGTGGACACCCCCGAGTTCGGCAAACCCGCGGGAACGCCGTGCATCCACCTCTCCAATAAGGGGTGCGGCATCCACGCCGTCCGCCCACGCATCTGCCGGACGTGGTTCTGCGCTTGGCGACGGGTCGCGAGCCTGCCCGACGAGGCGCGGCCCGACAGGTCCGGGCTTCTCGTCTCGCTCAATTTCGTCAAGGAACCGCAGAACTGCCTCGAAGGCGTCTCGATCAACGTCCGCGTCCTCGCCGGCAGCGACGCGATCGCGAACGGCATGGCCGCCACCGTGCTCGACAGCGTCTGCGACCAGCTGGTCCCCGTCTGGTTCAGCGACGGGTCGAAGAAAATGCTGATGCACCCCGACACCGACGTCGCCCGCTGCGTGCTCTCGGGCGAGGCTGCACCCGCGCATTTGCAGGACGAAGTCGCCGCGTGGCGCGAGCGCTACGGTGTGTTCGGTTTGAACCACTAGAGCGCGTCGGTCGCCGCGCGCACTAGCGGTTCGCGCCTAGCGTCCCTATTCCAGAGAGCATGAACCTGACCGCCCTAGACATCGTCGTCCTGATCGCCGTCGCCGGGTCGGCGGTGCTCGGGCTGATCCGCGGGTTCGTCACCGAAGTGCTGTCGATGTTCGCCTGGGTGGCGATGGTGGCGATGTTGAAGCTGTTCCACATCCCGCTCGCCGCCGCGCTGTCGCCGATGGTTGGGACCGTCGGTGGTGCGGCGGTGCTCGCGTTCGCGATCATCACGGGCGTGACGTATATTGGCGGGCGGCTGGTCGCCAACGCAATCGGCGCGCGGACCCGGACGTCGATTTTGGGGCCGGTCGACCGCGCGCTCGGCTTCGGGTTCGGCGCGTTGAAAGGGCTTATCCTTGCCAGCCTCGTCTTCCTGCTCGCGACGCTCGTCATCGACACGATGAGTGGCGGACCGTCGCGGCGGCCCGGCTGGATGACGACGTCACGCACCTATCCGCTGCTCAACGCGACCAGCGCGGGGATCGCCGATTTCGTCGACCGCCGCCGCCGCGGCAAACCCGTTTTCGGCGCGACCACGCCGCCTTCCCGATCCGACCCCTCCCGATCCGATAGTGCAAGCGAGCCGAAACCATGAGCGCGCCCCTCTATAATGCCGAGATCCTGCGCCTCGCCGCGACGATCCCGCACCATGAACGCCTGCCCGAGCCGATGGCGACCGCGGAAAGACGCTCGCCGATCTGCGGCAGCCGCGTGACGATCGACGTCGCGGTCGACGATGAGGGCAAGGTCAGCGAGGTCGGCCTGCTGGTCCGTGCTTGTGCGCTCGGCCAGGCATCGTCGTCGCTGCTCGCCGCCAATATCCTCGGCCGCACCCCCGCCGAACTCGCTGCGACGCGCGACGCGCTGACGGCGTGGCTTGCGCGCGAGGGCGATGCGCCCGATTGGCCGGGGATGGATATCTTCACCCCCGCACTCGACTACACCGCGCGCCACCCGTCGATCCGGCTGGCGTTCGAAGCCGCCGCCGAGGCTGCCGATACCGCTGCAAAGGCGAAGGTCTGATGGCGGAGGGCACGTCGCCGTCGCTGCTGCGCGACGGCGTCGTACTGCTCGGGTTCGGGCTGATGTTCGTGCTGCTGTTCCGCCGGCTCGGGCTCGGCGCGACGCTGGGGTATCTGGTCGCGGGCGCGGTCGTTGGGCCGCATGTGCTCGGCCTGGTCGGCGATGCTGAGTCGAAGCTCGGATTCGCCGAACTCGGCATCACGCTGCTGCTGTTCATCGTCGGGCTCGAACTGAACCCGTCACGCCTGTGGAAGATGAAGGAGGAGATCTTCGGATTGGGGCTCCTTCAGGTCGCGATCTGTGGCTTGGCGATCACCGCGATTGTCTGGGTCGGGGCGAAGTTCTCGCTCCCCGCCGCGCTCGCGCTCGGCCTGCCGCTCGCGCTGTCGTCGACCGCGCAGGTGCTGCCGATGCTGCGCTCGTCGGGGCGGATGAAGACCCCGTTCGGGGAGCGCGCGTTTTCGATCCTGCTGTTCCAGGACCTCTCGATCGTCCCGCTCATCACGATCGTCGCGGCGATGAGCCGCAACCCGGCGGACGCCAACGCGCCTCCCGGGTGGCTGCTCGCGATCTATACCGTGCTCGCGGTCGTCGGACTTGTCGTCGCAGGGCGCTTCCTTCTACGCCCGTTCTTCCGGCTGATCGGCAATCTGGGCGAGCGCGAGATGTTCGTGTTCGCTGGCCTCTTCACCGTGATCGCCAGCGCCGCGATCATGGAATGGCTCGGGCTATCGACCGCGCTTGGGGCGTTCATCGCCGGCGTGATGCTCGCGGACAGCCCGTATCGCCACGAACTCGAAGCCGATGTCGAGCCGTTCCGCTCGATCCTGCTCGGCCTGTTCTTCCTCGCGGTCGGCATGGTGCTCGATTTGGGCGCGATCGCCGAGCGCCCGTTCTTCGTGATGGCGATGGCGGCCGCGCTCATCGCGACGAAGACCGGCGTCATCATGCTCATCGGCATGGCGTTCAAGATGACGTGGCGGCAGGCGTTCGCGCTCGGCCTGTTGCTGAGCCAGGGCGGCGAATTCGGCTTCGTGCTGTTCGCGCAGGCGCAGGCCGGGCTGCTGATCGAACCGCAGGCGGCGAGCCTGTTCGGCGCGATCATCACGCTGTCGATGGCGACCACGCCGTTCCTCATGGGCATCACCCGCCGCTTCCGGACCGAACCGATCGCCGAGGGGCAGGAGCGCGACGGGCCCAAGGTCGACGGCGCGAATGCGATCATCGTCGGCTATGGGCGGTTCGGCCAGACGGTCGGCCAGATGCTGCTCGCGCAGGATATCCCGGTGACGCTGATCGACACCGATATCGAGATGATAGACATCGCGGGCGAGTTCGGCGCTAAGGTCTATTACGGCGACGGCACGCGGCTCGACCTGTTGCGGCAGGCAGGCGCGGCGGAGGCGGAGATCATCTGCTTCTGCATGGACGGCGATCAGCTCGATCCTGACACGATCGAGGGTGTGCACGAGGCTTTCCCCGACGCCGCGATCTACGTCCGAGCGTTCGATCGCCGCGCGCTGGTGAAGTTGAAGAACACGTCGGCGACGGCGGTGGTGCGCGAAGTGATGGAGTCCGCGGTGAAGATGGCGCGCCTGGCGTTGCGCGGGCTGGATGTGTCGCCGGCCGATATCGATCGCGCGGAGGAGCAATACCGGTCGCGCGACAAGGAGCGGTTGCAGTTGCAGATCGACTCCGGCGACATGCGCGCGGCACGTGCCGAGACCGCGAAACGCTTTCCCTGGGGGAATGATACGCAATGATCATCGCCATTCTTGCGGCCTTGTCGGGCGCGATCGCGGTTGCGGCGGGAGCTTTCGGTGCGCATGGCGCGAGCGGGTCGGCGGCGGAGTGGCTGAAAACCGGCGCGCAGTATCAACTGGTCCACGTCGTCGCGGCGCTGGTCGCGATCCGGATGGAAGCGCGCGGGCCGGCATGGCTGTTCGTGGTCGGCGCGGCGATCTTCGCGCTGACGTTGTACGCGATGGCGCTGGGCACCCCGCGCTGGTTTGGTGCAATTACACCGATCGGCGGGGCGTTGCTGATCGGCGGTTGGTTGTGGCTGGCGTGGAGTGCGGCTCGCTCTTAGCAGAATTGTTCACCCGCGAAGGGGGGTGCCCAGACTGGGCACCCCCCTTCGCGGGTGAACAATCTTCCTGCTGGTACTCTGGCGCTACCGCTTCTTCCGGCAGGCGTCGGAACAGTAGATCACGCTGTCCCAGTCGCGCGCCCACTTCTTTCGCCACGTGAACGGCCGTTCGCAAGCCGGACACACCTTGGTCGGCAGGTTTTGCTTGGCGACACCGTTGGGCATCAGCGGGGCTGCGCGTCGAGGAAGGTCTCGACGTCAGCGAGGTCGACCGTCTTGTCGAGATACGTCTGGCCTATCCCGCGCGCGAGCAGGAAGGGTAAAGTGCCCGCCGCCATCTTCTTGTCGTGTCGCATGTGATCGACGAGCCGAGCACCGTTCGCGCCGATCTTCGCCGCTGCGAGACCGTCGGGCAGCCCGACGTCGCGCCAGTGCGCCGCTACTCGCTGAGCGTCCTGACCCGAGCAAATCCCCTGCGCCGCGGAAAACCCGAACGCCAGCGAACAGCCCGCCGCAACGCCCTCGCCGTGGATCAGCGCCTGCGAGAACCCGGTCTCCGCCTCCAGCGCATGGCCGAAGGTGTGGCCGAGATTGAGTAGCGCACGCGTCCCGTTGGTCTCGTGCTCGTCCGCAGCGACGATCCGCGCCTTCGCCGAAACGCTGTGCGCGATCGCGTATTCGCGCAGGCCGATGTCGCCCGCCAGCAATGCGGCGCCATTCGCCTCGCACCATTCGAAGAACGCGAAGTCGTCGATCAAGCCGTATTTCACGACCTCGGCATAGCCCGCGCGCAACTCGCGGATCGGCAGCGTGTCGAGCACCTGCGGATCGATCAGCACCATCACGGGCTGGTGGAACGCGCCGATCAAATTCTTGCCGGCCTTCGTGTTGATCGCGGTCTTGCCGCCGACCGAGCTGTCGACCTGCGCCAGCAGGCTCGTCGGAATCTGGACGAAGTTGCACCCGCGCTTCAGGATCGAGCAGGCGAACCCGACCAGGTCCCCCATCACACCGCCACCCAGCGCAACGACGTGATCGCCGCGCTCGACACCGAGTTCGAGCAGCCGGTCGCACAGCATCTCCAGCGTCGCCCAGCTCTTGCTGCCCTCGCCCGGCGCAAGGACAATCGCCTCCGACGCGATCCCCGCCGCAGTCAGCGAAGCCTGCAGCGTCGCCAGATGCACCGACAAATTCTCGTCGGTGACGATTGTCACGCGCCGGCCCTTCGCAAGCGGCGCAAGGAACTCGCCGGCCCGCGCGATCAACCCCGCTTCGATATGAATGGGGTAGGTCCGCGCACCCAGTTCAACGGTAACGGTCTTCATCGGCCAAGCGCTCTCAGGATAGCGGCGACGGTCGCTTCGTGCGGCGTCTTGTTGCTGACAATATGGATATGCGCCTGCGCGTAGATCGGGTTGCGCACGCGCGCCAGTTCGGCAAGCACTTTCCCCGCGTCGCGGTTACGCAGCAGCGGGCGGGTGTCGCGCCGCCCCACGCGTTCGACGAGAATGTCGGGATGTGCACTCAGCCACACCGACACCGCGTCGCGCAGGATCAGCGCCCGCGTGTCGTCGTTGATGAACGCGCCGCCGCCGGTCGCGATGATCTTGGGCGTACCGTCGATCAGCCGCGCGATCACGCGGCGCTCGCCGTCGCGGAAATAGTCCTCGCCGTATTTAGCGAAGATCTCGGCGACGGTCATCCCCGACGCGGCCTCGATCTCGTGGTCGGCATCGACGAACGGCAGGTTCATGCGCAGCGCGAGGCGGCGGCCGACGGTGGTCTTGCCGACGCCCATCAGCCCGACGAGGACGATCGGGCGATCGATCGGGGCAGGGCGGCGACCGCCCGAAGGTCCGCCGGAAGGGTTGTGGCTTTGCAACATCGTAGCCCGCGCTATACAGCGGCACCGCGCGAGGGCAAAAGCTCTTGGCGCGCGATTTTCTGCCCCGTTCACTACCCCCGTCCACTACAAGGTTACGTCGTATGTCCCGTTTCATCGTCTCGGTCGTCGTCGTTCTTGTGGTCGTGGTCGGCGGCCTGTTCCTGCTGGCAGGGCGCGCGACCGAGCGTCCGCAGAGCCACGTCGAAAAGGCCGTGACGCTTGCGAACCTCTCTTAAGGCATCCTTAGCGGCGGCGGTTGCCGTCGGAGCCTTGGTCGCGCTGGCACCCGCAACCGGCCAGGATCGCCCCGAATCGATCCTGCCGCCGGGGTTCGGCGAACCGACGCCCGCTCCTGCACCACGACCAGCGCCGCCTGCCGGTACGCAGCCGACCCGTCCGACCGATCCCGCGCAACCGACCGCTCCGGTTCCGGCACCCGTACAGCCAGGCGCGATGATCCAGCCTTTGCCGCCGACGACGCCGGGCGACGCGCCGCTGGTGCCCCCTGTCGCGACGCCTGCTCCGGTCGATCCGGCGGTGCTCGCGCAGTACGAGATGCCGGCGTCCGCGCGGCGCTCGCTTGCGACGGTCGGCCCGGTCACGGCGAGCGAAGGCGGGCTTGATACCGATGCGTTCGGTGAGGCGGACGGCCAATATGTCGAGACGCTGATGCGCCGCCTGAGTGCGCCGTTGCCGTCGCGCTGGATGTCGATCCTGTTGCGGCGCGCGCTGGTGTCGCATGTCGATACGCCAAGCCGTACCAACGGCGCCGACTTCGCCGCCGAGCGCGCGTGGCTGTTGCTGCGGATGGGCGAATCGGTCGCCGCGCGTGCGGTTGCGCAGAACGTCGACACCGACAACTACACGCCGAAACTCTATCAGGTCGCGATGAACACCGCGCTGGCGACCGGCGATCCGGCGGGCCTGTGTCCGCTGGTGACGGGTGCGATGCGCTTTGCCCCAGCGCGGGGCTGGACGATGGCGCAGGCGATGTGTGCCGGGCTGTCGGGCAATCCCGCTCAGGCCAGCCCGCTGATCGCGACCGCCAAGCGCCGCAATGTCGCCAGCGGTGTCGACCTGCTGCTCGCCCAGAAGGTAGTCGGCGCCGGTGCGCAGGGGCGTCAGGCCGTGACGATCGAATGGGACGGCGTCGACCGGCTGACCGCGTGGCGGTTCGGGCTCGCGATGGCGACCGGCGTCACCGTGCCGGACGAGCTGTACGGTACGGCGGGGCCGCAGGTGAAATATTGGCAGGCGCTGTCGCCCTCCGTCGCGCTCGGCGATCGACTGGCCCCGGCTGAGGCTGCCGCGGGGCAGGGGGTGCTGTCCAGCGCCGCGCTCGTCGATCTCTACGCTGCGGCTGCGACCGACGACGATACGCAGAGTGGCGCGACCGCGACCGCCAACGATCTCCAGACGGCCTATGCCGACCGCAACCCTGATTCGCGGCTAACCGCGCTGCGTCAGCTGTGGGGCGGGGCGAACGCGCGTCCGAGCTATGCGCGGCTCGTGCTGACCGCGCGGGCGGCGTCCCGGTTGAACCCCAATCTCGCCAAAGCCGACGCCGATCGTCTGGTTGCATCGATGCTGTCCGCCGGACTCGATCGCACCGCGGCGCGCTGGCTAAGCTCGGTGCCCGCCGGCAGCGACGCCTGGGCGATGATAATGCTCAGCGATCCCGACGCGTATCGCCGCCTCAGCTATTCCGACCTTGCGTCCTATACCGGTGGCGAAGGCGACTCGGCGTTGAAGCAGCGCATGTTGTTCGCAGGGTTGGCAGGCCTCGGTCGCCTCAACCAGGGCGATATCGAACGTGCGGCACAGTCGCTCGGCGTTCGGATCGGCGCGGACAATGCCTGGACCCGCGCGCTAGATCGCGCGGCGCGGGACGGCCAGGCCGGGACCGTCGTCCTGCTCGCGGCGGTCGGCATGCAGGCGGGGAGTTGGAAGGACATCCCCCCGGAAGCACTGTACCGTATCGTCGGCGCGTTGCGCGGCGTCGGTCTCGACGGCGAAGCGCGGATGATCGCGGCCGAGGCGATCGCGCGCGCGTGAGCCACGCCAGCGATCGCGCGCTGATCGATCGGTTCCTGGAAATGATGACCGCGGAGGTGGGTGCTGCGGCGAACACGGTGGCGGCCTATCGCAGCGACCTGACGCTTGCCTCGCAGGCGCTGGAAGGCGGATTGGCCGACGCGGATGCCGACGCGTTGGCCAAGCTGGCGAGCGGGTGGTCTGCCTTGTCCCGCTCGACTGTGGGCCGGAAGTCCGCCTCGCTCCGCCGCTTCTTCGCGTTCCTCGCCGACGAAGGCCATCGTGCCGACGATCCCGGCAAGGCGCTCCCGCGGCCGGGAACAGTACGCACCTTGCCCAAAATCCTCAGCCACGCCGACGTCGACCGGCTCTTCGCCGCGATCGCCGAGCGCGCCGCACGCGATCCGCTCGACCCCAACGACCTGCGCCTTTCCGCCTTGTTCGAGCTTCTCTACGGCTCCGGCCTGCGCGCGACCGAACTCGTCAGCCTGCCGCGCAACGCGGTCCATCCCGACCGCCCGTTCCTGATCCTGCGCGGCAAGGGCGGACGCGAGCGGCTCGTCCCCATCTCCGACCGAGCGCGCGCCGCCGTCGCCATCTGGCGCACCCACGTCGCGGCGGATCGCTTGTGGCTGTTCCCCTCGGGCAAAGGCCATCTCTCGCGCATCCGCCTGTATCAACTTGTGAAGGCGATCGCCGCCGAGGCAGGCATCCCCCCCGACCGCGTCAGCCCGCACGTCCTGCGCCACGCCTTCGCCACGCATCTGCTCGCCGGTGGTGCGGACCTGCGCGCGCTGCAATCGATGCTCGGCCATGCCGACATCGCCACCACGGAAATCTACACGCACGTCGATTCGAGCCGCCTCGTCGAACTCGTCAACACGCGTCACCCGCTCGCGGATATGCCGCCGCGTTGACGCGAGCGATCCCGCGCCGTAACCGCCGCTGATGCCAAGCTTCCTCGACTTCGAGAAACCGATCGCCGAACTCCAGGGCCGGATCGACGAACTCCGCGACACCGCCGCCGAAGGCAGCGTCGACCTTGCCACCGACATCGCCCGCTTGCAGGCGAAGTCCGACAAGCTGTTGAAGGACACGTTCGCACGCCTGACCCCGTGGCAGAAGACGCAGGTCGCGCGCCATCCCGAGCGTCCGCACTTCAAGGATTACGTCGCCGCGCTGTTCGACGAGTTCGTCCCGCTCGCGGGCGACCGAGCCTTCGGCGACGACCAGGCGATCATCGGCGGCTTCGCAACGTTCCGTGGGCGTAAGATCATGGTGCTCGGCCACGAGAAGGGTGACGACACCGCGAGCCGCCTCCGCCACAATTTCGGCATGGGCAAGCCCGAGGGGTACCGCAAGGCGATCCGTCTGGTCGAACTCGCCGACCGATTCGGCCTGCCGATCGTCACGTTGGTCGACACTTCCGGCGCGTTCCCCGGCATCCAGGCCGAAGAGCGTGGCCAGGCCGAGGCGATCGCGCGCTCGACCGAAGCCTGCCTCAACGCCGGCGTCCCGATCGTCTCGGCGATCGTCGGTGAAGGCGGCTCGGGCGGCGCGGTCGCGCTCGCCGCGGGCAACCGCGTGCTGATGTTCGAACACGCGGTCTATTCGGTGATCAGCCCGGAAGGCTGCGCGTCGATCCTGTGGCGCACCGCCGACAAGGCCCCCGAGGCCGCCGAAGCGATGCGTATCACTGCGCAAGACCTGAAGTCGTTCGGCGTGATCGACGACATCGTCCCCGAGCCGCTGGGTGGCGCGCACCGCGACCGTGCAGCCGCGATCGAGTCGCTCGCCGACGCTCTGTCGTCTGCGCTCAGGGACCTCGCGCCGCTCACGCCGAGCGAACTTCGCAAGGACCGCCAAGCCAAGTTCCTCAAGATGGGCCGTCTCTGAGCCACGCAGAAAGGGCGGCGGAACCGAGGTTCCGCCGCCCTTTGAACTCGCAAGTCGTGCTGGAGAGCGGTCGCGCATGCGCCGCTCTCCAGCGCGATGATTACGTGGTCGAGGTGTTCAGCTTGGTCGAGACGTTGTTGAACGTCTTGGTCAGGCTGGTGCCCAGGCCCTGCATCGCGGCGATCGCGGCAACGGCGATCAGCGCGGCGATCAGGCCGTATTCGATTGCGGTCGCACCCTTGGAATTCTTGAAAAACTTGCGGATCGTCTTCATTCCGGTCTCCATCGTTTCGATTGCGTCTGTGTCACCCGGCTGCACCGGACGGACCGGATCAGCGATTTGAGAGATACAAGTGGTTTGTTGAGAAAGGTTTAAGGCGGCCGCCGTTTCTTGTTCGGCTCAGTGCGCGTTGGCGACCTTGCTATTGACGTTGCCCCACATGCCCGTCGTCGTATCGGCGAGCGCGGTGAGGCCGGCGATCATTGCGATCACGACCAGCGCAATGATGAGCCCGTATTCGATCGCAGTCGCACCCCGGTTTTCACGCAGCACGCGCGCGATCGTTCGGATGACGGCATGCGTCGCGACGGATATAGGGCTCATGGATGCGGTCTAATCGCGGGGAAATTAAGGAATGACCAACGATCCGTCCGTATCGGGACCGATCCCGGCCGCGCCGTTGCTGCTTGTCGTAGCGGCCGCGCTCGTCGATCTCGAAGGCCGCGTGCTCTTGCAGCAACGTCCGGAAGGCAAGTCGCTCGCGGGTCTGTGGGAGTTCCCCGGCGGCAAGGTCGAGCCTGGCGAGACCCCCGAGGCGGCGTTGATCCGCGAGCTCGAGGAGGAGTTGGCGATCACCGTGCCGCACGCCTGCCTCGCGCCCGCCACGTTCGCCAGCGCGCCGCTCGGCGATCGCCATTTGCTGTTGTTGCTCTACATCACGCGCAAATGGACCGGCGTGCCGCGGGCGCTCGAAGCCACCGCACTACGCTGGGTGAGGCCGAACGAGATGCACGCGCTGCCGATGCCGCCCGCCGATCGTCCATTGATCGGCCTCTTGGATGCACTGATCTGATTGTGTCGTGCCTTCGATAAGGGGATCCGCCGCAACGCGTTCAGATGTCTCGAACAATGCGCCCGACATGCCCGTCCGTTGGTTGATGCGCGGGTATGTCGGCTCGTCCTAATCTTTGGCTCGTCACCAAGGCGGGTCGGCATACTCCGAGTTCAAAAAAGCGCTTGATCCCGGACGCTTGCAGGCGCATGAAATCCGAGCCGGCTACGTCCCAAGACCGTATCCGGCCATCCGGACTGCGGCTCGCGCGCGTTATTCCCTTTTCTCGAGCGAGCCGTTTCCGTCGATGACGGAACACCGATCTCGAACGATCCGGCTCCATGCATCTACTTCGGTCCAACCACCACGGTGCACCGTCGGATTCGACACCCGCGTTCTTACCGAACGGTCTGATCTCGTCGGACCATGGGGCGCAATCTCACGCCCAGGCTGATGACCAGGGGCCAGAATATGGTGTTGCCGATATCCGAAAGCGTGTCGGCCCAGCGCATGCCGTAGTTGAGGTAGTCGAGCGTCTCGTTGCCAAGTTCCGCCAGGACGACGACCAGCAAGGGGATGAGCGTCCCCAACGACCGGCCGCTGACGAGCCGCATCAGCATGAGGATGATAAGCCCGGCATGGATATGGAGGATCGCATCGGGCAGGCCAGTGCCGTCTCCGATCCAGAGAATAACCGAATGATACAGCGCGGGAATATTCATCGCCGGGCAACAGCCGAGATCGGCATCAAAAGCAAGGATGAGGCCGTGCGACGTATTACCTCAAGACTGGCGTGATACCGAAAAACAGCCATTCGCGCCGTGGTCGATACTCGATTTCTGTCGGCAGCGACCATGTCCGGTGGGTCGGATGACGGTGCGGGGGGCGGTGCTTCTACGGGCAAATGCGCTGACCTGTCCCGATCACACGGCTGCAATTCCTGTTTAATTTGACGTTTAGATTCGGCGGTTACGTCGGACTCGAAGGAGTTCGCGTTGATACGTCTCATCTACATCAGTACCGCCCGCTCCGTGCTGTCGAAGGCCGAGCTCGAGGGTGTGCTGCGCGCGTCGCGGCGTAACAATGCGGCTGTCGGCGTGACGGGCTTGTTGGTTGTCGGCGGACGTCGGTTCCTGCAGGCGCTCGAAGGACCGGCGGATGCTGTTGTGCAGACATACGACCGCATCAAGGCCGACGGACGCCACTTCGCCGCCGTGACACTCGACAACCGCCCGATTGCCGAGCGCAGCTTTCCTGACTGGGCAATGGGTCATCAGCCTAGCAGACCCTTGCGCGGCGACGGTGCGGTTGCAGACGACGTGGCTAGGCTGATCGCGCCGATCGCCGATCCCACCATGCACGCATATTTTGCGGAGTTCGCCAAGAAGCACGCCGCCTGACGCGCCCGATGCCGGCGGTTCAGGGCTGCACCGGCGGCGCCAAGCCATCGATCTCTCAACCTGCGTTATCTACGATCCTTGGTCATGACGTGGCTCCGTACCGTCTGTTGTGCGTTTGAGCGCAACGAAGGAGACTGACATGGTAGCGAGAGAGAAGATCACGGACGGTGCGAACGAGCGCGCCATCGACGAACCGATTGCCGGCACGGCTCCGGGCATTCCCGATGAGGCGCTCTTGCCGGGCGAAGAACTGCCGGAGGAGCCGAAAGACGAAGAGGTAGCGCGAGTCGCGCAGAAATTAGGCGCGCCAACGCCGACGGAGGCGTCGTGATGTCCGACGACGCGACACAGACCCGGCAGCGCGAGATCGCCACGGAGCATCTGCTGTTCAAGGTCATGGAATATGTCGAAGCGCGGCACGCCGGGCTCCTCGATTTCATGGAACAGAGCCTCGACCACCTCGGTGATCCGGCGACTGACGGTACCAAGGACGACGAAGCCGTTCGCAAGATCGCAAAGGGCATGATTGTCGGCGCGCGCAAACAGGGCGTGAACTAGGCGCACATTTTGAGGGTTTGGAGATGTCGGTCGTCCATTCCGAGGACCGCATCTCCGATCGCCGCTTCCCTCCGGGCTTATCGGGTTGCCGGTTGTGGCGTGTCCCTATCTAAATCTGATCCAGTTTGATCCGTAAGAACATTGCGGGAACATCAATCCAATGCGATGAGTGTTCCAACGATTCGAGGACACGATCATGGCCGATTACGACGACGACCAGCAGGAGCCTAAGCCCGCGTTTGGCAAGTGGCTGCTGACGCAGCGCGACCGCGGCGATTGGGTCGACGGTATCGCCGAGGCGGCGCGTGCGGATCGGACTTTTCCCAAGAACGGCGATCCGGAGGCGGTGCGCGCACATTTGCGCAAGCAACAGGCCGATGGTGACGCCTTCGCCGCGATCGACGATGCCGAGAGCGATTGGATGGCCGTCTAGACGGCAATGGTCGTCATTCGGCGGTTCGGTGGGGCCGTATCAGCGGCAGTATCGGATGAGATTGTCGACACGTCAGCAGTTGCCCCGAGGGCGCAAGAATGCGTCTGGGGCAGGGTAGGATGACCGATCTATCAAGCGAAAACAGAAGGGGCGTCCCGCTATCGGAACGCCCCTTCGGCTAGATCGGTGTTGGAGACGTCGGTGATTACGCCATCGAAACCTTCGTCCGCGTGGATGTGTGCCCACCCGAGCGATAGAGGACGTCGGCGGCATCTTCAGCATTGATCCCGGCAGCGCTGGTATCGACGGAGACGAACACGCCGCCTTCATTGATGCGGCCTTCATAGTAGCTGGCATCGACGCGGCTGACACCGTGATCGGTCATAACCTTCTCCAGCCCGCCAACGGCGCCACCGAGCGCCGCGCCCGTGATCGCAGCGCCTGGGATGGCCGCGGACGCAATCGCGCCGGCGGCAACGAGGGGGCCGACTCCCGGAATGGCGAGGGCTGCGATGCCGAGCAGCGTGCCGATCCCGGCGCCGGCCGCGACCTTGCCGACGAACTCCTGCGTGTCGCCGTTACCGTCCGTGGTGGTGTTCTTGCCGTCATGCTGGGCAACGATGGAGATGGCGCTGTCGTTGATGCCGGCCGCGCGAAGCTCGGACACGGCGCGCTCGGCGTCTGCATGATTATCGAAAACCGCGGATACCAGGTTCGTGCTCATTATCAGTTCCAGTCGGGGACAGGTTGTAGATGAGCGTAGAAGCCGCATCGAAGAACTAACGTTCCGGAAATTGAGAGTTAGCGGCACGTTAACTTCGAATGAAGCGGGAAAGGTGGCCGACAAGGATCGCGTCTGTGAGTCGCACGGATAGGGCAGAGGCAATCGCCGCCCATGGGGGGTAAGGCGATTGCCGGCAGTGTGTCGAAGCCTATTGGTACCCGCCGTTTTCCTCACGCTCCTTGGCGGCGTCCTCCTGTACCTTTTCCAACTCCTCTGCCTCTTCGGCGGGGGTTGAGTCGTCGGTTTTCGGATCGTCGATCATGGTCATCTCCTTGCCAGTTCAACGCGCGGCCAAGCTTTTGGGCTCAGCCATATTGTCTGAAAGTCGCTCAGGCTGCGGCACGAACAACAAGACAGACTTTGCGGTTCATTCAGGTCGAGACGCCGCTGCGGACGACGCTCCGCTGGTGCCGCCGGTCCTGGGTGCCGAAGTCCGGGTGTCCCAAAACGACAAGGGTCGTGACGTCGCTGTCTGGACGATCGCCCCCGCCACCAGGGTGGGGGCCGGCATTTCTCGTTATGAAATCTTCGGCAGCCCAAGATCAAAACCGGCATTCACTGGAGGCCCGACCGGGAATCGAACCCGGGTGCGAGGATTTGCAGTCCTCTACGTCACCACTCCGCCATCGGGCCCCGATTGCGTGAAGGCGGCGCAAATGCGTGGTTTCTGCATCCGCGTCAACGCCCGTGTGAAGATAGTTCGCACTTTTTTGGAGAGGGTTCGCAATCACGCCCGCGCCTCCAGCTTTTCACCGGCTCGTTTCGAGGCCTTGCGTTGCTCGATATACTTCATCGCCATCTGGTAGGTCCGATGGCCCAGGACGGCCGCGATCTCCGCGATCGTGCATCCGGCCTCTTCCAGTTGCGCGGCCGCAGCATATCGGAGGCCGTGCATGGTTCGATGCGGCATTTCCTCGATCGCGAGGATCGATCGTGCGAGCGCTTGGGACAGGCTCCCAGCAGTGTAGGACTTGCCGACGATGCTCAGAGCCATCACGACGGCCTTCTTCCCCCCAGAGGCCTTCAGGCGGTCTAGGTGGTCGCGTAAGCGCGGGTGACAGTAGATATCTAGAAACTCGTCTGTCTTATCCTGCCGGACGCGGATGGTGTTACCCTTGTAGTCGTTCCACGTCATGGAGACGACATCCGACGCGCGTTGCCCGGTGTAGAGCGCCAGCAATACCGGCGTAGTGACATGCAAAGGCGCGCGAGCGAGGTACAGTTCGATTTCCTCGTCCGACCACGCCACGTAAGGATTGACCTTGTGCTTGAGCTTCTTGAGCCCCTTCACCGGGTTGAAGCCCTCCGGAACTAGCTCTGCCTCGTCGGCCCAACTGTAGAGCCGGCTAGTCATCTGCCGGATCTTGTCGGCCTTGCGCGGCGTTGCCCGATACGAATCACGGACGGCCTTGATCATCTTCCTAGTCGTCAGCGCGAAGGGCTCTTCGCCAAGCTCTTCGATAATCAGCTCGCACGTTCCGGAATAGTCATCGCGGGTAGGTTCGGCGAGCGCGCCGTACTCGGCACTGGCGAGGTATTGCCGAACCAACCACGTCCACGACGATCGCGAAGGCGCGGCCTTTGGGGTGCTTTGAGCCATCGCCAGCAGGACGGCGTACCGCGCATGAAACTCGGCATCACCGGGCGAACCGGGCAAAGGCACGTCCAGTTCTGCGCGGCGGAAACGCCAATACCGGCCCTTTGCCAAATAAGTGTATTTTAGGTTCTTACCCACGGTTTCGGCGGCGTTCCAAGAATGCGCTCTCTACGTCCTTCGCGGCGCGCCTGCCTTCGGCCGGCGTCATCGGCTGGCCTGCAACGCGATCGGCGTACAGATCGAGCGAGCGACGATCGTAGCGAACGCAGCGGCCTTGTTCGATCGGCACGATGCCGAACGAACGAAACGTGTTCTCGCTGACGCTGAGATAGGCCGCTGCGAGTTTGATGGGCATCCAGCGAGGCCAGTCGGGAAGGTCTAGTCGATCAGTCATGATTCTTCCCCCCGGACCCCGTCTCAGGGGCCAAGCTTGCCGGGGTTCCATTTGGAAGGACTTCCGCGCCGTCTTCTGCTACGTGTTCAAGAACAAAGTGTAGTTGAGACCTAATCGCGTCAGTAATCGAAACGTGCACTGCGGTTGCGGTAATTGCCAAATCGTAGAAGGGGGGAAGGTCGTTGGCATCCTTACTCGGATCAGGGGACCACATCTTACCATTCAACCGGTAGAAAAGTCCTGCGCCACCCTCCATTGGCGATATGATCAAGCGGAAGTCTAACGGATCGCCCAAATCATCAAGCGTTGGCGTCAAGCTACTACGAACGATATCTAGAAAATGCTCTAGATGCGGCTCGGCTTGCTTCGCGAATATCGCCGCAGTGCCTACAGGCATCCAAAGGCGGGTGAGGGTTTCGACAAGAGAGACGGTGAAGCGCTCTCGAAAGCTGAAGGTGAGGTGGCCTAGGCGATGCTTCTCACCAATTTTCAGGGTTCCGCGATCGATGGCATTCCGCAACTGGCGATCGTCTACGCCAGTACGGATCATGTCCCGCCAGCCCAGAACCCTCGTGTCAATCCATGCAAGTTCGCTCATCGACCAATCTCCACTCGCAACCGCCTTACTCGCGTGAGTATGGATGTCAATCGCAAGGATGGTGTCACAGAGGGGGAGGGGTGGCCCCCTTGTTACAAGGCTGCTCTCAAACTGCCGACAGTCGCGATGGCGCCGAGCGGGGAGAGAACCCCCCGGCATTGACGGAATAGGGCTCACGACGCGTTCACCGTGCGATATTCGCACGCGTTAAACGCATCGATTACAATCTCGATCGCAAAGGCCTGTTCGTTGGCAAGCCCGAGCAAATCATCGAACTCTTCCCAGTCGCCGTACTCAGCGACCGGGTTTCCGGAGCGTGTCAGGCTCTCGCGAAAGCGTTTGATGTTAGAAGCTGCGATGGAAAGTAATGTATCGACCCGCCGGCATCTTACCTTCAGCGCATCAATTTCATTTGCGACTTCGTCTGATACCAGACGGCAGAGGTTATCCTCGGACATAGTGGCTCTCACTGGTTCCGGCCTTTCACAGCCATGCCCAAGTTGCGGACTTGGTGCCGGGATGGTGAAAGCCTGCCAGTGAGACAGGTGCAGCGTTTTCCCCCCGAAAGGGTCTTGTATATCCGCCGCCATCCCGACATAAGTCGGCAATGAGCGGTGGACGCCAATCCACGCTCTTCAGCAACCTGCCCGCCAAGGCGTGTTGCTAAGGCAAGCTCCCTCGCCAAAGGGATACATTGCCTCACTGGTCCGGACTTTCACATCCACGGACCGAGATGCACAAATTAACCGTGCAGCGCAAGCCATCCTCCGCCAAGGGGATGGATTTCGCGCGTCATGAGCTTCCAGCAGCTTCTGCCTTAGCTTTCCGCTTTGCAGCCCGAGCGGCCGTTTTCGCTATGTCCGCCGCCAGTTCGGTCTGAAACGTCACTAGCACTTGCTGGCGGGATATGACCCAAGCCGGTCGGGCATGGGGCTGCGCGACCTGAAAGCGCGTTCCATACTCTTGCAGCTTACCGGCCGGGTTGGACGTGCCAGCGAACACTTCAACTTCGCTACTGCGCTCCCGGCGCGCTCTGCCCTTCTCGCGCGCGGTAAGCTTCGCAGCCGTCCCGATGACGTAGCTGTCACGCAGTGCGCCGCCCTCCGTATCGGATACCGGCGCAAGCCGCTTCACCTCGCTTAGGAACGGTCCCAGGGCTTTCACGGCAGCACGACGCATAACCGGCTTAGCCAACGATGCCTTTAGCTCCCCGAGGGCCTTGCCTAGCTCGTCCAGCCCCTCGACCTTCATCGTGAAATTCATTCGAGCGACTGCCGCGCGCGCCAAGCGTTCGCGCGCCCCGCCTCCGCCATGCCGGTTGCCATCGTAGCCTGCGCGATCGGCATGGCACCGTTCACGACGCGGCCGTCGACGATAGCGTTAAAGTAGGGCGACGGCACGATCTGCACGCGTCCGCCGCCACCGCCGCCCCGATCGCCGCGCCCGCCGTTCGGAATCACGGTTCCCGATACGCCAGGTGCGAATAGCTCCGGTCCTCGCTCGCCGACGACATACCAACTGGACGGGTCGATAGGTCCGCCCGTCGCCTTGCCACCGCCGAACGTCTGCGAGAGCAGCTTGCCGATACCGGCGAATGATCCGCCAGAACGGTTTCCAGCCGCGTCCGCAACGCCGAACAGGCTATTGGCAAGCGGCTTGATGACCGCTTGTTGAATTGCGATATCGAGCAGCGCCGCACCGATTTGCCGCCCCATGTTGGTAAATGCGTCGGACAACGAGTTTGCGCCTAAGATCGCGTCGGATAGCTCCGAATTAAGATCCTTCATCGCAGAAACGCCAATGTCCTCTACTCGCTCCGACAACGCTGAGGCGGATTGGTTCAAAGAGGATAGGTAGTTTTCAGCCGGTGTTGCATGCTGGCGTCGGGCCATATCCTCTTTATGGTCATACGTTGCATCTAAGTTTGCAAGCTTGTCCCGCGCCTTCTGCCAATCCGGATCAGTCGTTCGCGTGGTAGCGATCAAGCGTTCGAGTTCCGCTGCCTCTTGCTTCTTCTGTAGCGACAACAGTCGCAATTCACCATCCCGGCGAGACTGCGCGCTATCGGCCAAGTCTATTTGCGCACGCGTAATGTCTTGCTGAGCTTCATTTGCAGCGGAGAATAACTGATAAGTTTCGTCAGCCTTTGCGAACGAACGCGTTTGCTCGACGCTAGCGCGCCGGATTGCGAGTTCTTCATCCTTTGCAGCCATGAGGACAGCGCGTTTCGCGTCGGTCAACCGGGCATCGGTCGCAAGTTGCTTGGCGTAGGCGGCGCGATCGGCGTCGAGGCTGTCCATATCGGCGCGGTATTGAGCCTCGTAGCTGCCGGTTAGATCGGCCTGCGCCCGAAGGCCCGCCGCCCGGATCGCGGCCAGCTTCGCGGCGTAGCTTTCATCGTCTGCCGAGGTGTCGCGGCCCTTTGGCGTTTTCGCTTCCTTGGTTTTCTTCGCGACCGGCGTTGGCGATCGTACCAGCGCCGGGCGTGGCACTCGCTTGATTCCCGCCTCATTGATCGAGCCATCGGCATTCCGAGGAACGACGTAGCCCATGCCTTCCAGCCGTCGTGCCGACGCGTCGCGCCGCAGCTGCGCGGCCGATAGCTTCATGCCCGACTGGAAGCGGCCGGCGAGGTTCGATCCGTAAACCGTCGTCGTCGGCTTGCCCGCCAGCGATCGCGCCGCGTTCCCAGGTGCGTTGATGAAATTCGCGACCCCGGCCGCTGCCGCGCCAACCCGATCGAAGCTTTGCAGCATCGAGTGGATTTGGTCGGACACGCTGCGAATACGGATGCCGAGGGCGTCGAACACGGCAAAGCCACCCGTCTGTAGGGGATCAAAGACGTTGCCCAAACCGGCCATAACGGACCGGGTATCCTGCCCGAACTGTTCAGCCGATGTTGATAGGCTGGCGAATCCATCGGCACCGCGACCGATGAAATCGGCAACCATAGTCGAGAATTGCCCGCCTTGATCGAACGCGCCGAACGTCGTGACCGCCGCATTGTGAACGAGGGTCATGGCTTGGTCGAACGTCACGGGAAGCTTGCCGAACTCGGCATCGATGCCAGCCGTGAATTTCTTGTCTGTGAGCGCCCTGAACAGGACATCGCTAGTAAGCTTGCCCTCAGCCGCCAGCGCGCGCACCGCGCCCTGCGTGACGCCCATAGCGTCCGCAATGAGGCGCACGATTCGCGGCGATGCTTCGGCGATCGAATTGAACTCGTCCCCGCGAAGCGCGCCCGAGGCCAACGCCTGCCCGAACTGCAAGGTGGCGGACGCCGCAGCGTTGGCATCGGCGCCGCCAATCTTGAGAGCCTTGCCGAACGTCTCGGTAGCGCGAGCCGCGTCCGATTGCTTCGCACCAAGGGCCTCTGTAGCCCGCATGAAATTGCCGTAGAGGGCGGCTGTAGCGGTAAGACCCTCCCGAGTGACCCCGGCGATCCTTGCCACGTCCTCTTGCGCCTTGGCGAACGATCCACTGCGCGCCGTGGCTAGCTGAAGCTGCGCGTTGAGGTTCTTGGACTCATCCGCGAGGCTCAGGAACGATCGCGCGGCGACGGTGACGGACGCGGCCCCAACAGCAGCAAAGGCGGCTTTGAGCGCGTTACCGCTCGCTGCCGCCTGCCGTTGCAGACCTGAAAACCCCTTGCTGGTGTCGGCAACGGTCCGCCGGCTTCGATCCATGGCACGATCGAACTCGGCGGTATTTGCGCCGAGCGTGACGCGTAGCGAGCCGATCAGGCCGTTGCCCGCCACCGCTTAGGCCGCCTTCGCGCGAGCCGCGGCGCCGCCCATCGAGAAATTGAACTCCGCCACGATCGCCGCAGCGACGGCAGCAACCCCCACTTGATCGATGATCGCGTCGACATGCTCGGTCGTCGCCTCGTCGGCGTGATGCTTGCGGAGACCGTGCGCGAGACACGTGCGAATTGTCCGCACGTCGACGTTGTTGGCGACCTGTTCGAGGACGTGGCGGAACGGCAAATCGAATTCCGTTTCGAGATCGCAAATCCGAGCGTTACCGAGGAAGATCGTCTTGCCGGTGCCACGGATCGCGGTCCCGATCAGCTTTTCGATCTTAGTTGCAGTTGGCTTTTTCATGTCATGCCTCTCAGTGAATTGGGGAGGCTGCTGGCGGCAACGCACGGAAGTAGCGTGCCGCCAGCTTATGGCCTGCCGGAGGCCACCGCGCCGGGATGATGCCGCCTCTGGCCTAGGCGAGCGCGGTCCCGGTTGTTCGCGGATATCCGCGCTTCGCTTTCGTTATTCGATGGCCTCGCCGGGGTTCTTGTAAGCCCCACGATGGTCGACGGCGCCGGCCCCGAAATCCATGTAAACTCGAAATTTGGTTCCCAGCACGTCCCAGCCGTCCTGCATCTCGACCTTCGGGCCGGTCTGCTCGTTCAGATAGGCGTATTCGAGCGTCGGCGCCGTAAGGGGATCGCCGAACAGGAACCACGCGCGCGGATCGAGGCGCGGATCGACTGCGGGCGTGAGCTTACCAGCGAACGGATTGGCATCAGCGGAGGTGCCGGTCTGAAGTGCCGTCATCATCTGCTCAATGGTCGTCTCGTTATCGATCCCCGAAACGATGTATTTTGGAGCGGGTGCGATCGGCGTCCGCCCGTCGAGATCCTTTTGGCTCCGCATCGCCATGCGACCGGCATCGAGCGTTGCTACCGTTGGCTTACCGCCTACCGCCGCCAAATTACCGTGTGCCGCGCTGAACAACGGCAAGTTGTCGCTCAGCCTCGGATTGCTGTTGATAAGATCGGCAAGAAGGGTCGCTTCGGTTTCAGCGGCCGCGCGAGCCATGATGATCATGGGATCGCTAAAAACGCCCAAGTCGTCATTGATGATCGCCTGACGCGAGAGGGCAAAGCCCTTCGTAAACGTCTTGAGGCGGTAAGTTTCTTTACGTTCCTTGAAAGTGCCGTACTTAATCTCGCCGTCTTCGAGCGTTTCGTCCAGAGTCCCGTACCCGGAAAGCTGAATTCCGGTAAGCGCGCGGAAGTCACGTGCCGTCCGCTGACGGCTGATCTGCTTAAGTGGCGATGCCGCAGCCTGAAAGACCGTCAGTAGGAAGCGTTCGCCCGCGCCCAACAACAATTCGGGGAAATCCGACGTGGTATGCATGCCAGCCATGTCGCGCCCGAAGCTGCTGTCATGCATAAAGCTACGCTTACCACCGCCACTATTCCACGCGGCTGCATTGAGAACATCAGTGGGGTTCATGCGATGGACATCGCGAAGGCCGCGCCGCTGCGCCAGGTCGCCCGCGATCTGCACCATGCTCATATTCATGAACTCGCGAGCCGCTTCGGTCGGCGCCGTGCCACTCATCCGGGCAAACAGCGCTTCCTCGATCGCGCGTGCATGAAAGTGCGGGTTGTCGAAATTGCGTAGACCGTCGGATGCGAGCGCACGCGCCGCCTCCCCAGCGAAGCCTGAGACCCCAGTATTACCCACGCCACCGGGGATGTGGCGAACGTTGCTCGTTGCCTGTCGCTGCCGTTCGGCAACGATCGCCATCACGGCATCACGCGCTTGCCCCTCCGTCAGCGACCGCTCAGCGATCTCGAGCGCCAGATCTGCGCAAAGCTCCGATGGCAAATCCATCAGCTCACTCGCCGTCTGGGTGTACTCGCGGAGCCACGGAATCGTTGCTTGCCGGGAATAGGAGATTTCCGTCGCCGCGCCGCCCGCAGGATCGACCGACAGGGCAGGTGGTACGGGCGGCGCGGCCCGCGTGCCAGTGAAACGCGAAATCCAGTTGGTCATGGACATGAGCTTGGTTTCCTTTGTGGAAGTGGTGCGAATGAGACAGGTGTGGGAGCCGTGCGGCAGGTCGCGGACCTGAGCGCCGGCATCGAACGGGACCGGGACGAAGCTGATTTCGGTCGGCTCCCAGTCCACGGCCCGGTAAAGCGGACGTGGTTGGGCTTTCGGATCAACCTCGAATACGTGGACGGCATAGCCAACGGACAGATTGCGAATGATACCGGCCGCAATATCGGCGACGATCGGGGCGAGGTCGTCGCGGGCCGATAGCTGGATTGTGGCGATGCCTTCGCCGTTCGTCATTCTTGCCGTGCCGGGAACGACGATCCCAATCTGACCGCCTAAATCGCCCGATTGATGAGTGTTCAGGACCGGCGCACCCCGGTTGAGGCGGTCGAGGCGGACGTTGCCAGGGGCGGTCGCCAGTTCCTCGTCAACCACATCGAAGGTGTCGAAACTGAACCGCGCCCCTCGTGCACCGGTAGTCCAGACCACATCGAGCGTCCGCGCCTCGGCGTTCCAGCTTTTGGGTTGAAGCGACAGTTGCCGCGTCCCCTGCGGGGCGGTCACAAGCCGCTCAAGTTTAATAGGTGCGGGGCTTCCGGTGACCGGGAAAAGTCGCTCGACGACAGCAGCGACGGTTGCGCGGCCGGGGTTGGCGACGGTGGCATGCCCTGAAAAGGTGCGTACTCGATTGCGGGGAGCGTCTGTCATGCCGACCAATCGCCCGCGATCGGTCGAGCGTCGATTACCGTTGTGCGGCAGAATGCGGCAACAAGCGGCTGAATGTGTCATCGCGCCGATTAAGCGGCGCGCCCCGAACCCTCCATGCCTAGCTTGGCAGCCACCCTCCCGGACCGTTCCACTGCGAGGAGTTGATCCGTGCTGTAGCGGACGCGTCCGGTAGGCGTCCGAGTGTGGCCGATCCTGCCGGCGACCCGCCAAGCTCGAAGAGTGCGCGGAGCGATCCCAAGTATTCGCGCCGCTTGCTTTTCGTCAAAGTCAAAGACTCTTTCTATGATTGTCATGAGTTCACCAGTTTGCAGAGTTCAAGTTCATGAAGTTCATAATTCGGAACAGGGGTTGAACAGCGTTTACACGCGCTCAATCCACCCGCGACTGCCGTACGCCCCCGGAAGGGACCCGTTGGGGGTGGGGTCGGCTGGCCAATCAATGGCGAACCACGTCGGAGCCCGTTCGCAACTTAGTCCAGTCGCGTTCAACCTCGGCCATGATCCGCACCGCCTCGTCAGCCCCGAAGGTGCGCTGGAGGATGATGCCGCCCGCCTTCATGAGCGCTGTTACTGCGTCGGCTGGATGGTCGGTCGCGTCGACTGCGACCCGCGCAAGTTGCTCTGCCAAGGTAGCTGGCGCGGTCATCGCTCGAACAATCCCAGGACACGCTGCGCCGCCTCCGCAGGGTTCGCCCGGTCGCCATTGGCAATGATCGCGTGGCGAAGGTCGAGCAACGCCGCGAGTGCTGCGTCAAGCTTGCTCAACAGCGGGCTCGCATCCGTCGTCGTCGTTGACTGTGGTGATCCGCGAAACGGGTTCGGCAGATTATCAGCAATGTCCGGGTAAGATGCGGCGAACCCGGCATCGACATAACGAACGCCGTTGCTCTGGATACGCCGATGGCCCGCCAATTCCATCTGCTGACGAAGAGCGCTGAAGGTCATCGTCGGTTCGTCGTTCAACCTTGCCCACGCATGGTAGCTGTCCCAGAGTTCACGAGCGCGGATACGCGAGCCGCCCACGTGGCGGACAGATGACCGGTAGAAACGCTCAAACGGTGACGCGAGCGTGATCGGAAGGGGGCGTCCTTCCATGCGGAGGTCGTAAGACATGTGTGCACCTTCCATTTTAGCAAGCCAAAGCATGGCAAATAACGGCGGAATTCAGCCGTTTTTTTGATTGAGTAGTTATGAAGAAGTAGAGTTTTGGAAGTAGTGGAAAGACAAATAGGGGTAGTCTCGTGCGCACATGCGCAGGCGCGCATGCGTACGAGGGCACCCCGCAAACCTATTCCACCCATTCCAAAGCCCCGGAAATCAGCCGTTTTCGTGGTTCCAAACGTGCTTCCAACCGGAAGCCGATGTACTTCCATTCTATCGCCGGGTCCGGGTCCGAACTCAGCCTTGAGTCCGGAAGTAAACTGCGAGCCGCTCGCCAACCGGGGTGCGGGGCGGGCGGTCCCAACGGCTCGCTCGCAAGCAAACCGACGGCGAAATAGTTCGCAGTCGGTCCGTAAGTCATTGAATTTCGGTGAGCCGTAAATAGGCTGAAAAGTGCGAACTACCGCAGTTCTGTGGGACTTTGGCGAGGATTTGCAGTCCTCTACGTCACCACTCCGCCATCGGGCCCCGATTGCGTGAAGGCGGCGCAAATGCTTCGTTTTTCCGCCGCGGTCAACCGGCAGTTGCGGTCCGCAGCGGAATAATCTGGTTATCCTCGACTCGCACGTCGCCGCAGGCGGTAAGCGTCGCGCGCTACCGCCCCCCGCCTCGTCCCTGGCCTCGTATCGTGACTCGCACACGTCAGCGTCTTTGCTTAGGGTTAAGTGCAACGACGCTAATGAGTTTTGGGGGCGGGCGCTTGAAGACGGACAGGATTGCGGGCGGCACGAATACGACGGGTGTAGATGACGAGGTGTTCGCGATGCCGTCCGGCATGGCAATCCGGTATGACCGGCCCGCTGCCGCGCTCGCCGACTATATCACCGGCTATCACGTCTATCGAACCGACACGGGGAGCGAAGCGGGGCAGGTCGACTGGTTCCTGCCGGCGACCGCCAACGTGCGGATCGCGATCGATGCGGGGCCGATCGCGGTCTCGATCGGTCGGCGAACCTATGATCCGCTGCCCGTGGCGAGCCTGTTCGGGCCGACCAACCAGGCGTTGAAGGCGGTCACGCATGGCGGCGTGATGATCGGCTTCGGGATCAGCGCGCTGGGATGGGCACGATTGTTCCGGCGATCGGCCGGCGATTTCCGCAATCGCATCGTGCTGCTGGAAGACGTGCTCGGCAAGGCCTTCACACGCGATCTGGTAGCGGGCTTGCAGGGCGCGCCGGATGATGCCGCCGTCGCGCCCATCCTAGATTCGATGTTGCTCGCGCGGCTGGGGCCGCCGCATGCCGATGCGCCGCAGATCCGGCAGTTGATGGAGATACTCGCGACCGATGGCCCGACCGACATCGCGTCCGCCGCTGCACAACTCGACATACCGACGCACGCGCTGCGGCGATTGTCGGTGCGCCATTTCGGGTTTCCGCCCAAGATGCTCCTCTTGCGCGCACGGTTCCTGCGATCGTTCGTCCGGTTGATGATGGCCGGCGGCGAGGCGGATTATACGACGATCGACCGCTCCTATTTCGATGCGTCGCATTTCCTGCGCGATTCGGCGACGTTCCTGGGAATGACCCCGCGGCGTTTCATGGCGCTGACCAAGCCGTTCCTGAAGGCAAGCCTGCGAGCGCGGAACGCAGTGCTGGGATCGCCGACGCAGGTGCTGCACGACATCGAAAAGGCGCCGGCCCGCGATGCGCAGCCGCGCGACTCGACCCGCGCGACGCAACAGCGGGTCATTTCGCGGGACGGTTCCGCGATCGGGTGCTAAGGACAGGCGCAGAGGTGTTGCCGGGATTTCTCGTGCGCCCTCGACGCCCCGTTCGCGGCATCTCGGTGTCACACGGGCGGGCGGGGCGTCTCCCGGTCCCCCGCGGGCCCGCCGACGCCCCTGTGAATCGTGGCGAAATCCGACCAACCGATGCTTGGCGTTGCCGCGCCCACGCGATAACAGACGGACCATATCCGGCCGCGCGATATCGGAGCGATCCGAAACAAGTGTATTGCGTGGCTAAAACAGTTGTGCGACAGGATGCGCCATGACGACGACGACTCTCGATACACCCTCGCTCGCTGCCGATACCCATGAGATCGGCGGGACTACCGTGTCCATGGCTCCTGCAACGTTCGACACGATGCGTCACGCGATGGTGGCGAGCCAGTTGCGCACCAACGCGGTGAACGACCAGCGCGTCGTCGCGGCGATGGCACGCGTGCCACGCGAGGCATTCATGCCCGCCGACGTCCGCGCACTCGCATACCGCGACGCGACGATCCCGCTGGGACGTGGACGCTACGCCAACCTGCCGATGGCGACCGGCCGTCTGCTCACCGAAGCCTATCTGACCGCGACCGACCGCGTCCTGCTGATCGGTGCCGCGACCGGCTATACCGCGGCGGTGCTGGCCGAGATCGTCGGCTCGGTCGTCGCGGTCGAAAGCGATCCTGCCTTGCTGGCGATTGCTCGGGAGGCACTTGCCGGAACCGGTAACGTCGAACTCGTCGAGGCACCGATGCAGGACGGCCACGCTGCCGGCGCGCCTTATGACGTGCTGATCGTCGACGGGGCGATCGAGACCGTGCCCGACGCGTTGATCGCGCAGGTCAAGTCGGGTGGTCGCGTCACCGCAGGGATCGCCGAGCGCGGGCTGACCCGGCTCGCATCGGGGCGCAAGACCGATGGCGGGTTTGCGCTCTCGGCGTTCGTCGATGTCGAATGCGTGAGCCTGCCTGGCTTCGACGCCCCCAAACCCTTCCGGTTCTGAGCAGAAAACCATGGCCCGCGCCGCACTTCTCCGCAGTCTGCTCCTGAGTGTTGCGCTGACGTATAGCGCTGCACCACTCCACGCGGAGACGCTGCGAGAGGCGCTGGTCAAGGCGTACAATACCAACCCGACGATCACGGCGCAGCGCGCTACCCTGCGCGCGACCGACGAGAACGTGCCGATCGCCCGCGCGGCGGGGCTGCCGTCGGCTAACGCGACCGGCGATCTCACCGAATTCCTCGTCACCGGCCAAAACAACTTCCTCGCGCCGCCGCGTCAGGGCGTTGCGCGGGCGAACGTGTCGGTGCCGCTGTACCAGGGCGGGCAGGTCCGCAATTCGGTTGCCGCAGCGAAAACCCGTGTCGAGGGTGGCCGCGCGACGTTGCGGAGTACCGAAGCCGATTTGTTCACCAACGTCGTCGCGGCATACATGGACGTGATCCGCGACGAGGCGATCGTCGGCTTGAACACGCAGAACGTCCGCGTCCTCGACGTCAACCTCCAGGCCAGCCGCGACCGTTTCCAGGTCGGCGACCTGACCCGCACCGACGTGGCCCAGTCCGAAGCACGCCTCGCGCTTGCCCGCGCGCAGCTTCAGTCCGCACAAGCCAATCTGATATCCAGCCGCGAAAGCTATATCCAGTTGGTCGGGACGCCGCCGGGCACGCTCGACACGCCGCCGACGCTGCCGCATCTGCCGGACAGTCCGGCCTCGGCCGTGACCGTCGCGATCGACAACAACCCGGCGCTGATCGCCGCCGCCAAGGAGCGGGACGCAAGCCGCTACGATGTCGGCGTCGCCCGTGCGAGCCGGCTTCCGCAGATCAGTGCGGTCGGTGGCGCGAGCTACACCAACTATCTCGGCTCGATCGCGTCGGTGCCCAACGACGTCAACCGCATCCCCAACGCCAACAAGGCGGTGCAGGCCGGGCTGTCGTTGACGTTGCCGCTGTTCCAGGGCGGGCGCCCCGCCGCGCAGGTTCGCCAGGCCGAGGCGTACCAGTCGCGCGCGATCGAGAACGTCACCGCAGCCGAGCGCAACGTGATCGCCCAGGCGCGTTCCGCCTATGCTTTCTGGCGCTCGTCGGAACAGGTGATCCAGTCGTCCGAAACCGCGGTCAACGCCAACAAGCTCAGCCTCGAAGGCGTCCGCGCCGAAAACAGCGTCGGGACGCGCACGATCCTCGACATCCTCAACGCCGAGCAGGAATTGCTCAACAGCCAGGTCACGCTCGTGACCGCGCGGCGCGATGCGTATGTCGCGGGCTTCGCACTGCTAGCCGCGATGGGCCAGGCCGAGGCGCGCGACCTCGGGTTGGACGGCGGCGTGCTCTACGATCCGGTCGCGAACTACAACCGCGTCCGCCACAAGATCTGGGATTTCGGTGGCGACGGCGAGCCGGTGCCGGTCGCCACCCGCACTGCGCAGTCGCCCGCGCAGAACGCCACGGTCCAGGCGCAGTACGACCCGTTGCTCGATACGCCGGTTGACAGGAACCCCGCCTTGACGACAGGTAAGGACGCGCCGAGCCGCCAATAGGGGCGCGCGGGGCTACGGGGTTTGGGATGGTCCGGATGGGGGATGTCAACGGCGAGCCGTCGATGGAGGAAATCCTCTCGTCGATCAAACGCATCATCGCGGAAGAGGGCGATACGCCCGGCCGGTCGCGACGGCCTTCGCGCGCGACGTCCGCGCCGGTCGATCTGGATCCCGCCTATTTCGACGGCGACCATGACGACGACGAGATTCTCGAACTGAGCGACCCCATGCCCGATCGTACGCCGCGCCCGCCCAAGTCCCCGGTGCTCAATGCTGCCGATACCCCGCCCGAGCCACGCCACGCTGCGCCGCAAATGGCCCCCCAGATGACATCGCCAAAGCCCGCGCCGAGTGCCAAGCCGCAGCCGGCCACCGATGCCGCGGCCGAGCCGATCGTCTCGCGCCACACTGCCGCTGCAACACGCGCGCCGCTCGAGGCGTTGACGCGGATGATGGTAAAACCCGAGACAGGCAATGACGGCACGCTGGAAGGCCTGGTGCGCGAAATGCTCCGCCCGATGCTGCGCGAATGGATCGACGCCAACCTTCCCAACATGGTCGAGGACATGGTTTCGCGTGAGATCGCCAAGATCATGAACCAGCAGACCTAGGCTCTCCAGTCACGGGCGCGGACGCGAGGCTGGTTTCCTCGCGTCGCGCTCGCTAAGGCTCGGCGCATGAGCGAGCTTCCCAAAACCTTCGACCCTGCCTCCATCGAATCGCGCTGGTATGCGCATTGGGAGGCGAGCGGCCAGTTCCGCCCCGACCGGCCGAACGCCGAGCCCTGGACGATCGTCAACCCGCCGCCCAACGTCACGGGCAGCCTGCACATCGGCCACGCGCTCGATAACACGCTGCAGGACATCCTGACGCGCCACGCGCGGCTGAAGGGCAAGGACGCGTTGTGGGTGGTCGGCACCGATCACGCGGGCATCGCGACGCAGATGGTGGTTGAGCGCCAGATGGGCGCGCTCAATCCCCCGCAGAAGCGCACGGACATGACGCGCGAAGAATTCGTCGCGAAGGTCTGGGCGTGGAAGGAAGAGAGCGGCGGCGAGATCACGCAGCAGCTCCGCCGGCTCGGCTGCTCGATGGACTGGGCGAACGAGCGCTTCACGATGGATGAGGGCTTCTCGAAGGCCGTCCTGAAAGTGTTCGTCGACCTCCACAAGGAGGGGCTGCTTTACCGCGACAAGCGTCTCGTGAACTGGGATCCGGGCCTCGGCACCGCGATCAGCGACCTCGAGGTCGAGACGCGCGAGATCAAGGGCAGCTTCTGGCATTTGCGCTATCCGCTCGAAGACGGATCGGGCTTCATCGAGGTCGCGACCACGCGGCCCGAGACGATGCTCGCCGACATGGCGGTGGCGGTGAACGCCTCCGACGAACGCTACATCGCGCTGATCGGCAAGCAGGTGAAGCTGCCGATCACCGGACGCCTGATCCCGATCATCGCCGACGACCATGCCGATCCGGAGCTGGGTTCGGGCGCGGTGAAGATCACGCCGGGCCACGACTTCAACGATTTCGAGGTCGGCAAGCGGGCAGGGATGGCCGCCGGATCGATGCTCAACATGCTCGATGCGAAGGCGCGGGTGGTGCAGGTTTCGGACGGGCTGATCCCGGCCGAGCTGCTCGGGCTGACGACCGCGGAGGCGCGGAAAGCCGTGGTCGCGCGGCTGAAGGACGAAGGCTTCCTGATCGCACATGTCGACAAGGACGGCGAAGAGCATGACGCCGAGCCGCGCACGATCCAGACGCCGTATGGCGACCGCTCGGGCGTGGTGATCGAGCCGTGGCTGACCGACCAATGGTATGTCGACGCAAAGACGCTCGCGCAGCCGGCGATCGAGGCGGTGCGCACCGGCGCGATCGATATCGTGCCCAAGACCTGGGAGAAGACGTTCTTCAACTGGATGGAGAACATCCAGCCTTGGTGTGTGTCACGGCAGCTGTGGTGGGGGCATCGTATTCCGGCGTGGTTCGGGCCGACGCTTGCAACCAACGACCCAGACAATTCCGACTTGACGGCGGCTATTTCGGATAGAGCGTTCGTCGCACTGGACGAAGAAGAACTGAAACAGCAGCTGGCGGAATACTATGGGCCAGATCGAGAATTCGTTTTTCTCGAGACGGAGGACGATTATCTCGATTGGGATACTGCACTTTCCAGCAACTTTGCCCTTGCCGAGCAAAACCGGGGGAAGGTGCCAATTTACCGCGACCCCGATGTGCTCGACACCTGGTTCTCGTCCGCCCTCTGGCCCTTCGCCACACTCGGTTGGCCCGAGGAGGGTGCCGTTCCCTCTCCCCTGCGGGGAGAGGGCCAGGGTAAGGGGCAGCCAAGCAGCGCAGCGCCCGGTACGACCCCTCACCCCGACCCTCTCCCCGCAGGGGAGAGGGAGCAGAAGCAGTTGGGCGGGCGCTACCCGAACGACGTGCTCATTTCCGGCTTCGACATCCTGTTCTTCTGGAACGCGCGGATGATGATGCAGGGGCTGCACTTCATGAAGGACGTGCCGTTCCGCACGCTCTACCTCCACGGCCTCGTCCGCGCGGCGGACGGCGCGAAGATGTCGAAGTCGAAGGGCAACGTCGTCAACCCGCTCGGGCTGATCGACACCTACGGCGCCGACGCGCTGCGCTTCTTCATGGCCGCGATGGAGAGCCAGGGCCGCGACATCAAGATGGATGAGAAGCGAGTCGAGGGCTATCGCAACTTCGCCACCAAGCTGTGGAACGCAGCCCGGTTCGCACAGGCCAACGGCATCGTCGCCAGCACGACGCTGGAGGCACCGCGCGCCGAACTGGCGGTCAACAAGTGGATCATCGCCGAGACGATCGCGACCGTCCAGACGGTCGACCTCGCGCTCGCCGACTACCGCTTCGACGGCGCCGCCAACGCGATCTACCAGTTCGCGTGGAGCCGGTTCTGCGACTGGTATCTGGAACTCATCAAGCCACAGATGGTCGGCGACGAGCGCGGCGTCATCGATGACGAATCGAAGGCGGTCGCAGGCTGGGTGCTCGACCAGATCCTGGTGCTGCTCCACCCGTTCATGCCGTTCATCACCGAGGAACTCTGGCACGCGATGGGCCCGCGCGATCACGACCTGATCGTCGCGAAATGGCCAATGGCGGACGCGCGCGCGCTCGATCCCGAGGCGAGCAAGGAAGTCGACTGGCTGATCCGCCTGGTTCAGGAAATCCGCACCGCACGGAATGAGTTGAACGTCCCGCCGGGCGCGCGCCTGCCGCTTCACGTCCGCGATGCGAACGCAGCGACCTTGGGGCGACTGGAGCGCCAGGCACCAGCGCTCGCGCGTCTCGCCCGCGTCACGCACGCCGACGGCGAAGCCACCGGCGGCGCGGCGCAGGTCGTGGTCGACGAAGCGACGTTCGTCCTGCCGCTCGAAGGCGTCATCGACCTCGACTCCGAACGCGCCCGCCTGACCAAGGCGATCGCAGCGGCAGAGAAGGAGCGCGACGCGCTGTCCGGTCGCCTAGGCAACGCCAGCTTCGTCGAACGCGCCAAGCCCGAAGCGGTGGAGAAGGCGAAGGCGGATCATGCCGACAAGGCTGCCGAAGCTGCGCGGTTGCAGGCGGCGCTCGGTCGCTTGGGCTGACCTGCTCCCCTCCCGCCTGCGGGAGGGGTTGGGGGAGGGGCGTGCCCCAAGAAGCCGGACGCCAGTACGTACGTCGCACCCTCCCCTGACCCCTCCCGCAAGCGGGAGGGGAATGCGTAGTGTAATTCGGTCTTACTCAAACCAAACACCCGTCACCCTAACGAAAGCTGGGGTATCCCAGTGCTTAACCACACCCGCCACCCGATAACCTGGACACCCCAGCTTTCGCTGGGGTGACGGTTTGAGGCGGGGTGGCTCTGCCGTGCAGAGTATCCGACCACCTTCTTGTTCTCCCGCGAAGGCGGGAGCCCAGACTGGGTCCCCGCCTTCGCGGGGAAACACGGCCCGCTGGCATCGCGCGCGGGACCTACCGGCTTGTTCCGGAGTTCACTCCGCGGCTAGGCACTCGACATGACAGGGCGCCTGCCCGTTCGCCGGTATATGCCGGACCGAGTTCGGCCTGACGGAGAGACTGTGTGAGCGACCTTCCATCCGACATCGAGACCGGCTCCATTCACCGCGACGCCTCTAGCCCGAATGCCGACCGCCCCCGAGGCAAACCCGGCCAGCGCGACCTGACCACCGGTCACATCGGCCGCACGCTGCTCGCCTTCGCGCTCCCAACGCTCGGCTCGAACATCCTCCAGTCGCTCAACGGCTCGATCAACGCGATCTGGGTCGGGCGCTATCTCGGCGAGGGCGCGCTCGCCGCGACCTCGAACGCGAACATCATCATGTTCCTTACCTTCGGCGCGGTGTTCGGGTTCGGCATGGCAGCGACTATTCTCGTCGGCCAGAGCTTCGGCCGCCACGACCTGGAGGGCGCACGCCGCGCGTTCGGGTCCGCGGTCGGCCTCGTCCTCGGTAACGCGATCGTGATCGCCGCGCTCGGCTGGGTGTTCGCGCCCGAGATCCTGCACCTGCTCGCCACCCCAGGCGACGCGATGCCGCTCGCGCTCGCGTATCTGCGCGTGATCTTCCTCGGGTTGCCCGCCTCGATGATGATGGTGCTGCTGATGATGGGGCTGCGCGGGACCGGCGATTCGATGACGCCGCTCTGGTTCATGCTGCTCAGCGCGATCCTCGACAGCGGGCTCAACCCGCTGCTGATCGCCGGCATCGGGCCGTTCCCGCAGATGGGGATCGCCGGTTCGGCGATGGCGACGTTGGTCGCCAGCCACGTCTCGCTGCTCGGGCTGGTCGTCTATATCTACAGGCGCGACCTGCCGCTGCGGCTTCGCGGCAACGAACTTCGCTACCTCATTCCTGAGCGCGCGCTGACCGGCACGATCGTCAGGAAGGGCCTGCCGATGGGCGCGCAGATGCTCGTCATGTCGACCGCCGGCCTCGCGATGGTCGGGCTGGTCAACCGGCTCGGTGTCGATACCGCGGCGGCCTATGCCGTGTCGCAGCAGCTGTGGACGTATATCCAGATGCCCGCGCTCGCGATCGGCGCGGCGGTCAGTTCGATGGCGGCGCAGAATATCGGTGCGGGGCGCTGGGACCGGGTTGGCGACATCACGAAGTACGGCCTGCTCTTCAACATCGCGCTGACCGGAGCGATGGTCGGCGTGGTCATCCTTTTCGATCGTCCGTTCATGACGCTGTTCATCGGCGGCGCGAGCCCCGCGCTGCCGATCGCGCGGCATATCCAGTTGATCGCGAGTTGGAACTTCATCCTGTTTGGCGCGACGATGGTGCTGTTCTCGACCGTCCGCGCGAACGGCGCGGTGATCGCGCCGCTGATCGCGCTGATCGTCGCGCTGTATCCAGTGCGGATCGGCTTCGCCCTGCTCGCAAAACCGTGGCTCGGCGCGGACGCGTTGTGGTGGAGCTTTCCGCTGGGGTCGCTCGCGACGCTGGCGATCGCGGCGTGGTATTATCGCTATGGGAACTGGCGCAAGGGCGCGCTGGTGTTGCCCGACGACAGCGAGGAACAAGCGCACGGCATGAGCGAGCCAGGCGGGCGGTTGCAGCCGACGGGGTGAGTCCAACCGCGCTCCCCTCCCTGAAAGGGAGGGGCTGGGGGTGGGTAGGTCGGCTCGTGTCCCCACGTTCGGATGTGCGGAAGCCGACCCACCCCCGACCCCTCCCTTCCAGGGGGGAAGCCTACCGCAGCCGTTTCACGAACGAACGTCCACCTTCCCGGCGCTCATGCTGGAAGTTCGGGATCGTCTCGATCAGGTCCGATAGCCGGTTGAACCCGTAATTGCGCGCATCGAAGCTCGACCGGTTCCCCGCGAGCTGGCCGAGTTCGGCGACGCTGGCATACCCCTTCTCGTCGCGCTTCACCGCATTGTACGCATCGATCAGCAGCTTGATCACCTGCTCGTCGATCGGCTGCGCGGTCTTTGGCCGAGCGACCGGCGCTGGCGTAGCGGGCTTCTCGCCAGCCACCGGAGCAGGCACTGGCGCGGGCATAGCCTGCGACGTCTCGTTCAGCGCGCCGACGTCGATGAACCGCGTGCAGGCCTGGCGGAATCCCTCGGGCGTGCGGCTGGTGCCGAAGCCATACACCGGTATTCCGTCCTGGCGGATGCGCGTCGCGAGCGGCATGAAATCGCTGTCCGACGACATGATCCCGAAGCCGTCGATGCGCCCGCGGAACAGCAGGTCCATCGCGTCGATCGTCATCTTCATGTCGGTCGCGTTCTTGCCCTTGGTCAGGTCGAACTGCTGCTGCGGCTCGATGCCGTGCTTGATCGACATGTCGCTCCACGCCTTCAGCGCGGGCTTCGACCAGTTGCCATAGACCCGCCGGACGTTGACCGTGCCGAGTTCGGCAAGGACGGTCAGCACCGGGTCGAGGGTCGCCGCGGACGCATTGTCCGCGTCGATCAGAAGGGCAATGTTGCGCGTTGTGGTATCGATCATGCGCGCAAGGTTAGCCCCGCGCGCGCGCCGCGTCCACGCTCCACGCGCCGCCACCGGCCGCAGCGAGGTACAGGAAGACGAAGCAGTAGAGCACCGCCGCCTCGCCGCCATTGGCGATCGGGAAGGGGCCCTTCGGCATGTGCGCCATGAAATACGCGACCGCGGACATGCCCGACAGCACGAACGCGACCGGCCGTGTGAACAGGCCGATGATCAACAGCCCGCCGCCGACGACTTCGAGCGCGCCGGCGACCGTCAGCAACGGATTCATCGGCATCGGGAAGGGGGGCAGGCCGAAGAATTTTGAGATGCCGTGGCTGAAGAACACCAGCGCGACGACGATGCGCATGACGCTGAGCAGGCGGCTGGACCAGGTGGCGGGTATCGGCATGGGGTATCCTCGGAGTCGTTGCGTGGGCGAAACGTCACACGGAGGCGGGCCGAGGTCAATTCGCGTAGATCGAAACGCATCGTTGACGGGCAACTCACGATCCTCCCCCGCTAGGGGGAGGTGGCACCGCAGGTGACGGAGGGGGAGGTAGGCGCAACGACCGTTGCCCTTTCCTCCCCCTCCGTCTGGCAAAGGCCAGCCACCTCCCCCTTGCGGGGGAGGATCAGGAGGTCAGGGATACTCGATCGCCATCACCTCATATTCGCGCTCGCCAGCGGGCAAATCCACCCGGCGCACGTCGCCGATCGCAGCGCCGCGCAAGGCGCGTGCGAATGGCGAGTTCCAGCCGATCCGCCCGTTGCTCGCGTCGGTCTCGTCGTCGCCAACCAAGCTCAGGACCCGCTCGACGTCATCCTCGTCGGCGACCGTCACGCACGCGCCGAACCAGACGCGCGTGCGGTCTTCCTGCGCCGCCGGGTCAACGACCTTGGCCGCCTTCATCCGCTTCGACAGCCAGCCGAGCCGGCGGTCGATCTCGCGCAGGCGCTTGCGGCCGTAGATATAGTCGCCGTTCTCGGACCGGTCGCCGTTACCCGCCGCCCACGAGATGACTTCGACCAAGGCAGGGCGCTCGGTCGACAGGAGTTGCTCGTATTCGGTGCGAAGTACGGCGTAGCCGGAGGGGGTTATGTAGTTGGGGCGATCCATGCGCTTGCCTACCATGTTCTCCCGCGAAGGCGGGAGCCCAGTCTGGGCTCCCGCCTTCGCGGGAGAACAATCTTATGCGGTAGCGAGACCTCAACCCGGCCGGTTCTTCCCCAGATACCACGACAACCGCGCTGCTCCCCGGCTCTTCGCCCGCGCGGGGTTCATCAGGTCGTACACCACCGCATTTTCCAGTACGCGCTGCACATAGTTGCGCGTCTCCTGGTACGGGATCGCCTCGACCCAATCGACCATGTCCACGGCCCCGGTCCGCGGATCGCCGTTCGCGCGGAGCCATTTGTTCACGTTGCCGCCGCCCGCATTATACGCCGCCACCGCCAGCGGATAACTGCCGTAATTGGCGTAGACCCGCTGGAAATAGCTCGACCCCAGCATGATCGACATGTTCGGATCGGTCGTCAGCGCCGCCTGGTTGTACGCCAGCCCGATCTTCCCCGACTGCTCACGCGCGGTCGCCGGCATCAGCTGCATCAGCCCGCGCGCACCCGCATGCGACACCGCGGCGCGATCGAACTGGCTCTCCTGCCGCGAGATCGCGTGGATGATCGTCCAGTTGTCCTCATACCCCGCCGGCACCGCCACCATCGGAAAGCCGACCGCGGAATAATCGCTCAGGCCGTTCGCCAGCGCACTCCGCCCGATCATCACGCCAAGATCCGGCCGGTTGATGCTCTTCGACAGTTCGGCGGCGAGCAAGTGATCGGTGTCGGTCGTCGCATCCGCTGCGATCTGGCGGACGAACGCGGTCTGGTCCTGCCAGTCGCCAATCTGCCCGAGGAACTTGACCGCGCGCACCGTCTCGCGCCGATCGAACGCCGCGCGCGTCGCCGGATCGATCGCCACCGAAGCAACCGACGGCGGCGCGACCAGCGCACGCCCGGTGCGCTCGTTCGCCAGCTGCCCGTAATATTGATCGCGGTACCCCGCCGCCTGGCCGTAGAACGCCGCCGCCTGAGGTGCCAACCCGGCCGCCTCCGCCGCACGCCCCGCCCAATAATACCCCTTCGACCGGACCTGAGGCGAGCGCGATCCCTTCGCGTACCGGTCGAACAGCGTCATCGCATCCGCCGGTCGCCCGAGCTGCTTCATCGCCACGCGTCCGCCGAGCCAGGCGAGATTGGTATATTCGTCGCGCTCGGCATAGGATTTCGCCGCGATGTCCGCGCCATACGGATACGCATCGTCGATCTGCCGCGCGATGTCGTAGGCGACCTGGTACTGGCCGTCGTTCGCCGCACCGTTCGCGTTGGTGACGAGCACCTCATACCACTCGGCGGCATTCCCCGGCCGCGTCACCAATGACCGGGGCCGCGCCAGCCACGCCCGCGCCGACGGGCTCGCCCCCGAATTACGCAACCACTGCGCCCGGTCCGCGACATACCCCGCGTCGTTCGCATAGAGGGTCTGCGTCGAAGCCGAGATATCCGACGCGTTCGGCGCATTCGTCCGGAACGCGAGCCGCGCCTCGAAGATCGGTCGCCGCGCCGCGCTCGTCCACACTAGTTGCTGCTGCGCCGCGCCGGTCTGGCCAGCCCACAACAGCGCATCCATCCGCGCATCCTGATCGTCCGGCGTCAGCGCACCCGGAAAGCCCGACACGACCATCGCCTCGTCGGTCGGCGTCAGGCCGGCGCTCCGCCACGCCGTCCGCACCGCCGCATAGGCCTGATCGCGCGCGCCCGTCGCCTGCAAGGCCCGCGCATAGGCAACGCCGCCCGACGCGGACTGCGGCGGATAGCGACGGAAAAACGCGACGACGCTGGTCGGCGATCCGGTCGCCGCCTTGCGCTCCGCGGCACGCCGGTTCGCCGTTTCGTTAGGCCAGCCCGGATGCGCCATCAGGAAGCCCGCATAGCTGTCGAACGGCAGTGCGTCGGTCTGCTGCAACGCCCGCCACTGCGCGATGGTCGAGGCAATCGCGCCATCCGTTGCCATCGGCTGAGCATTGGGCCCCATATTGGCCAACTGCGTGCTGTAGCGATCCAGCGTCTGCTGCCCACCTCCCGACGCGGCGACCGTCCCCGCCACGACTGCAAGGAGAAGGCTCGTTTTAAACATCGATGCTACCATGTGGACAGCATACGCCCCGAACCCGTATCTGTCCTGAACGAAATCCGGATTTTGCAAGACATCCGGCGCAACAGGACCGCAGGCCACCGCATGTTTTCAGGATCTATTCCGGCGCTCGTCACGCCGTTCGCCGCCGACGGCAGCTTCGACGAACCCGCCTATCGCGACTTCATCGAGTGGCAGATCGTCGAGGGCTCGTCGGGGCTGGTCGCGTGCGGGACGACTGGCGAGGCGGCGACCCTGTCGTACGACGAGCATTTCCACGTCGTCCGCGTGTGCGTCGACCAGGCGAAGGGCCGCGTCCCCGTCATCGCCGGCGCGGGCTCGAACGACACGCGTGTCGCCTCGGCCAATTTGCGCGCTGCGAAAGAGGCCGGTGCAGATGCCGCGCTGATGGTCCCGCCCTATTACAACCGGCCAGGGCAGGAGGGCATCTTCCGCCATTTCGAAGCGCTCGCGCAGGCGACTCCGCTGCCGATCATCCTCTACAACGTGCCCGCGCGGACGGTGACGGATATCCAGCCAGCGACCTTAGCGCGGATCGTCGCGGCGTCCCCGGACGTGTTCGTCGGCGTTAAGGATGCCAGCGGCGTCCTCGCCCGCGTCTCTCAGCATCGTGCGTCGTGCGGACCGGATTTCTGCCAGCTGTCGGGCAATGACGACCTCGCGCTGGCGTTCAACGTGATGGGCGGCACCGGGTGCATTTCGGTAAGCGCGAACGTCGCGCCGAAGCTGTGCGCGGAGTTCCAGGCGGCGTGCCAGGCCAGCGATTTCGTCAAGGCGCTGGCGTATCAGGATCGGCTCTATCCGTTGCACGAAGCGCTGTTCACCGACGCCTCGCCGGGTCCGGTGAAGTACGCGATGACGAAGGTGCGGGCTGGCTTCCCGGAGACGCTCCGCCTGCCGATGACCCCCGCCGGTGAGGCCTCGCGCGCTGCGGTCGATGCCGCCTTGGCGCACGCCGGTCTGGCCTGAACCCTACTCCGTCATCCTGACGAAAGTCAGGACCCAGAGCCAAGCAGGGCACCGTTCCGTATCCTGGGTCCTGACTTTCGTCAGGATGACGGCGCGCAGGGGAATAAACGGAAGCGCAAACACCACCACCGCTTCCCCTAAGCCCTCCGACCCCCTACATCGTGCGTCCCATGGCACGTCCCAAACCCCCGACCTTCGAGAAGACCAAGATCGTCGCCGAGAACCGGCGCGCGCGGTATGATTATTACATCGAGCAGGTGTTCGAGGCGGGCATCGCGCTCACCGGCACCGAGGTGAAGGCGCTGCGTGGCGGCGAAGGGTCGATCGCCGAGGCCTATGCCGAGGTGAAGGGCAAGAACGTCGTCCTGGTGAATTCGAACATCCCCGAATTCAGCCACGGCAACCGCTTCAACCACGAGCCCAAGCGCCCGCGCAAATTGCTGCTCCACGAGCGCGAGATCAACAAGATGTTCGGTGCGGTCGCGCGCCAGGGCATGACCCTCGTGCCGCTGATGATCTACTTCAATTCGAAGGGCCGCGCGAAGATCGAACTGGCGCTCGCCAAGGGCAAGCAGAACCACGACAAGCGCGACTCGGTGAAGGAACAGGACTGGAAGCGCGAGCAGGGCCGGATCATGCGGGATCGCGGATAACCGACGTGGCGCCGGTGTCGATGATCCTATCGTCTTGAGCATATTCGGGCGTCTCGCGGCGTGGTCGCATCGTAATCTGCCGACCCGCGAATCGATGGAGAAAAATCGTCTCCTTCGCCCGGTCGCGCACCGCGTGCTCGCGCCCGAACTGTGGCGTTTCACGCGCCGCTCGGTGCCGCGCGGCGTCGCGCTGGGCATGGTCGCGGGCATCCTGATCCCGGTCGCTCAGACGCCCGTCGCCGCGATCTTCGCGCTCCCGTTCCGCGCCAACGTGCCGACGGCGGCGCTGACCACCTTCATCACCAACCCGCTGACGACGCCTCCGCTCTGGATCGCGGCCTACTGGATTGGCTCGTCGATGCTGCGGCTCGACGATCATGTCCCCGGCCAGCCCGTCGCGGATGCCGCGGCGCGCACCGAGTGGATCCCGTGGCTGATGCAGGCTGGCCCCGCCACCGCGCTCGGTCTGCTGGTCATCACGGTCGTCTGTTCGGTTGGTGGCTATGCGCTCAGTGCGCTCGGCTGGCGGCTGTGGATCGCGCGCAAGTGGCGGCACCGCCACGACAATCGTGCCAGCAATGTTTCGTAACATTTGACACCGGTTGGAATTGACGGACCGTCCTATCGGCGTAGAACACACCGCATCCTGAAGATCTTTCTCCGAGGTTCTTGATGCGTAAGTCGATTGTTACCGTGATCCTGCTCGCGTCCGCCGCATCGGCCTTCGCCCAAACGAACACCCCGTCGCCGACCCTCGCCAAGGCTGCCAAAGGCCCTATCGCCGCCAAGGACGCCAACAAGCCGCAGATCGGCGATTTCGGCTTCGACATGGCCGGCCGCGATACCAGCGTGACGCCGGGTACTGACTTCTTCGATTACGCGAACGGCGGCTGGGTGAAGACGACGCCGATCCCCGCAGATCGCTCGTCCTACGGCATGTTCCACGTCCTTCAGGACCTGTCGCTCGAACGCACTCGCACGATCCTCGACGTCTCCGCGAAGACGCCCGGCGACAAGGTCGGCGATTTCTATTCCAGCTTCATGGACGAGGCCGCGGTCAACGCCAAGGGCGCAACGCCGGTCAACCCGATGCTCGCCGCGCTGAAGGCGACCAAGGACAAGACCGCGCTCGTCACCGAGATCGCCAAGCTCCAGCGCCAGGGCGTCGGCGGTCTCGTCGGCGTCGGCGTGCAGCAGGACGACAAGGATCCGACCACCTATGTCGTCAGCCTCGGCCAGAGCGGCATCGGCCTCCCCGACCGCGATTACTACCTCAAGGACGACGCCAAGCTCGCCACCATCCGCACCGCGTACCAGGCGTATCTGACGCGGATGCTCACGCTCGCCGGCGAGCCCAACGCCGCCACCCGCGCCGCCGCCGTCTTCAACATGGAGAAGGGCCTCGCGACCGCGCATTGGACGCGGATCGAGAGCCGCGACGCCGACAAGACCTACAACAAGTGGACCGCCGCCGACTTCGCCGCGAAAGCGCCGGGCTTCCCCTGGGCGCAGTACATGACCGCGATGGGCGTCACCGGTCGTCCGTTCTACCTCGTCGCGCAGCCGAGCGCGGTGACCGGCGAGGCGAAGGTCTTCGCTGACACGCCCATCAACGTCCTGCAGGACTATGCGATGCTCAAGGTGCTGCGCTCGTACGCGCCGTATCTGTCGAGCGATTTCGACAAGACCAACTTCGCGTTCTATGGCACCACCCTGTCGGGCACGCCCGAGCAGCAGGTCCGCTGGAAGCGCGGCGTCTCGACCGTGTCGGGCGCGATGGGCGAGGCGATCGGCCAGCAGTACGTCGCCAAGTATTTCCCGCCCGCGTCGAAGGCGGCGGCGGACGATCTCGTCAAGAACGTCATCGCCGCGATGGGCGAGCGCCTCCGGAACCTCGAATGGATGGCGCCCGAGACCAAGACCAAGGCGCTCGCCAAGCTCGCTGCCTTCACGCCCAAGATTGGCTATCCCGACAAGTGGCGCGATTATTCCGCACTCCAGATCCAGCGCGGCGATCTCGTCGGTAACGTCGCGCGCGCCAACGCGTTCGAATATGATCGCGACCTGAAGAAGCTCGGCCAGCCGATCGATCGGGCTGAGTGGTTCATGACGCCGATGACGATCAACGCCTATGCCAACCCGACGATGAACGAGGTCGTCTTCCCGGCCGCGATCCTCCAGCCGCCGTTCTTCGATCCGAAGGCGGACCCGGCGGTCAATTACGGCGGCATCGGCGCGGTGATCGGTCACGAGATCAGCCATCACTTCGACGACCAGGGCCGCAAATACGACCTCAACGGCAAGCTCACCGACTGGTGGACGCCACAGGACGTGGCGCGCTTCAAGGTGTTCACCGACGCGCTCGTAAAGCAGTACGACGCGTACGAACCGCTCCCCGGCCAGCACATCCAGGGCGGCCTGACACTCGGCGAGAACATCGCCGACTTGGCGGGCCTGACGGTCGCCTACGACGCGTATCACAAGTCGCTCGGCGGCAAGCCCGCGCCTATCATCGACGGCACCACCGGCGACCAGCGCTTCTATTATGGCTGGGCGGGGGTCTGGCGCACCAAGTTCCGCGACGCCGCGCTCCAGCAGACGCTGCTGTCCGACCCACACTCGCCGGGCCACCAGCGCGTCCTGACAGTCCGCAACCTCGACCCCTGGTATGCCGCATTCGGCGCCAAGCCGGGCGAGAAGAGCTACCTCGCCCCCGCCAACCGCGTCCGCATCTGGTAACTGACCCCGTTCCATAGAGCCCCGTCATCCTGGGCTCGACCCAGGATCCAGAGCCACGCACGTCACGCGGTTGGCTCTGGATCCTGACTTTCGTCAGGATGACGAAGTTTGGAGAGAAACATGAAGTCGTTCATCGTCGCCGGCCTGCTCGCCGCAACCGCCATCACCGGCGTCACCGCCGCCATCTCGCAAACCTCTGAACCCGCAGCCCCGACCGGCGCGCAATACGGAACGTTCGGCTTCGACGAGAAGGGCATGGACAAGTCCGTCCAGCCCGGCGACGACTTCTACACCTTCGCCAACGGCAGCTGGTCCAAGAACACCCCGATCCCCGCCGACAAGTCGAACTACGGCTCGTTCAATCTCCTGTCCGACCTGTCCGAGACGCGCACCCGCGGCATCCTCGACACCGCCGCGAAGGACCCCAACTCGAAGATTGGCCGCGCCTATGCGACGTTCCTCGACACCGGCACGATCGAAGGCAAGGGCCTCGCCCCAATCAAGCCTTGGCTGGGCAAGATCGCAGCGCTGAACGACCGCGCTGGCTATCCCGCCCTCCTCGCCGAAGCAGACCGCGCCGGCATCGGCGGCCCGTTCGGCGGTGGCGTCGGCCAGGACGACAAGCAGCCTGAGCAATACGCGCTCTCGCTCGGCCAGTCCGGCCTCGGCCTCCCCGACCGCGATTACTACCTTAGCACCGACGCCAAGCTGGTCGAGGCGCGCAACGCCTACCGCGCGCACATCGTCAAGATGCTCACCCTCGCCGGCGAACCCAATGCCGAGGCGCGCGCCACCGCGTTGCTCGCGTTCGAGACCGAGATCGCCAAGGTCAGCTGGACCCGCGTCGACAGCCGCGACGCCACCAAGACCTACAACAAGATGACCGTCGCCGATCTCGCCAAGCGCGCACCCGGCTTCGATTTCGCCGCGTATTTCAAGGGCATCGGCACGCCCGTCCCGACCGTCATCGTCGCGCAGCCCTCCGCGATCACCGGTATCGCCAAGCTCGTCTCGACCGCGCCGATCGGCGTGCTGAAAGACCAGCTGATCCTCCGCTCGCTCGACGGCTATGCCGACGTCCTCCCCAAGGCGTTCGACGCCGAGCAGTTCGCGTTCTACGGCACCGTCCTCGGCGGCACGCCCGAGCAGGAGGCCCGCTGGAAGCGCGGCGTCCAGTTCACCTCCGGCGCGCTCGATGACGAGGTCAGCAAGCTCTACGTCGCGCAGTATTTCCCGCCCGAGACCAAGGCCGCGGCCGATAAGCTCGTTAAGAACGTGCTCGCCGCGATGGGCCGCCGGATCGACAAGCTCGAATGGATGGCGCCCGAGACCAAGGTCAAGGCGCACGCCAAGCTTGCCGCCTTCACGCCGAAGATCGGCTATCCAAGCCAGTGGAAGGATTTCTCCGGCCTGACGATCACCTCGGGCGATGCGTTCGGCAACGAATGGCGCGCGAACGAATGGCAGCACCAGGATAATATCTCCAAGCTCGGCAAGCCCTTGCAGCGTTGGGAATGGGGCATGACGCCGATGACGGTGAACGCCTATGCCAATTTCGGCATGGTCGAGATCGTCTTCCCCGCCGCGATCCTGCAGCCGCCGTTCTTCGATCCGAAGGCCGACGACGCGGTCAATTACGGCGGCATCGGCGCGGTGATCGGCCACGAACTGAGCCATCATTTTGACGACCAGGGCTCGAAATACGATGCGAAGGGCCAGCTCACCGACTGGTGGACGGCCAAGGACATCGCCGGCTTCAAGGCGCTCACCGGCAAGCTCGGCGCGCAGTATGACGCGTACGAACCGCTGCCCGGCATGCACGTGAAGGGCCAGCTGACGATGGGCGAGAACATCGCCGATCTCGCCGGCCTCACTGTCGCGTACGACGCGTACCACACGGCATTGGGAGGCAAGACCGCGCCCGTCCTCGACGGGTTCACCGGCGACCAGCGCTTCTACCTCGGCTGGGCGCAGGTGTGGCGTCGCAACTACCGGGAAGCCAACCTTCGTAACCGCTTGCTGACCGATCCTCACTCGCCGTCGCAGCAGCGCGCGTGGGTCGTCCGCAACCTCGACCCCTGGTACGCGGCGTACAAGCCGACCGCCGGGCAGAAGCTGTACCTGACACCGGAGCAGCGCGTTCGGATCTGGTAAGGGACGGATCGCACACTTCTGGTTCCCCCGCGGAGGCGGGGGCCTAGGAATCACAAACACCAACACCCGTAACCCTGGGCCCCCGCCTCCGCGGGGGAACGGTAGGGGCGATGTGATTGTGACCGAGCTATCATAGCCGCCACCCCGGCGAAGGCCGGGGCCCAACTGGGGGACGGTTTTGACGACGGACGGCGCTTCGTTATTACCACCTTTCCAATTGGGCCCCGGCCTTCGCCGGGGTGGTGCCGTTTCTAGAAGCGGCGGGATCAGAGTTAGCGCCACCCCCATCACACGCATCGCTTGACGCCCAACCCCGCTTGAGCGGATGACGTCGCCAATGGCATCGCTCGCTCTACCCACCCCCGCCCGCAACGCGGCGCTCGTCGCCATAGCCTCGGGCGCCGCCGCCGCCACGATCGTGCTGTTGCTCGTCGGCAGCTGGATCGCCGCCGCCGGGTTCTTCGCCGCCGCTGTCATCGTCATCGGCGCGCTGATCGCCTGGCGCCTGCTCAACCCCGTCGCCAAAGACGCGCCGCGCCCGGTCGACTGGGACCTCACCCGCACCGTCGCCGAAGCCGGCACCGACGCACTCGCGATCACCGACCGCGCCGGGCGCCTCGTTTGCGCCAACGACGCCTACGAAGCGCTGTTCGAAGGCTTCCCGACGCCCCCCGGCCTGCCGCTCGACGAAGCCGGCAACGCAGCACTCGCCGACGCCGGCCGCTCCGCCTGGCGCGACGGCACCGCACAGGTCGAGCGGCTGAACGCCCGCAACGTCTGCCTGTCCGCGCAGATCGCGCGCGCCGGCGACGATGCCGACATGCTCGTCTGGCGCTTTGTCACCGCGCAGGAACACGACCTTGCCGAGACGCTCGCCGCGCTGCTGACGGGTCCGACCGGAGACCGGCTCGGCGGCAGCGGCATCATGGCCGCGTTGCTCTCCCCCGACGGCCGCATCCGCACCGCCAACCGTGTCCTCCGGGCGCGGGCGTGCGGCGACGAATACGATACGATCGAAGGCCGCGATTTCGCGCGTTTCCTCATCACCGACAGCCGCGGCCTCGTCCGCTTCGAACGCGAAGGCCTCGAAGGCACGCCGCTCCGCGTCCTCCAGATCCCGTTCCTCGACGGCGACGACGCGCCCGTGCTGGTCGCGCTGCTCGACGAGGAGGAGAACGCCCCCGCACTAGGCGCCAGCGCCTCCGCACACGTCCGCAGCCTCGTCAGCATGATGCCGTTCGGCATGGCGCTGGTCGACCGCGACGGGCGCTTCCTGCAGATGAACGACTCGTTCCTGCGCGCCGCCGGCGTCAATGCAGTCGCCCCTCCGCTCTATCCGGGCGACCTCGTCGTCCGCGAGGACAAGGCCGCGGTCGCCGACGCGATCCGCAAGTTCGCGAACGGCGCGACGCATTCCGCGGACATGGCCGTCCGCCTCAAGGATCACCCCGACGAGCCGGTCGCGCTCACCATCGCCGGCGCACGCGGGCTCGGCGACGCCGCCGTGCTGCTCAGCCTCAAGGACAATAGCGAGGAGAGCCGCCTCAAGCGTGAAGTGGCGCAGGCCACCAAGATGCAGGCGGTCGGCCAGCTCGCGGGCGGCGTCGCGCATGATTTCAACAACATTCTCACCGCGATCATCGGCCACTGCGACCTGATGCTGATGCGCCATTCGCCCGGCGACAGCGATTACGACGACATCCAGCAGGTCCGCACCAACTCGAACCGCGCCGCCAGCCTGACCCGCCAACTGCTCGCCTTCTCGCGCCAGCAGACGCTCCGCCCACAGATCCTCCAACTCCCCGACGTCGTGTCGGAGGTGTCCAACCTGCTCAAGCGGCTGATGGGCGAGAACGTCCGCCTCGACATGACGCACGGCCGCAATCTCGGCCCGGTCCGGGCCGATCCCGGCCAGCTGGAGCAGGTCGTCGTCAACCTCGCGGTCAACGCGCGCGACGCGATCGTCTCGGCGAACGCGCGCGGCGGCGGCGTGCTGACGATAACGACGCGCGCCGTCCCCGCGTCCGAAGTGCGCGAGATGGCGTCCGACATCCTGCCCGTCGCCGACTATACCGCGCTGATCGTCCAGGACACCGGCACCGGCATTCCGCCCGACGTACTGCCCAAGATCTTCGAGCCGTTTTTCACCACCAAGGAATTCGGCAAGGGCACCGGGCTCGGCCTCTCGACCGTCTATGGCATCGTCAAGCAGTCGGGCGGCTACATCTTCGCCGACAGCAAGCCGGGGCAGGGCGCGACCTTCTCGATGTACCTGCCGGTTCATTCGGCGCCCGCCGCGACTCGCCCCGTGGTCATCAAGCCCACACCGAAGCCAGTCGACCTGTGGGGCACGGGCACGATCTTGCTGGTCGAGGACGAGGACATGGTCCGCGCCGTCGCCGAGCGCGCGCTCACGCGGCAGGGATACACAGTGCTGACCGCGGAAAACGGCGAGATCGCGCTGGAAGTGCTGGAGAAACACGGCCGCCCCGACCTGCTCATAAGCGACGTCGTCATGCCGCAGATGGATGGCCCGACGATGGTGCGCCACGCGCGCGAGAAATTCCCCGACCTGCCGATCCTCTTCATGTCGGGCTACGCCGAGGAGCAGTTGCGCAAGTCGATCGATCTGGACAACGTCGCGTTCCTGCCCAAGCCGTTCTCGGTGCACGAATTAGCCGAAGCGGCACGAGACGTGCTTGCCGCACGCTGACTCGAACAAGATGTTGGCAAGTCGTAACAATCCCGACTATGCGAGAAATATGACCGCTACCCAACAGATTCTCATCGTCGAGGACGAACCGTTGATCGCCATGATGCTGGAGGATTTCCTCGAGGTATTGGACAAGGGAGTCGCAGGCTCGGTCGACACCGTCGCCGATGCCTTGAAGCGGATCGAAGAAGGTGGCGTAGATGGCGCGATCCTCGACGTGAACCTGCGTGGCGGCGAGAAGAGCACCGCGGTCGCCGAGGCGCTGGCGGCAAAGGGCGTCCCGTTCGTCTTCGCCACCGGCGGCGGCGATGATGGCGTCGCTCCCGAATTCCGCGACCGCCCCCGGTTGCAGAAGCCCTTCACGATGGACGGCGTCGCGAAGGCCCTCGAAGGCCTCTAACGCCCCTTCCCATTAGGGATGGGATGAGAGTTTGGTCGACCTCGCCCTTCCGTCATCCTGACGAAAGTCAGGACCCAGAGCCAAGCACCCCATCGTTCGTGGTATTGGATTCTGGTGTGAAAATTGCCGACCGTTGCCGATCTGAATCCCCGCCTGCGCGGGGATGACGCAGAAGGGAGCAAGCCGCACGCAAAAATCGACGCAACTCTCTTGCGCAAATACCCTCTCCCGCGACATAGGCGTTCGCCATGACCCGCACATTCGATAAATCGCGCCTGCCGAGCCGCCACGTCTCCGTTGGCCCCGAGCGCGCCCCGCACCGCAGCTATTACTACGCGATGGGCCTCGATGAGGAGCAGATCGCGCGCCCGTTCGTCGCGCTCGCGTCCGCCGGCAACAACTCCGCGCCCTGCAACACCACGCTCGACGCGCAGGCCGACGCTGCGCAGGCCGGCGTCATCCAGGGCGGCGGCATGCCGCGCCGGTTCAACACGATCACCGTCACGGACGGCATCGCGATGGGCCATCAGGGCATGAAGGCCTCGCTGGTCAGCCGCGAAGTCATCGCCGACTCGGTCGAACTCTCGGTCCGCGGCCATTGCTACGACGCGCTGGTTGGGTTCGCGGGCTGCGACAAGTCGCTGCCGGGGATGATGATGGCGATGCTCCGCCTCAACATCCCGTCGGTGTTCGTCTATGGCGGCTCGATCCTGCCGGGCCGCTATCAGGACCGCGACGTCACCGTCGTCGACGTGTTCGAGATCGTCGGCAAATACGCTGCTGGCGCGTGCCCGCTGTCGGAGGTCCACGCGATCGAGAAGGTCGCGTGCCCCGGCCATGGCGCGTGCGGTGGCCAGTACACCGCGAACACGATGGCCTGCGTCGCGGAAGCGATCGGTTTGTCGATCCCGAACAGCAACATGGTGCCCGCACCTTACACCACGCGCGAACAGATCGCCGTGGCGGCCGGCGCGCAGGTCATGGACTGTCTCGCCGATAATATCCGCCCGCGCGACATCTGCACGCGCGAGGCGTTCATCAACGCCGCCCGCGTCGTCGCCGCGACCGGCGGCTCGACCAACGCCGCGCTGCATCTCCCCGCGATGGCGTCCGAAGCCGGTATCGAATTCGACCTGTTCGACGTCGCCGAGATCTTCAAGACAACGCCGTACATCGCGGACCTCAAACCCGGTGGTAAGTACGTCGCCAAGGACATGTACGAGGCCGGCGGCGTCTACATGCTGATGAAGACGATGCTCGCCGGTGGTTTCTTGAACGGCGATTGCCTGACGGTGACCGGCAAGTCGCTGGGCGAGAACATCGACCAGGTGACGTGGAACCCCGACCAGAAGGTCATCTACGACATCAAGACCCCGCTGACCCCCACCGGCGGCGTCGTCGGCCTGCGCGGCAGTCTCGCGCCCGACGGCGCGATCGTTAAGGTCGCCGGCATGCACCGCCTCCAGTTCTCGGGCCCGGCGCGCGTGTTCGATTGCGAGGAGGACACCTTCGCCGCCGTCGAAAAGCGCGAGATCAATGAGGGCGAAGTCATCGTCATCCGCTACGAAGGCCCCAAGGGCGGCCCCGGCATGCGCGAGATGCTGTCGACCACCGCCGCGCTCTACGGCCTCGGCATGGGCGAGAGCGTCGCGCTGATCACCGACGGGCGGTTCTCGGGCGGCACACGCGGCTTCTGCATCGGCCATGTCGGCCCCGAAGCGGCGGACGGCGGTCCGATCGCGCTGGTCGAGAATGGCGACGTCATCCACATCGACGCCGAAGCCGGCACGATCGACCTCGACGTGCCCGAGGACGTGATGGCCGCGCGCCGTGCCGCGTGGGTGCCGCGCACCAACGATTACGGCTCGGGCGCACTCTGGCGCTATGCGAAGACCGTCGGCCCCGCGTACAAGGGTGCCGTCACGCACCCTGGAGCCGCAGCCGAAACCCATGTCTACGCGGATATCTAAGCAAATACTGGCGGTTGCCACGCTTCTCTCGCTCCCGCTCTCAGCGTGCGGGCGGGGGCAGCCGAGCAGCGAACAGGTCGCGGCAAAGCAGCGCACCGAAACTGCTGGGGACAGCCGTATCGCCTGCGCGCAAGGTGACGCCGCGTTCGCGTCGACCTGCACGATCGAGCAGGCGCAGGGCAAGGATGGCCTGATCCTGACGATCCGCCATCCCGACGGCGCCTTCCGCCGGTTGCTGGTAACGCAAGACGGTCGTGGTGTGATCGCGGCGGACGGTGCTGAGGTCGCGAAGGTCACGATCTTGGGCGGGGACGGCATCGAGGTTGCGCTGGGCGGCAACCGCTATCGCCTCCCGGCCACCGTCAAGGGTACGACCAAGCCCTCATGATCGGTATCGAAGGCCAGCCGGTCCTCACTGCCGCCGAAATGCGCGCAGCGGAAAACGCCGTAATCGCCACTGGCATCTCGGTAGAAACGCTGATGGAGCGCGCCGGCACCGCGATCGCTGAGGTAGTCCGCCGGCTCGCGGGTACGAACGACGTCCTGATCCTCTGCGGCCCCGGCAACAATGGTGGCGACGGCTACGTCGCGGCCCGCGTGCTGGCGGAAATGGGCGTGGCGGTCCGCGTCGCGGCGCTGTCGGAACCCAAGACGGATGCGGCCAAGTCGGCGAGGGCAGGGTGGCTAAGCTCGGTCGAAACGCTGACGGGGGCAAAGCCCGCTCCAATTCTCGTAGACGCGCTGTTCGGCACGGGCCTCACGCGCCCGCTCGACGCCGGTACGCCACCTGACCCCGATGGTTCCCCCGCGGTCGCGGGGGCCCAGCTAAATCCCAAGGGCTCACCTAACGGCCTATCCTGGGCCCCCGCGTCCGCGGGGGAACGGTCTGTGGTCGAGTGTCTTCATTCCCTCGCGAAGGCTGCTCAACTCAGCATCGCCATCGACCTGCCCAGTGGCCTCGCCACAGACTCCGGGGAGGCGCTCAGCAGGCCGCCCGTCTTCGACCTCACCCTTGCGCTCGGCGCGGTAAAACCAGCGCACCTCCTCCAACCCGCCGCGCGCTATTGCGGCGAGCTTCGCCTGCTCGACATCGGCGTCCCTACGCTCAGCCAAGCCGAAGTCCTTAAAACCCCAATCCTCCCGACCCCGGGCCCAGACTCCCACAAATATACCCGAGGCATGGTCGCGATCGTCGCCGGCACCATGTCCGGCGCGTCGGACCTCGCAGCCCTTGCAGCGATGCGTGCTGGCGCCGGCTACGTAACGCTGCTCGGCGACAGCCAAGGCCCGCCGCACGCCCTCGTCCGCACGCCGTTCTCCGACCACGCGCTCGCGAACGACCGGATCGGCGCACTCGTGATCGGCGCCGGCCTCGGCCGCGACGACACCGCCAAAATCCGTCTCGAAGCCGCGCTGAACGCAGGCCACCCGTTGATCATTGACGGCGACGCGCTCCGCCTGGTCGACCCCAATCGCATCAAGGCGCTGACGGTTCCCATCATCCTCACCCCCCACGCCGGCGAGTTCGACGCGCTCTTCGGCAAATCCGATGCCGACAAGATCACCCGAGCCCGCGACGCCGCCACCCGCGCCAATGCCATCGTCGTTTTCAAAGGCGCCGACACCGTCATCGCCGCTCCCGACGGCCGCGTCCGCATCGCGCAGGGGGCCAGCGACTGGCTGTCCACCGCCGGCACCGGCGACGTCCTCGCCGGCGCGATCGGCGCGATGCTCGCCGCCAAGCTCGATCTCCTCGACGCAGCCTGCGCCGGAGTGTGGCTCCACGGTGACGCTGCCCGCCGATTGGGCGCGGCTTTCATCGCCGACGACTTGGCGGAAGCACTAAGGTCGGCCAGAGCGTCGCTATGACTTCTGAAATGACCTCCGACACAACCAACACCATCGTCCGCGTCGCGGCGCGCGGCGACGGCATGACCGCCGACGGACGCCACGCCGCCTTCTCGGCACCCGGCGACACGCTCGCCGCCGACGGCACAGTGATCCCCGGCCCGCACCACCAGACTCCCCCCTGCGTCCATTTCCCGACCTGCGGCGGCTGCCAGCTCCAGCATCTCGACGACCAGGCCTATGCCGAGTTCGTCACCGACCGCATCGCCTCCGCGCTCGACGGCCAGGACCTGTCCGCGCCGATCCGCACCCCGCACATCTCCCCCGAACGCAGCCGCCGCCGCGCGACGCTCCACGCCGAGGCCAAGGGCGGCAAGATCACGCTCGGCTTCACCGCCGAGAAAGCGCACACGATCGTCGACATCAAGGAATGCTGGATCCTCGATCCGCGCCTGTTCGCGCTCGTCCAGCCGCTCCGCCAGCTGCTTAAGCGCCTCAATTTCCGCCGCCGCGCCGACATCCACCTGACGCTCGCCGACCAGGGCGCGGACATCCTGATCACCGGCTTCGCCCCCGAAGGCCTGCCCGCCGCCGAAGCGCTGACCAAATTCTGCGAGGACCATAAGATCGCCCGCGTAGCGTTCGACGACGGCCTCGGACCCGAGACGCGGTGGGAGCCCGACGCGGTCACGATCACGCTCGGCGGCGTCCCCGTGCCGCTCCCGCCCGCCTCGTTCCTGCAAGCGACCCCGGATGGCGAAGCCGCGCTCACCGCCGCCGTGCTCGAAGCGATCGGCAAGCCCGGCACGGTCGCCGACCTGTTCGCCGGCCTCGGCACCTTCACGCTAGCGATCCCCGCCAAGGTCTACGCGGCCGAAGGCGCGCGCGACGCGCTCGGTTCGCTGAAGGCCGCCGCGCACCGCACGCAACGTCCGGTCTACCCGGAGCACCGCGATCTCTATCGCCGGCCGCTGACGGTGGCCGAACTCGATCGCTTCGATGCGGTGGTGATCGATCCGCCACGTTCCGGCGCGCGCGAACAGGCGACTGCGCTGGCGGAATGCAAGACGCCGGTGATCGCCTATGTGTCCTGCAATCCGGCGAGCTTCGCGCGCGATGCGAAGGAGTTGTGCGACGCGGGTTGGCGGATCGACTGGATCAAGCCGGTCGGCCAGTTCCGATGGTCGACGCATGTCGAACTCGCCGCGAAGTTCGTCCGATAGTTTCAGAAGATTGTTCCCCCGCGAAGGCGGAGGCCCAGACTGGGCCCCCGCCTTCGCGGGGGAACACGCTTTCTACGGGTAGACCGCACTCACGAAGAACAGACCGTCAGGCGGTGCATTCAGCCCCAGCATCGCCCGATCCTTCGCTTCGAGCGCAGCCGCAACATCGCCAACCGCCCAACGCCCCATACCCACCAGCGCCAGGCATCCGACCATCGACCGCACCTGATGATGCAGGAACGACCGCGCCGCCGCGTAGACGAACAGCCGCTCCCCCCCCCGCACCACCTCGAGCCGGTCCAAAGTCCTCACCGGACTATCCGCCTGGCAATGCGCGGACCGAAACGTCGTGAAGTCATGCCGCCCGACCAGCGCCCCCGCGGCCTCCGCCATCGCGTCCGCATCCAGCAACTGAGGCACCTGCCAAGCCAGCCCAGCCTCGAACGTCAACGGCGAGCGCCGGTTGACGATCCGGTACTCGTACGACCGCCCGACGCACGAAAATCGCGCATGCCAATCGTCATCGACTACCTCGCACGCCAGCACCGACACCGGTGCCGGCTTCACCAGAGCGTTCAGCCCCTCCATCAACCGAAATGCCGCGAGCGGCTTCGCGATATCGACATGCGCGCGCATCGCGATCCCGTGCACGCCCGCATCGGTCCGCCCCGCCGCCTGCACAGACGTGGTCTCGCCGGTCATCTTGAGCACGGCCGCCTCCAGCGCCGCCTGCACGCTCGGCCCATGCTTCTGCCGCTGCCAGCCCATGAACGGCCGCCCGTCGAACTCCACCGTCAACGCGAACCGCGTCAAAGCTGCGTCCCCGAGCGAATCGGAAATCCGCGCAGCATTTCCTCCGCCGAGGTCACGCCGCGCCCGGCGCGCTGCACCAAGGTCGGCCGGATCGCCCCGTCACCGCACCCGATCGTCAGCTCCGAATTGACCGTCAGCCCTTCACACCCAAGAAACGAGAACGGCAACACGTCCGCCGCCAGCACCTTCACCCGCTCGCCAGCAACCTCGAACCAAGCCCCCGGCGCCGGGTTCATCGCCCGCACCAGCCGCTCGACCTCGACCGCCGACCGGTCGAAATCGATCCGCGCCTCCGCCTTGTCGATCTTCGCGGCATAGGTGACGCCCTCCTCGGGCTGCGGCCGGGCAGGGTAGGCGTCGAGATCGCTCAGCACCTCGACCATCAACCGAGCCCCCATCGCGGAGAGTTCGGACGTCAGATCCCCCGCGGTCTTGCCGACGATCGGCGTCCGTCCCTCGAGCCGAACCGGCCCGGTATCCAGCCCGGCCTCCATCTGCATGATCCCGACGCCCGTCTCGGCATCGCCCGCGAGGATAGACCGCTGCACCGGCGCCGCTCCCCGCCACCGCGGCAGCAGCGATCCATGCACGTTCAGGCACCCGAACCGAGGCGCCTCCAGCACCGCGCGAGGCAGAATAAGACCATAGGCCGCAACGACCGCCACATCCGCGTCCAAGGCGGAAAACGCCTCGCGAGCCTCCAGCCCCTCCGGCAAAGACGCCTTGAACGACACCGGCGTCCGCACCTCGATGCCCAGGGCCTCCGCCCGAACCTGCACCGACGACGGCACCAGTTCGCGCCCACGCCGCCCCCCTGGCCGGGCAGGCTGGCAATACGCCGCCACCACGTCATGCCCCGCCGCGACGAGGGCCTCCAGCACCGGCACTGCGAAGTCCGGCGTTCCCATGAAGATGATCCGCATGGTCCTCTCGAACACGCTGGCGGGGAGCCGCGCAACCCCCTATCTGTTCCCTATGGCATCCCCCGAGATCGAGGCGCTGACGCAGGCGCTGGCCCGGCTCCCCGGCCTCGGCCCCCGGTCCGCACGTCGCGCCGTGCTGCATCTGCTCAAGAAGCGCGACGCGGCGCTGGGTCCCTTGCGCGAGGCGCTGACCGCGGTCGACGAGCGGCTGGAGAACTGCTCGACCTGCGGCAACGTCGACACCACCAATCCGTGCGCGATCTGCGCCGACCCGCGTCGCGACCAGCGTTCGCTCTGCGTCGTCGAGGAGGTCGCCGACCTTTGGGCGCTCGATCGCTCGCGGCTGTTCCCCGGCCGCTTCCACGTCCTCGGCGGCCGCCTGTCCGCACTCGAAGGTATCCGGCCCGAGGACCTCAGCATCGACAGCCTGGTCCGCCGCATCGAAGCCGGCGGCATCGACGAGGTCGTGCTCGCGATGAACGCCACGCTCGAAGGCCAGACCACCGCGCACTATATCGCCGAGCGTATCGAACGCTTCCCCGTCCGCGTCACGCAGCTCGCACATGGCCTGCCGGTCGGCGGCGAACTCGACTATCTCGACGAAGGCACGTTGGCGCAGGCACTAAGGGCCAGAAGGCCAATGGCTTGACGCCCATCGGCTTGACGTGATGCCCACGCGTACCTTAGCGGACGCGCTATGACCGTCATGACCGTTCTCGAAGTCCCCGATCCCCGCCTGCGCCTCGTCGCCGAGCCGGTGGAGACGGTCGACGACTCCACCCGCACGCTCGTCGCCGACATGATCGAGACGATGTACGACTTCAACGGCATCGGCCTCGCCGCGACCCAGGTCGGCGTGCAGAAGCGCGTCCTCGTCATCGATCTCCAGGAGGAGAAGGACGAGGACGACAAGCCGATCAAGAACCCCAAGGCGTACATCAACGCCGAGATTCTGTCGGTCAGCGACGAGGTCTCCACCTACAACGAGGGGTGCCTCTCGATCCCGGAGCAGTATGCAGAGGTAGCGCGCCCGGCACGGTGCCGCGTGAAGTGGCTCGATGAGACCGGCGCGGCGCACGAGGAGGATTTCGACGGGCTGCTGTCAACCTGCATGCAGCACGAGATCGACCATCTCGACGGGGTGCTGTTCATCGACCACATCAGCCGCCTCAAGCGTGACATGGTGCTGAAGAAGCTGGCGAAGCAGCGCAAGCTGGGGTGAGAGGCTGGGGGCGTCGCTGCTCTCTGTGCTGAGAGTGCGTCCCTGAGAGCGCGGCTTATTTGCCCAACACGTAACCACCCCGGCGAAGGCCGGGGCCCAATTGGGGAACGTCGCCAACTGAGCGCAGTCCCTCGTTATTGAAACCTTTCCAATTGGACCCCGGCCTCCGCCGGGGTGGTACTATTCGGCGAGGGTGTCGGAGCGCCCCCTTTCTAGTTCCCCCGCGACGGCGGGGGCTCAGGACCAAGCACGACACCGCCATAACCCTGGACTCCCGCCTCCGCGGGAGAACAAAAGATTGAGACTGTCCTACATCAACCGTTCGACGTATGTTCCACGCATGACGTCTCCATCTCCTTCCCAAACCCGCTCGCCGATGTGCACATTCTCCCCTGAGAAAATGCTGCGCCAGCGTCTGCACTTCGTGCACTTCCAGCTAAATTCGCCGGTGCAAAATGGCTGAGTTCGCCATCATCGCCGTCCTCGCGCTAGCCGTCGGCATCCTCTTGGGCTGGCTGCTAGCCTCCCGCCGCGCCGCCACCCTAGCCAGCGAACTCGCCGTCGCGCAGACCAAGGTCGCCGACGCCGACCTCATCCGCACCGCGCGCGACGCCGTCGAACGCGAACGCAACGCCGCGATGCAGGACCTCGCCACGCTCCGCGCGCAGAACGCCGAGCGCGCCACCGACTCCGATCGCCTGCGCCTCGACCTCACGACGATCCGCACCGACCGCGACGCCGCCCGCACCGAAATCGCCACGCTGAAAGCGCAAGGCGAGGCGTTCGAAGCGCGCCTGCTCGAACTTCGCGAGGCGAAGGACGTCATGGCCGCGCAGTTCGGCGACGTCGCCAACAAGCTGCTCAGCTACGCGCAGAAGACCTTCCTCGAACGCGCCGACGCCCGCTTCCGCCAGTCGGAGGAAAGCGCCGGCCTGAACCTCAAGTCGATGCTCCAGCCCGTCAGCGACCGCCTGCAACGGTACGAAGAAGGCGTCGCCAAGGTCGAGGCCGAGCGCCGCGATGCGTTCGGCGATCTCAAGGGCCAGATCGAGCAGATGCGCCTGGGCCAGGAAAAGGTCTCGACCGAAGCCGCCAAACTCGTCAATTCCTTACGCAACGCCCCCAAGTCCCGCGGCCGCTGGGGCGAACAACAACTAAAGAACGTCCTAGAAACCTGCGGCCTCAGCGAACACACCGACTTCCAGACGGAGGTCTCGGTCGCAGTAGGCGACGACGGCGCCCGCCTGCGCCCCGACGCGATCATCCGCGTCCCCGGCGGTCGAGCACTGGTGATCGACGCAAAGGTCTCGCTCAATGCGTACCAGGACGCATTCGGCGCGGTCGACGACGCCGAGCGCCTGATCGGACTCGCCGCCCACGCAGCCTCGATGCGCGCGCACGTCAACGGCCTCGGCAATAAGGCCTATTGGAGCCAGTTCGCCGACACGCCCGATTACGTCATCATGTTCGTCCCCGGCGAACACTTCCTCTCCGCCGCGCTCGAACACGACCCGACGCTATGGGATTTCGCCTTCGAAAAGCGCGTGTTGCTGGCCACCCCCACGAACCTGATCGCGATCGCCCGCACGGTCGCGGCGGTCTGGCGCCAGGAAAAACTCGCCAACGAAGCGCGCAAGATCGGCGAACTCGGCAAGGAAATGCACGACCGCCTCGCGAAGGTAGCCGACGATCTGCGGAAGGTCGGCGTCGGTCTCAACAGCGCGGTAAAGAACTTCAACGGCTTCACCAACTCGTTCAACGGCCGCCTGATGGTAACCGGCCGCAAGTTCCGCGACCTAAACATCGAGACGGGCGCGCGGGATTTGGAGGACGTGTCCTCTGTTGACGCACTCGCGCTAGGCGAGGGCCCTGCACTGATCGAGAAGCCGGAGAGCGTCGAAAGCTGAGACTAGCAGTTGTGAACCACCCCGGCGAAGGCCGGGGCCCAATTGGGGGACCCGAATGATGGACGCTGCGATCCGTTACTCTAGCTTTCCCAATTGGGCCCCGGCCTTCGCCGGGGTGGTGGTGGAGGGTGGCTTCTCTCGCACCGAAAACCGATCGGTACAAAATTCGTTCACCTCCGGGAAACCTTTCCCGACCCTGCGCATTAACCGGATAACGCCCCCAAGAGTCATCCGGTCATGAAACACCTAGTCCCCATCCTCTGCGCCCTCATCCCCTTCGCAGCGATGATCGGCGCCTGCGTAACCTGCCCCTGACACCCCCCGCAAAAGCACAAAAGAAAAGGCCCGCCGGATCACTCCGGGCGGGCCTTTCTGTATCGGCTAGAAGGGAAGCGAACGGATCAACCCTGCGCCTCTTCCTCCTGGTCGCGCGGTGCTTCGGCAGTCGCGCCGGGCTCTGCGTTCGGATCGTAATCCTCGACGAAGCCAGCCTCGTCGCGCTCGAACATCGACGACATCACGTCGACGCCCGAAGCCTGCATCTCGGCCTCTTCAGGCGAGCGGGCGACGTTGACCTTGACGGCCACCGACACCTCGGGGTGCAGCGAGACCTTGACGGTGTAAACACCGATCGCCTTGATCGGCTTGTCGAGCACGATCGCCGACTTGCCGACCTTGTGACCGTCGGCCACCAGCGCGTCGACCAGATCGCGAACCGCGACCGAACCGTAGAGCTGACCGGTGTTCGACGCCTGACGGATCAGGGTCACGGTCGCGTCGTTGAAGGTCTTCGCTTCGGTCTCGGCATCGCTGCGACGCGATGCGTTGTCCGATTCGATCTTCGCACGGTTCGACTCGAACACCTTGCGGTTCGCTTCGTTCGAACGAAGCGCCTTCTTGTTGGGAAGCAGGAAGTTACGTGCGTAACCGTCCTTGACCTTCACCACGTCGCCGATAGCACCAAGCTTTTCGACGCGCTCAAGCAGAATGACGTCCATGTGGGCGCTCCTTACTTAACGATGTAGGGCAGCAAGCCCAGATGACGCGCACGCTTGATGGCCTGGGCCAGTTCGCGCTGCTTCTTTGCGGCCACCGAAGTGATACGCGACGGGACGATCTTGCCACGCTCGGACACGAAGCCCTGCAGCAACCGGACGTCCTTATAGTCGATCCGGGGAGCGTCTTTGGCGGAGAACGGGCAGCTCTTGCGGCGGCGGAAGAATGGACGTGCCATGATTATTCAGCTCCCTCTTCGCGGTCACGACGGGGACCACGGTCCGGACGATCGCCACGATCGGGACGGCCCTCACGGCCACCTTCACGGTCGCCACGACGCTCGCGGTCACGATCCTGCTTGCGCATCATCACGGTCGGGCCCTCTTCGAGGGTGTCGACCTTGACCGTCATGTAACGGATGATGTCTTCGTTGATCTGGGTCTGGCGCTCCAGCTCTGCGATCACGCTGCCCGGGGCATCGATCTCGAGCATGACATAGTGCGCCTTGCGGTTCTTGGCGATCTTGTACGCCAGCGAACGCAGGCCCCAGTTCTCGGTCTTTACGACCCGACCTTCGTTGTCGTTCACGATCTTGGTGGCGATTTCCGCCAGTGCGTCCACCTGCGCTTGTGCCAGATCCTGGCGCGCAAGGAACACGTGCTCGTAAAGAGCCATGTCTTGTCCTTCGTCTTGGCCGATCGCTGATACACGCCCCATGCGTGCACCCCTCCGGCTGTCGTCTAGAATGCAAACAGGGGCGAGAGACGCGAATCTCTCACCCCGGTTGCAGAGGGCCTTACCCGTTTATCGGGGAAAGGCAAGGTGTTCAGGTTTACCGGCCCGTTTACCGGAACGCGCCGCCACGAACCTGGACCACGTTGCCGCGGCCGTTAATCAGCAGTGCGTCGTTGCCCGAGCGGACCCACTGGCTGCCACGCGGCGGGGCGGCGAGGCGATAGTTGCGGTACGTCGTGATGACCCGGTAGTTCTGCGCCTGGCGACGATCGAAGCGCTGGCCGGCGCGCCAGTTGCGATACTGCGGCGTGCGGACGACGGTGCGCTTGGTGACGACGGTGCGGCCGTTGTTATCGTTGTGGCGCACGGTGGTGACTTCGCGACGCTGCTGCGCTTCGGCAGGCGCTGCAGCGAGCAGCGGGCTGGCGACGAGGGTAGCGGCAAGCGCGCTGAGGATGAACTTTTTCATGATAATCTCCCGTTTGAAACACGGCGCCGTTGCTGCGGCGTCCTCCATAATCTGGGAGCCGATTGTCGCAGGCGATTGTCGCAAGGTCGGCGAAATGGTCGCATATTGTCGCAAGGCCGCGAGGTTCGTTCAGGTTGCAACTCGACGCGCACCTTTATAGGCCCCGCGCTCAAACGAAGACCGAACACAGAGGAGAGGCCATGCGCGCGTTCATCTTCCCCGGCCAGGGGAGCCAGTCTGTCGGCATGGGCAAGGGGCTCGCCGACGCCAGTGCCACCGCCCGCGAGGTCTTCGCCGAAGTCGACGAGGCGCTCGGCCAGCACCTGTTCCGGCTGATGAGCGAAGGTCCAGCGGACGACCTGCTCCTCACCGAGAACGCGCAGCCGGCGATCATGGCGAACGCGATCGCTACCCTGCGCGTCGCCGAGAAGGAAGGCGGTATCCGCCTCGCCGACAAGGCGGACTATGTCGCCGGCCACAGCCTCGGCGAATACACTGCCTTGTGCGCCGCTGGTGCGCTCGACCTGTCGACCACCGCGCGCCTCCTGAAACTCCGCGGTCGCGCGATGCAGGCGGCGGTACCGGTAGGCGAGGGCGCAATGGCAGCCCTCCTCGGCACCGACCTCGAAAAGGCGCAACTGATCGCCGGCGCTGCGGTCGACGCGATTCTGGCGGAAGGCGGCCCCGAACTGATCTGCACCGTCGCCAACGACAATGATCCGTCGCAAGTCGTCATCTCCGGCCACCGCCTCGCCATCGAAAAGGCGATCGCGCTGGCCAAAGACCTCGGCGCCAAGCGCGCGGTATTGTTGCCCGTCTCCGCGCCTTTCCACTGCCCGTTGATGCAACCCGCCGCCGAAGCGATGGAAGCTGCCCTGCTGGACGCCGACCTCCGCGCGCCGCTCGTTCCCGTCTTCGCCAATGTCGATGCGGTCGCCGTCGCCGACCCCGGCGCGATCCGTCACCTACTCGTGCAACAGGTCACCGGGATGGTCCGCTGGCGCGAATCGGTGTTGGCGATGCATGCGGCGGGGGTCGGCCACTTCGTCGAGTTCGGCGGCAAGGTTCTTAGCCCGATGGTCAAACGCATTACCCCCGACGTCGAGACGACGAGCGTCATCACGATGGACGACATCGAGGAACTCGTGAAGAAGATGTGATCACGCGGAGACGCGGAGCCGCGGAGAGAAGATTTGAGAGATATCGATCAGATCAGTGGTGATGTGCTCGATCTCTCACTTCGCATCCACCGCGAGCTGGGTCCGGGTCTCCTCGAAAGCGTCTACGAGCTGGTCTTGGCGGGTAAGCTCGCCGGTCTGGGTTACCACGTAGCGCGGCAGCGACCGGTAGATATCGAGTTCGACGGCATGCGCTTCGAAGCGGCCTTCAGAATCGACCTACTCGTTGACGAACGCCTTCTGGTCGAAATCAAATCGGTAGAGCAACTGAACGCCGCGCACGGCAAACAATTGCTGACCTACCTACGCCTAACTCACCAGCCCGTAGGGCTGCTGATCAACTTCGGTGGCGCAACGCTGAAAGAAGGCGTGCGACGGATCGTAAACGACCATCGCCCCTCCGCGGCTCCGCGTCTCCGCGTGAACAACCTTCTTGGAGACTGACCAATGTTCGACCTCACAGGCATGACCGCCCTCGTCACCGGGGCATCCGGCGGGATCGGGTCCGAGATCGCCAAGGCCCTCGCCGCCCAGGGCGCCCGCCTGGCCGTATCCGGCTCCAACGCCGACAAGCTCGAAGCCTTCCGCGCCAGCCTCGGCGGCGACCACGTCGCGCTCCCCTGCAACCTCTCCGACGCCGCCGCAGTCGATGCGCTCGTGCCGCAAGCCGTAGAAGCACTCGGCGGCAAGCTAGACATCCTCGTCAACAACGCCGGCGTCACACGCGACAATCTCGCGATGCGGATGAAGGACGACGAGTGGGACAGCGTCATCCGCGTCAATCTCGAAGCCGCGTTCCGCCTCATGCGCGCCGCCGCCAAGCCGATGATGAAGGCACGCTTCGGCCGGATGATCTCGGTCACCTCGATCGTCGGCGTCACCGGCAATCCCGGCCAGGCCAACTACGCCGCATCGAAGGCCGGCTTGATCGGCATGTCGAAATCGATGGCGCAGGAGCTCGCCAGCCGGGGCATCACCGTCAACTGCGTCGCGCCCGGTTTCATCACCTCGCCGATGACCGACGCGCTGCCCGACGCGCAGAAGACTGCGCTCACCGCCAAGATTCCGGCCGGTCGCCTCGGCGAAGGCGCAGACATCGGCGCGGCGATCGTGTACCTCGCTAGCCGTGAAGCCGGCTACGTCACGGGACAAACCGTGCACGTGAACGGTGGGATGGCGATGATCTGAACTTGCGCGCTGAACTGCCGCGTTCTAGGTGCGTTCAGGAAATACCCAAAACCCCCAGATTTGAAGAGGGAACTACCATGAGCGAGACAGCTGACCGCGTGAAGAAGATCGTCGTCGAGCATCTCGGCGTCGAAGCCGACAAGGTGACCGAGGACGCGAGCTTCATCGACGACTTGGGCGCAGACAGCCTCGACATCGTCGAACTCGTCATGGCGTTCGAGGAAGAATTCGGTGTCGAGATCCCCGATGATGCCGCCGAGAAGATTGCGACCGTCAAGGATGCGATCACCTACATCGACGAGCACAAGGCCTGATCAGGGTCTAGGGTTCAAACCTTTGGACCTGCCCTGAAGGGTGTGATTTGAGCGGCTCCCCGTCCTTGGGCAAAGAGGGCGGGGAGCCGTTTCGTTTTGAGAGCAGACGGAGTTTGAAGCCATGCGGCGTGTCGTCGTAACCGGGCTAGGCCTGGTCACCCCCCTGGGGGCGGATGTTGAAACGGCCTGGGCGAATATCCTCGCCGGCAAGTCGGGCGCGGGCCCGATCACGCGCTTCGACGCGTCGGATCAGGTGTGCCGCATTGCGTGTGAGGTGAAGCCGGCCGACCACGAATATGGCTTCGACCCCGGCAAGCGGGTGGATCACAAGGTCCAGCGGCAGGTCGATCCATTCATCATCTACGGCATCGACGCCGCTGGCCAGGCTTTGGAAGACGCCGGGCTGACCGAGATGACGCTTGAAGAGAGCTGGCGTGCCGGCGTGTCGATCGGCTCGGGCATCGGCGGACTGCCGGGTATCGAGAGCGAATCGATCGTGCTCCACACCAAGGGCCCGCGTCGCGTCTCGCCGCACTTCGTTCATGGTCGTCTGATCAACCTGATCTCCGGTCAGGTCTCGATCAAGTACGGCCTGCGCGGTCCGAATCACGCGGTCGTCACCGCCTGCTCGACCGGCGCGCACGCCATTGGCGATGCAGCGCGGATGATCGCGATGGACGACGCCGACGTGATGCTCGCGGGCGGCGCGGAGGGCACGGTCTGCCCGCTCGGCATCGCTGGCTTCGCACAGGCCCGCGCGCTGTCGACCAACTTCAACGACTCGCCCGAAAAGGCTTCGCGTCCCTATGACAAGGACCGCGACGGCTTCGTGATGGGCGAGGGCGCGGGTGTGCTGGTGCTCGAGGAGTACGAACACGCCAAGGCACGTGGCGCGAAGATGTATGCCGAGGTGATCGGCTACGGTCTGTCGGGCGACGCATACCATGTGACCGCGCCACATCCCGAAGGCGATGGCGCGTTCCGCTCGATGCAGATGGCGATCAAGAAGTCGGGCCTCAAGCTCGAGGACATCGATTACATCAACGCGCACGGCACCTCGACGCCTTTGGGTGACGAGCTCGAACTCGGTGCAGTTCGCCGCCTGTTCGGCGATGCGATCTCGGGTCTGTCGATGTCGTCGACCAAGTCCGCGATCGGCCATCTCCTCGGCGGTGCCGGCGCGGTCGAAAGCATCTTCTGCATCCTCGCGCTGCGCGACCAGATCGTCCCGCCGACGCTGAACCTCGACAATCCGAGCGACAGCTGCGTGGGGGTCGACCTCGTCCCGCACGTCGCCAAGAAGCGTGAAGTCCGCGCAGTGCTGAACAATTCGTTCGGCTTCGGCGGCACCAACGCGTCGCTAGTGATGACGAAGGTCCGCTAAAAACCTTGTTCCCCCGCGAAGGCGGGGGCCCAGACTGGGTCCCCGCCTTCGCGGGGATCCAAGGAGTACCAATGCGCAAGGTCGGCTGTTTCGGATTGATCATCGGCCTGGTGGCAGTCGTAGCGCTGTTCCTGGTCGTCCAAGGCTGGGGCGGCGCTGGCCCAGCATCGCGCACGCTGACCGTCCAGATCGGCGAAGGCAGCACATTGGCCGGCGCTGCCGCCGAACTCGAAAAGGCCGGCGCGATCCCCTCGGCCCGACGCTTCCGCCTGTACGCCCGCGTGTTCGGCTCGGGCGATCCGATCAAGGCCGGCGAATACCGCATCGCGCCGCACGCCAGCCAGTCGGACATCCTCAAGCTGATGCAGGGCGGCAAGGTCGTTCAGCGCCTCGTCGTCGTCCCCGAAGGCTATCCTTCGGTCCTCGTCCACGACGCGCTGGCAAAGGCGGATGGCCTGACCGGCATAGTGCCCGTCCCGGCCGAAGGCTCGATCCTCCCCGACAGCTACGCCTTCCAGGCCGGCGACACCCGCGCATCGGTCGTCACGCGGATGCAGGCGGCGATGAAGACCTACCTCGCCACCGCCTGGGCCGCGCGCAAGCCCGGCATCGCGGTGACGACGCCCGAACAGGCGATCATCCTCGCCTCGATCGTCGAGAAGGAAACCGGCAAGCCGTCCGAACGCCGCACCGTCGCCGCGGTTTATGGCAATCGCCTGCGCAACGGCATGCCGCTCCAGGCCGATCCGACCGTGATCTACCCGATCACCAAAGGCCGCCCGCTGGGCCGCCGCATCCTGCGGTCGGAACTGCACGCGAAGAACGGCTACAACACCTATGCTGAAGCGGGCCTGCCGGTTGGCCCGATCGCCAACCCCGGCCGCGCCTCGATCGACGCGGTGCTCGATCCGGCGCAGATCCAAGCGCTGTATTTCGTAGCAGACGGCACCGGCGGTCACGTGTTCGCGAACACACTGGCCGAACACAACGCCAACGTGAAGAAATGGTACGCCATCCGCAAAGCCCGCGGCGAAATGTAGCCACCGTCCGGCTCCCCTCCATGAAAGGGAGGGGTAGGGGGTGGGTCGGTTCGCAACTGCCGGAGCGTCCGCCAAGCGGCCGACCCACCCCCGGCCCCTCCCTTTCAGGGAGGGGTGAAGAAGAACAGCCCTTCCCTTTAAAGGAAGGGGAAGCCTACCCCCGCAGAGCGTTAGCCGCGCGCGCCTTGATCTCGATCTCGGCCATTGTCCCGCCGGTCACCCAGCTACCGCCCACGCACAGCACCGGCTTGAACGCCAGCCACTCGGGCGCACTGGCCTCGGTGATCCCGCCGGTCGGGCAGAAGCTGCACTGATAGAACGGCGCGGCCAGGGCCTTGAGCGCCTTCAGCCCGCCATTCGCCTCGGCCGGGAAGAACTTGAAGTGCGTCAGGCCGAGGTCAAGACCGGTCATGATATCCGCTGCATTGGCGATCCCCGGCAGGAACGGGATACCGCTCTCGATGATCGGCGTTGCAAGGCGTTCGGTCAGCCCCGGCGAGACGATGAATTCGGCGCCCGCATCGCGGACCTGCGCGAACTGCTGCGTGTTGACGACGGTACCCGCGCCGACGATCGCGCCCGGCACCTTCTTCATCTCGGCGATCGCCTCCAGCGCGCCGCCGGTGCGCAACGTCACTTCGAGCACGCGCAGGCCGCCCGCGACCAGTGCTTCGGCGAGCGGACGGGCGAGTGCCGCGTCCTCGATCACCAGCACCGGGATGACGGCGCTGGTCTGCATGATGTCTGCGATAGTGGCGGTCATTGGGTGTGTTCCTGTGCAAAGGCGGCCGCGGCGCCGAACAGGCCGGGCTGGGGATGAGTGATGAGCTTGACGGGCATCGCCGCCATCATGCCCTGGAAGCGGCCCTTGGCGACGAAGCGCTGGTCGAAGCCCGAGCGAATCAGGCGATCCTTGATCCGGAAGCCGAGGCCGCCAGCGATCACGACCGCTTTCGCACCCTGTGCCAGCGCCAGATCGCCCGCGACCGCGCCGAGCGCGAGACAGAACCGGTCGAGCGCGGCGAGCGCTATCGAGTCGGTCCCGTCGATCGCCTCGGTCCAGATCGTCTTGTCGTCATGGCTCGGCACCGCGCGGCCCTCTAGTGCAGCAAGCGTCTCGTAGATCGCGACGATGCCGGGCCCTGCGACGACGCGCTCGGCCGAGACGCGCGTGAAGGTCTTGCGCAGCCGCTTGAGCAACGCATCCTCGATCCCATCGAGCGGCGCGAAGTCCATATGCCCGCCCTCGGTCTCCAAGACCTGGTAGCCGTCCTTGCGCCGCAGCAACTGCGCGACGCCGAGCCCGGTACCGGGACCACAGATCGTCGTGATGCCCTCGGACGGCAGCGGCGTATCGGGTCCGCACAGATGGATGAAGTCGCTGCTCGGCACCTGCGCGACGGCATGGCCGACCGCGCCGAAATCGTTGACGACCACCCACTGGTCCGCCTTCAGCCGCTCGGTGATCAGCGACTTGCGGATGATCCACGGGTTGTTCGTTAGCCGGATGACGTCGTTCGCGACCGGCGACGCGACTGCGATCGCGAGCGCGCGGGGGAGGGGGCGTCCGAGCCCCGCCTCGAACGCCTGGTACGCGGTCTGGAGCGATGCGTGGTCCGCGGTCTTCAGCGTCGCCGGCTCGCCGAGCGACACGACGCGGCCGTTCTCGACCTCGGCGATCGCGAAGCGGGCGTGCGTTCCGCCGATATCTGCCGCTACGATTTCCATTCGTCTCTCCCGATCCTCGATATCGTTATATCCGTTCGTCCTGAGCGAAGTCGAAGGACATTGCCCCAAGCGGGCGGTCCTTCGACTTCGCTCAGGACGAACGGTAGGTAGGGATCCTAAAGCCCCGCGCCCGCCAGCATTGCCGACGCGCCCTTTTCAGCCTCGTCGGCGAGCCCACGGAACATGCCGAACAGTTCGCGACCCATGCCGCTTACCGGCGGCGGCACCGCGACCATTTCGCGCGTCGCCCAGACATCCGCATCGACCAGCGCCTCCAGCGTGCCGTTAACCGCGTCGACCCGAATCATATCGCCATCGCGGATCAACCCGATTGCGCCGTCAAGCAGCGCCTCGGGCGAGCAATGGATCGCGCACGGCACTTTCCCGCTCGCGCCTGACATTCGGCCATCGGTAACGAGCGCCACCTTGAATCCGCGGTTCTGCAACACCCCCAGCGGCGGCGTGAGCTTGTGCAATTCCGGCATGCCGTTGGCGCGCGGCCCTTGGAAGCGGACGACGACGACGACGTCCTTCTCCAACTCGCCGCGCTTGAACGCCTCGATCACGTCGAGCTGATCGTCGAACACCATCGCGGGCGCCTCGACGATCCAACGCTCGCGCTCGACCGCCGACACCTTGATGCACGCACGGCCGATATTGCCCGCGAGGATCCGCATGCCGCCATCCGGCGAGAACGGCGCGGTTGCAGGGCGAAGGATCGTCTCGTCGCCGCTGTCCGGCGTCTCGCGCCAGCCGAGCGTATTGCCCTCAACCACCGCGGTCTTCGCATAGGCCGACAGGTCCTCGCCACCGATCGTCATGATGTCGCCGTGCAGCAGGCCTTCGCCGAGCAGTTCGCGGATCACATAGGGCATGCCCCCGGCAGCCTCGAACGCATTCACGTCCGCGGAGCCGTTGGGATAGACGCGTGCGATCAGCGGGACCGCGCAGGAGAGGCGGTCGAAATCCTCCCAGTCGATGATGATCCCCGCGGCCCGAGCGATCGCCGGCACGTGGAGCAGATGGTTGGTCGAGCCCCCTGTAGCGAGCAGGCCGACCGCGGCGTTCACGATCGCCTTCTCGTCGACGCAATGCCCGAGCGGACGATACGAATCGCCGCGCGCGCCGATCTTCGCCAACCGGTGCACCGCCGCCCGCGTCAGCTCCTGCCGCAACTTCGTACCCGGATTGACGAACGCCGCGCCAGGCATGTGGAGGCCCATGACCTCCATCATCATCTGGTTGGTGTTGGCGGTGCCGTAGAAGGTGCACGTGCCCTTCGAATGATACGCGCCGATCTCAGCCTCGAGCAGCTCGTCTCGCCCGACCAGCCCTTCCGCGAATTTCTCGCGGACCGCCGCCTTGGCTTTGTTCGGCAAGCCGGTCGGCATCGGTCCGCCGGGGATCAGCACCATCGGCAGATGCCCGAAGCGCAGCGCGCCCATTAGCAAACCTGGCACGATCTTGTCGCAGATGCCGAGCAGCGCTGCGCCTTCGAACGTCCCGTGCGACAACGCAATCGCAGTGCTCAGTGCGATCGTGTCGCGGCTGAACAGCGACAGCTCCATCCCCGGATAGCCTTGCGTCACGCCGTCGCACATCGCCGGCACCCCGCCCGCGACCTGCGCCGTCGCACCCGCTTCGCGCGCCCAAATCTTCATCAGCTCAGGGTAGCGATAATAGACCGCGTGCGCCGACAGCATGTCGTTATACGCGGTAACGATGCCGATGTTCATCCCGGCATCGGCCTTCATCGCGTCGCGGTCTTCCTCGGTCCCGGCATAGGCGTGCGCGAGGTTCGCGCAGCCGAGACCGGGACGCCGGACCTGCGCCGCCGCCTCGCGCTCGATCAGCGCAAGGTAGGCGGCACGGCTGTCGCGCGAGCGCTCGATGATCCGGTCGGTCACCGCGGAGACGACGGCGTTGAGCATCGTCACGGCGCCCAGTGCACGTCGACCGGCAGCTCGACCTCGGCCAGCACGCGGCCGATCGGGTAGGACGACGACGGCCCCTGTTCGATCGCCTGCTCGAGCACCTTCTTCTTCGCGTCGCCGGTGATCATGATCATCAGCGCCTTCGACGATGCGATCGCCGCTGCAGACAGCGTCACGCGTGCCAGCGGTGCTTCGGGCGGGAGCGGATCGGGCATCACGCCGAGCGCACGGCGTTCCTTGGGACCGCTCAGCGCCTCGTCGTAATCGGGGCCGGGGAAGATCGACGCGGTATGCCCGTCGCCGCCCATGCCGAGCAGGCAGAAGTCGAGCGGCCAGTGCAGGTCCTGCATCAACGCATCCGCCGAACGACCGGCCGCCTTGTAGTCCGACATCGCCTCGGGAACGATCGGCTTCACGCGCGCGCCCTTGGGCAGGAAGATCTTCGCCAGCGCGGTGACGTTCGACAGCGGATCGCCGAGCTTCACGATCCGCTCGTCGCCGGGGATGATCGTGACCTTCTTCCAGTCGAGCTTCGCCTGGGCGAGCTTCTCATACGCGGCGAACGGCGTCTTGCCGCCCGCCAGCGCGATCACCGCCGAGCCGCGCGCGTCGAGTGCGCTTTCGATGACGAACTGGATATCGCCCGCGACCGCGTTGGCGAGCTCGCTCGCGTCGTCATATTCCCACCATTCGATTTCGGTCATAAACTTGAACTCACTCAGAAAATTGCTGTCAAAAATGCCGTTCGTGCCGAGTAGGGATCGAGCGAAGCCGAGAGCCCGTATCGAGGTACAATGCCACAATCGGGCCGATCCCTCGATACGCCTTCTCGACTTCGTTCGAAGGCTACTCGGGACGAACGGAGAAAACCAAACTCAGTCGTCCTGCCAGGTCACGCCGTCACGCTCGGTCAGCGCGATCGCGGCCGACGGACCCCAGCTGCCCGAGGCATAGCTCTTGGGCTTCATCGCGTTGGCCTTCCAACCCTCGCGGATCGCGTCGATCCAGGTCCATTGCGCCTCGACCTCGTCACGCCGCACGAACAGCGTCTGGTCGCCCTCGATCAGGTCGAGCAGCAGCCGCTCATACGCGATCCGCCGACGGGACCCTGCGAACTCGGCATCCATGCTGAGGTTCAGCGGCACTTCGCGAAGGCGGACGCCCTCGCGGTCGAGACCCGGCTCCTTCGCCATCACGAGCAGCTGGATATATTCCTCCGGCTGCAGGCGGATGATCAGCATGTTGGGCTGGAGCAGCCCGCCCCGCCCTGCGAACATCGAATGCGGGACCGCCTTGAACTGGATCGCGATCTCGCTGCGACGCGTCGCCATGCGCTTGCCGGTGCGCAGGTAGAACGGCACGCCCTGCCAGCGCCAATTGTCGACATGCGCCTTGATCGCTACGAACGTCTCGGTGGTCGACGGTTGGCCGAGTTCGTCCGAGTAGCTCTTGACGAACTTCCCCTTCACCGCGCCTTCGCCATACTGGCCGGTGACCGTGACGTTCGGGACTTCTTCGGGCTTGATCATGCGCAGCGAGCGGAACACCTTCGACTTCTCGTCGCGGACGTCGGTGCCCTCGAAGCGTGCGGGTGGCTCCATCGCGATCAGCGCGAGCAGCTGGAGCATGTGGTTGGCGACCATGTCGCGCAACGCTCCAGCAGTTTCGTAATAGCCGGCGCGCTCTTCGAGCCCGACCGTCTCCGAGATCGTGATCTGGACGTTGTCGATCCCTTGCGCGTTCCACACCGGCTCGAAGAACGAGTTGCCGAAGCGCAGTGCAAGGATGTTCTGGACGGTTTCCTTGCCGAGATAATGATCGATCCGGTAGGTCCGGTCTTCGGGGAAAGCCTTCGCCACCGAATCGTTGATCTCGCGGCTCGTCTCCAGGTCGTAGCCGAGCGGCTTCTCAAGGCCGACACGGACCGTCTCGCCAGCCAGGCCGACCTTGTGCAGCCCCTCAATCGCAGCTTCGAACAGCGATGGCGCGGTCGACAGATAGATCGCGAGACCGCCCGAGATATCGCCGATCTTGTCCGCCAGCGGCTGGAAGCTCGCAGGGTCCGACAGGTCGGTCGGCTGATAGAAGATTCGGTCGAGGAACGTCCCGATCGCGCTTTCGTCCTTGCGATCCTCCGGCAGGAACTCGTCAAGCGCCTTCTTGGCGAACTTGCGGTAATCCTTGTCGTCATGCTCATGACGCGCGGCGCCGGTGATCGTCAGTTCCTCGGGCAGCAACCCGTCGGCGTGCAGGCCATAGAGCGACGGCAGCAGCATGCGCTGCGCGAGATCGCCGGTCGCGCCGAACAGGAGCAGCTTGGCTACGGGATTACGGTGCATGAAAGCTCCTGGATTTGGCGATGGACCGGGCGGAAAACGCCGGTCCTAGAAAACGAGGCCGGCTACGGGATCGACCCCGGCCATGATGTTGAGGTTCTGGACCGCGGCACCGCCGGCGCCCTTGCCCAGATTGTCGAGCGTCGCGATCAGCCGCGCATGACCGACCGCGTCGTTGCCGCAGACCCGCAGCGTCAGACGATCGGTGCCTGCATTCTCCTCGATATCGACCAAGCCGATATCGCCGGGGGCAACCGAGACGAGCTTCGAGCCATCGAACGCACCTCGCAACACGTTTTCGATCGCCGCGAGCTTCGGGCGGCCGGGCAGGGCATGAAGGTGCAACGGCACTTCGACGACCATGCCGCGATACGTATTCGCCACGGCGGGTGCGAAGATCGGTGCGTGCGTTAGGCCCGCATGCTGCGTCATCTCTGCGATATGCTTGTGCGCGAGGCCTAGCGCATAGGCGCGGAAGGCCGTCGCAGGCTCGCCATTCTCGAACGCCGCGATCATCGCCTTGCCACCGCCGGAGTAACCAGAGGTCGCGTTGACGCTCAGCGGAAGGTCGGCGGGGATGAGACCGGCCGCGACCAGAGGCGCGACGAGCGCGAGGAAACCAGTGGGATAGCAGCCGGGGTTCGACACGCGCATCGCGGTCGCGACCTTATCCGCCTGGCCCGGCAACTCGGGGAAGCCGTAGGTCCAGCCGGCAGCGACGCGGTGCGCGCTCGATGCGTCGATCACGCGGGTGCGCGCATTGTCGATCAGCGTGACGGCTTCGCGCGACGCCTCGTCCGGCAGGCAAAGGATGACGAAATCGGCATCGTTCAGCGCCTCGCGCCGTGCCGCCGGATCCTTCCGACGATCCTCAGGCAGCAGCGCCAGCGTGATGTCGGTCCGCCCGGCAAGCCGCTCGCGGATCTCGAGCCCGGTGGTGCCGACCGCGCCATCGATGAAGACCGTGGTCATGCCGCGTCCGTCGCCGAAAGATCGAGCGCTTCGGCTGCGACATAGCCGACCAGCCCACTAGGACGGGCAACGCCCCAGGCGGAAACGCCAGCAATCTCCAGCACTTCGAAACTGTCGCCGGGGTTGAGGTCGACCATCGTATCGCTCGCTTCGTCTCGTCCGCTGCGCAACAAAGCTGTGCGCGCGACGGGCCGTATCATCGGCACGGCATAGTGTGGAGCGAATACGTATTCGGCGAGACGAATGTCGGCGATATCGCGGCGAACCGCATGGGTGCGCGGGTCGAGGTCGACCGAGCGGCCCGTCAGCGAAAAGCTCGTACGGGCCTGGTCGTCGAACGGCTCAAGCGTGAGCGGCTGCGCGCCCATTGGAGCTGGCTGGGGCGGGGCCGTCGCCGATGAATTGCCCGAACTCTTCAAGAAAATCTGCCCCTTCGGTCGTGCGCGCGACGAAGATGTTGCGCTTGTCGCTATCGTCGCGTTGCCGGCGCAGATAGCCGAGGGCACCCAATCTGTTCAAGGCGCGCGTGACGACCGGCTTCGATACGTTTAGCGCACGGGCCAAGCCGCGCACCGTATGCGGCCCCGGTTTGAGATAAACGAGCAGAAGAAGCGCCATCTGACGATTGGTCAGATCGGGTTCACCCGAGCGGACGTAATCCACCAGAGCGGTCATCCAGGTCGATAAGGTATTGGCTGCCATTGATGCCACAGCGTTGATCCGCCATCTGAATTTATGTGCACGATACCCAGTCATGAGCGTCATTACGGGGTCTCAACGCCGCCCGGACGTCATGTTTCCGTAGTTTTGCGATTGCCTTGCGATATGCGGAGGCAGTGCCGCGGTCGATCGCCCGGTTGATCGAAACCGCGACGTCGCCTATGTGCGCGCCTTCGCAAAAGTTCCGGGGTTTTCCGCGCAATGTTCGCCTTTCTGCTCGTCATCCACGCGATCATCGCGGCCGCCCTCGTCACGGTGATCCTCATGCAGCGCTCGGAAGGCGGCGGTCTGGGCATGGGCGGCAGTCCGTCGGGCCTCATGTCGGCACGCGGTGCGGCCGATTTCCTGACCCGCGCGACCGGCGTCCTCGCGACGATGTTCGTGCTGTTCTCGATCCTGCTCGCAGTCCTCGCGGCGAATCACCGCACCACCACGATCGACACGTCGCTCGCCCGCACCCCGGCGGCGGCGACTGCCGTTCCTACCGCGCAGCCCAAGGGTGATGCTGCGCCGTTCGCCGGTGGCGCCGAGAACGCCGGCGTCCCGGCCGGCACGACCAAGCCGGCCGACAACGGCGCGGTCCCGCTAGCCAACTAAACACTCCATTCGCCGATAAAAGGCCCCTGCGTGATCCGCGGGGCTCTTGTCGTTCGTCCCCAACACACGCTACGAGACTCTTCCCATGGCTCGGTACATTTTCATCACCGGGGGCGTGGTTTCGTCGCTCGGTAAAGGTCTCATGGCGGCATCGCTTGCCGCTCTCCTCCAGGCACGCGGGTATACCGTCAGGATTCGGAAGTTCGATCCGTATCTTAACGTCGATCCCGGCACGATGTCGCCGTATCAGCACGGCGAGGTCTACGTCACCGACGACGGTGCCGAGACCGATCTCGACCTCGGCCATTACGAGCGCTTCACCGGCGTTCCCTCGCGCCAGTCGGACAATGTGACCTCGGGTCGAATCTATCAGCAGATCATCACGCGCGAGCGTCGCGGCGATTATCTCGGTGCGACCGTGCAGGTCATCCCGCACGTCACCGACGCGATCAAGGCATTCGCCCGCGCCGAGACCGACGATATCGACTTCGTGCTCTGCGAGATCGGCGGCACCGTCGGCGATATCGAATCGCTGCCGTTCATCGAGGCGATTCGCCAGCTCAAGAACGAGGAAGGTCGCGGCAAGGCGATCAGCATCCACGTGACCCTGGTGCCGTACATAGCGGCGGCCGGCGAGCTGAAGACCAAGCCGACGCAGCATTCGGTTCGCGAACTCGCGGCGCTCGGCGTGCAGCCCGACGTCCTCGTCTGCCGCTGCGAACACCCGCTGCCGCCATCGGAGCGCGCCAAGATCGCGCTGTTCTGCAACGTCCCCGCCAGCGCGGTCATCCCCGCACTCGACGCGAAGAGCATCTACGCGGTGCCGCTCCAGTATCACGGCGAAGGCCTCGACATCGAAGTGCTCCGCGCGTTCGGGATCGAGCCCGCCGAGGCGCCCGATCTGTCCCGCTGGACCGAGATCATGGACCGGCTGACCAACCCGCAAGGCGAAGTCACGATCGGCGTGGTCGGCAAGTATGTCGGCCTCCAGGATGCGTACAAGTCGCTCAACGAAGCGCTGGTCCATGGCGGCATCGCGAATCGCGTGAAGGTCAACGTCCGCTGGATCGATGCCGAGCTGTTCGAGAACGCCGAGAGCGACATCGCTGGCCAGCTCGAGCCGTGCGACGCGATCCTAGTCCCCGGCGCGTTCGGCGAGCGCGGCGCGGAAGGCAAGATCGCCTCCGTGAAGTTCGCCCGCGAGCGGAAGATCCCGTATTTCGGGATCTGCTTCGGGATGCAGATGGCCTGCGTCGAGGGGGCCCGCGATCTCGCCGGCATCCCCAATGCCTCGTCGACCGAGTTCGGCCCGACCGACGAACCGGTGGTCGGCATGATCACCGAATGGATGGGCCGCGAAGGCCTCGAGACGCGTGCGGCCGAGGGCGACATGGGCGGCACGATGCGGCTCGGCGCGTATGACGCCAAGCTCGACGGCAACAGCGTGGTCGCGTCGATCTATGGCGGCACCGAGATTTCGGAGCGCCATCGTCACCGTTATGAGGTCAACACCGGGTACAAGGAAGCGCTCGAACAGGGCGGCCTCGTGTTCTCCGGCATGTCCCCAGACGGCACGCTGCCCGAGATCGTCGAACGCCCCGATCACCCCTGGTTCGTCGGCGTTCAGTTCCACCCCGAACTGAAGTCCAAGCCGTTCGACCCGCATCCCCTGTTCGCCAGCTTCATCGAGGCCGCGGTCAAGCAGAGCCGCTTGGTCTGAACACCGCTCCCTCTCCCGCGGGGGAGGGAGACAAGTCGTGCTTTCCGCCACCCAAGACATGCTCGCATTGAATATCCCCTGAATTACTAGACTTTGCGCGGCAAGGTTCAGGGGAAAACATTCATGTCGCTTACGCTTGCGCTGTTGCTTGCCGGTCAGGCCGCTACCGTATCAACGCCGGCCGTTCCGCCGCAGACGCCCGCTGGCGAGCAAGCTGACGCACAGGCCAATGGTCGCTTAGGCAATCAGCAGCAGGGCGGTGGCGGCGATGTCGTCGTTACCGCGCGCCGTCGCGCAGAAACGATCCAGACCGTCCCGATCGCGATGTCGGTCATCGGCGGCACCGCACTCGCCGAGACTGGCGCGTACAATGTCAGCCGCCTGACGCAGCTCCAGCCGACGCTGCAATTCTACTCGACCAACCCGCGCAATTCCGCCGCCAACATCCGCGGCCTGGGCGCACCGTTCGGCCTGACCAACGACGGGATCGAGCAGGGCGTCGGCATCTATGTCGACCAAGTCTATTACAGCCGGATCGCCTCGGCGACGTTCGACTTCACCGATACCGAGCGTATCGAGGTCCTTCGCGGACCCCAGGGCACGCTCTACGGCAAGAACACCACCGCCGGCGCGATCAACATCACGACCCGCCAGCCCAGCTTTACGCCCGAGGCACGGATCGAGCTCACGACGGGCAACTATCAGTTTATCCAGGCCAAGGCGTCGGTGTCGGGCCCGCTGATCCCCGACAAGCTCGCGATCCGGTTGTCTGCATCGGTGACCGAGCGCGACGGCACTATCCACAACGTCGTGACCGGCAAGAACCTGAACGCACAGGACAACAAGAGCGTCCGCGGACAGCTCTACTGGAAGCCGACCGAGACGCTCGATCTGGCGCTGTCGGGCGATTACGGCCAGCAGAACCCGAACTGCTGCGTGCAATATTACGTGCGCACCGGCCCGACTCAGCGGCCGCTGATCCGGCAATATGCCGCGCTCGCTGCCGCCCAAGGCTATGTCGTACCGTCGACCAACGCGTTCGACCGGGTGACCGACGTCGATACGCCGTTGCGCGTGAAGCAGGAACTGGGCGGCGTATCGCTGCTCGGCAACCTGGACCTCGGCGCGGCGACGATCACGTCGGTCAGCGCGTGGCGGTTCTGGCATTGGGATCCGTCGAACGATCGCGACTTCATCGGCCTGCCGATCACCACCGTGTCCGCCAATCCGTCGCAGCAGACGCAGTACAGCCAGGAGTTGCGGATCGCCTCGAACGGCAAGCACACGCTCGATTACGTGCTCGGCGCGTTCTACTTCTACCAGACGATCGATACGCAAGGGCTTCAGGTCCAGGGGGCCGCGGCAAGCGCGTTCCTGCTTAACCCGACCAGCACGGGCGGGAAAAATCCGGCGACGCTGAACGGCCTGAACGCGCGCAACACGATCGGCTTCAAGAACACCAGCGCGGCGCTGTTCGGCAAGCTGACCTGGAACGTGAGCGACCGGTTCCAGATCACGCCGGGCCTGCGCCTCAACTACGACAAGAAGAAGGGCGACTATGTCTCGGTCGTGACGACCGGTGCCGGCGAACTCGTCACCGGTGAGGCAAGATTCAACGACCAGCGCGGTGTGCTCGCGCCGCAGAGCTACCGGCCCGATTTCGACAACTGGAACCTGTCGGGCGACATTACGGCGGCCTACACCGTGACCTCCGACATCCACGCCTATGCGACCTATGCGCGCAGCTACAAATCCGGCGGGATCAACCTGTCCGGCCTGCCGCTCGACGGTAGCAACAATCCGATCCTATCGGCCGCCACGGTGAAGCCCGAGAAGGTCAATCACTACGAACTCGGCTTGAAGACGCAGTTCCTCGATCGTCGATTGACGCTCAACCTCGCCGGCTTCTGGACCGAGATCAGCGATTACCAAGCGACCGTCACCAACGGCCAGCTTGGCGTGTTGCGCGGCTATCTCGCTAATGCCGGCAAGGTGCGGACTCGCGGTCTGGAGTTCGATTCGGCCTTCCGCCCCACCGAACGGTTCAGCGTCTACGCGAACGGAGCCTATACCGACGCGAAATACGTGAAGTTCGTCGACGCGCCTTGCCCGCCTGAGCTATCGGGAGGGTCTGCCCCGACGGCGACCAGCCTGCCAGGTCCGGCAGGGACGGGGACGGTCAGCCCGGCCAATTGCGACATCTCCGGTCAGCGCCTGCCCGGCGTGTCGAAGTGGGCGTTCTCCTACGGCGCCGAATACGATCTGCCAGCCACGATCGGCGGGCTCGATGGCCAGGTGTATCTCGGCTATGACGGCAGCTACCGCTCGACCTTCTCGTCCAACCCGTCGCGCTCGCTCTACACCGACATCAAAGGCTATGCGCTCAGTAACTTCCGCTTGGGATTCAAGGCGAAGGACAGCTGGAACGTGTTCGGCTGGCTGCGTAACGCGTTCGACCACAACTACTATGAAGTGCTCGCGCTACAGTCCGGCAGCACCGGCCTGGTCGTCGGACAGCCCGGCGATCCGCGCACCTATGGCCTGACCGTGTCGCGATCGTTCTGATCGCGACACGCGTTGCGTCACGACGCGTTCAGGTTGGGTGCGATAGGTGTTGAATACGGCCCGGAGGGACGTCGCAGTCGGAAGCTTCCGATGTCCCTCCGGTTCCGGATCCAGGACTTCTTGCTGCGTGCCCACGTCCTCTTGCGTAAAGCCCTCGCCGAGCGCAGTCTGCTGCCAATAAACACTCAGGGGCGGCGACATGTTTTTCGTACGACAGGGGCCCTTGTGGTTTCGCATGACGACAGGCGTGCTCGTTCTCTGGGGGCTCGTCGGCTGTTTCATGTGTCTGCAACAGCTTAGACTCGGCGCCGACGCGATGGGGCAGTCCAGCGCCTATGACCGGGCGCTCTATGCGGCGTTGCCCAACTGGTATGATCCGTTGTTCGCCGTCGCGGTCCTTACCGGCCTGATCGGCGCGGTGCTGCTGTTCATGCGGCGTGCCAGCGCCCGTCCGTTCCTGATCGCGTCGCTGGTGGCGACGATCGCGCAGTTCGGCTGGTTGTTCGCCTCGACCGACATCGTCGCGCACAAGGGTGCGAGCGAGACGCTGGGCTTGCCCTTCGTCATCATCGCGGTCGCGGCGTTCACGCTCTGGCTCGTCGGCCATGCGCGGCTAAAGGGCTGGGCAGTATGACGCGCACGACACTGGGCGAGCGCGACGCCGCACGCTATTAGCGCCGCCATGTCCACGACCTACACCCTCGACACCGCGACGAGTCGCGCCAACCCGACGCCCGCGCCGCTCAAGCGCCTGACGATCCCCGCGATCCGCCGCCAGAAGGGCAAGACGCCGCTCGTCATGCTCACCGCCTACACGGTTCGCACGGCGCAGTTGCTCGACCCGCACTGCGACATGCTGCTAGTCGGCGATAGCCTGGGACAGGTGATCTACGGCTTGCCCTCGACCGTGCCCGTAACGCTGGACATGATGGCGGCGCACGGCGCGGCGGTGGTGCGGGGCAGCTATCATGCGGTGGTCGTGATCGACATGCCGTTCGGCAGCTACGAAGCGTCGCCCGAAAAGGCGTTCGAAAGCGCGGCGTTCCTGCTCAAGCAGACCGGCGCAGCGGCGGTGAAGCTCGAAGGCGGCACCGCAATGGCGCCGACCGTCAAGTTCCTGACCGAGCGTGGTATCCCGGTGATGGGCCATGTCGGACTCACCCCACAGGCGGTCAACATCCTCGGCGGCTACGGTGCCCGCGGTCGCACGCCCGAGGAAGCCGCCAAGATCGTCGCCGACGCGCAGGGCATCGCTGAGGCCGGCGCGTTCTCGCTGGTGATCGAAGGCGTGGTCGAGCCGATCGCCATCGAGATCACCAATACCATCGACTGCCCGACGATCGGCATCGGTGCATCGGCGCAGTGCGACGGCCAGGTGCTGGTGACCGAGGACATGCTGGGGATGTTCGAGCGGACCGCGAAGTTCGTGAAGCGGTTCGCCGACATCGCCGACACGATTTCCTCCGCGACGCAGACCTATGCGGACGACGTCCGATCGCGCGCGTTTCCGGGTGCGGAGCAGGTCTACGCGCCCAAGGATTGATCCGCTTCCGTTTCGGTTCCGGCGCGTCTAAGGTCCGCGCCGCCCACCCCCTCACTATTCCCGGAGCATTCCTTGGCCCTGCCGCCGAAAACCGATCAAGCATTCCTGCGTGAGGTCGACGAAGAACTGCGACGCGACCAGCTCGCCGGGTTCTGGACGAACTGGGGCAAATGGGTCGTAGTCGGCGTCGTCGCCGCACTCGCGGCTCTCGCCGGCTTTCTCTACTGGCAGCATCACAATGGCGAGGCCGCTGGTGTCGAAGGCGAGCAGCTTCAGGCCGCTTACGATTCGCTCGGTGCGAACAACGCTGCGGCCGCGTCGAAGCCGCTGGCGGAACTCGCCAAGTCGAACCGCGACGGCTACCGCGCACTCGCGCTGTTCACGCAGGCCGACGTCCTCCTCCAGAAGGACGACCTGAAGGGGGCGGCTGCCAAGCTTGGTTCGATCGCCGCGGATACGTCGCTGGCAAAGCCGTTCCGCGATCTCGCGCTGGTTCGCCAGACTTCGGCCGAGTTCGACACGCTGAAGCCGCAGGTCGTCGTCGAGCGGCTTCGTCCGCTGGCAGTGCCCGGTGGTCCGTGGCTCGGTAGCGCGGGTGAGATGGTCGCGATCTCCTATCTCCGTATGAACCAGCGTCAGCAGGCGGGGACCATGTTCGGCCAGGTCGCGCGCGATACCGGCGTGCCCGAGACGATCCGTCAACGCGCGGTTCAGATGGCTGGCGTACTGGGTGTGGACGCTGTTGCCAGCACGGGCGCTACTGCCAGGGTGATCACTCCGGCTGCATCAAACGAGGATACCAAGGCGCAATGATGAAGACATATCGGGTGACGGTCGCCGTCGCCGCGCTGGTGGCGCTCAGCGGTTGCGGGATTTTCAAGGGCAGCGTGAAGAAGACGCCGACGCTGGGCGACCGCGTGTCGATCCTGGTGTCGGAGAACGAGGTCGAGACCGACAAGACGATCGCCGACGTCCAGGTCCTGTTGCCGGCGCCTGCGGTCAACGACGCCTGGGCCCAGCCCGGCGGCAACCCCGCCAAGTCGATGGGCCAGCTCGCGCTCGCGGATCAGCCCAAGCGTCTCTGGCAGGCCGGGATCGACGGCGGCTCGAACCGCGAGCGTCTCGGCGCAGCCCCGGTCGTTGCCGACGGCAAGTTGTTCGTCACCGACGTCACCGCGACGATCCATGCCTTCACCGCCGACACCGGCGCCGCGCTGTGGAGCGCGGGGATCACCGAGGGCAAGCTCAACAAGGCGGCGCGCTTCGGCGGCGGCGTCAGCTATGACGATGGCAAGCTCTACGCCACCGACGGTGTCGGCGACGTCGTCGCGATGAATGCAGCGGATGGCAAGATCCTCTGGCGCGCCAAGCCCGGCGCGCCGCTCCGTGGTTCGCCAACGGTCGCCAATGGCGCGGTCTATGTCCTCACGCAGGACAACCAGGTCTTCTCGCTCAACCAGACCGACGGCAAGGTCCAGTGGGTCCAGTCCGGCACGCTCGAGACACAGGGCGTGTTCGGCGTCGCGGCACCCGCTGTGAGCCAGGGCACCGTGGTCGCCGGCTTCTCCAGCGGCGAACTCAGCGCGTATCGCTACGAGAACGGCCGTATCCTGTGGCAGGATGCGCTGTCGCGCACCTCGATCACGACGTCGGTGTCGAGCCTGTCGGACATCGACGCCGCACCGGTCATCGACGGGGGCCGCGTCTATGCGGTCGGGCAGGGCGGTCGCATGGTCGCGCTCGAACTGTCGACCGGACAGCGTCTGTGGGAGCAGAACTTCGCGGGAATCTCGACCCCGTGGATCGCGGGCGAGTGGCTGTTCGTTGTGACCGACGATGCCAAGCTCGTCTGCCTGTCGCGTTCGAATGGCAAGGCTCGCTGGATCGCCCAGTTGAAGCGGTTTCAGAACGAGAAGAAGCGTAGCAACGCGGTCACGTGGTTCGGTCCGATCCTGGCCGGCAACCGCCTCGTCCTGACCAACTCGCGCGGAGAGATCAATTTCGTCTCGCCGACCGATGGCACGGTAAGCTCGACGATCGAGACGAAGACGCCGTTCTCGCTGCCGCCGATCGTGGCGAACTCGACGCTCTACACGCTCGACCAGAAGGGCAAGGTCACCGCGTACCGGTGACGTAGACTCCCTCGCCCCTCCGGGGAGAGGGAAGGGGCCCGCCGCGCTTGCAGTGGGAAGGGAGAGGGGAGCGAGGCTAGGATCGCTCGTGCCAACTACCCCTCACCCTTCCGTCGCCTAAGGCTCCTCCCTCTCCCCAGAGGGGCGAGGGACTTAGTGACGCCAGCGCGTTCCCGCGCTAAGGGCACGCCATGTCCAAACTCCCCGTGGTCGCGATCGTCGGCCGCCCAAATGTCGGCAAGTCGACTCTTTTCAACCGCCTCGTCGGCAAGAAGCTCGCGCTGGTCGACGATCGGCCCGGCGTCACGCGTGATCGCCGTGAAGGCGACGCGTCGCTGATCGGCCTCGAATTCCGCATCATCGACACCGCCGGCTATGAAGACCACGATGCGCAGACACTGCCCGGCCGGATGCGCCAGCAGACCGAAGCCGCCGTCGAACAAGCCGATGTCGCGCTGTTCCTGTTCGACGCGCGCGCCGGTATCGTCCCGCTCGACGAAGAGATCGCGCGCTGGCTGCGCACCGCCGACGTCCCCGTTCTTCTCGTCGCCAACAAGGCCGAGGGCCGCGCTGGCGAAGACGGCATCCTCGAATCATTGGCGCTCGGCTTCGGCGATCCGGTCCAGCTGTCGGCGGAACACGGCGAAGGTCTAGGCGACCTGTTCGAAGGCCTGCTCCCGCTGCTCGAAGGCAAGGAAGAGCCGCCCGAGGAACAGCCCGACAACGAATATGAGGGCCCGCTGAAGCTCGCGATCGTCGGTCGTCCGAACGCCGGCAAGTCGACGCTCGTCAACCGCATCCTCGGCGAGGACCGCATGATTACCGGTCCCGAAGCCGGCATCACGCGCGATTCGATCAGCGTCGATTACGATTGGCATCCGACCGGCGGCGAAGCGCGGAAGGTCCGCCTGATCGACACTGCCGGCATGCGCAAGCGCGCCAAGGTGCAGGACAAGCTCGAGAAGATGTCGGTCGAGGACGCGCTCCACGCGGTCGACTTCGCCGAGGTCGTCGTGCTGCTGCTCGACGCCACGCTGGGTCTCGAGGCGCAGGATCTCCGCATCGCCGACAAGGTGCTGCAGGAGGGCCGCGCGCTCGTCATCGCGCTTAACAAATGGGACATAGCGGAAAGCGCGTCGTCGCTGTTCAACGGCGTCAAACGCGCGCTTGAAGACGGCTTGTCGCAGGTAAAGGGCGTCACCGTGATGACCGTGTCCGGCGCGACCGGCAAGGGCATCGACCAATTGCTGCAAGCCTGCTTCGACACGCGTGATGCATGGTCGAAGCGTGTCGGCACCGGCGAACTCAACCGCTGGTTCGAGCGTGCGATCGAGGCGACCCCACCGCCAGCACCCGGCGGCAAGCGGATCAAGATGCGCTACGTCACGCAGGTCAAGACGCGTCCGCCGAGCTTCGTCATCTTCGGCACGCGCGTCGATCAGCTGCCGGCAAGCTACGAGCGGTATCTGGTCAATTCGATGCGTAAGGATCTCGGTTTCGGCGCGGTCCCCGTCCGACTCATGTTCCGCGCGCCGAAGAATCCGTACGACGACGGCAAGGGCGGCGGCGGCCACTAGGCGTGGTGTCGGGCGTGGTCCGTATCAACGCCAGGGGCATGCGCTGTCCTTGGCCTGCGGTACGGCTCGCCCGCGCGTTGCGGGCCGGTGCGACCCGCGTCGAGGTGATAGCGGACGACCCTCAAGCCCCGACCGAACTCGCGGCGGTCGCGGCGTCCGCGAATGCAACGATAGAAATCGTTTTGGATGTATCTATTTCATTCTTTGTCGTAACTTGTCGTTAGTTTTTCAACACTGTGTTTACCTAGGTTATGTATGATACGGCTCTGACCTTCATGGCGCTATTTGCTTAACGGGAGAAGGCGACAGTGGCGTTCGAGGGAAGCACCCTGATCAATTGGCCCGCGTTCGTGCAGGCGCGCAACGAACTCGGCGCGGGATTTGGCCGCATTCTCGGATATTTTCGTGAGGACGGCGTGAAGTCGGTTGCTGCGATCGAGGCGGCGATGCGTGCGCTCAATGCGGCAGCGATGGTGATCCCCGCGCATACGTTGAAGGGTGAAGCGCGGCAGTTTGGGGCGGAGCCGCTCGCCGATCTGGCCGAGGCGATCGAGGCGATTGCGCGCGATTGCCTGGAAATGCAGGACACGCCCGACGAGGCGCTGGAGCATATCGTTCGGTTGCGGCCGCTGTTCGTCGAGACGCTGACGCTGCTGGAGCGCGAGGCCAATCCGGTCGCAGTGCGCAAGCCCGTTGCGGGCGGTGGGTTTGGTCGTCGCGCCGTACCGACCGGGTTCGGCGGGGAATAAATTCGTCGCCAGACTGGCGGACAACGCAGCCCTGCCATCTCACCTTTCAGCGAGATGACAGGGGGGGCGGATCAGCCCTTCAGATACGGCGCCGCGCCCGCCTTGGGCGAATCATGTTCCGAGATCGAGTTGAGCTGGATGTAGTTGTGGATACCCATCCGCGCGATCATCTCGAACTGGCGCTCGAGCGTGTCGACATGCTCTTCCTCGCTGGCGAGGATGCGCGCGAACAGGTCGCGGCTGATATAGTCCTTGACCTCTTCGCAGTACGAGATCGCACCCTTGAGCTGGACGGTGGCCTCGACTTCGAGCGCCAGATCCGACTTCAGGACCTCCTCGACGGTCTCACCGATGCGAAGGCGGCCGAGCAGCTGGAAGTTCGGCAGGCCATCGAGAAACAGGATGCGCTCCGACAGCCAGTCGGCGTGCTTCATCTCGTCGATCGATTCCATCCGCTCGTACTGGGCGAGCTTGTAGACGCCCCAATGCTCGAGCATCCGGTAATGGAGCCAATATTGGTTGACCGCGGTCAGCTCGTTCTTGAGCGCCTCGTTCAGGAATTCGATTACTTGTGGGTCGCCGCGCATGGCCATATCTCCGTCACCTCTGACAGACATGTAGCGGGCTGACACAGATTAGCACAACCCCCAAAAATGGCGGTTTTCCGGGCTTTCTTAGCTGTTGCGACGCTTATGCAGCGGCGCGTTCCTCGTCGATAATCGCTCGCGCTATCGACGTGCACTGCCCGCATTTGGGTTTTCGGCCCATCGAACGGAATGCCTGGCACGGTGTCGTGCAACCGCCGCGTGCGCAGTTGCGAACGTCGGATTCTCGTATGGCATTGCAAACGCAGACGACCATGGGAACTCCCTAGCTGTAAGCACGGGATACGGATAATGCGAACTACTCGCAAGCTGTTTTGCGTCTTATTCGCAAATAGCGTCATCGGCTGGCCGTGAATGCCGAACCGCGCATCGGCTGCCACGCGAAGCGGGAGAGGCTGCGCCATAGCCATTCGAGCGGACCGTAGCGGAAGCGGTCGAGCCACGGCTTTGACCAGAATAGCATCAGCAACCAGATCGGCACGACGACGAGGTATAGCTGGGCGCGGGAGAGGTCGCCGTACAGTCCGAAGCCGTAGCCGTAGAAGATGGTGGTGCAGAGGACCGTCGTGCCGAGATAATTCGAGAACGCCATCCGACCTGCAGCGGAGACGCGAGTCGTCAGCCAGCCGCCGGGTCGTGCGAACAGGATGATCGCGGCCGCATAGCCCATGATCGTGAGCGGCCTGAGCGGGGTGGCAAGCGTCAACCACGACAGGGCGACGTACCGTGCGTCGAACCCGTGGGCGATGTCGAAGGTCGCGATGGCGGCGTAGGCGGCCCAGCCGATCGGGACGCCGGTGACGGCCACGACGGCATAGCGCTTTCGTGACCATTCGCCGGTCAGGAAGCCGGATCGCAACCCGGCCATGCCGAGCAGCATGAAGCCGAGCGTTTCCGGGCCGGTGGCGGTCAGCGACGTGATCGGCCCGACCGCGTGCGTCCAGCGCCACGCGACCATATCGCTCCATCCGCCGCGCCCTGAGGCCAGTTCGCGCGCGACACCGGCGGGGGAGGGCTGGCCGAACTGATCCGCCAGCGATTGCCAGTTGGCGATGATCCGCGCCGTTGCACCGGGCCGGTGCGCGGCGGCGTGAAGGTCGAACGTGTAGGCGACGAGCGTCGTCAGCTCGACCGTCTGGAGCGCGATGCAGGTGAGCCCGACGCCGATCAGCCAGCGCACCGGCAACCGCGCGAACATGTACGCGAGCGCGCCGACCAGAGCGTAGTGCGCAAGGATGTCGCCCCACCACAGCAGGTACAAATGCGCGATGCCGAACACGAACAGCCACGCCATGCGGCGCAGGTGGACGGTCGCCGGGTCTTCGCCGCTCGCCTCGGCCCGGTCGATGACCAGCAGCATCGATGCGCCGAACAGGAACGAGAACAACCCGCGCATCTTGCCGTCGATGACGATGAAGGTGGTGGTCCAGACGATAAGGTCGGGCGTGCTCGGCGAACCCATCGAGGCGGGGGTCATGTAGGCGAATTCGGGGAAGCCGAATGCGGCGATGTTGGCAGCGAGGATACCCATGACGGCGACGCCTCGGATGAGGTCTAGCGTGGCGATCCGGGTGGGGGCGGGGGTCATGCGGAACGCCGGAAGTGCACGAAGTGCAGACGCTGGTGCAGCATTTCGCGGGGGCGTTGCGCTGGTTGGACTCGGGGGCTTTCGACGCCGATAATCGTCGTTGCGTCAGCGCCGTGGAGGACGTCGAGCGTGGCCACTTTAGAGGGGGCGGGGGTCATGCGGAACGCCGGAAGTGCATGAAGTGCAGACGCTGGCGCAGTATTTCGCGGGGACGTTACAGGGGGTGAGCCATGACGTGGTCGCGTTTGGCTGCACTGTAAGAGTGGTCGGTGTTGGGTGGGTCGGACGGACTTGGGCGGTGCTTGATCGACGCTTAGGTTCGGGCTCGGCGTCTTGGTAGCGCGGTAGGAGAGTAATGCGGTCATGGTTCGACGCTGGCATATCGCGGTGGTGTAGGACAGGGCGGTTTGACGGGTATCTTGGGGTAGCGTGGCGTGTCGTTTTGGTGGATCCGCTATCCGGTCGGTGAACTCCGCCGCCTGTCGTTTCTACGCGATGCCTTGCCGCACCTCGCCTGTTGTCCTCCGAGCCGCCCGCCTCTCCCGTTACTCTAGGGGAAGCTGGGGTATTGCTGTTGGCGAGCGCTGTGGCCCGATGCGGGAGATGCCGGCTTTCGCTGGGATGACGGAGAGGGGGAGGTCGCCGAGCTCTGCTTTAGCTCGATCGGACGACATCTCTCGCATCCTTGTTCTCCCGCGAAGGCGGGAGCCCAGACTGGGTCCCCGCCTTCGCGGGGAAACATTCTGTGGTTTGAGGTTGCTGCCTTACCCCCAAGGACAACCACCCCGGCGGAGGCCGGGGCCCAATTGGGGGACGGTTATGGCGAAGGGCAGCGCTTCGTTACTGCGGCTTTCCCAGTTGGGCCCCGGCCTTCGCCGGGGTGGTTCCTCCTTGTTGGGCGCGCGCGCTCAATCGCCGCCGCCCAGCACCTCATGCCAGTGCTGCATCCACGCCCATCAGCTTCGGGAAGAACCCCTCGTGGGCAGTCCGCAGCGCATCCAACGCGACGACGTCGTCGCGGTCGGGGCGTTCGAAGATCAGGCGCTTGCCGCCGGTGCGACCCAGGGGTTCGGCTTCGACGTCCGCCGCATGCGCGGCGCCGAGGAAGTCGAGCAGCGAATGGTCGTCGACCGTAACGATGTAGACGCCTTGGTCTTCGGCGAAGAACGAGCGCGCGCAGTCGAAGGGCTGCTTCCGGTCGATCATCGCGCCGATCCCGCCGGCCAGCGCCATCTCGGCCAGCGTCACCGCGATGCCGCCGTCGGAGACGTCATGAACCGCGGTCAGCTGACCCAACGCGATCGCCTCGCGGATCAGGTCGCCGACGCGGCGCTCGGCAGCGAGGTCGACGGGTGGCGGCGGGCCGGCGTCGAGCTGTTCACGGCCGTGGCATTCGCGCAGCCATAGCGACTGACCGAGATGGCCGCCGCGCGTGCCGACCGCGAGGATGATGTCGCCCGAGCCCTTGAACGCGATCGTCGCATTCTTTTGCCAATCCGCGAGCAGCCCGATCGCGCCGATTGCCGGCGTCGGCAGGATCGCGGACCCGCCACCCGTTGCCTTCGATTCATTGTAGAGCGAGACGTTGCCCGACACGATCGGGAAGTCGAGCGCGATGCAGGCGTCGCTCATCCCTTCGAGGCAGCCGACGATTTGCCCCATGATCTCGGGGCGCTGCGGGTTGGCGAAGTTGAGGCAGTTGGTGACGGCAAGCGGCAGTGCGCCGACCGCGGTCAGGTTGCGCCACGCTTCGGCGACCGCCTGCTTGCCGCCCTCGACCGGGTCGGCGAAACAGTAACGCGGGGTGCAGTCGGTGGTCATCGCCAGCGCCTTCTGCGTACCGTGGACGCGGACGACCGCGGCGTCGCCACCGGGGCGCTGCACCGTGTCGGCACCGACCATGTGGTCGTACTGCTCCCAGATCCAGCGGCGCGAGGCGACGTCCGGCGAGCCCATCAACGTGAGCAGGTCGGCGGCGATGTCGCTGCTATGCGGCGCGTTGGCGAGCGGCGCAGGCTTCGGCGTCGGGACGTGCGGGCGATCGTAGAGCGGCGCTTCGTCGGCGAGCGGCCCGAGCGGGATGTCGCAGACGGTCTCGCCCTTGAACGTCAGCACCATGCGGCCGGTATCGGTGACGCGGCCGATCACCGCGAAATCGAGCTCCCACTTCTTGAAAATCGCCTCGGCTTCGGCTTCGCGGCCGGGCTTCAGGACCATCAGCATGCGCTCCTGCGATTCCGAGAGCATCATCTCGTACGGCGTCATGCCGGTCTCCCGCTGCGGCACGTCGTCCATCGTCAGCTCGATGCCGACGCCGCCCTTCGACGCCATTTCCACGGCCGAAGACGTGAGGCCCGCGGCGCCCATGTCCTGGATCGCGACGATCACATCGGTCGCCATCAGCTCGAGGCAGGCTTCGATCAGCAGCTTCTCGGTGAAGGGATCACCGACCTGGACGGTCGGGCGCTTGGCGTCCGAATCCTCGCCGAAATCGGCCGAAGCCATCGTCGCGCCGTGGATGCCGTCGCGGCCGGTCTTGCTGCCGACATAGACGATCGGATTGCCGATGCCGCTGGCTGCCGAGTAGAAGATCTTGTCCTGATCGGCGATCCCGACGGTCATCGCGTTGACCAGGATGTTGCCGTCATACGCGCTGTGGAAATTCACCTCGCCGCCGACGGTCGGGACGCCGACGCAATTGCCGTAGCCGCCGATGCCATGGACCACGCCCGAGATCAGGTGGCGCATCTTGGGGTGATCGGGGCGGCCGAAGCGGAGCGCGTTGAGGTTCGCGATCGGCCGCGCGCCCATCGTGAAGACGTCGCGCAGAATGCCGCCGACGCCGGTCGCAGCACCCTGGTACGGCTCGATGTAGGAGGGGTGGTTGTGGCTCTCCATCTTGAAGATCGCCGCCTGATTGTCGCCGATATCGACGACGCCGGCATTCTCGCCCGGGCCGCAGATGACCCGCGGACCCTTGGTGGGGAGCTTCATCAGGTGGATCTTGCTGGATTTGTAGCTGCAATGCTCGGACCACATGACCGAGAAGATGCCGAGCTCGACCATGTTCGGCTCGCGGCCGATGGCGCGCAGGACGCGCTCATATTCTTCGGGGGACAGGCCGTGGTCGGCGACGATCTGCGGTGTGATCTCGGTCATGGGGCGGCAGATAGCGGTGCCGGCGGTCCGCGTCACCCTTTGTACATCAGATTCCTGTGGCGGAGCCGCGTAAAAGGTTTCGGGGTCAGTCCATACGCGTCTCGACCGGTTCGTTTCGGACCCAATCCCGCTGGACTCGACAGTCGTCCCGTGAGGAACTCCAGTAACGGATCAGAATGGATCTGGAGGAGGAAATACTCATGACCGAGCCGGTTGGATATTACCAAGTAAAGCTGGACGTCAAGCATGGCGGATTTGCAGGCGCGCCGACGCTTCATCTCGATCTCGGCGTGAATGCACCGACCGGACAAATCTCCGGATCGGCGCAAATCACGCAAGCATTGCCACCACCTTACGGCACGACCGTCATTCCCCATGTCACGGGTGCGATCCTGCACACCGGGTTCGGACACGACACGTTGCTCGTGCACGTCACCGGCCAATATGTCGTCTCGGTGCCACCACCCGGAATCGGATCGTATCTCGCCCACTTCAGCGCCGCGCTTGCCGTGGCGAAGGATTGGAACGGCAAGGGTTCGTTCGAATATAGCGGCCACGTCATCACCGACTGTACGGTGAAGAACGTGTCCGCAGGCTGACGCTATACGTAAGGCGGCTGCGTGTAGCCCTTGGGGCTGAGCGTGAAGATCTCGCAGCCGTCTTCCGTAATACCGATCGAATGCTCGAACTGTGCGGACAGCGAGCGATCGCGCGTGACCGCCGTCCAGCCATCGTCGAGCAGCTTCACGTCGGGGCGACCGATGTTGATCATCGGCTCGATCGTGAAGATCATGCCGGGGCGAAGCTCGGGGCCGGTGCCGGGCTTGCCGACGTGGACGACTTCGGGGGCGTCGTGGAACAGGCGGCCGACGCCGTGGCCGCAGAAATCGCGGACCACGCCGTAGCGGTGCTTTTCGGCATGGCGCTGGATCGCGTTGGCGACGTCGCCCATGCGGTTGCCGGGCTTGGCGTGCTCGATGCCGATCATCAGGCATTCATAGGTGACTTCGACGAGGCGGCGCGCCTTGATGGGTACGTCGCCGATCAGGTACATCCGGCTCGTGTCGCCGTGCCAGCCGTCGAGCAACGGCGTGACGTCGACGTTGACGATATCGCCCGATTTCAGCGTCTTCTCGCTCGGGATGCCGTGGCAGACGACGTGGTTGATCGAGATGCAGACGCTGTGCGTGTAGCCGCGATAGCCAAGCGTCGCGGGCACGCCGCCGCCGGCAACGATGAAGTCGTAGATCAGCCGGTCGATCTCGGCGGTGGTCACGCCCGGCACCATGTGCGGCACGATCATGTCGAGCGTCTCGGCGGCGAGCCTGCCCGCCTTCATCATGCCGGCGAACGCGGCGGGGCCGTGCAGCTTGATGGCGCCGGTGCGCGCGTCGGGCTGGTCCGAGGTGACGGTTACATATTCGGTCATGACGCGCGATATAGCGTGGCGGGCGCGGTTTTGCGAGGCTATGCCAAGAGCATGGTAGAGGAACGCATCTGGACGGCCGCGCTGACGATCATCGGCGACGAGATCCTGTCGGGCCGCACGCAGGACAAGAACGTCGCGCAGATCGCGGCCTGGCTCAACGTGCAGGGCATCCGCCTCGCCGAGGTGCGCGTGGTCGCCGACAAGACCGAGGCGATCGTCGAGGCGGTCAACACCTTGCGGACGCGCAACGATTATCTGTTCACGACCGGCGGGATCGGGCCGACTCACGACGACATCACGGTGGACGCGATCGCCGAGGCGCTGGGCGTCGCGGTCGAGCACCATCCACGCGCGATGGCGGTGCTGGAGGCGTATTACGCGACGCGTGGCGGGCTTACCGAAGCGCGGGCACGGATGGCGCGGGTGCCGGTCGGGGCGGACCTGATCGACAACAAGGTGTCAGGCGCGCCGGGGATTCGGATCGGCAACATCTTCATCATGGCGGGCGTGCCGCACATTACCGCGGGGATGCTCGATGCGCTGACGGGGACGCTCGAGGGCGGGCGGCCGGTGGTCTCTAAGACGATCGGGTGCTGGGTCGCAGAGAGTGAGGTCGCGGATATCCTGCGCGATGCGGAGAAGACGCATGAGGGCGTCGCGATCGGGAGCTATCCGTTCTTCCGCGATGGCAGGACGGGCGCGAACTTCGTGGTGCGGAGTTCGGACGAGGCGCTGGTCGACCGCTGCCTCGCGGACCTGACGCGCGATCTGGAAGCGACCGGTCGCGTGGTCACTGCGCAGGGTATCTAGTTCATCCCATTGGGTGGGGCGTCACGCGCCCGATTCGGGACCCTCGGGGTCGGGAAAGAAGGCATCCGGGTCGAACGACGCTGGGCTAGACCGTGATGGCGTGGATGCCTCGGGATCCGGCAGTGTCGGTGCGCCGCCGCCGAAGCGGATGCGGACATAGCCGTAGCTGCCGACCAGAGCCTGGAATATGGCGACATGCTCCTCTTCCTGCATCCGCCGTCCGATCAGCGGAGCACGTTCGGCGGACAGATAGCCCATCTGCACGGCGCGCTGGCTGAACACCGCCACCGCATTCGTATCATACGGGTTCTTCGGCTCGCGGCGTAGGTCGACAGGTTCGCCGGGAGTGCAGAGCATCAATTCCATGCGGCGGTTGCTCTTGCTCTTGTCCGCGTTGGGGAAGTCGATGCCGACCACGTTGCACGTCAATTCGTCCATGCCGGACGATAGCGTGCCAACCGCGCGCATGAAAGGCGCACGCATGGCAGGCGCGGCGCGCAGCTTCCGCACGCGACGTGTTGGATGCTCGTCGACTGCTGTCGATATGCCGCGTGGTGGAGCCACGGGGAATCGAACCCCGGACCTCTGCAGTGCGATTGCACTTTTCCGACCGGCACAGCAGACGATGCAGCCTCGTATAGGAGGCAATTACCTGGAACGGGTCGAGAACATCGATCAATTTGCGGTCCCGGTGCGGTCCCACGCTACGCGGGCGGAACTGCGGAACGCGCTCGTTCGAATCTCTCGGATCCTGGATAAAAATCGTCGAGGACGGCTGCAATCTGATTGAGCGCGGCCACGGTGCCCCAGATCATTTTGTAGCCTTGGACGATGGGCAAATCATCCTCGTGAATTTTTAAAAGGTCAAACTCCTGAGCTTTATCCGCCCGCGGCAGATGCGCATCCGACAACCGTAGCTCATACACCGCGAACAAAGGGCCCATCACCGACCTAGCCAAGGCCGGCCCGCAAATTGTCGCGAGCGCTTGTTCCACAGACTTCAGGCTGCCTGGTTTGTTGCCTTTCGGAGGAAGTCCAACCGCTTGAGCAACACTAGCATCGATCGAGTCCGCCGTGAGGCGCGCGATATCCTTCGCGAGCGCCAGTAGCCCCGCGGCATCGAGCGCCCGCATACGATGCACTTGACGGCTTATAGTACCCGCCTCGTCATGCTCGCGGAGAAGCTCCGTTTGGTACCGAGATTTCCACCTCTCGGCGACAGCATGCAGTGCGGGCGCGAAATCGCTTTCCGGTGCCGTCGTTTTTGCCACGACCGCGTCGACCTGCGCGCTCAAAAGTTCGGCGCTAACGCCTCCCTCAGGTGCAACGTTGAAGCCGGCCCAGTACCGCCTTTCCCACTCCGGCAGGGACGCGACATCGTAGGCGTAGATGTTCACTAGGCCTCGCTCGTTCAGACCAAAATGAACAGGACTGTAGCCAGAGATCCCGATTCCACCGGTGAAGCGGGTGTACCAGCGTAAGTTTCCGCCCCGTCGATTAGCAAGCCCAACTATCACCTGCGGAGAAAACCAAAGCCACCGACCGATGTCTTGATCGTCTAAGTCGTCCGCGCCGAGCCGGGTCCCATCTGCTTCAACAATGAACGATACTTGAGAGGGTACATGATCACCACGTACCCGAGGGCTTGCGGCCCCCTGCTCAAACCACTCGTCCCGGAGAAACTCGGTGCTCAAACTCCAGAATTTATCGCCGCCCCTTTCGTGGGTCCATGACTCTCCATCGGTATTCTCGCCGGTCTCCGGTCCCATTAACGGGACGTCTTCGCCCCCGTCGACGTCTGTGCGGAACATGCGGAACATCGCCACTTTGGATCCGTACGGTGAACCAGACGAATCAACGGCGTAGGCCATGCTTTCGTAGCGTCCACCATCGGCTTCTTCGATATCGGAGCCGTCTTTAAAATGTGGCTCAGACATATCAGTATCGACTGTTCGTCTCGAAAAGTATGATGCGATCCGGAGGGATGCGTTTCGCGCGTTGAGATAATCACGTAGGTATTCGGCCTTGATTTCGATGGCGGACGGTAACCCGTCTTGCCCCCTCCGGAGCCGAACAACCTCCGCGTAATCTTCTTCTGGCCGGACCCAGCTATCTTTCTCCCGCGTCAGCCGGAGGGCAATCACGAGATCTTGATGAAGGTGCCAGTGAACGTCCGCTTCGCCAACGGCATCTTGCCGAAGCACGAGTTTGATCCCGACATCGGTCTCGCGGTTATGGCTGTAAATGTCGGCCGGTTTGTAAAAGTCTGCTTCCGCCCAAGGGCGTGCATCGCTGGTTGACGACCATCCGTATTTCTCACCGTGCTGGCGATGCTCAGCCGGTACCATGATCGAATGAGCGCCGTCGAAGCGAGTTTTGTACCCGACCTCCCCGTATTCGCCCTCCGTCTCCTCTTCGTGAAGGCGAAGAGGAACCCAAACTCTGGCAGCCAAGCGCCGCCGCATGACGGCAGATAAATCTAAGAACTCGTTCTTGGTCCGCTGAACCATACGATGCTTAATCCCAGCCAGTGCCCCGGAGAACCCGTCGGCCCCCGATCAGCGTCATCGTTGCCATCTAGTATCAATCAGCGAGCCACCTGATTAGGCTGCGGGCTTTCCTGGCCAGAATCGTCGCTGGCAAAATAGGCATGCATGACGCCGATGAGCAACTCAGCATTCACGGACGGTGAGACGCGGGACGACCTGCTACGAAGCATTGTCGACCTTTCCCGCAGATGGACGTCCGCAGGGGTCAAGGGGAAGGGAATTCGCCTAGCGGATCACGAACTCGACCTGCTTAATGCGGTAGGGTTGGGGGACATCCTCATGTCCGCTGCGGCGGCTGAGCAAAAGAAGCGCGCGATCGAACGGCGTTCGCTTCGCACTCGTGCAGACCCCGCTCCGCCCGCGGAAGCACGGACGCTAGATCCTGCCCCAGTTGATGCGGCAAAAATTGCGCGGATCGCCGGCGACCGCCGCGGCGACAATCTTCTGCGCATTCCGGAAGTCCGCCGACGCACCGGACTGTCTCGCGCCACGATTTATCGCCGTGGAGAGGAGAAGACGTTCCCTACGAAGGTTCGTCTCGGACCAGCGTGTGTGGCTTGGTATGAGAGTGACATCAACGCATTCGTCGCTGATCCTACCGGCTACCGCGGTTGAGGAGTAAACGGTGACAAGGTTTGGTCCGGTTTCGATTTTGCCAAACTGGCCCGCCGGAATGTCGCGCGAGTTGGCGCTCGCCTACACTGGTGTAGCGTCGGTTCAATTGCGCGAGTGGGAGCGCAGAGGTGCCGTGAGATTCTTACCCAAGGGACCTCGAGGAGCTAAGATTGCGCTTCGCTCCGACCTAGACGCCGCGCTTTCAGTGCTGTTTTCCACCGCCGCGCCACAGGAAGAGGATTTCGACTTCGGTTGATCGGGTACCCATCGAACTGAGCCCTTTATAGAACGTGAGGGCCGCGTCATTAGCCGTCCGTATCAGGCTGACTCGACATTATCCTGCGACCCCGTAGGTTGCCCCAATCAAATAGGAGTGACCGATGGCGAGACCACCCAGCGAGCCGACACGGCCCACGCCGCGACCTACGCCAAGTCCAACGCCTCAACCGTCTCAACCGAGAAATAATCCAGGAGCCGACCGACCCCGAGACCGACCAGTTCACAAGAATGGTTAGCCGCAGCACCATGCGATGAGCGCAGCGGCCGGTCCCGATGCTGTCGCGACAACCCCGAACCAGTGCGCCTTCGTCGTGCGCGAAGTCGTCAGGGTTTGCGCTGCGATGTTCACGTCGATCCGATCTGCGAGATCCTCGGCTGCCCATCGCAAGAGCTCGATCTCAGTTGGCGCGCGAGGACCGAGGTCGCGCGGGTTGAACCCCCGAGTATAGAACAGCGTCGGGCGCGACGCCCACATTGCCATTCCGGCCGAGGCGAGAAAAGTAGCGGCAGCGGCTCCCGCTGCCCATACGGCCGGATGCGAGGGTGTGGCGACGTTTCCAAGACCCAATGCGGTAACGAGGAGCGCCGCGGACACAGTAGCGAACGTATAGGCCAGCGTGTTCGCCCGGGTGTCAGCCGCCAGCGCCATCGATAACAGATCTTCCATTTTGATCTCGCCAAGACGCACGATCTCGCGCGCTGCATTGACGTCGGACAGCGCAGGCCACTGCGTATCTTCATCGGACATAGCAAATCTCCCAAGCGAACTCGCCGATCGAGTCTATAATAGCACATAGCGCGATGTTCGCGACGATCGCTTCGCCGCCTAGGTCATGCGCCGACTCGCGTCTGCGGTTGAAGAGATCACCGGCGCCTCATCACACGCTCCGAATTGAGAACAAACGCGGAACTTCGTAGATAGCCGCTCTGCCGAGTCGGAGCCGTGTTGCCGTGTCCAAGCCTAACCGAACGACGTTCATCGCTCTGCTGGTGCTCGACAACGCGATTAGGAAACTGCAGTCCGACGGTCCTCTGAAGCCACCCGAACATGGCGTCCGCCTGGCGCTGGCGTACCTCTATTCAATCACGTTATCGAAGAACTGCGATCCGTTCGATACGCTCTGGCTGACCCTGCTTGGCCGCGATCATCAACCGCCGAACTTCCGCGTCACGTGGGCCGGCACTCAGTTTGCCCGCATCTGTCACGACATCGGCGTGCCGCGTGACATTAACCTGACAGCGGCACTGGCAAAGGGGAGGGCGACTCCTACGCAGCCCCACCGGAAACCAGAGCCGTCGACAATCAAACCTCGACAATCTGAAGGACCGGAAAAACCCACGTGAGGGGTTTTGCGGCTTGACCTCAAAACCATTCCATGGCCAAGTGGCTAAGATGACAAGGCTCGTTGATCTCGTTGCCGGCTTTGCCGAGGTACTCACCGTTCCGATTGGTACAGTGAGAAACACAGCGGCCGTACTTAGAGGGGCGGGGCTGATAACCAGCGGCCCGAGGGGGCCAGGTGCGCCGCATATGACGCCCACGGATGCGACGAACCTCTTGCTCGGTCTGATGTACGATGATGCGCAAGATGCCGTCGCATTAAACGTTCCACATCTGCGGGCGGCAACGTTGCAGCGTAGCGAGGGCAGCATCGGGTTTGACTATGGCGGCGGGACAGTCAGCCATGCGCCTCCGCATGATTTCGTGACCGACGAACAAGGTGTTCCGTTCAATCTAGGAACGGCGATTGAGCTGATTTTCGACCAACTCGTTCGGTTCGGGACTATCGATTGGGACCTCGAGGAGGGCAGCAATTCGAGCCCCGACGACCTTGTCTACGTCACCAATTTCTCGCTCGAGGTTAGCCGTCCTGGGCACTCTGCGAAGATGTGGCTTGATGCCCACGCCGTCCACTGGGACCTCAACTATCACCGAACTGACCCAGAATACGCGGCGCGACGTGACGCCGCCGTGGCGCGCGGTGAACTGGTGCCGAATGAGCTCGCTCACCTGAATACGTTTATGACCCGCTCGCGGGGCATCCGGGATGGTGAAATTTACGACCTAGCTGACGTGCTTCGAGGAACACCGATGCCCGATCAAATGCTCGGCACCGACAACCAACCGCCTTATGGATCATGGGAGCCCGCACGATGATAGATCTGCTATCCTTGCACGTGCCTAGCGCGGCAGTTCTACGAGCATCAGCCGTATCCTCCAGGTAGATCGGGGCGGTTGAGTTTCCGGATGGTCCGCGTCTGGGCGCCGTCCATGATGGGATCAGCCGCGGCGCTGACGGTGCGCAGGGCGGTTTCCTGCACCGTCGAGACCAGCAGCGGCGAAGCCTCGGTCTTCACACGGACGTCCAGCGACATTCGGTCCCGCCGACCCGCCGACAGCCCGGAAAGGCTCGGCATGGCCGGAGCACGCAGCGACGGGATCGCGCGACCACCGAGCGAGCCGCCGGTCGCGAACTTCGGCAGGCGCTTCGAATTGATCGCGGCCATCGTGGCGGGCCCGTAATAGTTCACCGCGCTCTCGTTCATAATGAACTCGCGATTGGACAGTCGGACCGCCCCGCCGCCCGGACCCTTCAGCAGCGCGAGGATGCTGTCGAAGGTGCCGTTGCCAGGGCCGCTGATCATCCCGCCTAGCGAACCGCCATCCGCCCGGCCGGGGATGCCCGACAGCGAGCCGCCATCCGCAAAGCCGAGGAAGCTCGTCCCGATCGCGGACAGGATCGCCTTCTGGATCGCGATGCGCGCGAGATCCGCGATGATCGACCCGGCCATCTTCTTGAAGGCCGACCCGACGCTCTCAGTGCCGTTGACGATGCCGAGCAGGCCGTCCTCGACGTTGCCGAGGCCGTTGGCGACGACGCCGTTGAGCGCCTCCTTCATGTCGCCGGTCGCGTTCTTCAACCGCTCGCGATACTGTGCGACCGGCCCGGCGTTCTTCTGATCGACGCCCTTCTCGTCTGCGGCCTGCAACTCGCCGAGCAGGGCCAGCCTGCGCCGCGCGATCTTCTTGTCCGTCTCGTTGGTGTCGCGCGACGCAATTACCCCTTCGAGCTTCGCGCGTTCCTCGTCGTACTGAATGTCGAGGATCCGCCGTTCGAGATCCCGACGGGCTCCGGCCGACGTGACCAGATCGGCCTGCTTCTGGAGCAACTCGACCTGGTTGCCGCGATCGGCCGACGCGAGCGTCACCGCTTCATCGGCAACGCGCTGACGCTCGCGCGCGTCCACGACCTGCGTTTCGAGTTCGGCACGCTTGTCGTTCAGGGCCTGCAGTTCGAGCTTGCGCGTCTCGGCGATCTTGCCGACGCCCAAGCCCCCTTGAGTCGCCTGAGCCGCGATCTCGTTCGCGCGGTTCCGGCGTTCGCTCTCGATGCGCTCCTTCTCGATATTGGCGCGATCGTCCGCCGAGTTGGCTAGGTCCGCCTTCGCAGCAGCGATCTCGTTGTTCGCCGTCCGCTCGGCCGCACTGTACGCGCGGTCGTCGGCGGCGGCGTCCCGGACAACGGTTGCCTCCCGGCGTTGCGCAGCAGCAGCTTCACGCGTGGCCTTGTTCCCGGCGGCACGGTTCGCCTTAGCGTCACGATCGCCCTGCGCACCCGCCGATGCGCCACGGAATGAGTTGGCGTCCGCGCTGGCGGCATCCTGCGCCGCCTGGGGCGACAGTCCCTTCTTCCGATAGTCCTTGTACTGCGTCAGTTCGAACTTCTGGGCCTCGAGGGATTCGACCTGCGATCGGATGCCGCGCTGGCGTGCCACGACCAGGTCGCGCGTGACGCGCGCGAGATCGCCGTCGACGTCGCGGCCGCCGATGCGGTCGCTCTCGCGGACCCGACTTGCCAGCGGAATGTTCGCGGCCCGTTGCGCTGCCTGATAATTCGCCTGCTGCAGCCCCCGGTTCTCAGCGACGATGCGCGCGTCATTGGCGTTTGCACGACGGTCGGCCTCCTGGATCGGCACGACTTCGCCCTTCGCCGTCCCGGCCTGACCCGAGCTTGTCCTGGCATTGATGCGGGCCTGTGCTTCGTTGGCGCGCTTCTCCGCCGCGACCGAGTCGGCTGCGAAGCTGAGCACCTGTTCGCGACGCCGCGCTTGGGCGAGTTGCCGCAGCTTTTCCGCGGCCTCGCCTACGGCGCCGGCGAACGTCAGCATCTTGCCGGTCGCTGCACTTGCCGAGCCACCGGCCTGGGCGATGCCGGAGGCAGCGGCGGCGCCGGTCGACGCGAGAGCGATCAGCCCCTGGTTGAGCCGCCGGCTGGCCTCCGCGGTATCGCGCATCGAGACCGCGGTCGCCTTGTTCCGCTCTTCGGCCTCTGCCGCCGCGTTGCGGTACAGCAGATACGCACCGATCAGCGCGCCGATGATGAGAACGGCCGCGCCGCCGGCGACGGATCCTCCGATCAACGTGAGCCCACCGGCGAACAGCTTGGACGCTGCCGCACCGGCTCGAGCGGCGATGGTGGCCTCGGCCGTTGCCGCTGCCGACGCGGTCGCGGCAACGGCCGCCCGACGCTGTGCGGCTGCGAGCGCGAGCTCGGCTTCGGCCAGTTCGGCGTCGACGACAGCGAGCGCACGCTTCGTGACGATCGACGTCGATCATGGACGTCAGCAAGCTCGCGAACAGACAACCGGCAGACTCGCCGGTCGCGGAATACGGTCCGGCACCGGAAAGTCGCCGTTCGCAGCAGTTGCGGATATTCCTCGGCGAGATCCGCGCCGGTGCCGACGTGCGCAGCGCATCGGTCGTGGCCGATATCCGCTTCTTCGAAGCGCAGGAGCACGCAGTCGCCGAAGCGCGAGGCGAGTACGCCGACATCGTGTCGATCGAGCCGACCTGGAGGATCACCGGACCGTCGCCGATCTTTGAGTCTGCCACGGCCACAGTCGAGAACGGTTTCGAAAAGGACGGCGATGCCGGTGACGCGGCCGAAGACGATGCGGTGACGCCTTCGACCCCTCGCGTCTTCGACTTCGCCATCGCTCAGGTTCGGGAAAGCGTGATGCAGGCGATCGTGACGCTCGCGTCCGCACCGCCGCCGAGCGACGTAGCCGACATCTGGGCAGAGTTCGTCGGGCACGGCATTCCCGCCGAGACGATCTCCAGCGCCGTGACGTGGCTCGGCTACTTCAATTCGTTGTTCCCCGAAGCCGAAGCCCGTCGCCAGCAGAGCGTCGCGGCCATGATGGAGAAGCTGTGATGTCTCTCGCTGAAATCATATCCGACGTTGCCGGCCGCAACGAGAAGGCTGGGGTCGTCGACCGCGCCGCCGCTGTGGATCAGGCGTTGCCCCGTGTCCTCGCCGACGACATGCTTGTGGAGCAGATCGTCCGTCAGCACCTGTCGAAGTCGATCAAGCAGCACCTATGCCGCGCCCAGGAAGCCACGGTGAAGTCGTTCGGGTCCAGACAGGGCTCTTTGTTCGATCTGCGCCAGGCGCACGCGCTCGACGGCGTCGACGGCATCATCAAGTCGACGCGAGCGATGAACAGGATCGAGTTCCACGGCCTGATCAAAATGCGTGAGCGCCAGATCGCGGACGATCAGCTGTACCTCGCGCGCTTACGCCATGCCGCGGCGGAGACGTCTCTCATCTGGAACAAGCATCCGGACTGGCCGTGGGGGCGGGTCGAAGACTTCTACTCCAACTTGCAGCAGGCGGCGTGATCATGGCGGACGTTTCACAGGATGGAGCCGTTGCCGACGAGACGAACCTGGTGATGGATCTGACCATGCGTGGTCTTCCCATCGCGCGCGGGTTCGATCGGAACGGTGATCATTGGTCGATCGGTGACACGAATTATCCGGAGGGGAGGGCGGTATGGCTGGGCCGTCGCGATGGCCGTGCGCTCCTGACGCAGGCCATGGCGGCAGAGCTCATTCCGCTGCTCTGCCGCTTCGTCGCCACGGGATCGATCGCGGAGGCTGTGACGTGGGAGGACGCATGATGCAGCCCGCCGACGTTGATGTCGTTCCGGTCAGCGGTTCGTACCGTATCCAGAAGGAAGGCCGTCGTCGTGGACGGGCTCACGAAACCTATCCTGCGGCCGAAACCGAAGCGTTGCGACTGACCGTCGACAACCCGGGTGCCGTCTTCACCATCATGCGCGAGATCGCGCGTGTTCATCACAAGGGACAATCATGATGCAGCGCAGCAGCACAACTCCGCCCGCCGAGCAGGAGTGCGCGAATTGCTCGGCCGTCTCGGAGGCACCGAACTGTCGCGCAGACCTCGAATTCGGCGACAAGGGTGCCGTCAACATGGCGGTGATGACGGTATGCCGCCGCCGCGCGCCCACGATGCATGCCGATGCCGACGGATCGCCGGCTTCGTCGTTCCCGAGAACAATGCCGGGTCAATGGTGCGCAGAGTGGTCGCCCTATACCAAGCGCGAGGTTCCGACCTCGTTGGTCTCCCCGCGCGATCCGTACGAGAGGTAGTCCAGCATGCCGCATCCTCATTTCACTGGACCGCGAAACGCACTGAACGACGCTGGCTGGCTCCATCTGGCGCGTCTTGTTCAGGCGCGGACGAGAAGTGGTGAGATAACGATCGTGCTCGACGAGCAACTGGCCCGCAGCCTGTTGACCAATCGGGCTGCCGGCACTCCCGCGTCCGAGGCGATCCTGCGATCAGTACCGTTCGCCGACAGCGTGCGCGCGTTGCCCGAACAACAAACCGCCGATTTCAGTTTCGCCGGGTGATCTGATGCCTGCGACAACAAAACCCTACGCGAACTTTCCGTTGGAAAAAATCGAGGCTGTGAAGCGCTTGGCTCGCGAGGGGTTCAGCGTCCGCGAGATATGTCGGCGCGTCGGAACGCATCATCATAACGTCCGGCCGATTGTCGCGGAACTTGACGCTTCGAAGGAATTGCCGACCCACTGCCCATGCGGTCAGCTGCGAGGCGTGGGCCATCGCAACCTGGTGTGCGCGGTGAGCACCGCCCGCAAGACTGGATATCCAAAGCGCCGAGCGAGCCAGCTGGGGTGGCCGAAGATCAAAGATATATATCGGCGTATAGATGCCGGCCAGTCAAACCGGTCGATTGCACTAGAAACCGGGATCTCGCTGACGGCCGTAAATCGCCACAGTAAGGCCTGGATGAAGAAGCGGGAACGCCCGTTCCCCCCGTGCCGGTGCGGTCGTCCCGCACGTCATCCGGGGGGGTGTATAGTCAACTCGCCCAGTCTGATCGGGATCAACAAGCGGCAGCAGATTAAGGATTGGGTGGCGCGAGGCTTCAGTGCTGCGCAGATGGTGCGATCCTCCCGGAAGGCCGCCAGCATCCACACGATCTTAAAGTACGCGACGCCGCTGTGGGAGAAGATGGCGGTCGATGGTACCTTTTGCGGCTGCGGCGAACGCCGAGGTCACCGAGGAGTTTGCATCGCAACCTGGGAAAGCGATCTCCGGATCCGTGGCCCGCAACCGATGCCCCGAGAAGAGCAGGACCGAATATTGAACGCGCTGCTGAACGGTGACTCGATCATCACGGTACGCCGCAACGTCCCAACCTCAGAGAAACGGGCGTACCGTGTGCTCCGCGCGATGTCGCCGGCGGAGCGTCATCGTAGAGCCTGCATCGTGTATCGCCGCATCCGCGATGATGACGGCGCGGTGCACGGCAGAAACCTCTTTGAGAAAGTCCAAGCGGCGGTTCCTGCCGGGATAGTGAGCAGTGTCCGAGATGAGGTGGTATCCGAGCTCTCTCTCGCGGTACTGCAAGGCGACCTGACGCTCGATCAGATTCGTGCTCACGCGAAAAAATACGTCGGGCGCGCATTTCAGTCCTGGGCCAGCGGCTTTGGTCCGAAGAGCTTGGACGAGGCACTCGGCGATGATGGCAGTCGCACGCTCGGAGATTTCGTAGGCGATTCCACCGGATCACTGAGCGTAGACGAGATCGAGATCGGGGGCCGCGAGTAATGCAGCCTTTCACCGAAATCGCCGACATATTCGAGCGAGCGGCTCGAAATGGGACGAAGGCGCATGTCGCGCCCGAACTCGTACGCGCATTGATTGAATCGGCCGCGTACCCGATCATTACCGCCGAACGAACGAAGGAGCTAGTCGCCTCATGGGCCGAACAGCCGACGCCGCCGAGAATCGGGTCCAGCTTGGAGCCTTCTGGCTCGAATACCGAGCGGAACGAGATGACTGGTCCATCTGCTGGTACGATGCAGCCGCACGTACACGCCGCCGCCGAAAGACTGGCATCGGAGGCGGCACAGGCGATGGGCCGCCGGAAGCGGCGCGCGAGGCCCTCGCACGCCACTATCTAGAGGCGAGCAAGCCAGCCGCCCCGCAGCCGAAGGCGAAGGCGCTCGTCCCCGAACTCTTGGCGATCTGGCTACGCGATCACGTGTCGACGAAGGAGGACCCCGCTCGGTACGCGATCTCCGTGCAGCACTGGCTGCGGTTCTTCGATCGTCAGCGCAAGCTCGGTCACGTGATCAACGGCGTGACCGTCGCGGACGTCAACAACGCCTTCGTCGATCGCTTCATCACGTTTCGTAAGTCCGAGGGAGTCGGGGGGCACACCATCAGCCGAGACATCGCGGCGCTTCGCGGTTCGCTCAACCATGCCTGGCGCGAAGAGCTAATCGAAGCGGCGCCGTTCGTGAAGGAGGTAGCGGCGAAGGACAAGGCAAAGCCCCGCGACCTCATCTATACGATGGAGGAGGTCGCAGCGCTGCTGGAGGCTCTATGGAGCAGGCCAGAGCGTCGGCATGCATTCCTCTATTCGATGATCGCGCTCAGCACCTGCGGGCGCAGCGAGGCCATCCTTGACCTTCACGATCACCAGCTCGACCGCGGGCTGATATTCTTCCTCGACCCAGACCGCGACCAGACGTCGAAGCGCCGCTCGATCGTACCGATCGCGCCGACCCTCGCCCCGTGGCTGGATGGTGTAACAGGCAAGGTCATCAAGTTCCGCGCACCGATCGCCGAAGCAAAGTGGACCGACCCGGCAGCACCCGAATATTTCGAGCGCGACTGCTACGACGTCGGCAAGGCGTTCGAGGGCGCGTTGATCGAAGCAGGGATATGCAAGTCCGTCCTAAACGTCGACGGCTCCCCCAAGATGCACCCGCCCAGGCGCAAGCTGGGCGAGACCGTCGGCCGCCCGGTTCTGAAGGGGAAGGGCACGCCGAACACGCTGCGACACACGATCATCACCGAGATGCATCGGCGCGGCGTGGCGGAAGCACAGATCGACGCAGCGTCAGGCCATGCCGGTGAAGGGACGAACAAACGGAATTATCGCCATTTGCGCCCCGACTATCTCGCCGAGCTTATTACCGCGGTTGAGGACTATTGGCAGGAGATGCGCCGATTCACGAGCGTGCATCTGCGGTCCCAGTGCGGTCCCAGTGTAGTCAGCTTAGCCGCGGCTCGCGCCGATAAGAGGTTAGGAAATGGCTGATTTAAGCCAATGCCGCGTGGTGGAGCCACGGGGAATCGAACCCCGGACCTCTGCAGTGCGATTGCAGCGCTCTCCCATCTGAGCTACGGCCCCGCGCGGTTGGCCATAGGCCAGGATGGTGATCTAGCGGCTCGATTTCGGCCTTGCAACTGGGTTGATGAGGTTGCGCCAACTGGCCTCCGGCATGTCGTCGCAACGCAGCGTCGTGTCGCCGTCAAGCTGCCGCAATCGCAGGAACATTCCGCCAGTTTGGCGCTTGTAGTCCTCGGAATGTACGACCCCGCGATCGACGGGGCCGGCAGCCGCAGGACAGCAATTAGGAGGTTCCTATGGTCTACGAACGCAACACCCGAGATCGCCAGTCGGGCGACTATTACGGTCGGCCGAACTCGAACGATTATGGTCGCGATTTCCGCGCAGACGGTGGCGGCTATGGTCGTTCCAGCGCGCGTGAATATGAAGCCGCCGGCGAATATGACCGCGACGATAACCGCAGCGGCCGCGGCCAGGGATCTCAGGGGCGTGACGACCAGGGACGCGGCGATCAATATGGTCGCGAGCAGGGCGGTCGTGATTATTATGGTGGCCACAATGACCGCTCGCAGCCATCGGGTGGCGACCGGTACGGCCAGTCGCGTTACGGCCAGGGATCGGGTCAGGGTTACGGCCAGCAGGGTTATGGCCAGCAGGGCTATGGCCAGCAGCGCTCCGGCCAGGGCTATGGCCAGCAGTCCTACGGCCAGCGCAGCCAGGGTTCGGGCGATACCGAATATCACGGCAGCTATGCTTCGGACGGTCGCCGCTTCGAGGACGTAGGCCGCAACCGCGACGCCGATGACGACAACCGCAACTCTGCGCGCGGCGGCAGCCGTAACGAGGGGCGTGACTATGGTCGTCAGCCACAGGGCTATGACTATGACGATCGCGGGTTCATCGCGCGCGCAGGCGACGAAGTTCGCTCGTGGTTCGGTGACGACGAGGCCGAGCGTCGCCGCGAAGCCGATGCACGCTATGACGAGCGGTCCTATGGCAACTCGGACAATCGTGCGTTAGGCAATCGCTCGTCGAACACGCATGACGACCATTATCATGGCTGGCGGAGCTCGCAGATCGCGGCGCTCGATCGTGACTATGACGAGTATCGGAACGAGAACCGCTCGAAGTTCGAGACCGAGTTCTCGTCGTGGCGCAATGAGCGCCAGGGCCAGCGCAGTTCGCTGTCGCAGGTCACCGAGCATATGGAAGTCGTCGGGTCTGACGGCAGCCATGTCGGCACGGTCGACAAGGTGAAGGGCGACCGGATCCTGCTGACCAAGAACGACCGCGATGCGGGCGGCGTGCATCACTCGATCCCGTCGCGCTGGATCAAGACCGTCGACGGCAAGGTGACTCTGTCGAAGTCGGCCGACGAAGCCAAGGCGGCGTGGAAGGAAGAAGAGCGCAACTCGGCGATGTTCGAGTACGGTGATCGCACGGGCGGCGACAAGAAGGATACCGGCAGCAGCGGTTATGCTTCGAGCACGCAGACGGGCAGCACGGCGACCGGCAGCACCGGGACCAGCACGGCATCGACCACGGGCACGACGACCGGCGGCACGACGTCGGACACGCTCGGCAAGTCGGGTTCGACCACGTACTAACTGGTTAAAAGCGTTGCCTGGTGTCGCATGACGTCAGCCGAACAGGGGCCCGGGCGGAAACGTCCGGGCCTTTTTGCAGGTTGCGTTGAGTGTGCGTTTCGCCATACCCGCAACACGAATAATCAAGACAGGAGCAAGTTTATGGCCCGTGCATGGAGCCTGAAGGCACGTCCGCAAGGCATGCCGAAGCATACCGACTTCGCCATGATCGATCTCGACCAGTCGACGCTCGGCGCCGGCGAGGTGCGGATCGCCAATCGCTGGCTGTCGGTCGACCCGTACATGCGAGGGCGGATGAACGACGTGAAGAGCTATGTCCCGCCGTTCGCGCTAGGCGAGGCGATGCAGGGCGGTGCGGTCGGCGAAGTGGTCGAGAGCAACGACGACGGCATCAAGGTCGGCGACATGGTGCTGCACATGGCGGGCTGGCGCGACGAAGCGGTGGTGCCGGCCGCGCAGGTGCAAAAGCTCCCTCCGCTGGACGTGCCGGCCCAGGCGTTTCTGGGTCAGCTCGGCATGCCGGGGATGACGGGGTATTTCGGGTTGCTTCAGGTTGCCGAGGCGAAGGCGGGCGATACGGTGTTCGTGTCGGCGGCGGCGGGTGCGGTCGGTTCGACCGTCGTGCAGGTCGCCAAGGCCAAGGGCATGACGGTGATCGGTTCGGCTGGCGGCGCGGAGAAATGCGCTTGGGTGAAGTCGCTCGGTGCGGATGCGGTGATCGACTATAAGAGCGACGTGCCGGTGGTGAAGGCGCTTGGCGAGGCTGCTCCGAAAGGAATCGACGTGTATTTCGACAACGTCGGCGGCGAGCATCTCGACGCGGCGCTGGCGCATGCGCGGATGCACGCGCGGTTCGCGGTGTGCGGGATGATCGACGTGTACAACAGCGGCGCGGCGACGCAGTTGAAGTATCTCGCGCGACTGATCGGTAACCGCGTGCAGATCCGCGGGTTCATCGTCAGCGACTACATGAATCGCGCCGAGGAGTTCTACAAGGACATGGGCGGGATGCTGGCGGCGGGGACGCTGAAGCGGCAGGAGACCGTGCACGAGGGGCTCGAAACGATGCCGGACGCGTTCCTGGGGCTGTTCTCGGGTGGGAACACGGGGAAGATGCTCGTCAAGGTTTGAGTTCGTATCCCCAACCTCTCATCGTCATTCCCGCGCAGGCGGGAATCCATACTGGCAAGCGTAGCGGTCTAACCGCCAGCGTTTGAGAATATGGGTCCCCGCCTCCGCGGGGATGACGATGGTTGTGCCCCTTCCTACAGCCACTTCGCCTGCTTGAACTTTACGTATAGCGCGGCGCAGACGACCCCGATCACGCCCAGCACCACAAAATACCCGTATTCCGTCTTCAACTCGGGCATGTTCTCGAAGTTCATGCCGTAAATCCCCGCGATCGCGGTCGGGACGGCAAGGATCGCGGCCCAGGCAGCGAGTTGGCGGGTGATCGCGCCGGTACGTTGTTGTTCGAGCAGGTTGCTGAATTCGAACACCGAGGTCAGCACTTCGCGCAGGCCCTCGACCATCGTCTGCACGCGGCGGACGTGGTCGAGCACGTCGCTGAAATACGGTTTCGCCTCGGTGTCGATGCAGGGGAGGTCGAGGCGGACGATCTTGCCCGCGACCTCGCCCATCGGGCCCAAGATGCGCTGGAAGCGGATCATCTCGCGTCGGAGCCCGAAGATGCGGACGATCTCGTCGCGGCCTAGGAACGCGTCGATCGTGCGTTGTTCCATCGCGAGTACCTCGTCCTCGATGCTCTCGACGATCGGCAGATAGCCGTCGACGACGTAATCGAGGATCGCGTGGAGGACGTAATCGACGCCGTTGATCAACAGCGTCGGCGCGGCTTCGAGCTGTTCGCGCAGTGCCTTGTGCGACCGCGCCGAGCCGTGGCGGACGCTGATGATGTGACTGTGGCCGACGAAGATCGCGGTTTCGCCGTATGCGATCTTGTCGTCCTGGAGCTGGGCGGTGCGCGCGACGACGAACAGCTGGTCGCCATAGACGTCGACCTTGGGCAGCTGGTCCGCCTTGATCGCGTCCTCCACCGCTAGTGGGTGGAGGTTATACTGGTCCTTCAGCGTCCGCATCTCGGCGTCGGTCGGGTCGCAGATGCCGATCCAGACGAACTCCGAGCGATCCGCCGGGCAATCGACCTTTTCGTCGATCGAGACCGCGCGGACGCGCTTGCCATGGCGATAGAGATACGCGGCGACGACCGTCATGGAGCCTCAGGGATTACGCTAACGAGGCCGGGCCGGTATCAGAACGCCGGGAGGACCGCACCCCGATAATGCTGCTCGATGAAGGTCTTGGTCGCCGGGCTGCGCAGCGCGGCGATCAGTTTCACGACCCGCGGATCCTTCTCACCGCCGGGCAGGCCGACGACGAAATTGACGTAGGGGCTGTTCTTGTCCTCGATCGCGAGCGCGTCGCGGACCGGGTTGAGCTTCGCGTCGAGCGCGTAGTTGGTGTTGATCAGCGCGAGATCGACCTCGCCGAGCGTGCGGGGCAGGGTGGCGCCCTCCAGCTCCTTGAATTGCAGGTTCTTGGGGTTGGTGGCGATGTCGTTGAGGCTCGACAGCGGGTTGGTTGGGTTCTTGAGCGTGATCAGCCCGGCCTTCTGGAGCAGCAGCAGCGCGCGGCCGCCGTTGCTCGGCTCGTTCGGGATCGCGACGGTCGCGCCGTTGGGGATCTGCGCGATCGACTTCCACTTGCGCGAATAGGCGCCGAGCGGTTCGACATGGACGCCGGCATAGGTCACGAGATGCGTGCCGCGCGAGGCGTTGAACTCGTCGAGATACGGCTTGGTCTCGAAATAGCTGACGTCGATCTGCTTCTGCTCGACCTGGAGGTTGGGCTGGACGTAGTCGTTGAAGACGCGGATCTGGAGGTCGACGCCTTCCTTGGCGAGCGTCGGCTTGATCGACTCCAGGATTTCCGCGTGGGGCACCGCGGTCGCGGCGACGGTCAGCGTCTTGCCGTCATTGGTCTTGGTGCCACCGCAGGCGGCTAGCGCGAGCAGCGAGAACGAGGCGAGCAAAATGCGGCGGTTCATGCGAATTCCTAGCGGCGTTAAATTAGCGGCGGGTGAAGTGGCGGGCGAGCGCGTCGCCGGCATATTGGATGATCTGGACGAGCACGACCAGCAGCACGACGGTGACGACCATGACGTCGGTCTGGAAGCGCTGATAGCCGAACCGGATCGCGAGATCGCCGAGCCCGCCTGCACCGACGACGCCCGCCATCGCGGTGAACGAGACGAGCGCGACCGCGGTCACGGTGGCGCCGGCAATCAGCCCGGGGAGCGCCTCGGGGATCAGCGCGCCGGTGACGATCTGGCGCGTGGTGGCACCCATCGCCTGGACTGCCTCGATCGTGGTGCGGTCGACTTCCTTGAGCGATCCTTCGACGAGCCGTGCGTAGAAGGGCGCGGCGCCGACGACGAGCGGGGGGATCGCGCCGGCAACGCCTAGCGAGGTGCCGACGAGCATCACGGTGAGCGGAATCATCACGATCAGCAGGATGATGAACGGCACCGAGCGGAGGATGTTGACGATGATCCCGAGCACGGCGTTGGCGACGCGGTTCTGCGACAGCCGGCCCCGGTCGGTGAGGTACAGAAGGACGCCGAGCGGGAGGCCGAACGCGATCGTCAACACGAGTGATCCGCCGAGCATGATCAGCGTGTCGAGGCAGGCCTGGCCGATGTCCGACCAGTCGATGTTGGCAAAGAAGCTCATGCTGCCAGCGCCGCCAGCATGCGCTGCGTTGCCGGGTGCGCGGCGTTGGCGAAGATGTCGGTAACGTCTCCGGTCTCGACGATGCGGCCGCGCTCGAGGACGGCGACGCGGTCGCAGACGTAGCGGACGACATCCATTTCGTGGGTGATGAGGACGATCGTCAGGCCGAGGTCTCGGTTGAGGTCGCGGAGCAGTGTGAGGACCGAGCGGGTAGTTTCGGGGTCTAGTGCGCTAGTCGCTTCGTCGCAGAGAAGGATGTCGGGATCGGTGGCGAGCGCGCGGGCGATGCCGACGCGCTGCTTCTGGCCGCCGGAGAGTTGGGCAGGGTATTTGGCGGCGTGATTGGCGAGGCCTACGCGGTCGAGCAGCGCGGCGACTTTCGTCTCGCGCTCGGCCTTGGATACGCCCGCCAGCACCAGCGGGAACGCGACGTTTGCGGCGACCGTGCGCGACGACAGCAGGCCGAAGTTCTGGAAGATCATGCCGATCCGGCGGCGCAGCGCGCGCAGGTCCGCCGCCGACAAAGCGGCTACGTCGACGCCATCGACTTCGACCCGGCCCGACGTCGGGCGTTCGAGCGCGTTGATAAGGCGGATCAGCGTCGACTTGCCTGCGCCGGACTGGCCGATGACGCCAAATACGCCGCGCGCCGGAATCTCCAGCGACACGCCGTCCAGGGCGGCCGCCTCGCTCGCCGGGTAGGTTTTGATGACGTCGATCAGGCGGATCATGCGGTGCCCATGACCTGCGCGGCGAACCGCTCCATTTCCTCGGCCTGCGGACTCATCTGGAGTAGCAACAGGTCGAGACCGGCGGCTTCGTATTCGGCGACACGCTCCTTCAGCTGCTCGGGCGTGCCGACCAGGTTGGGACGCAGGCCGCGGTTGGAGACGGAGTATTCCTGGATCTTCAACTCGCGTTCGAGTTGCGTACCTGACAGCCACTGGTCGAAATTCGCATAGCCGGCGGGGAGTTCGGTGACGCTGGTGATGCGCTCCAGCTCGCGCTTGGCCTCCGCCTCGCTGTCGCGGACGATCGCGTAGGCAGCCATGCCGTATTGCATCGGCGCGCCGCCAGCTGCCTCGCGTCGCGCCGCCATGTCGGCGATCTTCGGCGCGATCGCGTCGGCGGGGTCGCCGTGCATGACGTACGCGTCGCACTGCGCGGCGATCATCGCCTTGGCCTTCTCGCTTTCGCCGCCCGCGTAGACGGTCGGGCGCTTGGCGGGCTTGGGCGCGCAGATCGCCTGTTCGGTGGTGTAGAACTGGCCGGCGAAGTCGAAGCGCTCCTGCGTCCAGAGCCCGTCGACCACGGTCAGCCACTCGGCGGTGCGCGCGTAGCGATCGTCGTGCTGGTCGAACTGGAGGCCGTATTGCTTGGCTTCGTCCGCCCACCAGGACGACACGACGTTGAGCGCGAGGCGGCTGCCCGAGATCCGATCGATGTTCGCGGCGGCTTTGGCGAACAGCGCGGGGTGGTGGAAGTTCGGGCGAACCGCGACCATCAGCTCGATGCTGTCGGTCACCGCCGCGAGCGCCGCCGCGGTCGACCACGCATCGAGCGCGGGCTGTTCGATGCCCTTGATGTCGTTGAGGTTCAGCTCGGCGATCAGCGTCAGGTCGTAACCCCAGCGCTCGGCGTTCTGCGTCAGCGCCTTGGTGTACGCCCAGCTCGCCTCCATCCCCTCGTCGGGGACGTTGCGAAGCCAGCCGCCGAAGACGGGAGTCCAGTAACCATAGCGCATCAGCGGGCCTTCTCGATCTGTTCGATCAGGTAATCGACGAGGCGGTCGTGGGGATCCCAGCCGAGTGTTTCGAGGGGCTTGGCGACGAAGTTCGACAGCGCGTTGATGTCGTAGAAGCGCGCGACGCCGTCACGGTCGTCGATCATCACCTCGACACCGCCGACGTCGAGATCAACCGCGTTGGCGATCGCTTCGGCGGCGTCCTTCAACGTCTGCGAAGGCTCGACCGCGGCCATCCTGATGCCGGAGCCGGGGACGACGCACGCATCCGCCGGGCAGAGATCGAATGCGCCGCCGCCGGCGACCTCTATCGCGTAGAGGAATTTGCGGTCGAGCGTCTCGATCCGGGTGATCGCGCCGTCGCGGACGGGGACGTATTCCTGGACCAGCAGGACTCCGTCGACGCTGCTTGGCAGGCCGGCGTCGGCGACGGCGGTGCGGAGTTCGTCGAGGCTGTCGAAGCGGACGATGCCTGCGCCGGATCCGCCGATGTTCGCCTTCACAACCAGCGGGAAGCGGAGCGTCTGCGCGGCGGGGACGACGTCGGCGGCGCGGTGGACGACGCGTGTCTCGGGGATCGCGAGGCCGAGCGAGGCGATCAGCGACAATTGGCGGGCCTTCGAGGCGTCGATCGCGAGCACGTCGGTGCCGTTGATCACGCGCGCGCCAGTGCGCCGCCAGTGATCGAGCATCGCCATCGTGTCGAAGATCGGATGCTCGTCGTTGCGCAGGAAACTCGACATCGCGATGCGGTTGAAGACGACGGGGGCGGGGGCGCTCTGGTCGGCGGGGTTCCAGAAGCCGTCCGGCGTCGCGCGCGAGAAGTGGACGCCTCGGCGGTCGAGGGCGGCGAACAGCGGTTCGAACCAGAGCGGGTGCTCGTAGAGAATGGCGAGATCGGTCATCGCTCACCGGATACGCATTGCGTGCGGGCGTGCAAACCCAAGCAAAACTTTGCCGCGCGCAATATCGTGTCGCGGGGCCGCTGACAGGAGCGGGGCGACGCGGTAGCGTGGCGGATGACCTCCAGATTCGTCACGCTCGCTCTTGCCGTTCTCGGCGCCGTTTCCGTCTCGGCGCAGGAGGCTCCGCTGGCGCCCTCGCCCGCTGTACCGGCGACCGTCTCGATCGTGATGACGACGAGCGAGGGGCCGATCACGCTGGCGCTGGAGAAGGAGCGTGCGCCGCTGACGACCGCTAATTTTCTGCGCTATGTCGACCAGAAGCGGCTCGATGGGGTGACGTTCTACCGCGCGATGAAGCTCGGCGCGGACGCGGGGTTGATCCAGGGCGGGCCGCAGGGCGAGGTGAAACGTCTGCTGCCGCCGGTGAAGCATGAGCCGACCAGCCAGACCGGGCTGTCGCATGTCGACGCGACGATCTCGATGGCAAGGTTTGCGCCGGGGAGCGCGACGGCGGATTTCTTCATTACCGTCGGGCCGGTGTTGTCGCTCGATGCGAACCCCGCGGGGAGCGGGGATACGGCTGGGTTCGCGGCGTTTGGGCATGTGGTGGAGGGGATGGACGTGGTGAAGCGCATTCTTGCTGCGCCGACTTCGCCTACTGCCGGGGTCGGGGTGATGAAGGGGCAGATGATCGCCGCGCCGGTGAAGATTTTGACGGTTCGGCGGGTGAAGTAAGCCCACCTCAGCTTCCACCCCGGCGGAGGCCGGGGCCCAATTGGGGAACGTTGCTAACGTAGGACCGCCAGCAGTTACTCCGGCCTTTCCAATTGGGCCCGGGCCTTCGCCGGGGTGGTGTGAGGATAGGTCACCCCTCCACTAAATTGTCTCCCCGCGAAGGCGGGGACCCAGTCTGGGCTCCCGCCTTCGCTGGAGAACAAGGAGGCGGGTGGTGCCGCCAGTCGAGCGCGCCTCAGGCCGGCGCCATCACCCGGATGATTCCGGCCGCGACCTTCGCCGTTACCGGGGTCTTCGCCAGCACTTCGCCGTCGATCGAGATTGGCAGCGGGGGGATCGTGTTGATCTTCAGGCTCTTGCCCCGAAAGTCCCGCACCTTCTCGTGGCGCGACTCGAGCCGGAATACGCTGGCATACCAGTTCTGCACCAGCCGCCGCTTCACATGCCCCATCACCGCCTGCACGACGATCTCGCCCGAATCGACCGCCGCTGCGTCGACCAGTTCGGTGCCGCCGTGATACGGCCCGTTCGAGATTCGCACCTCGACGACGCGGATCTTCACCGCGGTCGGGTCCTCGCCGACGATCAGCGTGAACGGACGGAAGCGCATGTACTGATACGTCGCCCACGCCAGATAGCCGACCTTGCCGAAGACCTTCTTGAGGCCGTGCGGGACCGTCTCGGCGATCTTCGGGCTGATGCCCATCGCGGCGCAGTTTGCGAAATAATCGCCGTCGATCATGCCGAGATCGATGCGACGTGGCTTGCCGGTCCGGATCACCTCCACCGCGCCCTCGATATTCAGCGGAATGCCGAGCGTGCGCGCGAAACTGTTGGCGGTGCCGAGCGGTAGGACGCCCAGGATTACGTCGTGGCCGACCATCAGGTCGACCAAGCCGCTGACCGTACCGTCGCCGCCGCCGAGGATCAGCAAGTCCGGCTTCTTCGCGAGCGCCCGCAATACCGTCGCCTCCAGGTCCTTCGGATCCTCGACGGCATGCGCGTCGACCTCATAAGGCAGCCCCGACATCGCCGCACACGCGCGCTTGAACAGCTTCTGGCCCTTGCGCGACTTGGCGTTGACGACGAGCGCGGCAGACGTGATCGTATCGTTCGACATAAGGCCCCCAACGCACGGCACGCGGTTTCGCACCCGTAACGCTTCTCCCGTAAAACTTGATCCGTCGCCGCGCATCCCGCAAAGCCCGCCGCATGACCGCAAGCTATCCCGCGCTTCGCCTCCGTCGCACCCGCGCCTCCGCCTGGAGCCGCCGCCTCCATGCCGAGACCGTGCTGACTCCCGCCGACCTGATCTGGCCGCTGTTCGTCACCGAAGGAGCCGGCGTCGAGCAACCGATCGCCAGCCTGCCGGGCGTGTCGCGCTGGTCGGTCGACGGGATCGTCGCGCGTGGCCGCGAGGCGCGCGACCTCGGCATCCCGTGCATCGCCCTGTTCCCGTATACGCAGGTCGAGCGCCGGACCGAGGATGGTCGCGAGGCGCTCAACCCCGACAACCTCATGTGCCAGGCGATCCGTGCGCTGAAGGATGCGGTGCCCGAGGTCGGCGTGCTGACCGACGTCGCGCTCGATCCTTATACGAGCCACGGCCATGACGGGCTGGTCGACGCGGCTGGCTATGTCGTCAACGACACGACCGCCGAGATGCTCGTCGCGCAGGCGCTCAACCAGGCGAACGCGGGCGCCGATATCATCGCGCCGTCGGACATGATGGACGGCCGGATCGGCATGATTCGCAGCGCGCTCGAGGCGGAGTCGCACCACAACGTCCAGATCATGTCTTACGCAGCCAAGTACGCCAGCGCGTTCTACGGGCCGTTCCGCGATGCGGTAGGCTCGCGCGGTCTGCTGAAGGGCGACAAGAAGACGTACCAGATGGACAATGCCAACGCCGAGGAAGCATTGCGCGAGGTCGCGATGGACCTGGCGGAGGGCGCCGACACGGTGATGGTCAAGCCCGGCCTGCCGTATCTCGACATCATCGTCCGCGTCCGCCAGGCGTTCGAAGTGCCGGTGTTCGCGTACCAGGTGTCGGGCGAATACGCGATGATCGAGCACGCCGTCGCAGCGGGTGCGGCGGAGCGCGACGTCATGGTGCTGGAGACGCTGATGTCGTTCAAGCGCGCGGGCTGCTCGGGCGTGCTGACCTACCACGCGGCGCATGCGGCGAAATTGCTCGGCGGATGATCGAGACCGAACGGCTGATCTTGCGCGGCTGGCGTGATGACGATGCCGCCTTGCATCATGCGATGTGCGCCGATCCGGCGGTGATGGCGTATCTCGGGCCGGCGCCGACGCTGGCCGACTCCACCGCGGTGGTGGCGCGCCAGAAGGCGATGTTCGCCGACTATGGCGCGTGCTTCTGGGCGCTCGAACGACGGGATACCGGCGCGTTTATCGGCTGGTGCGGGATCAAGCCCGGCCCGGTCGGTACGCCGATCGACGGGAAACCCGAGATCGGCTGGAGTCTCGTTCAAAGCGAATGGGGGCAGGGCTATGCGCGGGAGGCAGCGGAGGCTTCCCTCGCCTGGGGTTGGCATGAGCTGAACCTTCCGACGGTCTGGGCGATCACCGTCCCTGCAAACACGGGCAGCCGCACACTCATGGAACGGCTCGGGATGACGCGCGTGGTCGACGGCGATTTCGATCACCCGAAGCTCGCCGAAGGTGACCGCCTTCGCCGCCACATCCTCTACCGGATCGACCGTCCCGCCCATGTCTGACACCGATGCGATGGAAGTGCGGCCGCTGATGGCGCGCTGGTGCCGGACGATGTTCGTCGCGACGATCCTGACGGGGTCGTTCCTGTTGTTCCTGGTCCAGCCGATGGTGGCGCGGATGGCGTTGCCGCGGCTGGGCGGGGCGCCCGCGGTCTGGAACTCGGCGATGGTGGTGTACCAGGCGTTGCTGCTCGCGGGCTATGCGTATGCGCATTGGCTCGGGCGGGTGAGGCCGCGGGCGCAGGCGGCGATCCACCTTGGCGTGCTGATCGTTGCGGCGTTGTGGTTGCCGATCGGGTTGATCGCGATGGACCTGCCGGCGGATGCGCTGCCGGCTTTGTGGGTGCCGTGGCTGCTCGGGCTGTCGATCGGGCCGTTGTTCTTCGCGGTCTCCGCGCAGGCGCCTTTGATCCAGCGCTGGTTCAGCGCGGCGAGCGGCGGCGGCGATCCCTATGCGCTGTATGCCGCGTCGAACCTCGGCAGTTTCGCGGGGCTGATCGCGTATCCGTTGCTGGTCGAGCCGCTGATGGCGGTGCACGGCCAGAGCTTGCTGTGGAGCGGCGGGTATCTGCTGCTGATCGTGCTGGTGCTCGCCTGCGCCACGCGCCTGCCCAAGACCGCGGCGGTCGATCACGTTGCGGCGACCAGCGCGCCGCCGGGTGCAAAGCGAATCGCGCATTGGATCGCGCTGGCGCTCGTGCCGTCGGGGATGATGCTAGCGACATCGACCTACATCACGACCGATATCGTCGCGATGCCGCTGCTGTGGGTGATCCCGCTCGGGCTGTATCTGCTGAGCTTCAGCGTGGCGTTTGCGAACGATCGCTGGCTCGCCGACCTGCTCACGCGGATCGCGCCGATCACGATTCTGCTGTTCGGCGGGATCATCATGGGCGGGGTCAACGAGCGGCCGTTCTTCAGCGCGGGAATCGCGCTGGTGTTGCTGTTCATGGTCTCGGTCGCGCTGCACACCACGCTGTATCGCAAGCGGCCGGCGCCCGATCGTCTGACCGGGTTCTATCTCGCGATGTCGGCGGGTGGTGCGCTTGGTGGCGTGTTCGCCGCGCTGGTGGCGCCCGTGGTGTTCGACTGGACGTATGAGTATCCGCTGCTGATCCTCGCGGCGGGCGCGCTGGTGCCGCAAATCTATCTGTTCGGACGATTTCGTGCGCTGTGGATGGGGAAGGGGCCGGCGAGGCATATCGCGCTGCTCGCGATCGTCTGCGCGTTGGTCATCCTTACCGGGTTGCGGATCGGCAATCCCGATGGCGTGTTCGGCGAGGGGCGCCAGGGCCTCGTCTTCCTGGTGATAGCCGCGATCGGATTCGTCGCGATCGGCGCGCGGCGGCCGTACATGGTCGTGCTGGCGGGGGCGCTGGTGCTGTTCGGCGGGTATCGCTCACTCGAGTTCTCGCTCGATCCGGGCGCGCGGGTGCGGAGTTATTTTGGCGTCTATACCGTGCGAGACGAGCCGGGGCCGAACGGCGGCACGCGCGAACTCGATCATGGGACGACGGTGCACGGCATCCAGTTGCGCGGTTCGCCTGAGCGCGAGCGGACGCCGACGACCTATTACGCGGCAGGATCGGGTGTCGGTCAGGCGATGCAAGCCGCGCCCACCTTGTACGGCCCGCAGGCGCGGATCGGTGTAGTCGGGCTCGGGACGGGGACGCTCTCCTGCTATGCGAGACCGGGGCAGCGCTGGCGGTTCTACGAGATCGATCCGGCGGTGGCGCGGATCGCGCGGGATACCGGGCAGTTCACCTATCTATCGCGGTGCCTGTCCAAGTCGGAGATCCGGATGGGCGATGCGCGGATCGCGTTGGCGCATGATACGCCCAACAGTCTCGACCTGCTCGCGCTCGATGCGTTCTCTTCGGATTCGGTGCCGATGCACCTGATGACGCGCGAGGCGTTCGCGACCTATGGCCGGGTGCTGTCGCAGGGCGGCCTGTTGCTGGTGCATATCTCGAACCGGTTCATCGATCTGGAGCCGGTGATCGCGGCGGCGGCGCGCGAGGGCGGGTGGACTGCGGTCGAGCTGAAATACCGCCCGTCGAGCTTGCTGGTCGATCGCGCGTCGGCGTCGGACTGGGTGGCGTTGTCGCGCGATCCGCGTGCGATTGCCGCGTTGCAGTCGGGTGACCCCGCGTGGGCACCGCTCATGCCGCGCAAGGGCTTCACCGCGTGGACCGACGATTATTCGACGATCCTGCCGTTGCTGAAGGGGTTCTAGCCCGCTGATCCTCCCCTTGGCGGGGGAGGATCAGCAACTGATCAAGCGGCGGGGAGGCTTGCCTGGATGCGCGTGATCGTGGCGCCTTGGCGATCGTTTTCCGCCTGTGCCTTGTCGCGGATCGCGGCCAGCGCCGGATAGTCGGCTTGCAGCTTGGCGGCGCGATCGGTAGCTCGCTGCTCGATGTCCGTCACCAGCGCGGACGATTGCGCGCGCCAGTCGTCGAGTCCGGCGAGTGCAGTCTGCGCGGCGAGCCACGCATCGCTGCCGACCGCGCCGCCGCGTGCGGTCCGGGCGAGGGCCTCCGCCTTGGCCGCGTCGCGCGTGAAGCCGGTGGAGATTGTGTCGAGCTTGCCCGATATCGTCCGGATATCGGCGTCGAGCGCGGGATCGGGGGCGGCCACGGCGGTCTTCACCTCGGGCTCGGCGAATCCGAGCTTCTCGACCGGGCGCAGGCCGAGCGACGGGTAGGCGGTGGTATCCTTGCTGCACGCGGACGCCGCGAGCAGGGCGAGGAGCGACAGCGAACGGAGCGGAGCGGCGAGTTTCATGCCCGCCGCTCTATGCGTCCGCGCCGCCTGACACAACTTTATCGCGGCAAACCCTTGCGCCCCGGAAAATGCCTGCTATCAGCGCCCCTCCAGTGCACCCATAGCTCAGCTGGATAGAGCATCAGACTACGAATCTGAGGGTCGGGCGTTCGAATCGCTCTGGGTGCACCAGGATTTTCCGCTTCACGGCGGGCTTGTCGAACCGGTCACGGGACGGCGATGCACCCATAGCTCAGCTGGATAGAGCATCAGACTACGAATCTGAGGGTCGGGCGTTCGAATCGCTCTGGGTGCACCATTTTTCCTGTCATCGGGCGTCGAGCCAGCGGGCGATGCGATCGAGCAGCCGGTCGGTCGCGTCCAGCCTTCCGCCCATCTGCAGGAAGGCGTGGATCATGCCGTCGAACCGGTCGTGGTCGACCGTAACGCCTGCGTCGTGCAGATGCTGGCCATAGGCTTCGCCCTCGTCGCGTAGCGGGTCGTTCTCGCAGGTTACCAGCAGCGTCGGGGGCAGGGCAGTGAAGTCGTCTGCCAGGATGGGTGACGCGTGGCGGTCGGTGCGGTCTGCATCCGAAGCTAGGTACAGGTCGATCTGCCGCTCCAAGGACTTCGCGTCGATGATGTTGCCGTCTTCGCTTTGCCGCGACAGGTAGGTGGCATCGCGGCGCAGGTCGGTGTTGGGGTAGAGCAGGATCTGGCCTTTTAGGTCTGGTTCGCCTTCGGACGCTGCGCGGGAGGCGAGGGCGGTCGCGAGCGTACCGCCTATGCTGTCCCCGGAGACGACGACGCGCGACAGGTCGATATCCAGCGTGTCGGCTTGTGCGACGAGGCCCTGCAGCGCCGTCCAGCTATCGTCGAGTTGCGCGGGGAAGCGGTGTTCGGGCGCCAGGCGATAGGCGGGCGCGGCGACCAGCCAGCCGGTCCGGTTCGCCAGCGCGCGCAACGCCGGATCGTGGCCGTCGATCGACCCGGCGATCGCGCCGCCGCCGTGGATGTGTAGCAGCAGCGGCAACGGACCGGGTTTCGGGCGATAGAGCCGCACGGTCAGCGGTCCGGGCTCGGACGGCAGCATAAGGTGCGTGATCGCGTGCACCGGTTCCGGATCGCCAGAGAAGGTCTTCAGCAGCGCCGTCTGGTAGCGGAAGTCGGCGAGCCACTGCGCGTCGTCCGCGTGCGGATCGGCGTTCGGGGCGAGTGTCTGTATCGTGTCGAGTATCGTTCGAGCCTGTGGATCCACCGGCGCATCTCCTTCGCGGACCGGACGTTCGGTAGCCGTAACGGGTTCCCTGCGCGGGCGGCTGCGACTTTGGACAAAGCCGGGCGTTCAGCGCACAGAGATATCAAGGAGATGGCTATGAAGCGAACGGGTAAGCGATTGATCGGCGGGGCGCTGCTGGCGGCAGTATCGGGGATCGGGCTGTCGCTCTATTCGAGCCGCGTCGCACGGCTTGCCGAGGACCTGGTGCCGGCGGAAGGGCGTTTTCTCGACGTCGCGGGCGCTCGACTGCATTATATCGACGTCGGCAGCGGGCCGGCGATCGTCATGGTCCACGGGCTCGCCGGGCAGTTGCGCAACTTCAGCTATGCGCTCGTCGACCTGCTGAAAGACGACTACCGCGTGATCGTCGTCGATCGGCCGGGGTCGGGCTATTCGACCGCGACGGGGGCGATGCCGGGGATCATCGGGCAGGGCGCGATCATCGCCGACTTCATCCAGAAGCTCGGGCTCGATCGGCCGTTGCTGGTCGGGCATTCGCTGGGCGGTGCGCTCAGCCTCGCGGTCGGGCTCGACCATCCGCATCTGGTTCGCGCGCTCGCCCTGATCGCACCGCTGACGCAGCCGTTGGAGCAGGTGCCGGAGAGCTTCCGCGGGCTCGCTCGGATTCCGTCGGGTGCGCGGCTGGCGTTCGCGCAGGTGCTGGGGACGCCGCTCAGTCGGCTGACCGCGAAGAAGACGTTGGAAGGCGTGTTTGCGCCTGAGGCTGTGCCGGAGGATTTTATAACGCGGGGCGGCGGTGCGTTGTCGGCTCGGCCGATCGCGATCGCGGCGGCGGCTGCGGATCTTGCCGGGGCGAACGACGATGTGACGGCGATGGTCGCGCGGTATGCGGAGATCGGTTTGCCGGTGCGGATATTGTTCGGGCGGCAGGATGCGATTCTTGACCCGGCGTGGAATGGGCACCGGACTGCGGCGATTATTCCGGGGGCTAAGATCGACACGATCGAGGGCGGGCATATGATCCCGATCACTGCGCCGGAGGCTTGTGCGCGGTTTGTAAGGGCTGCGTTTGCGGCTGGGTGAGTTTGCGGCTGGGGTCAGCGTACTCGAGTAAACTATCCACCCCGGCGGAGGCCGGGGTCCAGTTGGAAAGGTCGATGTAACTGAGGACGGCGCTCCATTAGCAACGTTCCCCAACTGGGCCCCGGCCTTCGCCGGGGTGGTATTGGCATAGTCGGCACCGACACACAGCCAATCGAGCGGCAACTCCCGCTCCTTGTTCTCCCGCGAAGGCGAGAGTCCAGACTGGGCTCCCGCCTTCGCGGGAGAACATGCTTGCGTTGGAGTGCCGGTCAGCCCGCGACGGGGAGCTTCACCTTGCCCTTGTCGTCTCGTTCCAACGGGCCGTAGGACAACACGACCTCGAGCAGCAGCGGCCCGCCATAGACGTGCGGGAACAACTGCCCGCCACGCGACTCTTCCCATTTCACGTCGTCGCCGAGCGCTTCGAGATCGATCGCGGCCACGTGCAGGTCCGACTGACCGGCGAAGTGCTTATCGACCGTCTCCGTCAGCTGCTCGGCGGTCGAAAGGTGGATATAGCCGTCGGCCACATCCACCGGCGCACCCACAAAGCTCCCGCTTTCCAGAGTCGCCAGCTGCTCCCCCGTCAGCACCTTGTACGCGATCGGATCGCGGCTCATTCGCCGTCCTCCGGGCCCGCGGCGGTATCCTCGCCGATCGTCGCGCCGGTGTCCGGAGCGACCTCCGGCACGGCATCCGCCAGGTTGATCTCGGCGTCTTCCTCGGTTTCCTCGATCCGCGCCGCCGAGACGACGTGCTCGCCCTTGGCCACGTCGAACAGCTTCACGCCAGCCGAGTTGCGGCTGATGACGCGGAGCGACGCGAGCGTCGTGCGGATCAGTTTGGCCTGGTTGGTCACCAGCATCAGCTGATGGCCCTTCGCCGCGGCAAAGCTCGCCACCACCGGGCCGTTGCGTGCGATGTTGTCGATGTTGGTGATGCCCTGGCCACCGCGACCGGTGCGGCGATAGTCATAGGCGCTCGACAGCTTGCCATAGCCGTTCTCGCAGACCGTCAGGATGAACTGCTCGCGGTCCTTGAGATCGTTGTAGCGGTCGGCACCCATGCCGTGATCGCCCTCGCGCTCGCCCTTCCACGGTGCGAACTTGAGATACGTCTCGCGCTCCTCAGGCGTGGCGCCGACACGGTGCAGGACCGACAGCGAGATGACCTCGTCGTCGCCCTTGAGCGTGACACCGCGCACGCCGGTCGACGTCCGGCTCTGGAACTCGCGGACGTCGTCGCCGGCGAAGCGGATCGCCTTGCCGAGCTTGGTCGCGAGCAGCACGTCGTCATGCTCGCTGAGCAGCGCGACGCCGATCAGCTTGTCCTCCGAGCCCTCTTCGAAGCGCATCGCGATCTTGCCGTTCGACGGTACGTTGGTGAACGCGTCCATCGCGTTGCGGCGGACGAGCCCGCGCTGCGTCGCGAACATCACGTGCAGGCGGCTCCACTCGCTCAGATCCTCCGGCAACGGGAGCACGGTCGAAATCGTCTCGCCCGGCGCCAGCGGCAGCAGGTTGATCATCGGCCGGCCACGCGTGGCGGGGCCGCCCTCGGGCAGGCGCCAGACCTTGTAGCGATAGACCTTGCCGAGGTTCGAGAAGAACAGCACCGGGGTGTGCGTCGAGGTGACGAACAGCTCGGTGACGACGTCCTCGTCCTTCGTCGACATGCCCGCGCGACCCTTGCCGCCACGCGCCTGCGCGCGGAACGTGTCGAGGCTGGTGCGCTTGATATAGCCCTGCATGGTCACCGTGACGACCATGTCTTCGCGCTCGATCAGGTCCTCGTCGTCGATGCCGTTGGCGGCGGCGGCGATCTCGGAGCGGCGCGGGGTGGCGAATTCGTCGCGGATCGCGATCAGCTCGCCGCGCATCACTTCGTACAGTTTCGCGCGGTCGCCGAGGATGTGGAGCAGCTCGCCGATCGTCGCGGCCAGTGCCTTCAGCTCGTCGCCGATCTCGTCGCGGCCCAGCAGCGTAAGGCGGTGCAGGCGGAGATCGAGGATCGCACGGACCTGCGGCTCGGACAGCTTGTAGATGCCCTCCTGCTGCTTGTCCTCGACCGCCTCGACCAGCGCGATGTACGGCGCGATTTCCTCGACCGGCCATTCGCGTGCGAGCAACTTGCCGCGTGCTTCGGCCGGGCTCGACGAGCCGCGGATGATCTTGACGACTTCGTCGAGGTTGGTGACCGCGATGACGAGGCCGAGCAACAGATGCGCGCGCTCTCTAGCCTTGGCGAGTTCGAACTTCGAGCGGCGGGTGATGACCTGCTCGCGGAAGGTGATGAACGCGCCGATGATGTCGCGCAGGTTGAGCAGCTCGGGGCGGCCGCCGCGGATCGCCAGCATGTTGGCGGGGAAGCTCGACTGCGCCGGCGTGTGCCGCCAGAGCTGGTTGAGCACCACGTCAACGGTCGCATCGCGCTTCAGGTCGATGACGATGCGGACGCCCATGCGGCTCGATTCGTCGCGGATGTCGCTGACGCCTTCGATCCGCTTGTCCTTGGCGGCTTCGGCGATCTTCTCGACCAGGCCGTTCTTGCCGGTCTGGAACGGGATCTCGGTCAGGACGATCGAGCGACGGTCGCCCTTGCCCTCCTCGACGATGTGGCGCGAGCGGACGATGATCGAGCCGCGGCCGGTTTCGTAGGCGGACTTGGCGCCCGCGCGGCCGAGGATGATCGCGCCGGTCGGGAAGTCGGGACCGGGTACGATCTCGAACAGTTCTTCCGTCGTGATCGCGCTATTGTCCATGTAGGCGAGGCACGCGGCGATGACTTCGCCGAGATTGTGCGGCGGGATGTTGGTCGCCATGCCGACCGCGATGCCGCCCGCGCCGTTGACCAGCAGGTTCGGGAAGCGCGCCGGCAACACCGAAGGCTCGCGCTCCGAGCCGTCATAGTTGGGCGTGAAGTCGACGGTGTCCTTGTCGAGATCGCCGAGCAACGCGTTCGCCACCTTGCCGAGGCGCGCCTCGGTGTAGCGCATTGCCGCGGGCGGATCGGGATCCATCGAGCCGAAGTTGCCCTGGCCGTCGATCAGCGGCACGCGCATCGACCAGTCCTGGGTCATGCGGGCCAAGGCGTCGTAGATCGAGCTGTCGCCGTGCGGATGGTATTTACCCATCACGTCGCCGACGATGCGCGCGGACTTGCGGTAGGGCTTGCCGGCGACGAAGCCGCTCTCGTGCGCGCCGTACAGGATGCGGCGATGCACGGGCTTGAGGCCGTCGCGGACGTCGGGCAGCGCGCGCGCGACGATGACGCTCATCGCATAGTCGAGGTAGCTCGACTTCATCTCGTCGACGATCGAGATCGTGGCGATGTCGGCGGGCTCGCCGCCCTGGGGTTCGGCGAGTATGGTCTCGTCGGTCAAATCTGAACGCTTTCGGCTTGTTGCGGTATGATGACACACCTTAGCCGAGGGGGGGCACCTTGCTACCCCCGCGCACGCGTACGCACGCGAGGGAGAAGGGTTTCATCGTTAATTACGGGTTATTTGCAGGCGGTCTTGGTCTTGTTGCCGGCAAGCGAGCAATTGTAGGTGACGGACTTGCCGTTCGCGAGTTTGGCGGTGACCATGCGGCCCTTGGCGACGGTCGTGGTGCGCTTGGCGACCTTGGTGTTGCCGGCGGGCGTGGTGGTCTTGGTCGTGGTGGTGTGCGTCGCGACGGTCTTCGGCTTGACGCTGGTCTGCGCTTGGGTCGCGGCGACGGCTGCGGTGCCGGACAGCAGCGTAGCGCCGGCGAGGATCGCGAGGGGGAGGGACTTGATCATGCGGGTATCCTCTCGTTTCGGCCTTGGTGGACGATGCGGAGAGACTGCGCCGGGGGACCTGAACGGACTGTGGCGGGCAGGTGAAATCGGCGTCATGGATCGGGTTACGGACGTCGACGATCCTCCCCCTGGCGGGGGAGGATTGTAGTCCGTTACGGCGTGACCTCGACGCCGTCCCAGGCGAACAGCTTCCCGCTATCCGGCGCGCGCAGGCCGTCGATGACGTCGAGCAACTGCACCGCTGCGCGGTCCGGCTTGAACAGGTTGCCGGGCGTGACGTTGCCCTGGAACGGCTTCGACAGGCCGGTGTCGACCGTCCCCGGATGCAGGCCGACGACGATGCCGCTGGAGTTCCGGCGCTTGTCCTCGATCGAGATCGTCTTGACCAACTGGTTCAGCGCCGCCTTCGACGCACGATAGCCGTACCAGCCGCCAAGCTTGTTATCGCCGATGCTACCTACGCGAGCAGACAGCACGGCAAACACGATCCGCCCCGCCTTCGGCATAGTCGGCAGAAAGTGCTTGGCCACCAGTGCCGGCCCAATCGCATTGATCGCGAAACTGCGCGCCATCCACGCCGGATCGAGCTCGCGCATCGCCTTTTCCGGGCCCTTGTCGCCGTCGTGCAGCAACCCGGTCGCGACGATCACCAGCGCCGGCGAGCCGACCCGTGAAGCCGCTGCCGCAATGCTAGCCTCGTCCTCCAGATCGAGATGCCGATCGCCGCTCTCCGACCGCGCGAACCCGTAGACCTTGTCGAAAGCCCCTTCCTCGATCAGCGCTTCCTCAAGCGCCTTGCCGATCCCACCCGACACACCGATGACGACCGCGCTGCTCACTTGCGTACGAACCGGAACTGCGCGTCGCTGCTGCCCGCCGCGTCATAGGCATAGCCGTCGCTGTCGAACCCCTTGATCCCCTCGATGTCGTCGAAGCGGTGCTCGACCAGCCACCGCGCGACCATGCCGCGGGCTTTCTTCGCGTGGAAGCTGACGAACTTCTGCGCCTCGCCCTCGCGGAAATCGATCGCGACGACGCGTATGGACGAAGGTAATTTCCCTTCCGCCGCCGCCCAATATTCCTGGCTCGCGAGGTTGAGGATCGTCCCAGATCCCTCCGCCTCGACGTCGTCCGCGAGCAGCTTGGCGATCCGGTCGCCCCACCAGTCGGTCAGCTTCGTCTTCCGCGGCGCCCAGCGCGTACCCATTTCCAACCGGTAAGGGCGCATCAGGTCGAGCGGCCGCAACAACCCGTACAAGCCCGACAGCATCCGCACGTGATCCTGCGCGTAATCCACCGCGGCCTCGTCGAGGGTCTTCGCCTCGAGCCCGGTATAGACGTCGCCGGCGAACGCGAACATCGCCGGCCGCTCGGGCAGCGTGTCGAAATCGCGATACCGGTCCGCATTGAGCTTCGCCAGCGCGGGCGAGATATGCATCAGCTCGGACAGCTTCTTCTGCGTCAGGTGCGCGGCGGCATGCGCCAGCGTCTTTGCCTCGTCGGCGAAGCGCGGCGTGGTCGGGTCGAGCTTGGGGAGCGCGCTCTCGTAATTGAGCGTCTTGGCGGGCGATAGGACAGCGATCATCGTCGCGATCTAGCGTTGGCGGGGAGCGCGTTCAATTGACGTTCACCCGCTAATTTGCAGGCAGGGGATCCGGACCGCTTGCTTGAACGTATGCACCACGGACCATATAGCGTCGCGGCGCGCCACTTACGTAAGCGGGCCGACGCAGAGGGAGAGTTTCCGCATGAAGACCATTTCCAAGCTTGCACTGATTGCGGCGTTTGCCACCGGCACGAGCGGCCTCGCGCTGTCGGCGCCTGCGTTCGCCAAGGAGAAGAAGGCCGAAGAGGCACCGGCCATGAAGCTGAGCCCCGAAGTCCAGAAGCCCGGCATTGCCGCGCAGACTGCGCTGACCGCCAAGGATTACGCCGGCGCGCAGACCGCGATCGACCAGATCGATGCCGCCGCCAAGACCGACTATGAAAAGTATATCGGCGCCGCGCTTCGCTATCAGCTCGAGAACGAGAAGCTGGTCGCCGCGCAGACCGCCAACCCGAACGCCCCGATGAACGAGACGACGCTGGCAAAGCCGCTCGACGCGCTGATCGCCAACCCGGCGACGCCGGCTGCCGATCGCGGCAAATACGCATATCGCCGCGGTGCACTCGCGTTCAACGGCAAGCAGTATCCGATCGCGCTCCAGTATTTCGCGAAGGCCAAGGAACTCGGATATACCAACCCGGACCTCGGGTTGCAGATCGTCAAGGCGAAGATGGAAAGCGGCGACGTGACCGGTGCCACCGCCGATCTCGACGCTTCGATCACGCAGATGACCGCGGCGGGCCAGAAGGCTCCCGAGGATTATTATCGCTATGCGATCGCCAAGTCCTACGCCGCCAAGCGCAACGCCGACACAATGGCGTGGCTGAAGAAGTGGATCGCGGCATATCCGTCGGCAAAGAACTGGCGCGACGTGCTGATCCTGTCGGGGATCCAGGCCAACGCGCTGATCCCGCTCGACGAGGCACAGAAGGTCGACGTGTTCCGCCTGATGCGTGCGACCAATTCGCTCGCCGATCAGACCGACTATCTCCAGTATGCCGACAGCGTAAACCGTCGCGGCCTGCCGAGCGAAGCACAGGCGGTGATCAAGGAAGGCCTCGCCGCGGGGAAAATCCCGGCGTCGAACACGATGGCCAAGGGCCTGCTGGCGGACGCGAGCAAGAACATCGCCAACGACGGTCCGTTGTCGGGCCTCGAGAAGCGCGCTGCGGCTGCTCCGAACGGCAAGCTCGCCGCGGGTACGGCCGATGCCTATCTTGGCCAGAACAACTACGCCAAGTCGATCGAGCTGTATCGCTTGGCGCTGACCAAGGGCGGCGTCGATGCCGACGACGTCAACCTGCATATGGGCATCGCACTCGCGCGGTCGGGCGACAAGGCTGGCGCCACGACGGCGTTCTCGGCGGTCAAGGCTTCGCCCAAGGCCGACGTTGCCGGTCTGTGGACGACCTGGCTCGGCGCACCGGCTGCCTAAGCTGCGGCGTCTTGAATAAGGAAACGGGGCGGCAGAAATGCCGCCCCGTTTTCGTTTGCAGGTATGGCTAGCCAATCACGGCGTCCGAACTCCCCTCCCTGAAAGGGAGGGGCAGGGGGTGGGTAGGCCGGCTGGTGTCTCGAAGGTCAGAACCCAGCGGAACCCGACCCACCCCCAACCCCTCCCTTCCAGGGAGGGGCGAAGACTGGAAGTCAGAAGGCTAGTCCACCACCACCGGGATGCCCGACAACGCCTTCGCCGTCCGGATCGTCAGCGACGTCTTTACGCTGGCCACGTTCGGCGCGGGCGTCAGGTGCGTCGTCAGGATTTCCTGGAAGCTCTTCAGGTCGGCGGCGACGATCTTCAGGATGAAGTCGATCTCGCCGTTGAGCATGTGGCATTCGCGGATTTCGGGAATGTCGGCGATGTGATGCTCGAACGCGGCGAGGTCGTGCTCGGCCTGGCTGCGTAGCGACACCATCGCGAACACGGTGATCGGGAAGCCCAGGCGGCTGGCATCGAGATCGGCGTGATAGCCACGAATGGCACCCGCTTCCTCGAGTGCGCGGACACGGCGGAGGCACGGCGGCGCAGTGAGCCCCACCTGGTCGGCCAGGTCGACATTGGTCATCCGACCGTCGGCCTGCAACAGCGACAGGATCTGCCGATCGATCCGGTCAAAACTCATTTCACGCAACTCCTGATGGGCATCGCAAACCAAGCGATTCATTCCTCATAGCGATAAGATTGTTGCGGCGAAACGCAATTGTCCCACAATGCGACGAAGGCCTTTGCTTACCGAAATGGGTTGTTCCTTCGCATCGCCGCGCGCGTTAAGGAATCGGTACGGAGAGCGTGCTAAGCCCGCTGAAGCCGGGGAACGATGTGCGGTTCGACGATAGCCTGAAGACGATCCTTGCCGCCGACATGGCCACCGATTTCGGTGCGCAATCGGCATGGCGGCAGCTGGTCGACCTGATGGGACGTGGTCGTGCGGTCGTCGACGAGCCGGCGATCGCGCGGTTGCGGCTGTTGCGGCAGGCGGTACGGGTCGAGGTCCGTGCCGCGAGTGCGCGGGCGCTGGCGTTTGCCAAGCCCGATGCGCGGCTCGTTGGGTTCTTCGCGGAAGACGTGCTGGCGATCGCCGCACCGGTGTTGCGGACGGCGACGCTGGAGCCGAACGACTGGCTCGCGCTTCTCCCGCGACTGACACCACCCAGTCGATCCGTCCTGCGTCATCGACGTGATCTGCCCGCCGAGGTCCAGCGTGGGTTGCAGAGCTTCGGTCCGACCGACTTCGTGTTGCCGGAACCCGAAGCGCCAGTCGAGATCGAGGTGGCCGAGGCGGAACCGGTTGCGCCCGAGCCCATCGCCCTCGAGCCGGCGCTGAGCAAAAAGGCGCCAGTCCGCGATGAACAGATCGCGAAGCTCTCCGAACCGGCTCCCGCCGACATTCCCGAGCTGTCCCTCTACGCAGCGCCGCTCAGCGAAACCCCGTTCATGGCGCTCGGCGCGGTCGCACGCGGGCTGCCGTTCGTCGCCGAGGCGTTTCGCCACGCCAAGCTAGCCGAAACCGAACCGCCCGTTCCGGCACCCGAGGATGCAGCCCCGGCGGATCGGTTCGAAATTTCTGACCTCGTCGCGCGTATCGAAGCGTTCAATCGCGACCGCACCGTCGATGCTGCTACGCCAGCGCCCGTAGCGGCTGAGATCGAGGGCTTCCGTTTCGAGACCGATGCGCAAGGGATCATCCGGATGGTCGACGGCGTCGCGCGCTCGGCACTGGTCGGCGTGTCGCTCGCCTATGCCGCGCAACAGGGCGAGGCGCATCTCGACGGAGTCGCGGCGGGCGCGTTCCGCCGCCGCTCGCGGTTCAGCGATGCGCGGCTCGAAGTAGGCGGCCTGTCCGATGCGTTCGGATCGTGGCGGCTTTCGGGCGTGCCGGCGTTCGAGCACGCGTCGGGCCGATTCATCGGTTTCCGCGGAACGGGGCGTCGCCCGCGTCGCGACGAGACGGCCGAGCCGGTTCGTGTCTCGTCGCCGGTGTCCGACTCGCTCCGCCAGCTCGTTCACGAACTGCGCACGCCCACCAATGCGATCGCCGGGTTCGCGGAGCTGATCGAGACGCAGTTGCTGGGTCCGGTCTCGCCGACCTACCGCGACCGTGCGACCACGATTCGCACGCAAGCGGGCGACCTGCTCGCGGCGATCGACGATCTCGATACTGCCGCGCGGATCGAAGGGCGTGCGCTCGACCTGCGCCCGACGACGGTGCCGGTTCGTGCGTTGCTCGACCGGGTCGCGCGGGATCTCCAGCCGCTCGCGACGCTGCGTGGTACGAGCCTGGTCGTGGCGATGCCGGCGGGCGACTGCGACATTCGCGGCGACGATCGTGCGGTCGAGCGGTTGATCGGCCGGTTGCTCGCCGCGCTGGTTTCGGCCGGGCGGAAGGGCGAGCAGCTTGGCGTGGTCGTGCGGCCGGTCGTCGAGACGGTGACGATCGAGTTCGACCGACCCGCCGCGCTCGCCGCGCATGCCACCGATGTCCTGCTGAGCATCGATGCCGAACATGAGAGCGACGGCGATGGCGCGCCCTTGCTCGGGACCGGGTTCGCGTTGCGGCTGGCACAGAACCTCGCGGTCGAACTGGGCGGCGTGCTGACGATCGGCGCCGACCGCCTGGCCCTTCAGCTTCCGGCTGCCGATACTGTCGATGCGGAGCGGACCGCCGACGAACAGCGGTGACGTATCGCCCCCCGCGCCCGACCGACGCACAACGCGTGGTATGGCCCGAGGAATTCGGCACGCGCTTCACCGTCTTCGCGGACGTCGAAGAGGAATTCGACTGGAACGCCCCGCTGGATCGCCGCAACCGCGCGACGACCGCGATGGCGGCCTTTCCTGACGCGCATCGCCGGTTCGCCGAACGGGGCGTCGCGCTGGCCTGCATGGTCGATTACCCAGTCGCCACCGATCCGGCAGCCGTCGCGATCTTGTCGCGTGTCGTCGAGGACGGACGGTCGGAGATCGGCACGCAGCTTCATGCCTGGGTCAATCCGCCGTTCCCGGACAGCGCGCCGCCGGGATCGAGTTACGCCGGCAACCTGCCGCGCGCATCGGAGGCCGCCAAGCTCGAAACGCTGACCCGGGCCATCACGACCGCATTCGGCCGCACTCCATGCGCCTATCGCGCCGGACGCTACGGTATCGGTCCGAACAGTTTCGCGCTGCTCGCTAGGCTTGGTTACCGGATCGATAGCTCGGTTCGTCCCGGCTATGATTACAGTGCTGACGGAGGTCCAGATTTCTCGATGGCCGACGCCGGCGCTTATCGCGCGGAGGGGATCGTCGAACTGCCGTTGACGACGGTTTTCACAGGCTATGCCCGGAAGGGCGGCGCGCATCTGTACCGGGCGCTCGGGCGAGTTCCGAAGGGCAGGGGCCTCTTCGCGCGCGTGCACCTGCTGTCCCGGATCGCGCTGACGCCCGAGGACATGCCGATCGCCGATGCTTTGGAGGCTGTCGCGGTGGCGGCTGGTGAAGGTCTGCGGTTGCTGAACCTGTCCTTCCACTCGCCGTCTTTGGTCCCGGGCCACACGCCCTATGTTCGCGACGCGGCGGATTTGAAGCGTTTCCACGACTGGTGGACTGCGATGCTGGACGAGTTCGAGCGGCGTGGGATTCGCAACGCCTCGCTCGACGAGATCATTGCGGCGTTGGGGTAAGGCGTCGATTGTTTCCCCGCGAAGGCGGGGACCCAGACTGGGCTCCCGCCTTCGCGGGAGAACAAGAAACGGCCGCGCCGCTGCGGCTTTGGCGCGCTTTCGTATCTGGCGGGAACATCAACGTTCGACAAGTTCGACCGCCGTGGCATCTGCAATAGCCACGCTGCGCGCCAACTCCAACAGGCTCCCCTCCCTGGAAGGGAGGGGGGATCGTTGGGGTTTGGGCTTCGTTGCAGCTCTCACCCTGGCGTCATCACGCTGCACCCCAAAACCAGAAAGGGCGGCCCGTTGCCGGACCGCCCTTCTGATACGCAGATACTGAAAGCGAGATTAGCGCTTCGAGAACTGGAAGCTGCGACGGGCCTTCGCCTTGCCGTACTTCTTGCGCTCGACGACGCGGCTGTCGCGGGTCAGGAAGCCTGCTGCCTTCACCGATGCGCGGAGCACCGGCTCGAAGCGGGTCAGTGCCTGGCTGATGCCGTGCTTGACCGCGCCGGCCTGGCCCGAAAGGCCACCGCCCTTGACGGTGCAGACGACGTCGTACTGACCTTCGCGCTCGGTGATGCCGAACACCTGGTTGATGACGAGACGCAGCGTCGGACGTGCGAAATACACTTCCTGGTCACGACCGTTGATCGTGATCTTGCCGGTGCCGGGCTTGACCCAGACGCGCGCGACGGCGTCCTTACGACGGCCGGTCGCATAGGCGCGGCCCTGCTTGTCGAGGATCTGCTCGCGCAGCGGCATCGGCTCGCGGACGGGCTCGTTCGAGACCGGCGCTGCGATATCGCCTTCGCTGGTCGGCAGAGCCTGCTCGGCGGGGGCAGCCGGCGCGGGCTGGTTGGTCAGGCTCGCGAGATCGGCGAGCGACTGGCGGTTGTCGGACATTATGCGCCCACCTTGTTCTTGCGGTTCATGCTGCCGATGTCGAGCACGGCAGGGTTCTGTGCCTCGTGCGGATGCTCGGTGCCCTTGAAGATACGCAGGTTGCGCATCTGCTCACGACCCAGCGGGCCCCGCGGGATCATGCGCTCGACAGCCTTTTCGAGAACGCGCTCCGGGAAGCGGCCATCGAGGACCTTAGCGGCAGTGATGCCCTTGATGCCGCCGGCGTAACCGGTGTGCTTGTAATAGATCTTCTTCGCAGCCTTGTTGCCGGTGAAGCGGATCTTGTCGGCGTTGATCACGACGACGTTGTCACCGCAATCGACATGCGGGGTGAACGACACCTTGTGCTTGCCGCGCAGGACGTTGGCGATGATCGATGCGGCACGGCCGACGACGAGACCTTCCGCGTCGACGATATGCCACTGCTTGTCCACCTCTGCCGGCTTTGCCGACTTGGTGGTCTTCATGAGCGCCTTCATGGGCGTTAGACCTTCCAGATTGAATGCAAGCGCACCAAGGGGAAGCCCCGCAGCGCGAATGCCGGCCTAATGCTGAAAGGGGGGCTTCAAGTCAAGCTTTCCGCCGGTTTCCTGACGGGTATTATTATACCCGCTGTGTAATGCGGGGTGCTGTGCCGACAGCATGGGCGGCGAACATCGCGGCGATCAGCAGCAGCGCGGCGTTGCCCTGGTGTGCGACCGCGACGTCGATCTGCACGCCGGTCATCAGCGTGGCGATGCCGAGCATGATCTGGAGCGTGACCAACCCGACGACGAAGAAGCCAGCGCTGCTGCCCGTCTTGGTCGCCTTGATCGCCAGCCAGATGAGTCCGGCGGCGGCGGCGAACGCGAACCAGCGGTGGATGAACTGGACGACGATTGGGTTGTCGACCGCGTTGCTCCAGGCCGGGTTCACCATCGGCACGTCGGCTGGGAACAGCCCGTCGCCCATCAGCGGCCAGCTTGCGAACGCGTACCCCGCGTCGAGCCCGGCGGTGAACGCGCCGTAGACGAGTTGTACGAACAACAGTGCCAGCGCGAGGATCGCGACCGGGGCGAGCCGGGCAGGGGCGGCTAGCGGGTTGCGGTGCAGCGCCATCAGGTCGAGCGCGGTCCACACGATCCCCGCGAGGATCGTCAGCGCGGTCAGCAGATGCACGGCGAGTCGGATGTGACTCACATCGGTTCGCACCGACAGTCCGGAGGCGACCATCCACCAGCCGATGGCGCCCTGGAACGCACCGAGCGCCAGCAACGCCGACAGCCGCCAGCCATAGCCGACCGGGATACGTTTGCGCACCGCGAACCAGATCAGCGGCACCGCGAACACGAGCCCGATCACGCGGCCCCATAGCCGGTGGAGGTATTCCCAGAAGAAGATCGCCTTGAACCCGCCGACCGTCATGTCGGCGTTGAACGCGGCGTATTCGGGGATGCGCTTGTAGGCGTCGAACTCGGCCTGCCACTGCGCGTCGTTGAGTGGCGGGATGATTCCGCTGATCGGCTTCCACTGCGTGATCGACAGCCCCGACTCGGTCAGCCGCGTGATCCCGCCGATGACGACCATCGCGACGATCAGACCGGCGACCGTGACCAGCCACAGGGCGACGGAACGAGGACGGGCCTTGCTGAGGAAGGCGGCGCTGGGTTGAAGCATGGTGAGGAGATAGTGGTTTGCGCGGCGGGGCGCCATCGGTTCGTGGTGCGCCGTTGCTTCATGTTGCTGGATCCGGTCGGGGACCAAGACCCCAGTAGCCGCAGCGCTCTGCTTCGTTGTTCTCCCGCGAAGGCGGGAGCCCAGGCTGGGTCCCCGCCTTCGCGGGGAAACAAGTGAGGAGGGCGCGACGTTGCATGGTCAGGGCCTGCTGGACGGCGACGAAAAACCACCCCAGCACCCAACAAAATCTGCAATGTAATGTTGTATCCTTTCAACCACCCATCTATATCCGACGAACGATGACGCCCTCGGCCACGCATACCCACCGCTTCGCCGGGCTCGATCGCTACGCGATCGGGCTGTCGGGCCTGTGCATGGTGCATTGCCTGGCGACCTCCGTGCTGGTTGCGCTGATGTCGACCGCGGGCGGTTTCCTGCTCGACCCGATCTTCCACGAAATCGGCCTGACGATCGCGATCGCTTTGGGCGCGCTCGCGCTCGGTCGCGGCGTGCTGAACCACGGCTATATGATGCCTGCCGCGATGGGCGCGCTCGGACTCGGCATCATGGCGGGCGCGATGACGCTGCCGCACGACAGCGGTGGCGGCGAGACGTTGTGGACGATCGTCGGCGTCGGGCTGCTCGCATTCGGCCACGATCTCAACCGCCGCGCGGAAAGCTGAGCGGGTTGCTGGAACTGTTCCGGCATCCTACTTCACCCAGCATGGCGCACGCTCACACCCACACCGAACCGCAGGGCGCCGATCTCACCGTCGCAGCACAGACGACGCTCGAAAAGGCTGGCGAGCAATGGACGACGATGCGCGCCAGCGTGTTCGCAGCCCTCGCCAGCTTCGAGAAGCCGGCGTCGGCGTACGATATCGCCGAGGCCGTCTCGAAATCTGAAGGTCGTCGGGTCGCCGCGAACAGCGTGTACCGCATCCTCGACCTGTTCGTCGGCGCGAACCTCGCGCGGCGAGTCGAGAGCGCGAACGCCTATGTCGCGAACGCGCACCCGGATTGCTTGCACGACTGCATCTTCCTGGTCTGCGACTCGTGCGGCCAGACGACGCATCTCGATAACGACACGATCACCAAGGGTGTGCGGAACGCGGCGGAGGCGGCGGGCTTCTCGCCCGTGAGGCCAGTGATCGAGGTCCGCGGTCGCTGCGCGGAGTGCGAGGCGAAGTAGCTTCGACCGCTTAATCCTCCCCCGTAAGGGGGAGGTGGCTGGCGCTTGCCAGTCGGAGGGGGAGGAAGGGTAAACCGCTGTTCCGTGTCCTCCCCCTCCGTCACCTTCGGTGCCACCTCCCCCTGGCGGGGGAGGATCAAGTTCTACCCCAGATCCTTCCCCATCCGGATCATCGGCACAGGCACGTCGCCCGGCGTCTCGATCCGCTCGATCGGCAGATACCCGCAGGCCTGATACAGCGGCTCCCCGGCCAGCGTCGCCATCATCTCCGCCCGCGCAAACCCGGCCTCCCGTGCTGCGGCCTCGCAAACCGATAACACCAGCCGCCCGACACCCCGCCGCGTAAAGTCCGGATCGGTATACATCGCCCGAATCCGCGCCGCGTCGCGCGCCGGGTCGAGTAGCGCCGCATCGCGCAACGCCGTGCTGTGATCGCCGCCATAGAGCGTCGCGCGCCGACTCCACCCGCCACATCCGGCCAGCCGACCGTCCGCCTCGACCAGCAGATACGTCCCGTCCGCGATCAACTGCGTATCTAGCCCCATCACCGCGCGGCTCGCCTCGACTTGGGCCGGCGTGAGGAAGTCCCCCTGCAACGCGCCGATCGAACGGGCCATCAGCGCCGAGATCGCGGGAATATCCGCCGCCACGGCCACACGGTGCGTAAAGTTCATAATTGTGCACTTTCCGAGCGACTCCAGCGCGAATGCTACGTCAAGACACGGTAACAATCGACACGATACGCGCGCTGCATTAAGCCCGTCCGATGGCCGACCTTCCCTCGACACCGCTGCTCGACACCGTTTCGACGCCCGACGACCTCCGCAAGTTGCGCCCGGACCAGCTCCGCCAACTCGCCGACGAACTGCGTACCGAGACGATTTCCGCGGTCGGCACCACCGGTGGGCATCTCGGCTCGGGCCTCGGCGTGGTCGAGCTGACCACCGCGATCCACTATGTCTTCGATACCCCGCGCGACCGCCTCGTCTGGGACGTCGGCCACCAGTGTTATCCGCACAAGATCCTCACCGGACGCCGCGATCGGATTCGCACGCTGCGGCAGGGCGGGGGGCTCAGCGGCTTCACCAAGCGCAGCGAGAGCGAATACGATCCGTTCGGCGCGGCGCATTCCTCGACGTCGATCTCGGCCGCGCTCGGCTTTGCGATCGCCAACAAGATTGCAGGCGCCCCCGGCAAGGGCATCGCTGTGATCGGCGACGGCGCTATGTCCGCGGGCATGGCGTACGAGGCGATGAACAACGCCGCGCAGGCGGGTAACCGCCTCGTCGTGATCCTCAACGACAACGACATGTCGATCGCCCCGCCGGTCGGTGGATTGTCGGCGTATCTGAGCCGTATTGTATCGAGTCGCGAGTTCCTCGGCTTTCGCGATCTGGCACGCAAACTCGCCAAGCGGCTGCCACGGCCGATCGCCAGCGGCATGCGCAAGACCGACGAGTTCGCGCGCGGCATGACGATGGGCGGCACGTTGTTCGAGGAACTGGGCTTTTATTATGTCGGCCCGATCGACGGTCATAACCTCGAACATCTGATCCCGGTGCTCGAGAATGTTCGCGATGCCGAAGAGGGCCCGATCCTCGTCCACGTCGTCACCAAGAAGGGCAAGGGCTACGGCCCCGCCGAGGCTGCCGCGGACAAGTATCACGGCGTCCAGAAGTTCGACGTGATCTCCGGCGTGCAGACCAAGGCGCCGCCGGGACCACCGCAATACCAGAACGTGTTCGGCGCGCAGCTCGTTGCCGAGGCCGCCAACGACCCGCGGATCTGCGCGATCACCGCGGCGATGCCGTCGGGTACCGGGCTCGATGCGTTCGCCAAGGCGTATCCCGACCGCTTCTTCGACGTCGGCATCGCCGAGCAGCATGGCGTGACCTTCGCCGCCGGCCTTGCCGCGCAGGGGATGCGGCCGTTCTGTGCGATCTACTCGACGTTCCTTCAGCGCGCATACGATCAGGTCGTGCATGACGTCGCGATCCAGAACCTGCCGGTCCGGTTCGCGATCGACCGCGCGGGTCTGGTCGGTGCGGATGGTGCGACTCACGCCGGATCGTTCGACGTCACGTACCTCGCGACGCTGCCGAACTTCGTCGTGATGGCGGCGGCGGACGAGGCGGAACTGGTCCACATGACGCACACCGCGGCGCAGTACGACACCGGCCCGATCGCGGTGCGCTATCCGCGCGGCAACGGCACCGGCGTTGCGCTGCCCGAGACTCCGCAACTGCTGGAGATCGGCAAGGGTCGCGTCGTGCGCGAAGGCAAGAAGATCGCGATCTTGTCGCTCGGTACGCGTCTCGAGGAAGCGCTCAAGGCCGCCGAGGTTCTCGAAGCCAAGGGGCTGAGCACCACGGTCGCCGATCTTCGTTTCGCCAAGCCGCTCGACGTCGACCTGATTCGGAAGCTGCTCACCACGCACGAAGTCGCGGTGACGATCGAGGAGAACTCGGTTGGTGGCTTCGGCGCGCACGTGCTGACGATGGCATCTGACGAGGGCTTGATCGACGGTGGGCTCAAGCTGCGTACGTTGCGTCTGCCCGACGTGTATCAGGACCAGGACAAGCCCGAAGTCCAGTATGCCGAAGCCGGCCTCGATGCGACCGCGCTGGTGGATACCGTGCTCAAGGCGCTCCGTCACAATTCGGGCGGGGTTGCCGAAGCGCGCGCATGACCGGGCCGACCAAGGGTCTTGTGATCATCGCGCTGGCGGTGATCGTGATGGTGTCGCTCAATATTGCGATGTGGCGGCGGATGCGGGGTGGGCTCGCAGCGGCGAAGGCTGAGCAGGCGGCGAACCCCGAACTGTTCGATGAAGATGGTTCGCGGATTTCATAACTGAGAACCACCCCGGCGCAGGCCGGGGCCCAATTGGGAAAAGTTGGTAACGGAGCGCGGTGCCTCGTTACTGTGACCTCACCAATTGGGCCCCGGCCTTCGCCGGGGTGGTGTATTGTTGGGTGCGTACGGTTAGCCGCCCAGGTAGTGTGTTTGTGCAGCGTCCGTTGCGCTGACCGCAAGGATCGAGCGGGCTTTGCTTGGCGGTAAAGCCTGTCCCCTGCCATCGCCACTTGCGGCGATGACGCGCTCCAGCAAATCCTGCCCTTCACGCCACCAGCCGATCCCGCTCGCGGCATTCAGATGCCCTTGTGGTCCCGCATCGACGAAGTGGCTGCCCCAGTCCGCCGCCATGCTGTGCGCGCGCTCGGGCGTGACCCAGGGGTCGTCGCTGCTCGCCACCACGATCGACGGGAATGGCAAGGGCGTGCGCGGAGTCGGCGAGAAGCCTTTCAGTTCGGCCTGCGCGCCGCCGCGATCGACGTCCGCTGGCGCTACCAACAACGCGCCCGCTACCGGCCACCCATAAGGCTGCGGGCTGAGTTCGGCCCACCACGCCACTGCGAGGCACCCGAGGCTGTGTGCGGCGAGGATCACCGGCGCCTGTGCCTGCCGGATCGCCTCGTCGAGACGAGTCACCCAGGCATTGCGGTGCGGCGTGTTCCACATGCCGAGTTCGACGCGCACCGTGTCGGGCCGCGCCTCTTCCCATAACGTCTGCCAGTGCGAAGGACCCGATCCACCAAGGCCGGGCACGGTCAGGATCGTCGGCTGGACGGAATCATACGGTGCGAAAGAACCCACAGCGCTTCTCCTTCTCCAAAACCTCGTTCTTCGAGGTCGGGAGCGTGGCCGAAGGACGCTCTAGGGCACGCCATCCGGTCACGATCCCATGACTTCAACGTAATCCTACTTGTTCGGTAGGCAATGGCATTGCGGCGAAAGGAAGGCAGCTTGCGGCAATCGGATCGGACCGCGATAGCGGGCGCATGGTGAAGGTACGTGCAGACCAGATGCTGGTCGACAGAGGGCTGGTCGAGTCGCGGACGCGCGCACAGGCGCTGATCATGGCGGGCCTCGTGTTCGCGGGGACGAAGAAGGTCGACAAGCCCGGACAGACGCTCGCAGACGACGTGCAGCTCGACGTGCGCGGTCGTGATCATCCCTGGGTTTCGCGCGGCGGGATCAAGCTGGCGCACGGCTTTGCGCATTTCGGTTGGGACGTGACCGGTGCGGTGGCGATCGACGTCGGCTCCTCGACTGGAGGTTTTACCGACGTCATGTTGAAGAACGGCGCGGCGAAGGTCTACGCGGTCGACAGTGGGACCAACCAGCTTGCCTGGTCGCTGCGGCAGGATGAACGCGTCATCGTCCACGAACAGACCAGCGCGCGGATCCTCACGCCCGCGCATATCCCAGAGCCGATCGACCTGATCGTCTGCGATGCGAGCTTTATCGGTTTGGCGAAGGTGCTGGAGCGGCCGATGTCCTTCGCCAAGCCGGACGCGCGGCTGATGGCGCTGGTGAAGCCGCAGTTCGAGGCGGGACGCGGCGAAGTGGGGAAAGGCGGTGTCGTCCGCGATACCGCGATCCACCAGCGCGTCTGCGACGAGGTCGCGGCGTGGTTGACGGGGCAGGGGTGGAGTGTGGTCGGTGTGGTCGAGAGCCCGATCACGGGGCCCGAGGGCAATGTCGAGTTCCTGATTGCGGCTTTGCATGACGAGAGTCTAACGGTGGAACAGCCTGCCTCGGACGCGCCAAACGATCCCGAAACGCCTCTGTCATCCTGACAAACGTCAGGACCCAGAGCCACACTGGGTGCGCTCGGTATCCTGGATACTGACTTTCGTCAGGATGACGGCGTGGGGAGGTGGCGTACCGGAATGAACCACTAGCGGAACGATTAACCACCAAACTCGGTTTACCGATCGCAAAATGCGCGCCAGGACGAGCGCGCTTAGAGGCGGAAGGATTTGTGTGGGCGGTATCGCTTCGAAGGGCCAGTTGAGGATGTCGTTCCTCCGCTGGGCGGTCGTGACCGTGCCCCTGATCCTGTTGCTGGGCTTCGTCTCGGGGCGTTCGGTCAGCGTCGGCAGCGAGAATGCTTGGTACATGGCGCTCGCCAAGCCGGCGCTGAACCCGCCGGGCTGGGTATTCCCGGTCGTGTGGACCACGCTCTACGTCCTGATCGGGCTAGCGCTCGCGATGATCCTCAACGCGCGCGGCGCTCGGTTGCGCGGGCTGGCCGTCGCTTTGTTCGTTGGCCAGTTCCTGCTCAACCTCGCCTGGACGCCGATGTTCTTCGGCGCGCACAGGATCGGGCTGTCGGTACTGGTGATCGTCGCGATGCTCGCGCTGTCGATCGCTGCAACCTTCGTATTCGCGCGCATCCGCCCCGCCGCGGCGTGGCTGATGGTGCCGTACATGGTGTGGATCAGCTTTGCCGGCGTGCTCGCGTTCAGCATCGGGCGGTTGAACCCCGATGCCGAAACCCTTGCACCCGCGCCGCATACGTCCCAAATGCTGTGACGCAGCAGTCACTGTAACAGTCACTGCGACAGTCTTTGGGATTTTGAAGCAATGCAGTCCGAAAACCGCGTGTTCGACGATATCGTCAAGGTCTTGAACGGTGCTGCCGGTACGCTTGCGGGCGTTGGTCGCGAAGCCGGTTCAGGTGCGCGGGAACGCGCGCGCGAATGGCTCGGCGGGCTGGACTTCGTCAGCCGCGAAGAGTTCGATGCCGTGAAGGCGATGGCATCGGCCGCACGCGATGAGAACGACGCGTTGAAGACTCGGCTTGATGCGCTTGAGGCCAAGTTTGCGGCACAATCGACGGTAAATGCACCGCTCGGGGCGTCGGTCGACTGACTTTTCCACAGTTTTCCGCAGAATTGGGGCCGATGGGGTTGTCGGGGCGTTTTTGCCTCGGCACCCTTTGTCGTGCGATAAGGACCGCCAGGACCCTATGATGCTTGAACACGCCGACCACGACCACGAAGACGCCGCCCCGATCGACATGCTCGAGAGCTATTACGCTGCGCATGGCTGGGAGCATGAGCGTCACGACGACGAGATCGTCGCGACCGTCAAGGGAAGCTGGGCGACCTACGAGCTGCGCGCGCTGTGGCGCGAAGACGATAGCGTCCTGCAATTTCTCGCTTTTCCCGACATCAAGGTGCCCGACGAACGCCGTCAGGCCGTGTACGAGACGATCGGGCTGGTCAACGAACAGCTCTGGATCGGGCATTTCGAACTCTGGTCGTCGAGCGGCATTCTGCTGTTCCGGCACGCGGCGATGGTCGACGGGGGTGACGACGGCACGATGTCGCTCGACGCGGCGGAACTGCTGGTCGAATCGGCGATCGAGGAGTGCGAGCGCTTCTATCCCGTGTTCCAGTTCGTGCTGTGGGGTGGGAAGAGCCCCAAGGAAGCAATCGCCGCGGCACTGATCGAAACGCACGGCGAGGCATGAGCTTTCCGGCGGGTCCGCTGTGGCTGATCGGTTGCGGCAACATGGGCGGGGCGATGCTGCGGCGGTGGATCGCCGCCGGGCTTGATCCGGCGACCGTCACGGTGATCACGCGGAGCGGGCAGGGCGCACCCGAAGGTGTCCGTTCGCTGACCGCGCTTCCCGACGAAGAGGCGCCCGCGACGGTGATGCTCGCGCTGAAGCCGCAACAGATCGATGCGGCGCAGGCTTTGCTGGCGCCCATGCGAGGTACGCCGCAGCTTCTCCTGTCGATCCTCGCCGGTGTCGACCAAGCGGCACTCTCCCAGCGGTTTGCGGCTGACACGATCGTCCGCGCGATGCCCAACCTTCCGGTGGCGATCGGCAAGGGCGTGACGTCGCTCTACACCGCTGGTGCGTCGGAAGAGGCGATCGCGGCGGCGGAAGCGTTCGCAGCGCCGCTCGGTCATTACGAATGGATCGCCGACGAAGCGCATTTCGATGCGGTGACCGCGCTCGCGGGGTCCGGCCCCGGGTTCGTGTTCCGATTCGCCGATGCGCTCGCCAGGGCAGGTGCGGCGCTCGGGCTGCCAGCGGACCAGGCGGCGCGTCTCGCTATCGCAACTCTGGAGGGTTCTGCGATCATGGCGGCCGAGGCGGACGTATCGCCCGGCATACTCGCCGACCGCGTCGCCAGCCCCGGCGGATCGACCCGCGAGGGCCTGAACGTCCTCGACCGCGACGATGCCTTGGTCGCGCTGCTTACCGCGACGCTGGCCGCCTCCGAACGCCGCAACGCCGAAATGGCGGCTGCGGCGCGCTAGAGGTGGCGTCGAATGTCGTGAGTCGCTAGCCGCGCGGTGCTGCCGCGGTGAAGGCCGCGGCGATTGCGGCGTGCATCGGCTTGGCGGCGAATGCGGCGTCATACGGGCAGGGGCGGCGGCGGGCCTTGTCCTTGCGCGGCTCGAAACCCTCGATCCAGCTGTAGCGGTCGGTCATGCCCCACAACAACACGTCCTTCAGCGCCGGGTAGGCGAACATCAGGTCTAGATAGCCGCGCGTGAAGTCGGCCACTCCCTGATCGCGTGCGGCGACGTCGGCGGGGAGATTATTGTCGCGGACGTCGAGTTCGGTGATGACGATGGCATAGCCCATCGCGGTGACGGCATCGACGAAACGGCGCCATTCGCCTTCGAGCGCGGCGATCGTGGCGCGGGTGTCGGTGCCTTGCGTGACGAGGTGCGACTGGACGCCGAGTGCGTCGACCGGAACGCCGCGGGCCTTGAACCCCTCCAGCAGTTTGAGGACGCCGGCGTGGTGCTGTGCGTTGCCCGGCTCCCAGCTCATATAGTCGTTATAGACGAGTTGCGCGTGCGGGGCTGCGGTGCGCGCAGTGTGGAAGGCTAGATCGAGCGTCGCCTCGGGACTGCCGAGTGCGCGGGACAGGGCGGTCGTGTACAGCGTGCCGTCGGCGGGAGTGACCGCCTCGTTGACGACGTCGTAGCTGCAGATACGCGTGCCATAGCGCTGGCATACCGTGGTGATGTGCCGGACGAGCAACTGTTCCGCCGCACGCGCGGGCGTTGCGCCGAAATCGTAGGTCTCTTCCCATTTCGGCATCCATTTCGGCTGGTGCCACAGGAGGTTGTGGCCGCGGACGGGCAGCGCGTTGGCATCGGCCCACGCCATCATCGCGTCGAACCGCGTGAAGTCGAAGGTCGTGGCACTGGGGCGGAGCGCCTGCCACTTCATCTCGTTTTCGGGCACCAGCAGCCCGCAGTCGCGCTTCAACAGTCTCGCATAGGCCGGGTTGGCGAACGAGCCGCGGTCCGCGCCGGGTTCGCTCCACGCGAAACAGGAGCCGAGGCGCATGCCCTTGGCTGCTGCCAGTGATTGCAGGCTCCCGTCGGCGCCCGTCGGGCGCAGGATCGATCGCGCCTGAGCATTCGCCGTAGCGCCGGCAGCCGCGAGCCCCGCCAGCATGCCCAGTCCGTCCCGTCGTGTAATGTCCACGAAGCATCCTCATTATATTTTTGTGATAGCGCTATCGTTGTTAGATATCGGGACGATGTCAATCGCTTACCGGGCTGCCAAGGCCTGCGCGCCGCCAGATCGCAGGCGGGTGACTCAGGCGAGTGATGGGGCGAGTGATGGGGCGGGTGACGGGGCGGGTGACGTGGCGGCCGGCATCAACTAGATCGACATCATGCCTGGGCTCTTCGATCATCTTATGCCGGCGAAACGCTGGACGCCGTCGCGGTACCGTGCGTTGCTGCGTGCACGGGGGCCGCGGTCCGTGCAGTTCCGCACTCGTGCGGCGATCCTGACGGGCGCGATCCTGATCGGGGTGGTCGCGACGCTGTTCGCCGAAGCGGCGGATTGGGCGGCGGGGGTGTTCGCCAGGTACGCGCAGAGCTGGCACTGGCTGCCGCTGTTGACGACGCCGCTGACGTTCATGGCGCTGGTCTGGCTGACCCGGCGGTACGCACCGTTCGCGCGGGGATCGGGTATTCCGCAGGTGATCGCGGCACAGGCCGATCCGAACGAGGCGACGCGGACGCTGATCTCGCCGCGCACCGTCGCCGCCAAGGCCGTGCTGACGATCGGCGCGGTGCTGGGCGGGGCGTCGGTCGGGCGCGAGGGACCGACCGTCCAGCTTGCCGCGGCGGTGATGGGCGCGACGCACCGGCTGGTCCGCGTGCCGTTGCGGGGCGGCGTGCTGATCGCCGGTGGCGCGGCGGGTGTCGCAGCCGCGTTCAACACGCCGCTCGCCGGGTTGTTGTTCGCGATCGAAGAACTGGCGTCGGCGTACGAGCAGCGCGTGACGCTGCTGGTCCTCGCCGCGATCGTCATCGCCGGGATGGTCGCGCAGTCGGTGCAGGGCGACTACATCTATTTCGGCGCGATCGGCGCGCATATGCCGTTGCTGTCGGCGCTGCTGGTAGCACCGGTCGCCGGGATCGCCGGCGGGATGGCGGGCGGTCTGTTTTCCCGCACGCTGCTGGCGATGGCGCAGAGTCGCAACCGCATGACGACCTGGACCCGCGCCAATCCGGTCAAGTTCGCGGGGGCGTGCGGTGCCGTCGTCGCGGTGCTGGGCGTGTTCACCGGCCTGACCTGGGGAACCGGCTATTCCGCGGCGCGCGCGATGATCGTCGGTGTCGATGCACCCTTGTGGTTCGGACCCGCCAAGTTCGTGGCGACCGCCGCGACCGCGATCGCGGGGTTGCCCGGCGGGATCTTCGCGCCGTCGCTCGCGGTCGGGGCCGGCGTCGGCAATTTGCTCCGCGAAGTGTTTCCCGGCGAACCCGCAAGCGCGATCGTGATCCTGGGGATGGTCGCGTATTTCGCAGGCGTCGTCCGCGCGCCGCTGACCGCGGTCATCATCCTGTCGGAGACGACCGCCAGCCGCGGGCTGATGCTGCCCATGTTCGCGACCGCGTTCATCGCCGATGCGGCCAGCCAATGGGTCTGCCGCGAGAAGCTGTACCACGGGTTGTCGAAGACGTTCGCGATGCCCGCAACGCCGAAAGTCCCTTAAGGCCCGATATCGATCGCCTGCGCCTCGGCGCGTTTGGCGGATGCCTTGGCGAAGCCGAGTTGCTCCGCGATCGGATCGTTCCAACCGTAAGGATCGGTCCGAAACGCGATCTTGCCGGCATCGTCGACATAGACGTTGTGGTACAGCAGCCGGACCGGAATGCGGCGGGGCAGGGGGACGAAGCTCGTCTCGCCCGAATCCTGCGCCGTCTGCCAAGCCTCGCCGACGCCTTCATCCTCTGCGAGTATGCGCGCGAACCCCAACGCATCCTCGACGCGGACGCAACCATGGCTCAGATGACGCTGGCTGCGGTCGAACAGCCCCGGCGCGGACGTGTCGTGCAGATAGATCGCCTGATCGTTGGCCATGTCGAACTTGACCATGCCTAGCGCGTTGCTCGGCCCCGGCTGCTGGACGATCCAGCCATCGCGGACGACCATGTTGTGCGCGGTCAGATACTCCTCGCCGACATTGGCCATCTCGCCGTTCTGGATCGATTTGGGCACGGTCCAGGTGGGATTGGCAACCAGCCGATAGATCGGCGACGAGAGCGCCGGCGTCTCGCGGCCGGGTTCGCCGACGATCACCTTGCGCTGATCGATCATCGTGCCGTCGCGGTAGTAGCGAAGCTGTGCGGCGGCGGTGTTGACGTCGATCCGCGTGGGCGGTGGCGTTCGTGCCAGCCACCGCCGCCGTTCGAGCCCGACCGCGAGCGCGCGAGCACGGTCGCCCGCACCAAGGTTCAGCACCTTCAACGTCTCGGGTCCGACCACGCCGTCTGCGGCGATGCCGTAGTCGGTCTGGAGCCCTTTCAGCGCCTCGGCCACTGCCTGCGTGTAGATCATTGGTGCCGCGGTCGTCGGCGTGGTCGCTGTCGGCGAAAATGGCGTCGGTACGGGCGCCACGGCGAGCGGGTCGGTCGACGAGGGAAGATATCCGCTCTCAGCTAGCTGTTCGACGATCGTGGCGATACGCGGGTCGCGGTTGCCGACGCGGATGACGCCGGAGGGTATAGCCTGGACCGGCGTTGCGGTCGACGCCTTGGCGCTGAACGCGAGATACGCGTCGGAGAGTTGTTTATACTCGGCATCCTGCGGCGCGAGGCCGTCGAACCAGACGACGAGGTCGCCCTTGGCCAGCGCGCGCGACAGCCCGGTGGTAAGGTCGACCTTGGGGCGGGGCAGCGTGTAGACCTGATGCAGCGAGGCGGGGTCGACGCGGCCCTGTGCGAGTGCGCCGGCATAGTCGAGTGCGGCCTTGGTTCGCGCGGCATCGTCGACGGGCGGAGCGCCGTCGGCGGGTGCGGGAAGGAACTCGACCCGATCGAGGCCGTGGCGCGCACGGTCGGCAAGGATTTGATCGAAGGCTGCGATGTTTGCTGCGGTCCAAGTTGCCTTGGTCGGAGTGGCCTTGCCAACTGCCCTTGGTGCCGACTTCGATGCGGTGCGGGACGGGCTCTCCGCTGCGGTTTTTGTCGGGGCGATGGGCTTGGGCGCCGGGGCAAATCCACCGAGCGCCAGAGCCAGGACCGGCATGCAACCCGAAGCGAGCCGCACCCGTAAAGTTCGTACTGTCATCGGTGGATAACGTTTGGACCGTTCGATGGGCTCACATGAGCGGCAGATTTCTCGGTTCCTAGGTTCGGCTCTCGTCGATCAGCCGAAATCGAAGACGCCGCCGGGTGGTGCCGCGACAAACTTCTCGCGGGGTATCGTCGCTGCGTCCAGCGCCTCGGCCAGCGCGATTTGCGGCGCGTCGCGCGCCTCGTCGGTCAGCTGGAACGTGCCCCAGTGGATGCCGAGCGCCCGTTTCGCATCGACCTTGTCGAAGATGCGCACCGCCTCGGCGGGATCGACATGCTGCCCGGCCATGAACCAGCGCGGGGCGTAGGCGCCGATCGGGATCAGCGCGACGTCGGGCGCGCCGATACGCTCGCGGATCTGGCCGAAGATCGCGCCATTGCCGTACGCGGTATCGCCCGCAAACCAGATCGCTCCGGCGGGCGTGTCGAGCCAGTGCCCTGCCCATAGCGCCATCCGGACGTCGCTCGGCCAGCGGTTCGCCCAGTGATAGGCGGGCGTGATCGTGGTTGAGATGCCGTCGCCGATCGGCAGGCGATCCCACCAGTCGCCGACGACGCATCTGGCGTCGGGCACCGCGGCGCGCAGGATCGTATCGTTGCCGAGCGGGAGGACGAACAGGGGCGTATGCGGCACCTGAAGCCTGCGCAAAGTGGTGACGTCGAAATGATCGTAATGGCAATGGCTGATGAGGACGACGTCGATCGGCGGCAGGTCGTCGAAGGCGATACCGGGCGCGGTGACGCGCTTTGGCCCGGCGAACGAGACCGGGCTCGCGCGCTCCGACCAGATCGGGTCGGTCAGGATGTTGAGCCCGGCCACCTGGATCAGCATCGAGGCGTGCCCAATCATCGTGATGCGGATCCCGTCGACGCGCGCGTCGGGCTTGGCCGGCGTGACCGGCACCGAGCGCGGCCATTTGGCAACACCGCGCGCTAGCTTCCACCGCAGCACGTCTTTCAGGCCGCGGTCGGTCGGTGCCTGTTCCGGATTGAAAAACCGGAGACCATCGAAATGGTCGGACGAGGGACCCTGGTAATAACGGTTCTGCGGCATGTGCCTGCCTAGCCCGAAGCCCCCCGGCCGCCCAGATGCTACTTCGCGTTCTTCACGTATTTGTCGAACCACGCGATCGACCGCTGGCGGACGTCCGCGGACTGTTCGGGGCCCGTCACGCAGTGGCCGGCGTCGGGATAGATCACCAGGCTGACGGGGACGTTGCGATCCTTCAGTGCGTGCCACCATTCGATCGACTGGGTCGGCGGCACTTCGATATCGCGCTCGCCGACATAGATGAACGTCGGCGTCCGGGCGGTCTTCGCGTGATAGATCGCGGAGACGTCCTCATACGCCTTCATGTCGTCGTACATCGACTTGCCGAAGAACGGCAACAGCCACTGGTCGATGCCGTTGGTGCCGTAATAGCTGACCCAGTTCGACAGGCCGGCCCCGGCGACGATGCCCTTGAAGCGGTTGGTCTGCGTATTGGCCCACATCGCCATGAACCCGCCATAGCTGCACCCGGCGAGGCCGAGGCGCTTGTCGTCGACCGGCGCGACGCGCTCGACCGCATCGACGCCGGCCAGCACGTCGCGCAGGTCGCCACCGCCGAAGTCGCGCTTGTTCGCGGCGGTGAATGCCTCGCCCTGGCCGTAACTCCCGCGCGGATTGGGCAGGAAGACGTAATAGCCCGCCTTGACCAGCGCAGCGTTGAGCGAGGTCGGATAGAGATAGCCGGGGGTCGAGGCCGCCGATGGGCCGCCGTGGACGATCGTGATCATCGGCGCCTTGCCGGTCGGCGCGGTGCCCGAGGTGGGGCGGGGCGCGAGGAGCCAGCCTTGCACGTCGAAGCCCTCGTTCTTCCAGCTGATGCTCCGTGCGGCGGCGAGCGCGGGCATCGCGTCGTTGTCGTGCGTGATCTGTTTCACGCCCTGTCCCTGGGGGTTGAGCGGACCTGCGTAGATCGCCGGTGCGTGCTCGAAATCCTGGACCACGGCGGCAGCGATCCGCCCGTCCGCTGAGAACACGGCGCGGCCATCGCCTGCGCTCGAGCTTGCCGGCTTGGCAAACCCCGGCGCGACCGACTGGCCGGGCGTGAGCGTGCCGAACTGCATCTGGTCGCCGGCCAGCGTCACGGTGCGCAAGCCACCGCGGGTCCAGGCGATCGTCGTCACCGTGGACTTTGCGCCGGCGGTGACGTTGCGCGGGGTGCCGCCCTCCAGTCCGACCGTAAAGACGTCGCCGCCGATCGAGCCGAAATCGCTCATCAGGCCGCCGACATAGGCGACGGTGCGGCCATCGGGGGACACGCGCGGTTGGTTGATCTGCGTCGTCGGCTTGGCGATCGAGCGGACCGCGCCGGTCTGCGCGTCGATCGCGTCGAGCGTCGCCACCCACCAGTTGTTGTCGCCATTGCCGAGCGCGGTCGTCGCGACGAACCCGCGGCCGTCGGGCGTCCAGTCATATTCATAGACATAGCGACCCGCAGGCGAGAGCGGCGTCACCGTCGTCGTCGCCTTGGCGATATCGAACACGGCGAGGCGTTGCTCGTCGCTCTTCTCACCGATCTCGCCGATCATCCGGACGCCGGCCTGCGTCGCGCCCGATTCCTTGGCCGCGCCGAGCGTCACCAGCAGCGCGATCCGCTTGCCGTCGGGCGACACGCGCGGGGTCTGGGCGATACCGGCGATGGTCGCGACGGTGCGCGTCGTCCTGGCGTCGGCATAGGTCAGCCGGACATTGCCCGCCGCGGTGTCGCGGACCAGAAACACCAGGTCACCATTGGGCGCGAAGGTCAGCCCCCCATAGCTGCACGTCGCGCACGGATCGATGGTCCGCAGCACGTGCCCGTCGGCGACGTTGCGGAGGGTTATGACACCATGCGCGCCGCTGCTTTCAATGGTCGCGGTGCGATCGCCCGCAGGCGACAGCGCGAGCCCACCATATTGGTGAAGCGTCTGCGCGGACGCAGGCGCGGCGGTCGCGAGAAGAAGGGCGGCGGTGACGGTAAGACGCATCGGGGGCTCCGGCAGAACAGCGGTTGCCCCTGCTTAACGCGTGGCGGACCTGCGGCAAGCCGGTGTCGTGACTACGCCGTCCAAAGACCTCGCGCCGCGACCGCCAGGCATCCGTAGCGGGCCGAAATCGTCCGTGATCGCGGGTTCGTACCTGCTAGCTCGGGCAGTGAAATCCACGAGACGCGCTTAAGCCTATTTTTGCCCCAGTCACTAGCGCTGACGCTTCACCAAAACCGGTCGTTCGCCGTCGATCAACGCTTTAAACCCGCCGAAACCAGACTGCTTGATGATGACCGCGGTGCCGGGACGCGGTGCGAGCGTCAAAGGCTCGATTGTCTCCCACGCCGTATTGTTGGCTAGCTGGATTAAGTAACGCGCGTAACTCGACGCCCTTACACCGGTGATCGTCGTCTTCACCTCGGTAACCCTTGTAAGCCGGTCGGCCTCGCCGCCGCCAAGGGGGTTTTTTGCCGCATCTGCGAGCCCGAACCGCTGCTGTTTACGCTCGACGACGGCCGCGCGGTCCAGCGCCAGCAAACTGCCGGACTTGCGCGCGCTCGCGATCTCGCGAGCGGCTGCGTCGAAGCATGACAGCCGAGCAGCATCGGTCGCAACCTGCTGGCATTCCGCAAGAACGTCCAATGTTCGCGACGAGGTGCGATCGGGGGCGGCGGTTGCCGGTTCACCGCAGGAGACGCCCGCCAGAGCGAGGAGTGCAAACGGAACGCAATAGGCACGCAAATCACGCATTGGACTACCTCGAGACGAATAAAGGAAAGAATCTATCGGCCGAGACCGGCGGGGGACACTATGTTGCGCTTATGTCACGCTAATGTCGCAAACGGAACTCAAAAGGTCCGAATCGACGATATTCATTGCGGTGCGGTAATAGCGATCGATACACCCCTCCCAGAGCCGGTTCTTTTTCCGGGGGCAAATGCACGGCGATACGCCGGCAACAAGGGGGCTAATATGACATCTGCTGCTCGTTCACACCTGCTTGCGACCACGCTGCTCATGGGAGCGGCGACGCTTGCCACGCCAGCGTTAGCGCAAGTCCAGGGTGACAATTCGGGGATTCGCGCTGGGGGCGCGACCGCGACCCAAGCAACCACGCCGGGCGCGAATGCCCAGGGCGAAGTCGGCATGACGACGTCCGAAGCGGCGCCGACCACCGAGAACAGCCAGGGCGACATCGTCGTCACCGGCTCGCTAATCAAGAATCCGGCGCTGATCGCATCGGCGCCAGTCCAGGTCATCGGCCAGGAAGAAATCCAGCTTCGCCAGTCGAACACTGCCGAAGACATCCTGCGCACCCTTCCAGGTGCCGTGCCGAGCATCGGTTCGGCCGTGAACAACGGCAACGGCGGCGCATCCTACGTCGATCTTCGCGGCCTTGGTTCGTTCCGTAACGTCGTGCTGCTCGATGGCAACCGTCTGGCACCATCGGGCTTGGTCGGTCGCGTCGATCTCAACAACATCCCGCTCGCACTTGTCGAGCGTGTCGACACGCTGACCGGCGGCGCAGCTACCACTTACGGCGCCGACGCAGTTGCAGGCGTCGTCAACTTCATCACCCGCTCGGACTTCTCGGGCCTTGACGCATCGGTCTCGAACCAGATCACCGAGCGTGGCGACGGTTCGTACTTCCGCGGCGACATCACGATCGGAGCGAACTTCGACGACGGTCGCGGCAACGCGGTATTCTCGGTCGGCTATCAACAGTCAGACCCCGTCTATCAAGGCGATCGTGACTACTCGATCAACAACGTGAACTCGTTCAGCGGTGCACTCGGCGGTTCGGGTACTTCGGTCCCCGCAAGCCTTACCGGTACTCGGACGCTGGTGAACGGCATCGCCAACACGGCGCCGCTATATGTCCAGACCGGAACGACGGCAGCAGGCGTTCCCATTCTCGCGTTGAACCCAGGCGGCATGGCCAATCGTGGAAACAGCCAGATTGGCTCGAACGGGCAGGCCGTTGCAGCTTATGCGCCGTTCAATTTCAACCCGTACAACATCTTCCAGACGCCGTTCGAGCGTTTCAACATGTACGGTGCGGCGCACTACGACGTTTCCGACAACATTGAGGTCTATACGCGCGGCCTGTTCTCGAAGAACACCGTGCAGACCATCGTGGCGCCATCGGGTTCGTTCGGCTCGCAGCTGGTTGTGCCCCTCAGCAATCCGTACCTGCCTGCTGCGCTCCGTACTCAGCTCTGCGCTGCCAACATTGCACCCACAACGCTCGGCGTAACTGCAGCTGGTGCTTCGGTTGCCGCTCAAACTACTTATACGCCGCGCTTTACGCCAACGGAATGCGCGGCCGCCGCGATCGCGACAAGCCCGACGGATCCAAACTTCCGGACTGCGACGACGACCCTGTCGCGTCGTACTCCAGAAGTCGGTCCGCGTATCTCAAACTTCCAAACCACGATTTTCGATTATCGAGCCGGCGTTAAGCTGGGCATCACCGAGGGCATCAAGCTGGACGTGTCGGGTGGTTACGGTGAATCCGAGAACACGCAGACGCTGCAGGGCTACGTCCTGACGTCGCGCTTGCGCTCGGCAGCGTATGCTACAAACACCACGACCTGCCTGGCTGGCGCTCCCGGGGGTGCTGCGCTCGGTGCAGGGACGGGTTGCGTTCCCGTTAACCTGTTCGGCGCGGAGGGGACGCTCACACCAGCGCAGGTTCCCTACCTGCTCGGCGAGAGCACCACGACGATCAAGACATCGCTTGCTCAGGCTCGTGCAGTATTGAACGGCGACTTCGGCTTCGCATCGCCGTTCGCAACCGACTCGGTCGGTTTCGCGGCCGGTTCCGAATATCGTAAATATCGTGCGTCGCAGCGCTCGGATACGCTGGCTCAAACGGCTGGCGAACTCGGTGGCGCCGGTGGTGCTGCTCCGAATGTCGATGGCGGGTATGAGGTTGTCGAGGGTTTCGGCGAAATCATTGCGCCGCTCGTCCAGGATAAGCCTTTCTTCCAAAGTTTGACGTTGGAAGTCGGTGGGCGCTATTCGCATTATAAAGTGCTCGTTCCCACCTCGCCGACCTACAATACGACGACCTACAAGGCTGGTGGTAGCTGGGAGCCAGTTGTCGGCGTAAAGCTGCGTGGGAACTATCAGCGTGCGGTTCGCGCTCCGAACATCAGCGAACTGTTCTCACCGCTGACCACCGGACTGACCAATCTGGCGACCGATCCATGCGCTGGGACCGCGCCTGTTTCGAACGTCGTGTTGCGCAACGTCTGCGTAGCGCAGGGCGCACCGGTCAGCACGATCGGGACGATCCAAGCGGATCCTGCTGGTCAGCCGAACGTCACGACCGGCGGAAACCTCAACGTCCGGCCGGAAAAGTCCGACTCGTACACGTTTGGTGTTGTTCTCCAGCCTACTCAGCTGATCCCGGGTTTCTCGGTCACGGTCGATTACTACAACATCAAGGTGAAGGGCGCGATTTCGAGCCAGACGCCTGACGATGCGATCAACGCCTGCTTTGGTCCTTCCTTGAGCGCGGCTAGCGCAACTTCAGCTGCCTGCACTGTCATTCGCCGTAATCCTGCGACGGGCAATCTCTACGGCGATAGCGCCACTACTCCCGGCCTGTTCTCGCCGCTGTCCAACCTTGGCCAGATCAAGACGGACGGTATCGATCTCGGCATCAATTATCGTCGCGATATCGGATTTGCGAAGATGGCATTGTCGTTCCAAGGCAACTGGACGCATGACTCCAAGTTCCAAGCAACGCCAACCTCGATCAACCGCGAATGCACCGGCTATTATTCGGTCAGCTGCGCATCGATCCAGCCGGAGTTCTATTGGAATACCCGGGCGACCTTCACGTTTGCCGACAGCGTCGATGTATCGCTCATGTGGCGCCATATCGACGGTGTTAAGCAAGAGCCTTACGACGTGACGGACGGTAGCGGTCCTGCATTCGCAGGTACGTTCGGCGGCGACACGGTCAACTTCGGTCGCATCAAGGCGCACGACTATTTCGATCTGACCACGCGTATCGCCGTTGCAGAGAACTTCGACTTCACCGTCACGGTTCAGAACCTGCTCGACAAGGAGCCGCCGATCGTTGGTTCGACTGTTGGTTCGACCTCGTACAACAGCGGCAACACCTATCCGTCGACGTACGACGCGCTGGGCCGTCGCTTTGCGGTCGGGGCACGACTGCACTTCTAGGATCTCGACGATCCGATCTCGGGGCGGCTCTTCGGAGTCGCCCTTTTTTTTGCCCGTGGGGGGCGTGATTGGGGTCGCAACCTTCGTGCTGCGCGGGGCCGGCTGGTTGGCGCGAAGGAAGACGCTGCGTCTCAGTTTGACATGACGGGGTACGCAGGGTCCCAGCCATCGGCGGCGTGAAGCTCCGCTCCGCCTCGTGCTCAGTCGAGAAGCGGCGCCGGTGGATCGAGTGCTACGCCGGCCCCGCGGGCGACCGCTTCGGCCCAGACCAGCACCTTGTCGATTTCTTCGGCATGGAATGCCGCACCGTCGATCTGTTCGCGCGTGCGGTCGGCAGCACGGTACGCCTTGCCGTCCTTGGCGTTGCGCCCGAACGCCTCGCTTGCCGCCAACGCGTCGATCGTCGCGGGATCGTCGGCTAAGCCGAACAGGGTACAGAGTGCGGCCAGCGCCGGGCGGGGCGTGGCGAGCAGCGTCTCGCTCTGCAACGATCGCACGCGTCCCGGAAACCGCGTCACGAGCCCGGCGAACAGGTCGGCCTGTGCGATCCAGCCGACCGCCGCGACCTGCAGGTCGGTCAGCCGGAAATAATCCTCGGGCGCGAATCCAAGGTCGACCATGCCGTCCGCTAACTGTTTGGCAAGCAGTTCGCGTACCCACAAACGCCCCCACATGCCCTTGCGCGCGATCGACGTAAGGAAGACCCGCAGTGGCGCGTACAGGAGCACCGCGTGTGCCTCTGGACGAAGCGTCATCATCGTCGGAGCCAGTGCATTGACCACGTTGGACGGCTTCACGATCACCGCCTCGCCCGGCACGAATGCGCGCGACAGCAGCGTGAGTGCGCTGTCGAGCCGGTCGGCAACCTGTGCCGGGTTGCCGCCGCGGTGGCGCCAGCCGACAAGGTCGTTGAGAATCAGCGGTTCCTTCAGCGTCGACGCAAGTCCTGCACGGTCGAGGACCTGCGCGAGCAGGGTCGAACAGCAATAGGCCGAGTGGAAGATGAAATGAACCGGATCGATCCGCGGGATCATGGCGATCGCCTGCTGGCGGGGGACCACGACCGGCGCTGCCGCAGTCGGCAGGAATTCATCGGTCAGGAACGTCGCAGCACTTCGCATGGTGCGGTCCGCGGCGATCAGGTGAACTGCGTCGTGACCGGGATCGTAGCGATGCGCGAGCCATTGCGGGTCGGCGATCCGAGCGGCGGGGAGCGTGCCGGCGCCTATGTTATTAGTCGAAGGATATGGCGCAGAGATGCTCATGCGGCAAAGGGATCGCATATCACGGCGCTGATCGCCACCTGCGAGGCGCGATCATGCGATTTCCGATTGTGCCTGCGGGCGAATGCGGCATGATACTGCGAAGAACACGATGCCCGGGAGGTTATGCGATGATGAAGCGGATTGCGTTTGGTCTGGCGACGATTGTCATCGCGACATCCTCTGTAGTCGCGCAGCAACCCGAACCGGTGGCACCGGCGAAGGCGGTTGCCAAGCCGGAGCGGCCGATCTGCAAACGCTCCGCACCGTCGGGCTCGCTGGTCGAGACCCGGCGCGAATGCCATACGCGTGCCGAATGGAACCGGCTCGCCCAGGAGGGGCGCGCGGCGGGCCAGGACGTGGTGGATCGCGCGGCGATGGGCGGTCAATAAGCGCGCTTGGCGATCGGCGTGAGCAGTCAACTGGCACAACGGGTCGACGCGCTGCTGCGTGACGGCGACCAGGCACACCGGTCGGGCGATGCCGCGCGGTCGGGGGCGGCGTACCGGGAGATCCTGGCGATCGCGCCAGATCATCCCGTAGCGCTCAACGCGCTGGGGATGGCCGCGCTGGGGCGGGACGACCAGGCCGCCGCCGAGTATTTCGCGCGTGCGGCAAATGCCGATCCCGCCGCCGCGCCGCTGTGGATGAACCTGGCGAGTGCGCACCGCGGGTTGGGCGATGCGACGGCGGAGCGGACCGCGCTGGAGCGCGCGCTGGCGCTCGACCAGCGCAACCTGATGGCGAACGTGCGCCTCGCCGAACTGCACGACCGGACCGGCGATGCGGCGCAGGCGGCGTTCCGCTGGGGCGGGGTGGCGACGATCGTCCAATCGATGGCCGATCGATCGCCACCGCTCGATCAACTGCTGGCGCGCGCGTCGGACCGGATCGCATTCCACGCGCGTGCGCTGTCGGACGATGTCGATACCGCTATGCAGCCATTGCGGGCGGGTGTGAGCCCCGCACGGCGTCGCCGGTTCGATGCCTGCGTCGATGCGATGCTGGGGCGTCGGACGATCTACGCACCCGCGCCGCACGGGATGCATTTCCCGTTCCTTCCGGCCGACGAGTTCTTCGCGCGCGACCATTTCGCATGGTTGACCGAATTCGAGGCGGCGACACCCGTCATCCTCGCCGAACTGAAGGCGCTGCTCGCCGAACCGTCGGCGGGCTTCACGCCTTATGTGGCGATGCCGCTCGGGACGCCGGCCAATCTGTGGAGTCCGCTCGATCGCTCGGACCAGTGGAGCGCACGCTATCTGTGGCGCTACGGTGTCCGCGACGACGCGGTCTGCGCTCGGTGTCCGCAGACCGCGGCGATCCTCGATGCGTTGCCGCTGGCGGATATTCCGGGCCGCGCGCCGACCGCATTCTTCTCGGTCCTCAAACCGGGCACGCATTTGCCGCCGCATACGGGGGTCAGCAACATCCGCTCGGTCGTGCACCTGCCGCTGATCGTGCCCGACAAATGCGGCTTCCGCGTCGGCGGCGAGACCCGCGAATGGCGCGTCGGCGAGGCGTTCGTGTTCGACGATACGATCGAGCACGAGGCCTGGAACGACAGCGACACGATCCGGGCCGTCCTGATCGTCGATGTCTGGAACCCGCATCTGACGCCTGACGAGACGACCATGCTGCGCCGCCTGTTCGGGGCGCTCGGCAACAAGCTCGGCAATAGCGGAGACGTTGCCGACTGAAGCCGGTGCCGACGGGCTGCCCGCAGCGTTCTGCTCAGCCCGTGTCGATCGCCACGCCCTGATAGGTGTCGATAGCCTCGAAGATGTCGGTCAACGCGGCGCGTTCGTCGGCGGTCAGTTCGGGTCGCCAGACCTCGAACAGCAGGACGATCCGGGTTTCCGTGCCACGGTTCCACGCCTCGTGCTCGAACGAATCGTCGAAGATGAGCATCTCGCCGGCCCGCCACACGCGCGTTTCCGCCCCGACCCGCAGTGCGCATCCTTCGGGTGCGATCAGCGGCAGATGACAGATCAGCCGCGTGTTGAGCATCCCGTGATGCGGCCGAATGTGCGTGCCGGGCTTCAGCAGCGAAAAGATCGCCATCGGCGAGCGGCCCGCGATCAGCGGTATCGGTGCCTTCTCCAGCGCGGCCATGGTATGCGGACAGGAGGATGCGTTGGGTTCCACGCGCTCGCCACCGCGCCACAACTGGAACGCGCTCCAGCTTGGATCGTCGAGCAACGGGTTGGCCGGCGCTGGCCGGTCTGGCGTCGACTGGACATAGGGCGCAAAGCCCTTCTCGGCCGCGACGACGCTTTGCAGTTCGGCACGCATGTCTGCGGTCGCGGCCTCCATGGCTGCAACCCACGCGAACTCGTCGCGCTCGAAGAACGCACGCTGCGCAAGTCCGGCAAAATAGAACATCGACGGGTGTTGCAGATACAGTTCACGCCGTCCGAGCAGCAGGTCGAGCGCGTACCGCGTACGCCCCCCCGATACGCCAGCGGCAAGACCCGTCCCCGCCAGCGCATCGCCGAGATGTGCGGCAAACCGTTTCGCGCAATCCGCCAGGAACGCTTCACCCGCCTTCAGCATTGGCACCAGCACGGGCGCTATCGTGGCATCCGGCAGCGTGGCGACGTTCAGTGCAGTACGATAAAAGGATTGCGCCGCGCGCTCGTCGCCGCGTCGGACCTTCAGCGCGGCCATCGTCAACAGCGCAGCCAGGTGGCGTGGTTCTGCTGCCAGGAAATGCACCAGCGCGGTTTCCGCCTCGTCGTCGCGGCCAAGCGACTGTGCGGCTTGTGCGATCAGGAACCAAGGCGCGGGCATGCCCGGTGCCCCGTCGCGTAGAAGGGACAGCATTTCATAGGCGCGTGCCGCGTTACCGTTGCGGAGCGCAGCCATCCCGTCGCGCGCGAGAGTTTCTGCTTGAGGCCGAGTCAGTTGCATTCCTCCAGCGTAACGAAGTGGAGGCGGATGCCAAGTGTACGGGGCTCGCCTGGCCTAGGCGGGGCATGCTCCGGCCCATGAATGCCCTGTGACCATGATAGCCGAATTTCGAAGTGTCGATAATCGATCAGGCGACGCGGTGATAAGCGACCTGGAGCTAAGCCAAGGCTGTGACCAGTCCGCGGCCACGCCGTTGGCAGTCGGCCGTGCTACTGGCGGCGGCTCGCCAATAAATACGGCAGATCGACAATTAGGTAATAATTGGCTGGGGCGGCAGGGTTCGAACCTGCGCATGGCGGCATCAAAAGCCGCTGCCTTACCACTTGGCGACGCCCCAACAGAGGCGGCCTTATAGCGGGGCAGCGGCGTGTGAAAAGCCCTTGCGGACGTCAATCCGCGAGATGGTGCAGCCAGTTGTTCTCGTCGGGTGCAGTGCCGCGCTGGATCGACACGAGCGCATCGCGCATCCGCATCGTCAGTGCGCCCGGAGCACCGTCGCCGATCGTGAAGCGGCCCTCGGGGCTTGCGACCGTGCCGATCGGCGTGACGACCGCCGCGGTACCGCAGGCGAATGCCTCGACCAGACGACCGCTCGCCGCGTCTGCGCGCCACTGGTCGATGGTGTAGCCTTCCTCGCGGACCGTAATGCCGTTCGCGCGGGCGAGCGTCAGGATCGAGTCGCGAGTGATGCCGGGCAGGATCGTTCCGGTCAGGGCAGGGGTCGCCATGCTGCCGTCGTCTAACACGAAGAAGATGTTCATGCCGCCGAGTTCCTCGACCCAGCGCCGCTCGGCCGCATCGAGGAAGACGACCTGGTCGCAACCGTTGCGGATCGCCTCGGACTGCGCAAGCAGGCTGGCGGCGTAGTTGCCGCCGCACTTGGCAGCACCGGTGCCGCCCTGCGCTGCCCGCGTGTATTGCTGGCTTACCCAGATCGACACGGTGGGGGCGCCGCCCTTGAAGTATGCGCCAACCGACGAGGCGAGCACCATGTAGAGATATTCCGCGGACGGCTTCACGCCGAGGAACACTTCGCTCGCGAACATGAACGGCCGCAGGTACAGCGCGCCGCCATCGCTCTCGGGGATCCAGTTCGCGTCTGTCTTCACGAGGCGCTCGACCGATTCGAGGAACAGCTCGGTCGGCAGCTCGGGCATCGCCAGGCGCCGTGCCGAATCCTGGAAACGGCGCGCATTCGCCTCCGGACGGAACAGCGCAGTGCCCCCATCGGCGAGTCGATACGCCTTCATCCCCTCGAAGATCTCCTGCGCGTAATGCAGGACGGACGACGCCGGATCGATCGTCAGCGGCGCGCGGGCGGTGATGCGCGCGTCATGCCAGCCCTCGGTCTCGCTGTAGCGGATCATCGCCATGTGATCGGTGAAGACTCGTCCGAATCCGGGATCGATCAGCCGCTTCGCCCGCTCGTTCGCCTCGACCGGAGTCGCGTTCGGCTCATGGCGGAAGGCGGAAGACGGCGTAAAAGCTGGAACGGACATCGAAAATCTCTCTCGTTGCGGGTTGCCGACGACTACGGGCGATGTCTAAACCGGTCAACATGCCTGCCACTCCGTCTTCTGCTTCACCCCTGTTCCTTCGCGAACCCGAACTCCGCCGCGGCATGGAGCTGCTGTACTTCGGTTATAGCCACCTGACGCGGTCGATCGACCAGGGTCTTGCCGAAGAGGGGCTGGGCCGCGCGCACCACCGAGCGCTGTATTTCATCGCGCGAAAGCCCGACATGACGGTGAGCGAGCTGCTGTCGCTGCTGGCGATCACGAAGCAGTCGCTGGGACGCGTGCTGAACGAACTGGCGGACCGCAAGCTGGTCGAGACGCGACCCGGCGAGCGCGACCGGCGGCAGCGTTTGCTGCGGTTGACGGCCGAGGGCTCGAAGATGGAGCGCGAACTGTTCGAGGCTGCGCGGATCCGGATGGCCGAGGCGTATGCGAGCGCCGGGCAAAGCGCGGTATCGGGGTTCTGGGCGGTGCTCGAGGGACTGGTGCCGGAGGCGGACCGTTCGCAGGTGTTCGGCCTGCGCGGCTAGTCGGCTCACGCGGGACGATTTGGCGTTGACGTCGCCGCAAGGACTGTGGCACTCGGCCGGTCATCGAGAGCCGGTGCAAGACCCGGACCGACAGGCGTAGATCGCCGTTAGCGGGTGTAGCTCAATGGTAGAGCTTTTGCTTCCCAAGCAAGTGACGAGGGTTCGATTCCCTTCACCCGCTCCACGTTTTCGCTGAAGTCCTGAATGTCGCCGTTCCGCGTCCGCGTATGGCCGCCCTTCTACATCGGCTCCGCGAGTTGCGTACGGTTCCTGCCGCCGGACTTCGCTGCGTAGAGCATCGTGTCGGCACGTTCGAGCCAGGCGGTTAGCGTGTTGAAGGATGCGGACAGCTCAGCCACGCCGAAGCTCGCGGTTACGTGGATCGTACCGCCGCCATGGAGCGTCATCGGATGTTCGGCGATGGTATTCCGAAGTCGCTCCGCGACGACGAGAGCTGCCGCGCCGCTGGTTTCCGGCATCAGGAGGGCGAATTCCTCGCCGCCGAGACGACCGAACAGGTCGCAAGGGCGTAACGTCGTTTCGGCGATGCTGGCGATCTGCTTCAGGACCTGATCGCCGATCGAGTGGCCGTAAGTATCGTTCACCCGCTTGAAATGGTCGACATCCATCATGATCAGCGAACTTGCCCGCCCGTAGCGAAGCGTACGCTCCATTTCCCGTTGCGCCTGATCCACGAAGCCACGTCGAGTCAGCGCGCCGGTAAGGTGATCGACCTGTGCGATCAGCCGCAGTTCGAGTTCGTCGCAAACGATGTTGGCGAAATTGCTGAGAATGGCGATGTCCGCAGGGCTGAACCGTCTGGGCCGGGTATCCATTGCGCACAGCGCCCCGACATTATATCCTTCGGGCGTGCGCAGGGGGATGCCCGCATAGCTCCGCACATAGGGTGGGCCGACGACGAGCGGACTATCGGCGAACCTCGGGTCGTCCAGCGCGTTTTCGATGATCAACGGGTCGCGTTGCTGGATCGTATGCGTGCAGAAAGATACCGCGCGGGGCGTTTCGCTCTGCTCCATGCCGCGTCGCGCCATGAACCATTGCCGATCGCGATCGACGAGCGTCACGGTCGCTACGGGTACCGCGAGCACCGTGCGGACGAGCGTGACGATCTTTTCGAACGGCTCTTCGACCGCGGTGTCGAGCACGTCGAGGCGACGCAAGGCTGCGACCCGGCCATCGTCGTCGTCGAGCAGCAGGGCGTTATCCATGATCCGGTGCCTTCATCATCGCGCGGATTGCTACGGTGAGATCGTCGGCATAGCTGTCGACCAGAGTGCGGATGCTCGCATCGACGACGTCCTCGCCGAGTCCCGCCGCCCGCAGGCTGACGATCAGTTCGGCAAGATGTGCCTGGTGACGTTGTACGCTAGCCAGCAACTCCGCGGGGATCTCGAGCGGTTCCGCCACGGTGGGGGTAGGCTGAAGTTGATCGATGCGCACGTTCGGCCTCTCATTGCAGCACCGAGTCTTTACAGCCGAACGGTTAACAGAGCTCAAACGCGCGTGTTCGACACTCTCGACGATTCCCGGCTCCAGATAAAAAGATGCCCTGCCGGATCAAGGATCGGCAGGGCATTCCGAGGTTTCACCGTCCGTCGCGAATATCGCCGGATGTTCGTGCCAGCACTGAAAGTCCTGGCGAAAGTCGATTCAAATTGCGGACGGTGCCGTGCCCGTTACTTCTTCTTGCCGCTCTCACCCGAGGCGCTCGAGACAGCCGTTCCAGCGGACTTCACATCCTTGCCGACGCCGTTCACCGTGTGACATCCCGTCAGCGCTAGGCCTGCAGCAAGTAGTGCCAGTGCAAATACGTTCTTCATACTTGGTCTCTCTCATGTTCAGTGTTTGAGGTGGATGGTGCCGGTGCGACGAGTGCGGCCGACCGCCGGTGAAGTTTTCGGGATACGAGCGGCCTTGGCGTCGACGTCAGCCTCGGACGGGGTTGCCCCGGTGAGCTTGAAGATCGCCTCCGCAACCGAGCTCTGGCCTTGTCGGCAAAATCATCGGTATCATCACTCATGAGGACCCATTCTCCATCCGGGGTTGGTCAAGTCCCGCGATTTAGCGTGATCCGAATGACGGCAACAGATCGCGTTGTATCAACCCGATAGTATTTTCGACATCTCGCACGGATACTGTCGGAGAGGCGGCACCTGCTTGGTTCGATCAATATCAGCGGCGTCATCGATCAGGCCAATGCCGATCAGGGCTGTAGCGTCACGACCGGGACGGGGCCCGGCAGCAGCGTCTTGCGATCGGCCCCATCGCCGAACCCGCGGGCACGCGCCCAGGCCGCCGCCGCCACCCTGCGATTGACGCCGATCTTGCTGTAGACGCGCGCGACATGGTTGCGGACGGTGTTGCCGCTGACGTTCAATGTGCGCGCCATCGTCTTGTCGTCCATGCCCTCGCAAATCAGCGCCAGGACATCGCGTTCGCGAGCGGTCAGGTCGTTCAGGCCTGATGGCGTAACGTCTCGCGGTGGTTCGGACTGTAGCGCAAGATTGTCCAGGATGGCGTGGCTGAGCCATTTGGATTCCGCGATCGTCGCCTCGATCGCGGCGGCCAGATTGCGCTCGTCGATCCGACGATTGGTGACGTCCTGAAAGGTCCAGAGCGCGTAGGCCTTGTCGGCGATCATGATCGTGGCCTCGGAAATCCGGCATTCGAGACGTTGCCCGCACTTGGTGCGGACGAAGCCGGATGCAATTCCCGATGGCCAGATCTCGATGTCGTCGGTCGATCGCCCGGACAGGTCACTCCGCGAATACCCGATCAGAGAACAAAAACTGTCATTCGCGACGGTCACGAAATTGTCGGCCGGATCGACGATCATCATACACGCCGTCGACGTCGCGAACGCGGTTTCGACGCTTGTTCGGAGTTGATCGTAATGGCGTTCGGTCTGCTGCCATGCTTCGATATCCGTCAGCGTAAACAGCATGCACGGCTGGCCGGCGACGGTGATGGGCTGGCCGGTAACGATCACGGGCCGGCTTGTACCGTCAGGCATCGCCAGGCTGGCCCGGGTCTGCGGTATCGTCTGCGCGTCGACGAGCGCGCGCTTTACCGCCGCGTAGTTCGCGACGCCCTCGAGGATGTTGCGCTCGTACATCGAGCGTCTCAGCCAATCCTCATCCGCGCTATCGGTGAGCGCGAGGAATCTACGATTGACCATGACGTAGCGCAGGTCTCGCAAGCCGCAGACGATGGCGGGGGCGGGGTGCGACTCGATCGAGCATTCGAGCCGCGCGATACGATCTGGCGCATGCCACACGGTGCTCGCGAGCGTATGGTGGGGCCGTGTAAAGATATCCAGGCAGTCGTTCGTCATGGTCGTTCCTCGTCGTCACGAAGATACGCTTTAGTTGATCGATAGATGGAGTGAAAAATTCGTCATACCAGGAGCTCCCCATTTTGATACTAGATAGATCTGTATATTGGCGCGCAATCTGTATGACAGATAAGTCGAAAGGTCAGGGTTGGTTACTTAAGTCGATATTGACGGTATTAACTACAATATTATCTTAGACCGGTTCTTGTGTTGATGCTCCAGGTGACGCGTTGTTGTTGACCACGTAAACTACTGCTTCCCATTCTCGCGGCTGCCGAACTGGCTATCCCTCACGCGGTGCAGTATTGCGGTCATCGCCGACCATCAGTTCGACGGGGGTATCGCCGATCGGGCCAGGTGATTGATCTTCGTCGGTATGCGCGAAGAGCCAGCGACCAAGAAGGCCAGCTACCGCTGCGCCGCTCAGTGGTGCGATCCAGAACAGCCAGAGCTGCGACAGCGCCCACCCGCCGACGAACAGCGCCGGACCCGTGCTGCGCGCCGGGTTCACCGACGTATTGTCGATCGGGATCGAGATGAGATGGATCAGCGTCAACGCCAGACCGATCGATAGCGGCGCGAACGCGGCCGGAGAGCGCTCGTCGGTCGCGCCGAGGATTACCGTCAGGAAACCGGCGGTTAGCAGTGCCTCCGAAAGGAACGCGGTTGCCGCGCCGTATCCGCCCGGCGAATGCACGCCGTAGCCATTCGCGGCGAACCCGCTGGCCACCAGATCGAACCCTGCGGTACCCGACGCCAGTGCAGCGAGTGCCGCGCTACCCAATATGCCGCCGATGACCTGCGCGATGACGTAGCCCGGCAGGTCGCGAGCGGGAAAGCGGCCGGCGACCGTCAAGCCGACGCTGACGGCCGGATTGAAATGGCCGCCCGAGATGAAACCGACGGCAAACGCCATCGTGAAGACGGTAAGGCCGAACGCCAGTGCCACCCCAGCCATGCCAATCGTGCCGGGGACGCCCGTGCCCGCCGCCAGTACTGCAGCACCGCAACCACCCAGGACCAGCCAGAACGTGCCGATGACTTCGGCGGCCAACCGTCGCGCGGTAGCGATACGGCGGGGTCGGGCTGCCTGACCGGCGGGCGTACCGATGGTCGATGCGCGCTGGAGGTTTGGACTGTCGGCCATGTCTTTCGTGCCTAACTGGGGTGTATCGATGAGCGCTCGTCGGTCTTTGGGGTGGCGGGCAGGGCACATCGATCGCTGCCCCGCCCGCGGCGTCTCTGGCGGCTTACTTGCCGCGCAGGGTGTTGATGACCGCGATGCCGAGCACGCCGGCCACGGCGGCTGCGGTGAAGGGGCGTTCCTTCGAGAACTGGCGGACATAGTCGAGCAGCGGGCGGATATTGTCCTCGACGACATCCTTGGCCTGGCCAACGGTCTTCTGGATCGTGCCGCCAAGCTGGTCCGCGGCGCCTTCGCTCTGCAACGACGTGTCGCTGATCGCGCCGCCGAGCGTTTCCTTGAGCTTGCCGCCGACGTTGGTGGCTGCGCCATTGAGGGTATCGGTGTTCATGAGAGTTTCCTTTGATTGTCTAGGGAAGGACGGTCAGATCAGGGGGCGGTCGGTGAGGTCCCGCACGTCGCCGCGGCCATCCTGACGGGCGAAGTTTCCGTCGATGGCCGGGTTGGTGTGGTCGTCGGTCGACTTGGCACCGTCGAGCATCCGCTTGACGGCATTGCCTGCCGCATCGCGACCACCCAGGCCGAATGCCAGCGCAAAGGCGACCGCGATCGCACCGAGCAGCAACCCGAACGCCAGGTTGATGATGTCGTCGGCCAGACCCATGAAGCGCAGGCCGATAGCGGTGCCGAGCACGATGATCGCGATCCGCACGACAGGGGCGGCAACGCGCGTGCCCTGGTCGCCGTTACGCTCGATCGCGTGCGCCACGAAGCGGGCGATGACGACCGATGCGAAGATGATGATCGCACCGAACACGACCTGCCCGAACAGCGTCAGCACCTCCGCCATGATCTGCGAGCCATAGGCGAAGTTCAGCTGGCGGAACGCTTCCATCAGGCCGAAGATCAGGATCGCGACGAACGCGCCGGTGCCGACCGTCTTCGATGGCACGAACGACGGACCGGTCGACTGGCCTGGGGCGCCGAGTTCGCGGTTTTCCGTATTGCCGAAGATGCCGATCGACCCGATCGTCCGGTCGAAGCCGGTCGTTGCCAGGAACTGCGTCAACAGACGCGACGCGAACTTGGCGATGACATAGGCCACGGCGAGGATCATGCCGGCGGCGATGACGTGCGGGATGGCGTCGAGGATGATGCGCAGCATGGCGGTTGCCGGCCGCGAGATCGCCGCGATGTTGAGCGTGTCGAGTGCAGCGATCGAGACCGGGATGATGATCAACGCGAACACGATGCCGCCGATGGTACGCGGCAGCATCGTCGGGTCGGTCGGCGTGGTCGCGCCGACATGCGTCGAGAAGCGCTCGACATGGCTGGCCGTAATGAACGCCTCGACCGCCTTCTTAGCGACCTTGGCGAGGACATAGCCGAGGAAGAAGATCAGCGCCGCGCCGATGATCCGCGGGATGGCCGTGCCGAAGCCCTGCAGCATGTCGCCGAGCGGGCCGGTTGCGCCGGCGAGACCCAGCGGCTGCGTCGCGAGGAACAGCGCGATCAGGAGGACCACCCAGTAGGCGGCATCACCAACCTGCGCGCCGATCGTGGTCGGGTTGCGCGGGTTTGCGTTCGGCTCGTTGGCGTGGATCGCGAGCGGCGTCTTGTTGACGAGCTTGGCGACGCCCCACTTCACGGCACGCGCGATCGCCCAGCCGATGACGAGGATGATCAGCGCCGCGATGATCCGGGGTGTCCAGATCTCGACATAGCTCCAGGCTTGCGCCCCGAAATCGCGGGTGTTCGATACCACCGTATCGCCCGCATAGGTTACGTCTTGCATGTTTGTGTCCCTTGAAACCCTCTACGGGGCCTGACGTCTGCCGTTCGCGGCGCCGTGTGCCTTGGGTGCGCCTTGACCTCGATGCCGCGGTCCGGATTAGAGTGGTGATGCGGGATCGGTCAGGATGCCGCACGCAGCAGCGGCCTTGCCGACCTCGAGCGGTACCTTGGGATCCTTGACCTGCCCCGACACCCGAACGAAGTCGCTGGCCGTCAGGCGGCCCGGCGTGGTGTCGCCTTCGCGCGACGCCTTGGCCGCGCGACCGAGCTGCTGGAGCTGGCCAAGCGACAGGTTCGCCTCGAGCCGGTCGCCGACGCACTGCGACTGCGTGGGCTGGAAGCCATACCCCTCGAGCGAGGTGGCGATCTTGGCCGACGGATTGACGCACGCAGCGAGCGACAGCGTGGTGATGCCGACGACAGCGAGCGTCGCAACGCGTGAAAAACTGGGATGCCGAGTCATGAAAAGCCCCTCTTGTCGGGGCCATGACATCAGGCCGGAGTGGCCCGCGATCCGATGATCCCAAGCGCCAAACCCTTCAATTCATTCAAAAGTTTCTAGTATTGTTAACCAGTCGCCAGGTAGATAAATACTATTATACCCGGATGAGCGGACAGCGGATTAGCGCTGAAACACCTTTTCAGAACGACCTTCCATGCGACTCGGCCCACGCCGTCTGGCTGGTCGATATGGGCCTACGTTCGACGCACTCAGCCGCGGATCAGGGTGGCAAGCGACAGGAATGCGGCTCACGATCATGGCCGCAGACGTCAGGCGGACGCTGCGTTCGGTGCGTACCAACCTAGCGCTTGCGAAATCTGCGTTGAAGTGCGCTTCAGCGCGACCAGTGCTTCTTCGGCGGAGATATGCGGAGTCTCGTCGATGACCTCGAGGAACGGGATGGTCAGCGCGGCGACGACGTGGCCGTCAAAGCCGAAGATCGGGCAACTGATGTCGGAAATGCCGCCCATTCGTGCGCTGCGGATCGATTCATAGCCGCGTTCGCGAATGGCGGCGAAGGCGGCATCGAGCGCGTCGCGGGCCGCCGGGGCCATCGTTTGGTCGAGTATCGCGGATCGGGCCTCGTCGGCCATGAAGGCGAGCAGGACGTGACCCGAGCAGTTTGTCGCCAAGGCTATGCTGGTACCCAGCCGGACGGCAAAACCGGTCGGACCGGGGCTTTCTTGTCGAAGGATGATCAGCCCGGACGTGCCGTTGACGACGACGAGATGGCAGGATTGCATCGCGGTCGCCGCCAAGGTCTGCATCAGCGGCGCGGCGACGTGCGTCAGTTCCTGCGCAGGGGTCGCGCGGTGCGCCGTTTCGAGCAGCCTGTAGGTCACGCGGTAGCGATCGCTGCCGGGATCCTTGTGCAGCCAGCCGCGCCGGTCGAGCACGACGATAACGCGGAAGAGTTCGCTGATCGACCGTGCGAGGCGCGTGGCGATCTCGCTTACCGTCAGGCCGTTCGGTTCGCGCGCGAGCAGTTCGATGATGTCGATCGCCTTTTCCAGCGCGGGTGCGGAATAGACGCGCGGGCTGGCGCTGTTGGTGTCTGGCGGAGACGGCGGCGAGGGAAGCGGCATGGTCGAAGCTAACGTGATTGCGGGCGCGACCCTTATGCCGCAAGCGCGCGGTCGCGGAACAACAATCTTTCATATCTGAAAGTTGCTGGCGGGGGCGTTGGCTTGCTAGAGAACGCCGTACGCGGCGACCTAGGGATCGATGCGCAGACCATTGGAGACGCCGCATGACGATCGCCTCGACGCTCGATTTCCGCGAGGCTGCACGCAAGCGGCTGCCGCGATTCCTGTTCGAGTATGCCGATGGCGGCTCCTATGCGGAGGCAACCCTGGCGCGCAACGTGAGCGACCTGTCGGGGATCGCGCTGCGCCAGCGCGTGTTGCGCGACGTGTCCGATATCGATCTGTCGACGACGCTGTTCGGCCAGCATCAGGCGCTGCCGGTCGGGCTTGGGCCGGTTGGGATCGCGGGCATGTACCATCGCCGCGGCGAGACGCAGGCGGCGCGTGCCGCGCATGCCGCGGGCGTGCCGTTCTGCCTGTCGACGGTGTCGCTCTGTTCGCTTGGCGAGGTGGTGAAGGCGGCGCCGACCGGGCCGACCTGGTTTCAGCTCTATGTCATTCGCGACCGCGCGTTCATGCGCGATCTGCTCGCCACGGCGAAGGCGGAAGGTGCGAAGGCGCTGGTGTTCACGGTCGACATGCCGGTGCCGGGCGCGCGCTACCGAGATCAGCATTCGGGAATGTCGGGGCCGCGCGCGCCGCTGCGCCGGATGTTGCAGGCGATGGGCCGGCCTGGCTGGGCGTGGGACGTGGGCTTGCACGGGCGGCCGCACCAACTCGGCAATCTCGAGCCGGTGCTGGGCAAGGCGAGCGGGCTGAACGATTACATGGGCTGGCTTGGCAGCAATTTCGATCCGTCGATCGCGTGGAAAGACCTCGAATGGATCCGCGACGGCTGGGACGGGCCGCTGATCATCAAGGGCATCCTAGATCCGGATGACGCGCGCGAGGCGGCGGCGATCGGAGCGGACGGGATCGTCGTGTCGAACCATGGCGGCCGGCAGCTCGACGGCGTGCTGTCAAGCGCGGCGGCACTGCCGGCGATCGCGGAGGCGGTGAAGGGACAGCTCACGGTGCTGGCGGATTCGGGCGTGCGGTCGGGGCTCGACGTGGTGCGGATGCTGGCGCTTGGGGCGGATGGCGTGTTGCTCGGTCGAGCGTGGCTGTATGCGCTGGCGGCGCGGGGGGAGGCGGGGGTGACCCAGTTGCTGACGCTGATCGAGCGCGAGATGCGCGTGGCGATGGCGCTGACCGGGGTGCGGTCTATCGCCGAGATCGACCGGGGTATTCTGGTCTAGGTTTCACGCGCCTTTCCTCCCGAAAGAGGCATGTTTCCCCGCGAAGGCGGGGACCCAGACTGGGCTCCCGCCTTCGCGGGAGAACAAGGAGGTGGGTGGCGCACCAGGTTGCTCAGTGGATCGTCGGTGGCACCATCTCGCCCGACAGCGTCCGCCCGGCCTTCACCGCGAACGCCAGCACCACCAGGAAGCACACGGCCGGTACCAGCATCGCGGTATCGATCCCGGCGAGGTCGGAGATATGCCCCATCAGCCCGGTCAGCACCGCGCCACCGATGATCGCCATGATGATCAGCGACGCGCCCGCGCGGCGGAGCGGTCCCAGCCCGTCCATGCCGAGCGCGAAGATCGTCGGGAACTGGATCGACATGAACAGGCTCGCAAGCACCAGCGCGTAGAGCCCGACCTGTCCCCCAACGAAGCCCGCAACCCCGGCGAGCACAGCACTCAACACCGCGAAGATCGCCAGCAGGCGAGGGGGCGCAATCCGCCCCATCAGCGCCGTGCCGACGAACCGGCCGATCCCGAACAGCACGAGGCTGGCGAACAGATAATCCGCGGCATCGTGCTCGGCCATGCCGGGCACGTTCGCCTGCGCATAGCGGATCGTGTAGCTCCACATCCCCACCTGCGCGCCGACGTAGAAGAACTGCGTCACCGTCGCGAAGATCAGCCGCGGGTGGCGGAAAACGTCGACGAACCGCGAAGGTGCGCCGACGGTCTCTTCGGCGCGGTGCTCTGGAAAGCGGATCACCGCGGCGGCGACCGCGAACAGCAGCACGACGAGGCCGATCACCAGATACGGCGTCTGTACCGCGACGACTTCGCTGCGATAGAAGGCTTCGCGCGCCGCCGGGCTCATCGCGGCGACCGTCGCCTCGTCGTGGACGATCGCCGACAGGATGAAATACTTGCCGATCAGCACGCCCGCGACGGTACCGACCGGGTTCGCCGCCTGCGCCCAGTTGAGCCGCTTGGCCGCGGTCGCCGGGTCGCCGAGTTCGGTCATCAGCGGGTTCGCCGACGTCTCGAGGAATGCCAGCCCGCACGCGATTACGAACAGCGCCGCGAGGAAATACAGGTACTCGCCGTAATGCGCGGCGGGATAGAAGAGCAGCGCCCCCGCCGCATACAGCACCAGCCCGGTGACGATCGCGGTCTTGTAGCCCTTCGCGCGCGTCACCAGCGCGGCCGGCACCGCGAGCAGGAAATAGCCCATGTAGAAGGCCTGCTGGACGAAGCTGGTCTGGAAGTCGGTGAGCGTGAACGCCTTCTTGAACTGCGCGATCAGGATGTCGTTGAGATTGTTCGCCATCCCCCAGAGGAAGAACAGCGCGACCGTCAGCACGATCGCCGGCACATATTTCCTGTCGGCGGTCGTTCCGCTCATGATCCACTCCTGATTATGTTTATGTTTGTCAGTCTATCGCGCGGTCGAGGTGGGTGTAGCCGCCATCGACATAGAGCCATTGCCCGGTCGTGTGGCTCGCCCGGTCGGAGAGCAGGAACACCACCGTGTCCGCGATCTCGCGATCCTCGGTCATGCGGTGGCCGAGCGGAATGCGCGCGACGATGCCGTCGAGCTTCGCCTGCGGATCGTCGAAACTGTCGATCCAGCGCTGGTAGAGCGGAGTCATCACCTCGGCGGGGATTACCGCGTTGACGCGGATCTCGTCGCCACGCAGCGCCACCGCCCATTCGCGGGTCAGCGCCAGTTGCGCGCCCTTGGCGGCGGCGTAGGCGCTGGTGTCGCCTTGCCCTGTAACCGCGGTCTTCGACGAGATGTTGACGATCGCGCCGCCGGTCTTGCGCAGATGCGGCACCGCGTGATGCGCCATCGCGAAATAATGGACGAGGTTCTGGTCGAGCGACGCACGAAATTCCGCCGGCGTCCGGTCGAGCCCGATATTGTCGTTGGCACCGGCGTTGTTCACCAGCCCGTCGATCCGGCCATAGCGCACGACCGCCGCCTCGACCGCCGCCGCACACGCGTCGTCGTCGGATAATTCGGTCGCGACGAACAGATGCTCGGCCGCGAAGTCCTCGGGCGCGCTCCGCGACACGATGACCGGGATCGCGCCTTCCTCGGCCAACCCCCGCGCGATGGCGAGGCCGATACCGGCCCCGCCACCCGTGACGATCACGACCTTGCCGTCGAGCCCGAGCTTCACCCGGCGAACCGATAGTCGATCAGCGACTGCGGCTTCATCTCGATCGAATAGCCCGGCAGCGTCGGCGGCATGTAGGCTGCGTCGCGGATCACGCAGGGGTCGACGAAATGCTCGTGGAGATGGTCGACATACTCGATCACGCGCCCCTCCTTGGTCCCCGAGAAGCAGAGGTAGTCGATCATCGAGAGATGCTGGACATATTCGCACAGCCCGACGCCGCCCGCATGCGGACAGACCGGCAGGTCGTACCGGGCCGCCAGCAACAGCACCGCCAGCACCTCGTTGACGCCGCCCAGACGGCAGCTGTCGATCTGCACGACGTCGATCGCACCCGCCGCCATGAACTGTTTGAACATGATGCGGTTCTGGCACATCTCGCCGGTCGCGACCTTCACCTCACCGATCGCGTCGCGGATCGCCTGGTGGCCGAGGATATCGTCGGGGCTGGTCGGCTCCTCGATGAACCACGGTTTGGCGAAGGCGAGCGCGTTCACCCATTCGATCGCCTGCGGGACGTCCCACACCTGGTTCGCGTCGATCATCAGCTTGCGGTCGGGCCCGAGCACTTCGCGCGCGATCGTCAGGCGACGGATATCGTCCTCCAGATCGCGACCGACCTTCAGCTTGATATAGTCGAAGCCGGCATCGACCGCTTCCTGCGCGAGCCGACGCAGTTTCTCGTCGGGATACCCGAGCCACCCCGCCGACGTAGTGTAGCAAGGGAAGCCGGTCGCTTCGAGATCGGAGATCCGCTCGGCCTTGCCCGCCGCGCGGTTCGTCAGCAGCGTGAGCGCGTCTTCCGGCGTGATCGCGTCGGTCAGGTATCGGAAGTCGATCGTGCGGACCAATTCCTCGGGGGTCATGTTCGCGACGAGGCGCCAGACGGGCTTGCCGACCGCCTTCGCCCACAGGTCCCAGATCGCGTTGACCACGGCACCCGTCGCGAGATGGATCGCGCCCTTGTCGGGGCCGATCCAGCGCAACTGGCTGTCGCCGGTCAGATGTCGCCACATCCGACCCGGATTCTCGATGATCCAGTCGAGGTCGAGCCCGATGACGAGATGCCGCATCGCCTCGATCGCGGCGACGCAGATGTCGTTGCCGCGGCCGATCGTGAAGGTCAGGCCGTGACCTTCGAGACCGTCCGTATCGGTGTCGAGCACCACATAGGCGGCCGAGTAGTCCGGATCGGGGTTCATCGCGTCGGAGCCGTCGAGCCCCGCGCTGGTCGGGAAACGAAGGTCGATCGTGCGCAGGCCGGTGATGGTCGTCACGCGGCGGCGACCATCGTCTGCGTCTGCTCGCCGAGGCCATCGATGCCGAGGCGGACCGTCTGGCCCGCACGCAGATAGACCGGTGGCTTCTGGCCGAGACCGACGCCGGCGGGGGTGCCGGTCGAGATGATGTCGCCGGCTTCGAGCGTGCAGAAGTCGCTGAGGTAGGAGACGATCGTCGCGACGTCGAAGATCATGTTGGCGGTGGTGCCGTCCTGATAGCGGTGACCGTCGACTTCGAGCCAGAGGCCCAGCTTTTGGGGATCGCCGACCTCGTCCGCGGTGACCAGCCAGGGACCGATCGGCCCGAAGGTATCACAGCCCTTGCCCTTGTCCCACGTGCCGCCACGCTCGAGCTGGAACGCACGCTCGGACACGTCGTGGACGACGCAATAGCCGGCGACGTGCGACAGCGCGTCTTCCTTGGCGATGTGGCGGCCGGGCGTGCCGATGACGACGCCGAGTTCGACCTCCCAGTCGGTCTTTTCCGAGCCGCGCGGGATCTCGACATCGTCGTTCGGGCCCTGGATCGCGCTGGTCCATTTACCGAACACGACCGGCTCGGCGGGGAGGGCCATGTTGCTCTCGGCGGCGTGGTCCGAATAGTTCAGGCCGATGCAGATGAACTTGCCAGTCCGCGTGACGCACGGGCCGATCCGCGGCGCGCCCTCGACCTTGGGCAAGGTCGTCACGTCGAGCGCCGCGATCATCGCGAGGCCCTCGGGCGACAGCAGGTCACCGGCGATATCGCCGAGCTCCGCGGGCAACGCGCGGATCGCGCCGTCCTGATCGAGGATACCGGGCTTTTCCTGGCCGCGCGGGCCGTAACGCAATAATTTCATCGGATGATCCTTAGTTGACCCAGCCGCCGTCGATCACGTGGACCGCGCCGGTGGTGAAGCTCGATTCGTCGCTGGCAAGGTACAGGAACAGCGCGGCGATCTCTTCGGCGCGGCCCAGCCGGCCCATCGGCTGGCGCGCGACGAACGCGGCGTCTGCCTCGCTGACCGAAATGCCCTGAGTCCCCGCCTGCGAGACGATCCGCTCACGCAGCGACGGGGTCTCGATCGTGCCGGGGCACACGCAGTTGCAGCGGATTCCGCGACCGACGAAATCGGCGGCAATCGCCTTGGTCAGCCCGACCACCGCCGCCTTCGACGCGCCATAGGCGTAGCGATTGGGGATGCCCTTCACGCTCGACGCGATGCTGCTCATGTTGACGATCGCACCGCCGCCGCGCGCGAGCATGCCGGGCAGGAACGCGCGGGTCATGCGGTGCATCGCGTGGACGTTGAGGTCGAACGACAGCATCCAGTCATCGTCGCTGCCTTGCAGGATGTCGCCCGCCGCGACGAAGCCGGCGACGTTGGCGAGAATGTCGATGTCGCCGATCGTGGCGGGCAGTGCGGCGATCGCGCTGGCGTCGAGCAGGTCGACGACCAGACGTTCGACGCCGTCGATCGCCTGTAGCGCATCGCCATCACGGTCGAGCGCGAACACCCGTGCGCCCTCGTCGCGGAAGCGTTCTGCGGTGGCGCGGCCGATGCCTTGTGCGGCCGCGGTCACTACCGCGGTCTTGCCGGACAGTCTCATTCCATCTCCTGCGCGTCGTTGTGCGTTTCGTCGGTTTTATTAGTCAAAGTGACTTTTGAAAAGGGGCGGCGGCGCTATTGTCGCGGGAGTACGCCGTATCGAAGGAATTTCCGTGACGTATCGCATCGTGACCGCATTGGACCTCGTCGACGACGCAGCGCTGATTGCCGCTTATCGCGAACGACACGCGCTGGGTGCCGTGTGGCCCGAGGTCGTGCGCGACATCGTCCAGCGGGGGTATCGAGAGATGGAGATCTGGCGGGTCGCGGACCGGCTCGTGATGATCGCCGAGGTCGAGGACGATTTTCCACGCGCGGTCGACCCGGCGTTGCAGCCGGTCGTCGCGTCTTGGGAGACCGCGATGGACGTGTATCAGAAGCCGATCGAGGCGACCGGGCCGAAATGGGCGGTGATGGAGCGGATCTTCTCGCTTGCCGATCAGACCGCCGGCTGATCGTTTTCCCGGTTAATGCCGTTAAGGCGTGAGCGTCACGAAGCTGTCCATCACGCGCTTGCGGCCGGACTGTTCGAAGTCGATCTCCAGCTTGTTGCCTTCGATCTCGGCGATCGCGCCGTAGCCGAACTTCTGGTGGAACACGCGCATGCCGAGCGACAGGTCGTCGCGGCCCTTGTTGCCGAGACTGATCGCGCTCGATCGGCTTTCGACGACGCGGGCGGGTTTGGTGGAGAAGGTGCTGCCGGTGCCTGACGCGCGCTGCCAACCGGGGCCGCGGCCGGTGCCGCGGGCGACGTCGGCGAACGGATCGGCGCGGTCGGACCAATTGGCCTGCCAGAGGCTCGCGCCGCCCGACATCGTGGTTTCGGTGTCGATGTGCTCAGGCGGGAGTTCGGCGACGAAGCGCGAGGGGATCGACGAGTTCCACTGGCCGTAGATGCGGCGATTAGCAGCGTGGATGATGACCGCCAGTCGCCGTGCACGCGTGATCGCGACATAGGCCAGGCGGCGTTCCTCTTCGAGGCTCTTCACGCCGCCTTCGTCGAGCGAGCGCTGCGACGGGAACAGGCCTTCCTCCCAGCCGACCAGGAACACCGTGTCGTATTCGAGGCCTTTGGCGGCGTGGATGGTCATGATCGTGACCTGCGGGTCCTGCGCGCCGCCCTCGTTGTCCATCACCAGCGAGACGTGTTCGAGGAACGCGCCAAGCGAGTCGTACTCCTCCATCGCGCGGACGAGCTCGCTGAGGTTCTCCAGGCGACCGGTAGCCTCGACCGACTTTTCGGCCTGGTACATCGCGGTGTAGCCGCTCTCGTCGAGCAACTGGCGGGCGAGTTCGGCGTGCGGCAGGCTGGTCGCCATGTCGCGCCAGCGGGCGATGTCGCCGACCAAGCGTCCGAGCGACTTCTTGGCGGCGCCGGTCAGTTCGTCGGTGTCGAGGATGCGCGCCGCGGCGGTGGTCAGCGGTGTGCCGGTGGCGCGCGCGAGCTGGTGGATGCGTGCGACTGCCTTGTCGCCAAGGCCCCGCTTCGGCACGTTGACGATGCGTTCGAAGGCGAGGTCGTCGGCCGGTTGGTTGACGACGCGGAGGTACGCGAGCGCATCGCGGATTTCGGCGCGTTCGTAGAAGCGGAAGCCGCCGACGATCTTGTACGGCATGCCGATCGCGATGAAGCGGTCCTCGAACTCGCGCGTCTGGTGCTGCGCGCGGACCAGGATGGCGACCTCGTCGAGCGACTTGCCGGCCCCCTCTTTCTGAAAAAGGCGCCGGACGACGTCTATCTCCTCGCCGACCCGGCGCGCTTCCTCGGGGCCGTCCCAGACGCCGATGACCTTCACCTTCTCGCCGACGTCGCGCTCGGTCCAGAGCTGCTTGCCGAGGCGGCCGCCATTGTTGGCGATCACGCCCGATGCGGCGCCGAGGATATGCGGCGTGCTGCGGTAATTCTGTTCGAGGCGGATGACCTTCGCGCCGGGGAAGTCGCGCTCGAACTTCAGGATGTTCTCGACCTGCGCGCCGCGCCAAGAATAGATCGACTGGTCGTCGTCCCCGACGCAGGCGATGTTCTTGCGCTCCTGCGCGAGCAGCCGCAGCCAGAGATATTGCGACGAGTTGGTGTCCTGATACTCGTCGACCATGATGTATTTGAAGCGCTGTTGATACTGCGCCAGCACGTCGCGGTGCGTCTTCAGGATGACCAGCATGTGGAGCAACAGGTCGCCGAAATCGCAGGCGTTGAGCGCGATCAGCCGGGTCTGGTATTGCTGGTACAACTCGCCGCCGCGGCCGTTGGCGTAACGCTCAGACTCGCCCGCATCGATGTCGGCGGGGACGAGGCCCTTGTTCTTCCACTGGTCGATCAGCCCGGCGAGGCTGCGCGTCGGAAAGCGCTTCTCGTCGATGTCGGCGGCAAGGATCAACTGCTTCAGCAACCGCAACTGGTCGTCGGTATCGAGGATCGTGAAGTTCGACTGCAGCCCGACCAGTTCAGCGTGGCGACGCAGCATCTTGGCCGCAATCGCGTGGAAGGTGCCGAGCCACGGCATGCCCTCGACCGCATCGCCAACCAGACGACCGACGCGCTCGCGCATCTCGCGCGCGGCCTTGTTGGTGAAGGTGACCGAGAGAATTTCCGACGGCCACGCCTTCTTGGTGAAGATCAGGTGCGCGAGCCGTGCCGTCAGCGCCGCGGTCTTGCCGGTGCCGGCGCCGGCGATGATCAGGACGGGCCCGTCGGTGGTCAGCACCGCCTCGCGCTGCGGCGGGTTGAGACCGCGCAGATAGGGAGGCTCTGCTTGCGGCGCGGACGTTTGGGCGATCTGGTTCACCGGTGAACAGGTAGGGAACGGGGGCCGAAGGGGCAAGCGGGTATGGCTTGCGCGGTTCGACGATACGTGGAACAAGTTGAGAACATAGAGGGAGGCGGGCATGCTGGCGGGACGATGTCATTGCGGAGCGATCAGCTATGTCGCGGAGGGCGAGCCCGAGCATCACGCGCTGTGCCATTGCGGCGATTGCCGGCGAAGCGCGGGTGCGCCGATGGTAGGCTGGATCGCATTCAGGTCCGAGCAGGTGACCATCGCGGGCGATCCGGTGACGTATGAATCGTCGGCAAGCGGTCGGCGTCAATTCTGCGGACGGTGCGGGACAGGACTATTCTATACCAATGCCGAGTATCTGCCGGGGATCATTGACGTGCAATCCTGTACGCTGGACGATCCCGAGGCGGTCGCGCCGGGTGCGCATATCCAGGTGGCCGACCGATTGGCGTGGATGGCGAATGTGGCCGCTTTGCCTGCGTTCGAGCGATATCCGGGGATGTGACCTAACGCCTCATCTAGAGTTTCGGCGCGTCGTCGGACCGTCGCCAAACCGTCGCGCGAGCGTAACGAACGACGGGTAGGGGATGCGCAGCGACGTGGTTCGTGGTCGGAGATGCCGCACCCAGAAAGGTGTCCCGACGCGCTGACGCCGTCGCCCGCAGGCATCGCCTTGCGGACCGCAGGACCATTTGAGGAACATCATCATGAAGCTTTTCATCAGCGTCGCTTCGGCGGCGATCGTCGGCGCTTGCCTGTTTTCCACAGGTGCTTCCGCGAGTTCCGGGCGCGACCCGGTATCGGTGCGCGTGTCGCGCGCCGGGCTCGACCTGACCAGCGACGCCGGGCGCACCGCGTTCCAGCGCCGGCTGCGTTCGGCGATCGCCGGCGCCTGCCAATCGCACGGTGTCGGCCTCGCGGCGCTCGCCGATGCGCAGCAGTGCCGCAAGGAAATGACTGCGGATGCGGACGTGAAGATGGCCACTTTGTTCGGCCGCAATGGCATGCAGCTCGCGAGCATCGGTGAAGCTCGGTGAATTAACTCGCTGATTAAGGTCGAGGAGGTCGGTTCCGAACATCCTCCCCCGCAGGGGGGAGATGGCGCCGAAGGCGACGGAGGGGGAGGACACGGAACGCACGTTGTCCTCTGCCTCCCCTCCGTCTGGCGAGGGCCAGCCACCTCCCCCTGGCGGGGGAGGATTGTAGGGGGCGACGTCCCAAATAGGGTCGAACGATCGCTTGATTTACATCTGTCATAAGATTGTCATCGTAAGGGCCGACTGCACATTCCTATGGCAACCTCCACATTTGCACCCGATGCGGTGACGGCTGATTCGAGCGCTACCGCTGCGCCGCATACCGGTCCCAAACTCGATCATTCGCTGCATCCGTCCGGGCGCTGGATATTCCTTGCCGTGCTGATCGGCGGGCTTGCCTATGCCGGGTTCAGCATCGCGTTCGACACCGCGCAGGTCGGCGAGAGCCTGGCGGGCGGGGCGTTCGCGTTCCTCGCGCTGGCGCTGCTGATCGCGCTCGGGTTCGAGTTCGTGAACGGGTTCCACGACACCGCCAACGCGGTCGCCACCGTCATCTACACGCACTCGATGCCCGCACCGCTCGCGGTCGTCTGGTCGGGATTCTTCAACTTCCTCGGCGTGATGTTGTCGTCCGGCGCGGTAGCGTATTCGATCGTCACATTGCTGCCGGTCGACCTGATCCTGAACGTCGGCAGCGTCGGCGGGTTCGCGATGATCTTTGCGCTGCTGCTAGCGGCGATCCTGTGGAACCTCGCGACTTGGGCGGTCGGGCTGCCCAATTCGTCGAGCCATGCGCTGATCGGTTCGATCCTCGGCGTCGGCCTTGCCAACCAACTCATCAACGGCGGCGGCGCGGACGGCACGTCGGGCGTCGACATGGTGCAAGTCTGGAAAGTTCTCTCCGCGCTCGCATTCAGCCCGATCGTCGGCTTCGTCGGCGCGCTGTTGCTGCTGCTCGTGATGAAGCGGTTCCTGCGCGACAAGAAGCTGTACGAGGCGCCCGAGGGCCAGACGCCACCGCCGCGCGGCATCCGTGCGCTGCTGATCGGCACCTGCACCGCGGTCAGCTTCGCGCATGGCAGCAATGACGGTCAAAAGGGCATGGGGCTGATCATGCTCATTTTGATCGGCTGCGCGCCGACCGCCTATGCGCTGAACCGGACGATGCCCGAGAGCGCGATGCCGGCGTTCGTGCAAAGCGCGCAGGCGGCATCGGCCGCGTACCGCGCGCATGCCGACGGCGCACCCGCCGACGTGGCGACCTCGCGTGCGCAGGTCACCAAGGCGCTGAAGAGCAAGCATGTCGCCGACCCTGTCATCTATGGCGCGCTGGCGACGTTGTCGGACGACGTGTCGAGCCGGATCGAAAGCTACGGGTCGCTGGGCAAGGTGCCCGCCGCGGCGACGCCGAACCTGCGCAACGACATGTACCTCGTGCTCGATACGACCAAGCTGATCGCCGAGGACAAGTCCGCGCAGAGCCGCTTCACCGCGCGGGAGATCACGACGCTCAAGAGCTATAATAGCGGGCTCGAACAGGGCACGCGGTATATCCCGACCTGGGTGAAGGTGACCGTCGCGCTGGCGCTGGGCCTGGGGACGATGGTCGGATGGAAGCGGATCGTCGTCACGGTGGGTGAGCGGATCGGCAAGACGCATTTGACCTACGGCATGGGCGCGTCGGCCGAACTGGTCGCGGCGGCGACGATCCTGCTGGCGGTGCGATACGGCATGCCGGTGTCGACCACGCATATCCTGTCCTCGGGTGTGGCCGGTGCTAGTGTCGCCAATGGCGCCGGGTTGCAGCGCCGGACCGTGATGAACATGGCGTTGGCCTGGGTAATGACCCTGCCGGTGGCGATGCTGCTGTCGGGCGGGCTGTATTGGCTGCTGCTGACGCTGGCGCATAGTTTCGGGTATTGAGCGGGCGCTTGATCCTCCCCTGTAAGGGGAGGTGGCTGGCTCTTGCCAGACGGAGGGGTGTCGCCCTGAGTTGATCGCGGATACCCCTCCGCCAGTCCCTGCGGGCCTGCCACCTCCCCCGATGGGGGAGGATTTAGATCAGGCGGAACCTGTCCTTGGCGCCGCGGGTTGCCGGAGCCATGCAATTACGATGCTCGATCTGTGGGAACTGGGACTGGCTCGTGCGCGAGGATTGGTTCGAGTGTAGCCACTGCCGCCTGCTTGTTCGCGACGCGAACGAGGTCGGTGCGGTTGCCGACGAGATCGTCGCTCGGTTGGGAAGCGGGCTTGTTGACCTACAGCGCGATCCTGCGGAGCGCTGGATGCTCGACCCAGCCGGTTTGCGGAACGCGGCGTGGCGGTTCGGGTTCGAGGTGGAGCCGGTCGCCGTTGCGCGGGGCGATGTCCGCTTTCCTCCCGATTACCGTCCAGCCCAGGCGCACTCGACCCCCACGACGACTGTGCCGCACGGGATAGGGCTCGGCATCATGGCGCGGCCCGCCGACGCCAGCGACATCGTCGAGATCGCGACACACTATCGCACCGCATTTGCCCGTATCGTCGTCCTGCTCGACGGCACGGCAGACGAGGCAGGCGAAATCGCAGTGCGGGTCCCGTGGATCGAGGTCGCTCACCACCCCCTCGCAAACGATTTCGCCGCACAACGCAACCGCCTCCAGGACGCGATGCAGACCCGCTGGGTGCTGCAGATCGATACCGACGAGCGCCCCGACACCGCTTTGCTCGCCGCGCTCGGCTGGCTGGTCGCGGCGGCGGATCGCGACGGGTTGCGCTCGCTCGGGCTGCCGCGCCGCAACCTTGTCGATGGGGTGCAGTCCGCGTCCTATCCGGACATCCAGTACCGCCTCAACCGTAGCGATATCCGTTTTTCCGGCCGCGTCCACGAGCGTCCGGTCGTACCGTTCGTCGAGAGTTCGCTGGCACTGGCCGGTGCGCTCGAACATCGGCTCGATGGCGAGCGGGTGCGCGAGCGGACGCGAATCTACGAGGCGATGTCGACCGGCGCGGGCAGGCCGGAGGACGAGGCGTTGCTGCTCGCCCCCTTCGATCCGATCGCGGTGCGATAGACCGCGGTCGTCTGCGCGGACAGGGTATCGCGCGTGAACATCCCCGACGCCCGCCGGCTCGCCGCAGCGTAATGCGCACGCAAGGCCGGGTCTTTGATCAGCCGCTGGATCTGCGTGGCGAGGTCGTCGCCGGCGCAGGTCTTGGCCAGCAACCCGGCGCCGCTCTCGCCGATGAACAGTCGTGCGCTCGGGTCCTCGGCGCACGCGACGACCGGTCGGCCGAACATCATCGCTTCCTGGTACACCAGCCCGAAGCTTTCATAGCGCGAGGGTGCGACGATGACGTGCGCCGCGCTCATCAGGTCGTGCAACGTCGGTTCGTCGACCCGGTGATGGCAGCGCAGTCGCGCTCGCGCGGTGGACGGAAGCGCTTTCACATCGTCCGCATGCACGCCAACGATCGTGAGGCGGAAATCGCGCATCCCGGCATCCGCACGCCGGGCAAGGATCCTCAGCGCCATGATGAGCGCATCGAACCCCTTGCGGTGCTCGTCACGTCCGACGAACAGCAGTTCGATCGGCTGGTCCTCGGGGACATCGTCGGGATAGGCTGCGGCCGTTCCTCGGGCCACGATCTCCGGTGGCAGGCTAAGGCCGATGACCGCGTGATGGCCGGCTGGTCCTGGAGCTTCGACGCCGTACAGATGGGCGATCTTCTCGCCGTGGAGCTGCGTGTTCGAGATCAGTGCCTTGCTGAAGCGCGCTGCGATCAGCTCCGCGAGCATCGCCGCGCGCCGATCGAACCGGTCGCGTAGACTCGTAACCGTCTCTGCCGAGGTCGCTGCCGGGGTCGAGTTGCGCGTCACGAGCGGCGCAGGACCGGTGAGCGCGATCGCCAGCCCTGGCGCATACCAGTTGGTCGCCTCGACCACGTCGAACGGCTCGCGTCGGTGCTCGCGAGCGACCGCTCGGCGGAACGCGAACGGCGCAACCAGATGCCCGATCCCCGCAATCTTGCGGAGGCGCGGGGCGAACGATCCCTCGCGCAGACCGCAACCGATGACCGACACCCGGCCGTCGTGGCTGTCTTCGCGACGGTCCATAGTGAAGACACAGACGTCGTTGCCAGACTGTGCCAACGACTGCGCGATCTCACGCGCGGCGCGAGTAAGTCCGCTCTTTTCAGGAGGATAGGCCCAGGTGAGTAGAGCGATCCTCACAGCGATCGATCACCGAGCGAACGAGGCGCCGCAGGGAACGTAATAACCTGCGTCAATACCGGCATGTAAAGTATCATCGGCCCGGAACTCGGCAACCCCGTGAGCGGTTCCTTACGTGAATTGCAGGTGAACGGGGGAAGGGTGTTCGTACTACATATCGCGTTGCAGGGGTGTTTACGCGCAACCGACGTCGAATACGGAATCACCGCGGATACCGGGGGCCATATCCGGTACCTTCTCGATCTCGTCGCTGCCAGCGGCCGCAATCCGGCTATCGACCGGATGGAAATCGTTACCCGTGCATTCCATCATGCGGCTTATGCGGAATGCTATGCCGAGCCGATCGAGACGATCGACGGCACGACGCGTATCGTCCGCCTGCTGACCGCGTCCGATGCGTATCTCGTCAAGGAAGACCTGTGGACCGAGCATGACAGCCTGGTCGAGGCTTTGGTCGCGCATATCGCCACGCTAGATCGCGCGCCCGACGTCATGCACGCGCACTATGCCGATGCCGGACTGATCGCGGCGCGGGTTTGGGCGCGTACCGGCATCCCCTATGTGTTCACCGCACATTCGCTCGGCCGGGTGAAGCTGGCCGCGTTCGATCGTGAGTGTGCGGAAACCGCGGGCCTCGATCGCCGGATCGCGATCGAAGAGGAAGCCATCGCCGGGGCGGCCGCGATCATTGCCTCGTCGCGCGACGAGGCCGAAGTCCAGTATGCAGATTATGATGCATATGACCCCGGCCGCATCCGCGTGTTCGCGCCGGGTAGCGATCTCAAGCAGTTCGCGAACTGTGGCACCGATGCCCGCGTCGATGCGCTGATCAACCGGTTCCTGGACGATCCCGCCAAGCCGGTAATCCTCGCGATTGCTCGCCCGGTGACCAAGAAGAACCTCGCGGCGCTCGTCCATGCTTATGGCCGGTCACCCGCGCTCCAGGCCGCGGCGAACCTCGTGATCCTGGCGGGCACGCGCGACGACAGTGCGACGTTGGAACCCGAGATCCGCGACAACATCGCCGAACTTCTCCAGTTGATCGACCGCTACGACCTGTACGGCAAGATCGCTTATCCCAAGCAGCACCGGCCGGACGATATCGCCGCGGTCTATGCCCATGCCCGCATCCGGCGGGGCGTGTTCGTCAATCCGGCGCTCAATGAACCGTTCGGGCTGACTTTGCTCGAAGCGGCGGCGAGCGGGTTACCCGTGGTCGCGACCGACAGCGGCGGTCCGAACGATATCGTCGAGACCTGCGGCAACGGCATTCTCGTCGATCCGCGTTCACCTAGCGCCATCACCGATGCGATCCAGAAGATACTAGACGATCCGGCGCTGTGGTCGCGCTACTCAGCGGCAGGATCGGTAGCGATCCGCGCCTATGACTGGGACCGGCACGTACAGCTTTATACCGGGTTGCTGGCGGAGGTCGTGAACGCCGCGCCTGCGGTCCCGGATCGGAAGCCGGAATTGTTGCTGGTGTCGGATATTGACGGAACGCTGCTCGGTTGTGCCAAGGACGTCGACGATTTCACCGCGTGGCACGATGCGCAGACCGATGTCACGTTTGCGATCGCAACGGGGCGCAGCTTCCACAGCGCCATGGCGGTGCTTGGGCAGCATGATGCGCCGCGGCCCGAAATCCTGATCACCTCGGTCGGCTCGGAGATCTATTACCGGACGGTGCGCGGGGCGGTGTACGACCGCGATACCGAATGGGACGGGATCATCGCCGCCGGTTGGGACCGCGAGGCGGTTGCCGCGCTGATCGGGCAACATGCCGGCCTGACGCCGCAAAGCCCGCTCGAACAGCGCCGGTTCAAGCTCAGCTATTTCGCCGATGGCGACATGGCGGCGGCCGAGCGGGTGCGCGCGCTGCTGGCGGAACACGGGCATAGCTGCTCGATCATCCAGAGCCATGGCCGCTATCTCGACATCCTGCCACATGCCGCGTCGAAGGGTACGGCGGTCGAGCACGTCCGCCGCCGCCTCGGTCTCGAACCGCGGCAGGTGATCGTCGCGGGCGACAGCGGCAACGACATCGAGATGTTGCGGTCGTCGCGTCATGCGATCATCGTCGGCAATTATTCGGACGGCCTGGGATCGCGGGCGGACCTTGCGCACGGCTATGTCGCGATCGGCCATCATGCGCGCGGCGTGATCGAAGGCGTGGCGTTCTTCCGCGATGCGGCAGCCGGGATAGACGTCGAGGGAATCAGGAAAGCATCGTGACGTCCTCGACGGTCAGCGTGCTGACGCTGGTACGCGGACGTCGCGCGCACCTGGTGAACTTGATCGCCGGCCTCAACGCAGCGACGCGCAAGCCCGACGAACTCGTGATCGCGTACATGCAGGACGCGCCGCACGCCGATCTCCCGCCGACCGACTTTCCGATGCACGCGGTGTTCGTCGAGGGCGACGCGATGCCGCTGGCGGCGGCGCGCAACCGTGCGGCGGCGGCTGCGAGTGGGGATCAGTTGATCTTCCTGGATGTCGATTGCCTCCCTGCGCCGACGTTGGTCGAGCGCTACGCGGCTACGGCGATCGAGCCGGGCGGAATCCGATTGGGCGAGGTCTTGTATTTGCCGTTCGGCGTGCTGGATGCCGGGCTGGACTGGGACGCGCTTGACCGCGCCGGCGTGCGTCACCCGGCCAAGCCGCCGATCGCGTCCGACGCCATCGTGCCGACGCCGAGCCATGGCGAGCTCTGGGGCCTGTCGTTCGCGATCTCCGCGGCGGACTGGGCGCGGGCAGGGGGGATGGACGAGCGCTATGTCGGCTATGGCGGGGAGGAAACCGACTTCGCCGCGCGACTCGAGCGCGCCGTGGTGCCGATGTGGTGGGTCGGCGGCGCGCGGGCGTATCACCAGCATCATGTCGTCCACACGCCTGCGTACCAGCATTTCGACGCGATCATCCGCAATGCGCGGTTGTTTCGCGGCACCTGGGGGCGGTGGTGCATGGACTATTGGCTGGGGCATTTCGCCGAGCGCGGGCTGATCGCCTGGGATGCGGATACGATTACGGTGTTGCGGGGGCCGACCGCAGAAGAGGTGGCCGCGTCGAAAATGCCTCCGGAGGTTTTGTTTAGCTGAGATGCTGCGCAACGTGTCGATCCTCCCCTGGCGGGGGAGGATCGACTAGCGCTCTATTTCGAAGCGGGCGCCCAAAGCGAGACCGCCAGTCCTTCCAGATAGTCCGCGGCGACCTTGGCTGCATCCGCGTCGTACAGGTCCGCGAGCGCGGCAGAATCGAGCGCTTTCGCGGCGTCGAGTATCCCCCGCCACGGTGCCAGCGCCCCCGGCCATGATGGCAGCGCGACCGCGGCGCCAAGCTCGGCAAGACGCTCCGCCTTCCGGGTCTGCTCACCGAAATACCGCCATTCGGGCGCGCAGACATAAGGCCGACCGACGCGTGCGATCTCATGCACGGTGTTGTCGCCGGCCGATGCGATGACGACGTCGGCGGCGGCGATATGGTCGGTGACGCCGGGCACCCAGCCGAGCTCGACGAGATTGCCGAAGTCGGTCTCATGTCCCTCGCGGTGGACCGGCCCGAGCACCAGCCATAGCGCATCCGGCACCGCGCGCGCCGCCATCGTCAGCGGCGCATAGGGCGTGCCCGCACCGCCACCGCCGGTGAGGACGACGATGATTTCCTTGGTCGGATCGAGGCCGAGTTTCGCGCGCGCCTCGGCCTTGGTCGGGACGGGGTCGACGGTGGTGCAAAGGCCGCCTGCGTAACACGTGTTCGCGCGGACCCAGTCCGGCGTGTCCGCCTGTTCGAGCGCCTCGCCGAAGGGTGCGAGCAAGCCGACGCTCGCCTGGTAGGCGCCCAGATGACCGGGATCGAGGCGGTCGCCGTGCATGCGGATGCTGATCGCGGGCACGCTCGCGATCCGGGCGAGCAGCGCGATCTCGGCGGAAACGTCGACCACGAACAGCGCCGGATCGACGTCGTCGAGATGGTCGATGATCGTCCGCATCGTCGCGCGGGTCTTCGCGACGCCGAGCGGAACGCAGTGCATCACCTCGGGCGTCGCCTGCGCGAACAGGCCGGGCGTCGGCACTGGCGCGCCGATCATGTCGGGCAGCGCGGCGATCGTGATCGGTCGCTCGAACCCGTCGAACAGCGACGGCTTGGCGGTCAGGATCGTCACCGCGCGCTCGGCCGGCAGTTCGCGGATGATCGCCATCGCGCGGTTGGCGTGGCCGCGACCCTGGTGATGGATGAAGAACGTGATCGGCTTGGTCATGCCGAACGTTGTACCGATCCGGCCTCCGAAGGCGACTGATATCGATCAGCATAGTTCGCGCTCAGTCCGAATGCCGCCTCGACCTCGGGATCGAGCCACGCGGTGATGTGTTCGGCATCAGCAGGCGCGAGTTCGGGATAAGCCGTCGGAACGTAGGGCGCATAGCCTTGTCCCTTGTAGCTGGTGATCGGCACATATTCTTCGCGCCGCGGGATCCCGGTCGCCTCGGACAACGCCTCGACGAACGCCGACGGAGCGCGCGCGAACGCATCATAGCCGAGCAACGCGACGTTGTGCGTCCGGTTGGTCAACGACGCCCAGTGGCGAAGCTTCGCGGTGCGCTTGGCGATGCAATTGGCGAAGCGTTCGCCGGTTTCCGGATCGCGCTCGTGCAGCATCTCGTCGCCCTGCATCGGATGCCCCGGCTCGATGGGACCGAAATGATCGTCCCAATAGCTATGCCACTGGCTGCGGATGAACACGTCGAACGGCTCCGCCTTCAGGTCCGGATGCGCGTGCCACGGCTGGCGGTGGAGGCTACGGGTCCAGTCGAACGCGTCGCGCGCGACGACCAGCACCAGCGTATCCTTCACGAACAACGTCTGCGGCGGCACGAACCAGTGCTTGAAGCCAAAATCCTCGGTGATCGTCACGCTCGGCATGTTCGCCTCGATCGCGCGGGTGACGAGGTTGGTGCCGCTGCATCGCTGGCCATAAACCTGGACTCGCGTGATCGGCACGTCGCCGCGTTTCAGTATCCGCAGGCCCTCCAAAGGCTGGAGCCAGTTCAAGGGTTTAACGTGCGGTTTGGCGGGCGGCGACATGGAGAATGCCGCTAGCGCCGACTGGTGTCCGGTACAACCATCGCGCCGGGAAACGCGTCGATGTTGGTGTTGGTATTTAAGAAACGGAGATCATCCGGACGGTGCGCGGCAACGGCTGTATCTTCATGCCGGTGGTCGTCGCGAAATAGCGTTCGGTCAAAGCGACACGTCGATCCGATTGCTGCGCTGGCGTGCACGCGGTACGTTCTTCGGATGCAGACACAGCCGACCAGCCAGGCGCGGATCGCCGCGTGACTCGTATCGACGCGCACCAGCATTTCTGGTCCTATTCGCCGTCTGCATTCGACTGGATCGATACTGACAGCGTGCTCGCTCGGGACTTTTCGCCCGCCGATCTGATGCCATTGTTGGACGGCACCGCGATCGACGGCTGCATCGCGGTGCAGGCGCGACAGACGAAGGCTGAGACCGACTGGCTGCTGGAGCTCGCGGCTGCGCATCCGCGGATCATGGGCGTGGTCGGCTGGATCGACCTGCGGGCCGACAACATTGCGCAGCGGCTGGAGACCTGGTCGGGATCGTCCAAGCTGGTTGGGTTTCGGCATATCGTCCAGGACGAGCCGGACGACGATTTCCTGCTGACATCGGACTTCGTGCGCGGGGTCCGGGCGACGGTCGAGCGCGGTTTCAGCTACGACATTCTCGTCAAACCTCGTCAGGCGATCCATGTCCGTCGCTTCTGCGATCTGGTCGCGGCGGGGCGTTCGCCGACGCCGCGGCTGATCCTCGATCATGGTGCGAAGCCCGACATCGCGCATGGTGGCTGGCAGCCTTGGGCGGACGCGATCGCCGACATGGCGCAGGTGCCGTCGCTTTATTGCAAGATATCCGGGCTCGTCACGGAGGCGGATCACGCGACCTGGACGGCAGAGCAGATCGCGCGGTATCTCGATCACCTGCTTGCGTGCTTCGGGCCTGACCGCCTGATCTTCGGCTCCGATTGGCCGGTCTGCCGCCTTGCCGCCGAGTATCGCCAGGTCGTCGACCTGATCGACGGGTTCGTCGCGCGCGCCTGCCCGGAGGCGCGCGACGCGATCTTCGGCGGCAATGCTCGGGCGGCCTATGGGGTCTAGAGGTTCACGCCCGACCAGTCGCCGCGGCTGATCCGTTCTGCCGCATCGGCGATCGCGGACCGGGCGGCTGCGTCGTCGCGGAGTTCGGGGGGGAAGCCCAGTCCGGCATCGATCAGGCGCGCGACGACCTTGGCGGGCGTTCCGTCGCGTGCCGCAGCGGCAAGGCGATCGCCGGCTGGATCGACGATCGGGGTGTTGTCGCGGGTGCGCTGCATCAGGAAGACGACCCACGCGCCGAGCGCGGTGACGACGCCCTGGGGCATGCGACCCGCGCGGCGGTTTGCGACGAGTGTATCGCCCAGCCGGTAGGGCAGCTTCTGCGATCCGTCCTGCGCGATCTGGTCGAGCCGGTGGACGATCACCGGGTTGCGGAACCGCTGGAGCACGGCGGCGCGGTAGGCATCCAGGTCGAGGCCGGGGGTGTGGGCTAGCATCGGGATGATGTCGTCGCGGATCATCGCATCGACGAACCTGGCGAGCGCCGCGTCGTTCATCGCGTCCGCCACGCTCGCTGCGCCGCGTAGCAGGCCGACATAGGCAAGCGTCGAATGCGCCCCGTTGAGAATCCGCAGCTTCGCCTTCTCGTAGCTGGCGACGTCGGTCGTGATCGTGGCGCCGACCGACGCGAGATCGGGGCCGAGCGGCGTGCCGATGTCCTCGATCACCCACTGCACGAAGGATTCACGCTGGACGGCGGCAAGGTCTTCGAGCCCGATCGCTTCGGCGACGTCGTCGTACAGAGCAACGTCGGACGCCGGCGTGATCGAATCGACCATCGTCGACGGGACGCGTACCTCACCGGCGATCCAGTCTGCCAGATCCGTATCGCCCATGCGCGCGAAGGCAATCAGGGCTGCGTGGAGCTTAGCGCCATTGTTGGCGAGATTGTCGCACGGCATCGGCACGAACGGCGCGACGCCCGCCTTCCGCCGTGCGGCAAGACTCGAGACCAGCCATCCGACCAGGCTGCGTGGCGTGTCAGTCCCAGCAAGGTCATGGACGATATCGGGGTGCGACAGGTCGAGCGTGCCGTTGGCGGCGAGGCAATAGCCCTTTTCGGTCACGGTCGAGGTCACCAGGCGTACCGCGGGATCGGCGAGCAGTGCGTGCGTTTCGGCCGCGTCGTCGGGCCCGAGGAACCGGCGATGCGCGCCGATTACACGGTTCGACGATTCGGCGTCGCGGATCGCGAGCGTGTAGAGCCCGTCCTGCTCGGCGAGCGCGGCGACCGTCCGCTTGCTGCGCATCGAGACTGCGGCGATGCCCCAGCGCGGGTCATCACCCAACAGCGCGTCGATATACGCCGCCTGATGCGCGCGGTGGAATGCCCCCGGCCCGAAATGAACGATGCCGATCGAGGGGAGGGGGCGGCCTCGCGGGCTCTCGATCGTCGCTGCAAGCTGGTCGAGCGTCGCATGGGTCAGTCGTGTCAAAGCGTTACTCCACGTTTCCAGATCGCGATCTCGCGTTCGCCATTGCGCTCGGCGGCGGTCTCGCGGCCCGATGCGATCGCGGCGATGCAGTCGAGCAGCGCCGTTTCGGCCGAGGCGAACCCCTGGTCGAGCACCTGCCCGGCGTCGAAATCGATCCAGCCCGGCTTGCGCTGTGCAAGGTCGGTGTTCGACGCGATCTTGATCGTCGGTACGGGAAAGCCGAGCGGGTGTCGCGGCAGGTTGCGCGGAATAGCCTGAGACAGGGTGAGCACGGTGTCGCCGGTATTGATCCGGTCGCCGACATCGCCATCGCGCAGCAGGGTCACGACGCTGTCGCCTGCGCGGACTATCACTGCATCGACCATTCCGAACCCTCCGCCCCGTTTTTCACGTGCGGGACCGCATAGTATCAAATCGGCGCGCGACGCACGAATAAAGCTATCGGGGAGCATCATCGGATTGAGCAGGAAGCGCGGTAAGTCCGGAACGATTATTGGTAGTTCAGCGCATTTCGGGCACGAGCGATGCTCAAGCGCCCGTTTCGACGTGGCTTCCGCCAAGCCCAAGTCGATTGGACCGGTGCATGACACCGGTCCAACAGATTAGTTGCTGTCGGAATCGTCGCCATCGTCGATCGCGAGATACAGACCACCACCGACCGCAACGGCGGCAAGAGCGATGATGATGAAACCACCGTCGGCGACCTTGGACTTCTTGACGGTCGGCGTACCGGCGCGTGCCGACTTGATCGTCGAGAGGCTGGATGCTGGGTTGGCCGAGGCCGCATTCGCTGCAACCGGTGCGGCTACCAGCATGAGGCCAGCCAATGCCGTGGCAAGTGACTTAATAAACATGAAATCTCCACTGTTTGAGTAAGACTTCATCCTAAACCACAAAGTATCTTAACATGAAATAAGTTTCATGAACTAAAGAATGTTCGTCAGACCTAAGTGTCGGTAGAAGCTACGAATTTGCGCGAATACCCGCCAAATCCCGCCCATCGCGAACGCGTCCCGCCCGGGATCTGTTTTGAGCTTGGACTTTTAGGCACCTGGGGGGAGCGGCAGGTCAGACGTCGTCGCAAGAACGACTGCAACTGGCTGAACACATTTTCAAAGGGGGTTCCGGCATACCGGCATCTCGCGAATAAGCGAGGACTTGTCCGGCTGGAAAATGGCTCCCTGAGTAGGATTCGAACCTACGGCCACTCGATTAACAGTCGAGAGCTCTACCGCTGAGCTATCAGGGAACGTTGCCGGAGGCGGCTCTATAAACGGCCGGTCGGACGATGCAAGCGGGTTTCGCCGCAAAAATGCAAAGTCGGCGATAAACCGCGTTCAGGCGACGAACTGTTCCATGGTGATGCGGTCGTCGAGCGCGTGCTCGGGATCGAACAGCAGCGTGAGTTCGCGAGCGCGGTCCATGCAGATGTCGACCTGCGCGACGTCACGGATCTCGCGCTGGTCGGCGACCGCGGAGACGGGGCGCTTGCCGGGGTCGAGCACGCGAATGCGGATACGTGCCTTGTCGGGCAGGATGGCGCCACGCCAGCGGCGTGGGCGGAACGGGCTGATGGGGGTCAGTGCGACCATGCCCGAGCCGAGCGGCAGGATCGGGCCGTGCGCGGAAAGGTTGTAGGCGGTTGAGCCGGCCGGTGTCGCGACGAGGATGCCGTCGCAGGCGAGTTCGGCGAGGACGACGCGGTCGTTCACCGTCACCTCGAGATTGGCGGTCTGGCGGGTCTCGCGCAGGAACGAGACTTCGTTGATCGCGGGCAGCGTGTGCGTCCGGCCATCGACGCCGATCGCGGTCATGCTGAGCGGTATGACCTTGAACGGCTTCGCGCGCTCCAGCCGGTCGGTGAGGCCGTGGTGGCGCCATTCGTTCATCAGGAACCCGACCGTGCCAAGGTTCATGCCGAACACGGGCACGGGCGGCTTGCGGCGCTCCAGCATCGTGTGCAGCGTCTGCAGCATGAACCCGTCGCCGCCGAGTGCGATGATGACGTCCGCGTCCTCGACCGGCACCCACTCGCCCATGTCGGCGAGTTCCGCTTCGGCGGCACGAGCAGGCGGGGTATTAGACGCGACCAGCGCCCGCCGCTCGTACAGGCTCATCCGCCGGTGACGCTCATGTGGCGTGCGACCGCGGGGCCTTCACCTTGGCCGATGCGGAAGTCATGAGCCTTGGGCTTGGCGAACAGGCCAGCGTCGATCGCTTCGTCGAGGCCGGCGGTCCCGCCTTCGCGCAGAGCCGCCTTCAGGTCGACCTGATCGTCATGGCCCAGGCACATGTACAGCTTGCCCTCGGTGGTCAGGCGCACCCGGTTGCAGCCTTCGCAGAAATTGGCGGTCAGCGGCGAGATCAGGCCGAGACGCGTGCGCGTGCCGTCGACGTTCCAGTAGCGCGCGGGGCCGCCGGTCTTGTGCGCGTCGCGGGCGAGCGTGAACTGCTGGCCGAGGTCGTCGAACACCTTGGTCAACGGCAGAAAGCGGTCGGTACGGTCCTCGTCGATCGCGCCGAGCGGCATCGTCTCGATCAGCGACAGGTCGAAGCCCTCGTCGCGACACCAGGCGAGCATCGGTGCGATCTCGTCCTCGTTGAAGCCCTTCAGCGCGACCATGTTGATCTTGATCGCGAGCCCCGCGTCGCGCGCGGCGTAGATGCCGCCGATGACCTGTGACACGTCGCCATGGCGGGTGATGTAGCGGAAGCGCTCGGGATCGCGGCTGTCCATGCTGACGTTGACGCGGCGAATGCCGGCATCGACCATCGCCTCGGCATGCTGCGCGAGGCGCGTGCCGTTGGTGGTCATCGTCAGCTCTTCGAGGCCCGATCCGATGTTGTGACCCAAGCGCTGTACCAGTTCGGCAACGTCCCGGCGCACGAGCGGCTCGCCACCCGACAGACGTATCTTCGTCACGCCGCGCGCGATGAAACGCTCGGCGATGATCGCGATCTCTTCGAGGCTCAGCAGCTTGCTGCGCGGTAGGAACGTCATCTTTTCGGACATGCAGTACCGGCAGCGCAGGTCGCAGCGATCGGTCACCGAAATCCGCAGATACTTGATCGTGCGACCATGCGTATCGCGCAGCGGCTTTTGCTCGAGGGTGGGCGCGATCGTCATCTCCTCCGAGCTAAGACCTGACTGTCCCACTAACAAGGCCGGATCGGCTGGTATTGGATTGGCGCGCGGCGATACGGCGGCTAGGCTCGCACCGATCGAGCGAGGTGCGACGGATATGGAAGACATGCAGATCGCAACGACGCTGTTCGCGGTATCGTTCCGTCAACGTGATGAGATCGCGGAGATTTTGGCAAGCGCAGGGGCCGGTGCGGGGTGGCAGGCGGCGGTCGTGGGCGATGCCGAAGGGTTGGAAAGCCGGTTCTTGGTAAGCGGTGCTGCGGTCGCGTTGATTGATGCGCGCGGTGCGCTCGACGACGGACTTTCGGCGACGCGCAGGCTGGGCGGGTTGGTCGCCACCAACGGTGCGGCGTTGCTGGTGCTGGTATCGCGCGGCGATGTCGAGGCGATCGGCGAGTTCTTCGATGCGGGCGCGACGCAATTCCTGGCTAGTCCGGCGAGCGAAGGCGAACTCGTCCAGGCGCTGCGGTTCGCGGGGCGCCATGCCGCACGCGCATCCGGTGGCGCGATCGATCGACGCGGCATACCCGGCGCATCGCACTATGACAGGGAGACCGGCGAAGCGCGGCGCTGGATCGTCAGCCGTATCGCCGAGGAGCGGCCGGTGGCGGTGGTGCTGGTCGCGCTGTCGCGCCTCGACATCGTCAATGCGGCGCATGGCCGCCCCGCGGTGGATGGCCTGATCGAAGCGGCCGTGTTGCGCGCGGAGACGGTCGCGCGCCAGGCGATCGGCGTGGATGCGATGGTCGCGCGGCTCGGCGGGTCGGAGTTCGTGCTGGTGATCGAGGCGGCCGGGGACGCGGTGACGGCGGCGATCACCGCGTTGGACGCGGCGCTCGCGCGACCGTTCGCGGTGGCCGATACGCGCGCGGTGCTCGGATGTCGCTTCGGCGTGGCGCAGCGCCAGCCGGGCGACGATGCGGCGGCGTTGCTGCGCCGCGCGAGCGAGGCGCTGGCAGAGGCAAAGGCGAGCGACGGATCGGTGCTGCACGTCGCGCTGCCCGACGGGGTCGCGCCGATCGACGCGCTGGCGATCGACCTGCACCATGCGATCGAGCGCGACGAGATCGATCTGCGCTGGCAGCCTCAGGTCGAGATCGCGAGCGGCAAGATCACGGGGGTCGAGGCCTTGGCGCGCTGGAACCACCGGGCGCTCGGGCCGCTCGGGGCGGACACGCTGTTCGATGCCGCAGACCGCGCCGACCTGGGCATCGCGTTGTCGGACCATATCCAGCGACTAGTGCTGGCGCGTGCGGTCGCCTGGCCGGAGTTGTTGGGAACGTTGCGCGTGTCGCTGAACCTGACGGCGGCGGATATCACCCGGCCGGGGTTTGCCGCGCTGTTCCTGGCGCGGATCGACGAGAGTGGCTTCCCCCGCGGGCGCCTGACGGTCGAGATTACCGAGACTGGGTTGATCGAAGACCTCGCAGCGGCATCGGCGTTGTTGGCGGAACTGCGCGGGGCAGGGTGCCGGGTGGCGATCGACGATTTCGGGACGGGGTATTCGAGCCTCGCCTATCTGAAGTCGCTGCCGCTCGATTACGTCAAGATCGACAAGTCGCTGGTGCGGGACATCGACGGCAGCGCGCGCGACCGCGTGGTGGTCGCCGGCGCGATCACGATGGCGCGTTCGCTGGGGCTCGCGGTGATCGCCGAGGGGGTCGAGCGACCGTCGCAGCTCGAACTGCTCGCCGCGGGTGGATGCAGCCTGTATCAGGGGTTCCTGCTGTCGGAGCCGGTCGGCGAGGCGGCGTTGCTCGAACTGATGGCGAGAGAATGATGCGACCCATGATGCTACCCTTCGCGATCGTCGCGATCGCAGCGCCCGCGATCGCGCAGACGCCCGCCAAAATCGCGATCCGCAAGGGCATGGAAGCGAGCGCGGCGGGCTGGAACGCGGGCGATCTCGCGCGGTTCATGGACATTTATGCGGACGACGCGGTGTTCGTGACGCCGAAGGGACTGCTTCGCGGCAAACCGGCGATTGCGGACAAATACCGGTCCAGCTTCAGCGGCGCGGGCAATGCGCGCGGCAAGCTGTCATTCGCGTTCCTGGAGATGCGCGGTCTGGATCCGGCGCATGCGATGCTGTTCGCACGGTGGACGCTGACCGGGGCGTCGACCAGCGAATCGGGCATGACGACTTTGGTGTTCGAACGGCGTGGCGGCGCGTGGAAGATCATTTCGGACCACAGCAGCTGAATGTCCGACGAACGATGTGGGAGGACACGATGACAGAGCGGCTCGACCACGCGACCGCGGCGCGATTTGCCGGGCTGACGCTCGGGCATCTGACCCGCGAATGGCCGTACAAGCTCGACCAGGTGCTCGACGGGCCCGGTGACCTGGCGCTGCCGAAGACGCTGCATCCGGTGTTTCACGGCAGTTTCGACTGGCATAGCTGCGTGCATGGCTGGTGGCAGGTGATGCGCCTCGCGCGCCTGTATCCAGGCATGGTGGAGGCCGCCGCGGTCGAGGCGCTGGCCGACCGGATGCTGGTGCCCGCGCTGATAGCGGGAGAGGTGGCGTATCTCGATCGGCCGGGCACCGGCGGGTTCGAGCGGCCCTATGGCTGGGGATGGCTGCTGGCGCTGCATGACGAGTTGGCGCGGCGTCCCGATCGGCCTTGGGCGGCGGCGATCGAGCCATTGGCACGCGCGTTTGCGGCGCGGTTTGCAGCGTATCTGCCGAAGCTGATCTACCCGGTGCGGAGCGGGAAGCATGACTGCACCGCGTTCGCTCTCGTCCACGCGCTGCGTTGGGCACGGACGCATGACGAGTCGCTCGCCGCACTGATCGAGGCGCGCGCGCGGGACTGGTATGGCGACGACCGCGACTGTCGGCCGTTCGAGCCTAGCGGAGAGGATTTCCTGTCGGCGACGCTGTGCGAGGCGGCGTTGATGAAGGACGTGCTCGGGGCGGAGTTCGCGCCGTGGCTGGCGGCGTTCCTGCCCGAGCCGTTCGGTCCGGCAACCGCGTCCCTGCGCTCCCCCGCGATCGTCAGCGATCGGTCCGACGGCCGCCTCGCGCATCTCGACGGGGTCAACCTGTCGCGCGCGTGGTGTTGGCGGACGATCGCCGACGCGCTGCCCGATCCTGCCGCCGCGCGCGAGATCGCCGACGCACACCTGGCAGAGGCACTGCCGCATCTCGCGGACGATTACATGGGTGAGCATTGGCTGGCGACGTTCGCGCTGCTCGCGCTGGAGGCTGAATGATCTGAAGAGAAGGGGCTGGCGTAGCGGACTGCGCTGCCTACAGTCGCATCACTGAACGATAAGAGAGTGATGATGCAAAGACGCCTGCCGTTCCTGGCCTTGCTGGCCCTTTCCACGACCGCGTTGGCGCAGACACCGGCCCCCGCTACCGATCCGAATGCGTATCTCGAGGACATCCACGGCACGCGTGCGCTCGATACGGTGAAGCGGTGGAACACGCAGTCGCTCGCCGCGCTCGAAGCCAAGCCGGGCTATGCGCGCTACCGCCAGCGCGCACTCGACCTGTTGCAGGCGGACCGCCAGATCGCGACGCCCGACCAGATCCTTGGCGATCAGGTGCTGAACCTGTGGCAGGACAAGACGAACGTGCGCGGCCTGTGGCGGGTCGCGTCGCTGGCGTCGTTCACCAGCGGCAAGCCGGTGTGGCAGACGCTGATCGACGTCGACGCGCTCGGCAAGACGGAGGGCAAGAGCTGGGTGTGGAAAGGCGCGACGTGCCGCTCGCCGTCCTACGATCGCTGCATGGTCGCGCTGTCGAACGGCGGCGGCGATGCGGTCGAGGAGCGCGAGTTCGACATCCCCACGGGCAAGTTCGTCGCGGACGGTTTCGTTTTGCCGAGCTTCAAGACAGGGCTGAACTGGGCCGGGCCGGACGCGCTGTACGTGGCGACCGATTTCGGCGCCGGCAGCCTTACGAAATCAGGCTATCCGCGCACCGTGAAGCGGTGGCAACGCGGCACGTCGCTCGCGGCCTCGGCTACCGTGACGAGCGCGACGGCGGACGATGTCGGGATCGAGACCAACGTCTTCACCGATGGCGACCGGCGCTATCCGCTGGTGTCGCGCAACGTCGATTTCTTCCATTCGAAGCGCAGTCATATCGCCGAGAATGGCCGGCTGGTGCCGTCGCCGTTGCCAGACGATGCCGAGATCAACGCCGTCCTCGATGGCCGGTTGATCGCGACGCTGGCGTCCGACTGGAAGGGGATTCCGAGCGGGTCGGTCGTGGCGTACAGCGTCCCCGACGTGCTGGCGGGACGCACGCCGACGATCGAACGCGTGCTGGTGCCGACCGCGACGCAGGCGGTGGAGCAGGTCGATTCGAGCAAGTCGGTGCTGTGGGTGAAGATGCTCGACGACGTCTCTGGCCGGCTCGTGTCGCTGACGCGCGGTGCGGATGGCATCTGGACGCAAGGCGTCGCGACGCTGCCGACCGCATCGACGATCCACCTCGAGGCGACCGCGGGCAAGGACGACGTCGCCTTCGCGGTGGTCGAAAGCTTCCTCAGCCCGCCCGCGCTCTATGCCGTCCGCCCAAATGCCAAGCCGGTCACCGTCGACACGCTGCCAGCGCGGTTCGATGCCTCCGCAATGCAGGTCGAACAGCGGTTCGCGACGTCGAAGGATGGTACGAAGATCCCCTATTTCCTCGTGCGCAAGAAGGGCGCGACGGGCCCGATGCCTGCGCTCGTCCACGCCTATGGCGGGTTCCGCAATGCGCAGACACCGACCTATCTCGTCGACCAGCCCTATCGCTCGGGCCCGGCCGGGCTGTTCTGGGTCGAGGAGGGCAACGCGTTCGTGCTCGCCAACATCCGTGGCGGTGGCGAATACGGGCCGCGCTGGCACCAGATGCCGCTGCGCGAGAACCGGCAAAAGGCGTATGACGATCTCCACGCGGTCGGTGACGATCTTGTCCGGACCGGCGTGAGTGCCAAGCGGAAGATCGCCGTGTCGGGGCGGTCGAACGGCGGCCTGCTGGTCGGCGTCGCGATGGAGCAGCGTCCTGATCTCTACGGCGCGATCGTGATGGGATCGCCGTTGCTCGATATGCAGCGTTACTCGCATCTGTCGGCAGGCGCATCGTGGATCGGCGAATATGGCGACCCGGACAAGCCCGCGGACTGGGCGTTCATCTCGAAATATTCGCCCTATCAGAACCTGAAGCGCGGCGTGCAATACCCGACGCCGTTCATCTACACCTCGACCGAGGACGACCGCGTCCACCCCGGCCACGCGCGCAAATTCGCCGCGCGGCTGGAAGCGTATCGCGATCCGTTCTTCTATTACGAGAACCCCGAAGGCGGCCACGCGGCGGGCGCCGACAAGATCGAGGACGCCAAGCGCGCCGCGCTCGTCACCGTCTATCTGAACGCGCAACTCGCGCCACAACGCTGATCGTCAGGAATTCCAAGATGCGTAATTTCCGTCTGTTGCTCAACGCCGCGATGCTTGCGCTGCCCGTTTCGTCTATCCCCGCGCCCGTCCTTGCCGCGCAAGCCGAGACGAGCGCGTTCGCGTCGCTCTCGAAGCGCTACGTCGATGGCCTGGCGCGCCTCAATCCGTCGTCGGCGACATCGCTCGGCGATCACCGCTTCGACACGCAGATCACCGACATGTCCGCCGCAGGGCGTGCCAAGCGTGAGGCGTTCTCGAAGGCGATGCTCGCCGATCTCCAGCGGATCGACCGCAAAGCCCTGTCGCGCGAGGAGCAGGTCGACGCGGCGCTGCTCGACAATGCGCTGCGCTACGACATCTGGGATACCGAGACGCTCGGCGGCTGGGCGTGGGACCCGCAGGTCTATAACGACATCGCCGGCAGTTCGCTCTACTCGCTCGCCGCGCGGGACTTCGCGCCGTGGCCACAGCGCCTGAACGCGGCGACCGCGCGGATGGCGGCGCTCCCTGCATTGCTGGCCCAGGCACGCGCGAACATCGTGCCCGCCCGCGTACCGTCGATCTACGCGACGACCGTGGCGAAGCAGAACAGCGGCATCGTCGACATCGCCGAGAGCATGCTCGCCCCGCACAAGAGCGAATTGTCCGCAGCGGACGCCAAGCGGTTCGATGCGGCGCTCGTGACACTGAAGGCGGCGGTCGCCGAGCACCAGGTCTGGCTCGACAAGACGCTCGTGCCCGGCGCGAAGGGCGACTTTCGGCTGGGGGCAGCGCTCTACGACAAGAAGCTTGGCTTCGCGCTGCAATCCGACCTCACCCGGGCCGAGATCAAGCGCCGCGCGCAGGCTGCGATCGTCGACACGCGCGCGCAGATGTACGCGATCGCGCGCCAGATCTTCGGCGCCAAGAAGGGCGCGCTGCTGCTTCCCGACAAGCCGTCCGAAGCGCAGCAGCAGGCCGCGATTCAGCTCGCGCTCGAACTCACCTACGCCAAGCGCCCCGCCCGCGACGGCATGATCGACGCCTCGACCAAGGCGCTGGCACAGGCGACCGCCTTCGTCCGTGAGAAGGGACTGGTCGGCATGCCCGACAGCCCGGTGAAGATCATCACGATGCCCAAGTTCCAGCAGGGCGTCGCGGTCGCCTACTGCGATTCCCCCGGCCCGCTGGAGAAGAACCTCGGCACGTTCTTCGCCGTCTCGCCGATCCCCGACGACTGGACCGAGGCGCAGGCAACCTCGTTCCTCAGCGAATATAACGACTACATGATCCACGACCTCGCGGTGCACGAGGCGATGCCGGGGCATTACCTCCAGCTCGCGCACGCCAACGCGACTCAGTCGACGCTGCGCGCGGTGCTCGGTTCGGGACCGTTCGTCGAGGGCTGGGCGGTGTACGCCGAGGGCATGATGGCGGACGAGGGCTATCTGAACGGCGATCCGCTGTTCAAGCTCACCGTGCTCAAGATGCGGCTGCGCTCGATCTCGAACTCGCTGCTCGACATCGGCATCCACACCGAGGGCATGACGCGCGACCAGGCGATGCAGCTGATGACGCACACCGCGTTCCAGCAGGAGCGCGAGGCGGCGGGCAAATGGGTCCGCGCTTCGCTCGGCTCGACGCAGTTGCTGAGCTATTTCACCGGCTATTCGGAGCATATGGCACTGCGGGAAGAGGCCAAGAAGCGGCAGGGCGCGGCGTTCGATCTCAAGCGCTACAACGACTCGTTGCTCGCCCATGGTTCGCCGCCAGTGCGCTACGTCCGCGAACTGCTGTTCGACCTGCCGATCGGATGATGGCAGGCGGGTGCGCGTAAGGCATATCCCTGGTCGATCCGTTCATCGGTACGGGCGGCGAGGGGCATGTCTTGCCCGGCGCTGTACGCCGTTCGGAGGCACCGCGACCCCTATTCGATGATGCCGTATTAAGATTGCCGTCGTGATCGTCGTTGGGTTCGCCCGTCCGGGCGCAGAGCGATTGACGCGGATCGCACTACGCCGACAGCGTATGGTTTCATACAGTGGCCACGGTAACGGGCGCACGCTTTCAGATTGTCACAGCCCATGCGTCTTCCTTGCCTGTTCAGCCGCCCGTCGAACGACATGGCGATCGACCTCGGAACGGTGAACACCGTCGTCTATCTGCGCGGCCAGGGCATCGTCCTGAACGAACCGTCCGTGGTGGCGATCGAAACGCGCAATGGCGTCCAGCAGGTGCGCGCGGTGGGCGCCGAAGCGAAATTGATGATGGGCAAGACGCCCGACGGGATCGAGACCATCCGGCCGATGCGCGACGGCGTGATCGCCGACCTCGACGTCGCCGAGCAGATGATCAAGTTCTTCATCGAAAAGGCGCATGGCGGGCCCAGCCGACTGCCACGCCATCCCGAAATCGCGATCTGCATCCCGTCCGGCGCGACCCTGGTCGAGCGTCGCGCGATACGCCAGGCGGCGTCCAACGCCGGCGCGCGCAAGGTGTATCTGATCGAAGAGCCGATGGCGGCGGCGATCGGTGCCGGACTGCCGGTGACCGAGCCGGTCGGGGCGATGATCGTCGATATCGGCGGTGGCACGACCGAAGTGGCGGTGCTGTCGCTGCGAGGGCTTGCCTACAGCACGTCGGCGCGGGTCGGCGGCGACAAGATGGACGAAGCCATCAGTTCGATGATTCGTCGCAAGCACAATCTGATGATCGGCGAAGCTACCGCCGAGCGTGTGAAGCTGGCGGTCGGCATGGCGCGCATGCCGGAGGATGGAATTGGCGAGGTCATGCGCGTCAAGGGACGTGACCTGCGTGCAGGGGTGCCACGCGAAATCGAGGTGACGCAGGCGGATATCGCGGCGTCGCTGGCGGATCTGATCGGCCAGATCGTCGAAACCGTGCTGACCGCGCTGGAGAAGACCGAACCCGAACTGGCCGCCGATATCTGCGATCAGGGCATCGTCATGACGGGCGGCGGATCGCTGCTCGCGCGGATCGACGAAGTGTTGTCGGACGCGACGGGGCTGCCCGTCACGGTCGCCGAGAACGCGCTGACCTGCGTCGCGATCGGTGCGGGCCGCGCGATGGAAGAGCCTGTCTATCAGGGCGTGATGACGGAAATCTGAGTTGGCGGAACGCCGGGACCCCCCGGTTTTAGCAACGTCCACATGCACTGCACGTCGCGAAGCTCTCAAACCCGACATCGGTTTTCAAGCGCTTGGCTCGATGACGGACAGAGGGGTTGGTGGGCCCGGCAGGAATCGAACCCGCAACCTAGCCGTTATGAGCGGCCAGCTCTAACCGTTGAGCTACAGGCCCCACCGGCGCCTGCGTTAGCGCAAGCGATCCGCCCGCAAAAGGGCGCACAAGCAAAACGGCAAAGAAAAAGGGCGCTCCCGAAGGAACGCCCTTTCCGACACTAATACTCTATCGAGCGCGAACGCCCGACAGGGTCTTAGTTCATGTTGTCGGTCTTCTCGTCGGCAGCGTCACGGACGTTGTCGGCAGCTGCGTTCATGTTGTCAGCAGCGTTCTCGAGCACGTCGGTAGCGACTGCGTTCGAGGTGTTGTCCGCCATGGCGTCCATGTTGTCAGCCTGCATTTCCATGTTGTCAGCCAGCATGTCCGCGTTGTTCTCAACTGCGGCGGCTTCTGGCGACTTGCTGCAGGCTGCGACGGACATCAGGCCGGCGGCAGCAGCGATCAGAACGATCTTCTTCATTCGAATGCTCCCAAGCATAGTTTCACTCGCGGCCGACCCGATTGCCGTCGCGAAGTCACGTCAAATAGCGGCCCCCGGCGGGCGGTCAATCCGCTAAATTCATCTGTCCGCAAGGTTTGCGGCAGAACGATGACAGATTGGTTCATGCAATTCGTCACTTCTGGGGCACAATTGACCCGATTTCCTCGGGCGCATTGGCCACTGTCGCGATCACCGTGGTCCAGGCCGCGACGTTCTGGCGGAGCTGTTCGGGGTCGATCAGATCCAGCGTGTCCTCGGGCGTATGATGGTAGTCGAAGTAGCGCAGGCCCGACTGGTTGAGGTCGATTCCGGGGACCCCCGTGGCGATCACCGGGCCGACATCGGTGCCGCCGTGCGGGGCATCGGCACCGCGGATGATCCCGAGCGGGGCGAGCGCGACCGCCAGGCGATCCTCGATGGGCTTGGCAGCGTCGGGCAGGCTGCTCTCGAACCGCCAGACGCGATCGGCACCGAAATCCGATTCGGCAGCGGTCGCATGGCGCTCGCCGGCGTGCGCCTTGGCGTAGGCGGCTCCGCCGAAGCCGCCGCTCTCCTCGTCGCCGAACCAGACGACGCGGATCGTGCGGCGAGGGCGTTGGCCGCCGTCCATGACGATCTTGGCGGCCGCCGCGGTGATCGCGATGCCCGCCCCGTCGTCGATCGCGCCGGTGCCGAGGTCCCAGCTGTCGAGATGGCCACCGACCAACACGATCCCGGCTTTGGGATCGGTGCCGGGGACTTCGGCGACGACGTTGCCCGATTCGCGCATGCCGACCTGCTTGTCTTCGAGCACCAGCTTCAGCGTCACCGGCTTGCCGAGCTTCACCAGCCGCTCGACATGCTCGGCGTCCGCGACCGACAGCGCTGCCGCCGGGATCGGCGTCACGCCCGCGTCGAAATTGGTGTTGCCCGCGTGCGGCCCGCGGCCGTGATCGGTGCCGATCGACCGGATCACGATCGCCGCGGCCCCCTTCTTGGCGGCGACGTTCGGTCCGACGAAGCGCGCGGTGCCCTGCGATCCATAGCTCGACCCGTCCTGGGTCGGCTGCATCGCGTTCGACACGAAGACGATCTTGCCCCTCAGGCTGCCGTCGGCGGCGAGCGCGAGATCGTTGTACGTCGGGAAATACACGATCGGCAGGGTCAGCCCGCCCGGCGTCGTCGCGCCCGAATTGCCGAGGCCGACCAGATGCAGCTTCTGCGCATAGGGGGCGACCAGCTCACCACTCTCCGTGCCACGCGACCAGACGGGCAGCTGGTATGGCTCGATCCGCACGTTCTTGAAACCCAGCGCCTTCAGCTTGGCAACCGACCAGGCGCGCGCCCGCGGTGCCGCCTCGGTGCCGGTCATCCGCGGGCCGACCTCGGTGGTGATCCCCTCGACGATCTTGTAGGCGGTATCGTCGGTGAGTGCCTTGTCACGCAGCGCGGCGACCTTCGCGTCGACCGCGGTTGCCGGGGCAGCGGTGCGCTGCGCGGCAAGAGGAACGGCGGTGATTGCGGCACAGGCCGCCAGAAATGGTGCGATACGCGTCATCAGCAATTCCCCTTGGTGTCGGCCTCCTCCGTTAGGTCCCAGCTCGCGCGTTGCCAACCTTCGCGGCTGCCCTTACATGCGCAGATCAATCCCTCCCTCACGAACACCCGAACGGAGACCCCCGTGGCCGGCCAATACGCCTATGTCATGAAGGACATGACGAAGACCTTCCCCGGCGCGCCCAAGCCGGTGCTGTCGAACATCAATCTGCAATTCTATCATGGCGCCAAGATCGGCATCGTAGGCCCCAACGGCGCGGGCAAGTCGACGCTGATCAAGATCATGGCCGGCATCGACAAGGACTATACCGGCGAGGCCTGGCCGGGCGAGAACGTTACCGTCGGCTATCTGGAGCAGGAGCCGCAGCTCGACGCCACCAAGACCGTGCTGGAGAACGTCAAGGACGGCGCGCGCGGTGTCGCGGACATGGTGGATCGCTTCAACGCGATCTCCGCCGAGATGGGCGATCCCCAGGACGACACCGACTTCGACGCGCTGCTGGAGGAGATGGGGACGCTTCAGGAGCAGATCGACGCGATCGACGGCTGGACGCTCGACAACCAGCTCGAGGTCGCGATGGAGGCGCTGCGTTGCCCGCCGGGCGACTGGCCGGTCGACAAGCTGTCGGGTGGTGAGAAGCGCCGCGTCGCGCTGACCCGCCTGCTGATCCAGAAGCCGGGTATCCTTCTGCTTGACGAGCCCACCAACCATCTCGATGCGGAGAGCGTCCAGTGGCTGGAGAATCATCTGAAGGATTATGCGGGCGCGGTGCTGATGATCACCCATGACCGCTATTTCCTCGACAACGTCGTTGGCTGGGTGCTCGAACTCGATCGCGGCAAGTATTTCCCGTATGAGGGCAATTACTCGACGTATCTCGAGAAGAAGGCCAAGCGCCTTGAGCAGGAGGATCGTGAGGAATCCGGTCGTCAGACCGCGATCAAGAACGAGCTCGAATGGATTCGTCAGGGTGCCAAGGCGCGCCAGACCAAGTCCAAGGCGCGTATCGCCAACTTCGAACGCCTCGTCTCCGCACAGGAGAACCGCTCGCCGGGCAAGGCGCAGATCGTCATCCAGGTGCCCGAGCGTCTCGGCGGCAAGGTCATCGAGCTCGAGAACGTCTCCAAGGCTTACGGCGACAAGCTGCTGTTCGAGAACCTCTCGTTCACGCTGCCCGCGGGCGGTATCGTTGGCGTCATCGGTCCCAACGGCGCCGGCAAGTCGACGCTGTTCAAGCTGATCACTGGGCAGGAGACGCCGGACAGCGGCACGATCGACAAGGGTTCGACCGTGCGGTTGGGCTATGTCGACCAGAGCCGCGATCATCTCGACGACAAGAAGAACGTCTGGGAGGAGATTTCCGACGGCCTCGACTCGATGAAGGTCAACGGGTTCGACCAGTCGACGCGCGCCTATGTCGGGGCGTTCAACTTCAAGGGCCAGGACCAGCAGAAGAACGTCGGCAAGCTGTCGGGGGGTGAGCGCAACCGCGTCAACATCGCCAAGATGTTGAAGCGCGGCGGCAACGTGCTGCTGCTCGACGAGCCCACCAACGATCTCGATGTCGAGACCTTGGGCGCGCTCGAGGAAGCGATCGAGAATTTCGCAGGGTGCGCGGTGGTGATCAGCCACGATCGCTTCTTCCTGGATCGTCTCGCCACGCACATCCTGGCGTTCGAGGGCAACAGCCATGTCGAATGGTTCGAGGGCAATTTCGAATCCTACGAAGAGGACAAGCGCCGCCGTCTGGGCGATGCGGCGGATCGTCCTACCGCGCTGTCCTATAAGAAGCTGACGCGCTGACCCAATGTTGCGGGGGCTCGACGAGGAACTGGTCGCTCACAAATACGCGCATGTCGAGCGCGAGCGCCGGTTTCTCGTCGACCCTGCGCGTCGGCCCGATCTGGCCGACGCGCCGTATATCCTGATCGAGGACCGGTACATCGAGGGTACGCGGCTGAGGCTGCGCGCCATGACCGATAGCGGCTCGGGGCGCGTGGTCCTTAAGATCGGCAAGAAATACGACGTTGCCGACGTGCTGAGCAGGCCGACGGTCACGACGTATCTCGATCGGGACGAGTATGACCGGCTGGCGCAATTGCCGGCCCGATCGTTGAGGAAACGCCGGTATCCGGTGGGCGCGGACTTCGGCATCGACCTGTTCGAAGGAGCGCTCGCCGGGCTCGAACTCGCCGAGATCGAGCAGGACGACGCGGCCGCGTTGACGTCGACCGTCAGCCCCGAATGGGCAATCGCGGAGGTCACGCATGATCCGCGATTTCAGGGTGGGCGATTGAGCCGGCTGGATGCGGCAGGCGTGACGAGACTTATTGCCAGTAACATCGAGTGAGTATGACGGTTATCGAACAATCTCCCGGCGGCGATCGGCCACCCGGCGCAGGCGAACTGGAATATCGTCTTCGGCAGCAGTCGATCCTTGCCGATTTCGGGATCGAGGCGCTGCGGGCGCGGGATCTGCAGCCGATGTTGCAGCGCGCGACCGAGTTGTGCGGCGAGGGGATGCGGTCGCAATACTGCAAGTTCCTTGAATACCGTCCTGAACAGAACACGTTGTTGGTCCGCGCCGGGATCGGCTGGGCGCCGGGGGTGGTCGGGTCGACCGAGATGCGGACCGATCTCGGCTCGCCCGCAGGGTTCGCACTGGAGACCGGGCTGCCGGTGATCTCGAACCACCTTGAGAACGAGCAGCGTTTCCGGACGCCGGAGTTCATGGCGCAGCACAATATCCGCCGCGCGATCAATGTGCTGGTCGAGACCTCGGGCAAGCGCTTCGGCGTGCTCGAGGTCGACAGCCCCGACGAGGGCAAGTTCGAGCCCGCCGACTTCGCGTTCATGCAGGGGTTTGCGAACCTCATCGGCGTGGCGATCGAGCGGCAGCAGGCGGAGCAGCGGCTGAGCGAGGCGATGGAGCATCAGGAATTGCTGACGCGCGAAGCCAGCCACCGGGTGAAGAACAGTCTCGCTTTGGTGTCGGCGATGCTCAACCTCCAGATGCAGGAGGACGACGATCCGCGGATCCGGCGGCTGCTGGGCGACGCGCAGGCGCGGATCACCGCGATCGCGCAGACGCACGACCAGCTCTGGCGTGGCGATCAGGTGGGGATCGTCGCGCTTAACGATCTGGTCTGCGGGATCGCGACGGGGCTTGGCGAGCAATCGCTCACCCACCGGATAGACTGTGATATCGAGGCGATCCTGATCAGTGCGGACGTGGCGATCCCGATGGGATTGCTGGTCACCGAGCTGGTCACCAACGCGATCAAATATGCCTATGGCGACGACGGCGGCGTGATCCTGGTCACGGTGCGGAGCGCGGACGGGCGGATCGTGCTGACGGTGTCGGACGAGGGCGGCGGGTTGCCGGTGGACTTCGATTTGAAGACGGCATCGCGGAAAAGCCTCGGCATGCGGATGATCGGCAGCCTCGCGCGGCAGTTGCGCGGAACGGTGATGATCGAGAACGCCCCGGTAGGGACGTGCGCAACGCTCGACGTGCCCGATCCGCGGGTGGAGGTCGCAGGCTAACCACTGTTCTCCTGCGAACGCAGGAGTCCAGGGTTACGCGCGTATCGGGTGGTATCCTGGGCTCCTGCTTTCGCAGGAGAACGGCAGTTAAGCGGCGACCGCCTCGGCTTTAGTCGCCATCCACGCTTCGGCTTTCGCCAGGGCGGGGGCGTCGTCGACGTCGATCCAGTCGATGTCGCTGCAATCCACGATCCGGGCGAGGCCTTGTGCGGCCAGCAGGCGGACGCCTTCGGTGAGCGAGGGGCTCGCCAAGGTGGCCAGCGCGTCCGACAGCGCAGGGCCGATCGCGAAGACGCCGGTGTCGTAGCAGTCGTGCGGTTCGAGGCCCTTGCCGATCGCGACGATGCGGTCGCCCTCGGTGGCGACGCAGGTGACGTCCTCGGGGTCGACCCAGTCATGGCCAAGGCGCCGGTCGATGCCGAGCCGCAAGCCGCCGCCAGCGCCGGCCTCCGCCATGCGCGCGTAAAGTTCGGGGCTGACGAGGTGGTCGCACATCGCGAGAATCGCTTCGTCACCGGCTAGCGCATCGCGCGCTGCCAGTACCGAAACGCCGTTAGGTTCGCGGTGATCCGCGAGAACCGTCTCGACTGCCAGCGGCCAGCGCCGGCTCGCCAGATAGGCTTCGATCGCCTCGCGCCCATAGCTCACCGTCACGATCGCGCGCGCAAAGCCGGCCTCGGCTAGCCCCTCAAGCGCGTGAGCGATCAACGGCCGCCCCGCGACCGCGCAGAGCGGCTTGTACGGGGCGGAGGTGCGAAGGCGGCTGCCTTCCCCGGCGGCGAGGATGATCGCCGTTTGAATCCGGGGCGTATCGATCATGTCAGGCGGCCTTGATGAACCGCTCGACTTCGATCTGCGCGAGATCGTCGGTCATCTGCGTGCGCGGGTGCTTGCAGAAATAGGCCGATGCAGGGTCGATCACGCCGGCGATGCCGCGATCCTTGGCGATCTTGGCGCAACGGATCATGTCGATCGCGACACCCGCCGAATTGGGGCTGTCCTCGACCGAGAGGCGCAGCTCGATGTTCATCGGCACGCCGCCGAACAGCTGGCCTTCCATGCGCAGGAAGCAGACCTTGTTGTCGTTCTGCCAAGGCACATAGTCCGACGGACCGATATGGACGTTGTCGTCGTCCATGCGCTCGGCCGCAACAGACTGGACCGCTTCGGTCTTCGAGATCTTCTTCGACTCGAGACGGCGATGGTTCGACATGTTGAGGAAGTCGGTGTTGCCGCCGGTGTTGAGCTGGTAGGTGCGATCCAGCTTCACGCCGCGCTTGGCGAACAGGTCGGTCAGCACGCGGTGGACGATCGTCGCGCCGAGCTGAGCCTTGATGTCGTCGCCGATGATCGCGACGCCGGCGTCTTCGAACTTCTTCGCCCAGACCGGGTTCGATGCGATGAAGACGGGGATGTTGTTGACGAACGCAACGCCGGCTTCGATCGCGCACTCGGCGTAGAATTCGGTCGCTTCCTGTGAACCGACCGGCAGGTAGTTCATCAGCACGTCGGCGCCCGACGCCTTCAGCTCGGCGATGACCTCTTCACGGGTCGGCTCGGCGGCGTCGGAGACGAGGAACGTGCGGTCGTCCTTGAAATCGGCCATGTGGTCGGCGACGCCGTCCAGCTTCTTGCCCATCTTCACGATCGTGCCGGTGTTGCCGACATTGGGTGCGAACACCGCGGTGCAGTTCGGCTTGGCGAAGATCGCCTCGGCGACGTCCTTGCCGACCTTGCGGCGATCGACGTCCCAGGCCGCGACGACCTTGATGTCGCTCGGCTTGTAGCCGCCCATGTCGAAATGCATCAGGCCAACCTGGTCGTTTGCCCCCTCGCGATAATGCTCGAGGCCCTGGACGAGCGAGCTCGCGCAGTTGCCGATGCCGACCACGGCGATCCGAATGCTATTCATTACTGACCCTGTTCCTTACGAAAGATGCATGCGCGACGCGGTCTTTGGTCGCGTTGCGGAAGTATTACGAACGAAAGCCCGCTCGACACGACGGTGCCAGACGAGTCCGACGATGGCCACGAGAGTCAAAGGGACGATCTCGAACCACCAGAAGATGCGTGGGTTGCCCGCGAAGCAGGCGACGAAGATCGCCCATACCCGGACATTCGCGGTAAGCAAGGCCATGAAGCGCAACGGCGCGACGGCGCGGGCACCGTACAGGGCCCCGAGCGCGACCGGATCCGCCGACTGACAGAGCGTGCGCTCGAACGGCATAGCGATCCGGTCGATGCTGCTAGCTACGCCGTCGTAGAAGCGGACGAGCGCGTTGCCGGTCGGAACGGGCAGCGCTTCGAGCGCCACGCCCTTGATGCGACGATGGAAGCGCGAGCGCTCGCCTTCGTACATGTTCGACTGAACGGCATGCGCGCCACCAGCCGCGACGGCGAGGACCCAGGCCTCGGGCGTGTCGATCGTCAGCGCGAGCGAGATGTAGATCAGCGCGAAGACGCCGTGATCGCACAATCCGTCGAGCATCCTGCCGAGCGGGCTCGCGGTCTTGGTCGCGCGGGCAACCATGCCGTCGAGTCCGTCGGCGATCAACCAGCCCATCGACAGCACCAGGCCGACCAGCGCGAGCGCCCAGTTTCCCCACTGCGTGTAGGCGAGCGCCGCTGCTCCGCCGAGGCAAAGCCCCGCCACCGACACCGAATTGGCCGAAATTCCACGCGCCAACGCAAGCGGCAAAAGCGCACGGCCTGCCGGGTGAATCAGCCAAAGATTAGATGGGATCTCGATCCGGCGATCGCGCGATCCATCCGGTGGAGCCACTGTCATAGGATTTTCATAATGCGCCGGATGGGCGATTTATGCAAGGTGGCGCGGCTGACCTTACGGAACGCTTGACCGCAATTCCTTGATCCAGATCGTCGCGGTTCCATCCGACGGCGCGCGCCAGTCGCCACGCGGCGATAGCGCACCGCCTGCTGAGACCTTCGGTCCATTGGGCATCGCCGACCGCTTGAACTGGCTGGTCGTGAAGAACCGGAAGAGGAATTTCTCCAGCCAGTAGCGGATCGTCGGCAGGTCATAGGCGACGCGCGCGTCCGCGGGCAGGTCTTCCGGCCATGCGCCGACGCTCGCATCGCGCCATGCGTGCCAGGCGAGAAACGCGATCTTCGATGGCGCGAGCCCATAGCGGATCACGTAATGCGCGAAGAAATCGTTTAGCGCGTACGGCCCGATCATCGACTCGGTGCTCTGCAATGCGCCATCCGCGCCCGCCGGAACGAGCTCGGGCGAAATCTCCTGCGCGAGGATCGTCGACAGGATCGCGTCGGTCGCCGCGTCATACTGGTCGGTGCGGATACACCAGCGGATCAGGAACTGGATCAGTGTTTTGGGCACGCCGCTGTTCACGGCATAGTGGCTCATCTGGTCGCCGACCCCGTAGGTGCACCAGCCGAGCGCCATCTCGCTGAGGTCGCCCGTGCCGAGCACGATCCCGCGCCGCTGGTTGGCGAGGCGGAAGAGGTAATCGGTGCGAAGCCCTGCCTGCACGTTCTCGAAGGTGATGTCGTAGACGGGTTCGCCTTCGCTGAACGGGTGGCCGATGTCCTTCAGCATGCGCGTGGCGGCGGGGCGGATGTCGATCTCCTCGGCGGTGATGCCGAGCGCGCGCATCAGCGCCCAGGCGTTCGCCTTGGTCCCTTCGCCGGTCGCGAAGCCGGGCATGGTGAAGCCGAGGATCGCGCTACGGGGGCGGCCAAGGCGGTCCATTGCCTTCGCCGCGACGATCAGCGCGTGGGTCGAGTCGAGCCCGCCGGACACACCGATCACGATCGTCTCGGCATTCGCGGAGACGAGCCGCTTCGAGAGCGCCTCCACCTGGATGTTGAACGCCTCGTAGCAATCGTCGTCGCGCCGCGCCGGATCGTTCGGGACGAACGGGAAGCGGCGGATGGCGCGTTCGAGACCGCCGTCGGCCAGCACCGGCGCGTGATCGAACGCGATCCGCCGGAAGCGCGTCTCGGGATTGCCGGCGAACACGGCCGCATCGTTGAACGTGCCGGTCCTTACGCGCTCCGCCGTAATCCGTTCGCAGTCGACGTCGGCGACGACCAGTTCGGGCTCGGTCGAGAACCGCGCCGACTCCGCGATCTGTTCGCCGAGTTCGTGGACCAGTCCCTGGCCATCCCACGCAACTTCGGTGGTGCTCTCGCCCGGCCCCGCGGCGGAATAGACATACGCACAGACCGCGCGCGCCGACTGCGCCGCCGCCAGCATTGCCCGATCGCGCGCCTTGCCGATCACGATGTTCGAGGCGGACAGGTTGCAGCAGATCAGCGCCCCCGCGAGAACGCCCGCAGTCGAGGGTGGGGTAGGGGCCCAGTAATCCTCGCAGATCTCGGCATGGAACACGAAGCCCGGCAGGTCGCGCGCGGCGAAGATCAGGTCGGTCCCGAACGGCACGTCCTCGCCGTTGAGGTCGATCGTCAGTCCAGTCATCCCGGCGCCACTCGCGAACCAGCGCTTCTCGTAGAACTCGCGGTAATTGGGCAGGAACGTCTTCGGCACCACGCCGAGCACACGCCCGCGCGCGATCGCCAGCGCGCAGTTATACAGCCGCCCGTTCCGCACCAGCGCTGCGCCGACCAGCAGCACCGGCCGCAAGGTCGCGCTCGCCTCGACTACCGTCGCGATCGCGGCCAGCGTCGCGCGTTGCTGCGCGGTCTGGAGATGAAGATCGTCGATCGCGTAGGAGGTGAGGTTCAGTTCCGGGAAGACGACGAGGTCGACGCCCTTCGCATCCGCGTCGCGCGCCAAGGCGATCGTAGCCTCGGCATTGGCGCCGGTATCCCCCACCGAAGCCCGCGGCGTGGCGGCGGCAACCCGGATCAGCCCGTGACTATGGATCGCGTAGAATGGATGCGTCATGGCGCACCGATAAACGCCCCGAGCCGGTCACGCCACCGGCTTGCGCAGGTCAGGCGCGAACGATGCGCGCCGCATAACATCCGCGCTTGGCGTAGTGGGCTTGGAGATACGCCACGTCCGGCACCGCGAGGAACCGCTCGATCAGCGGGATCAGGTCCGAGCCGGCGACCAGGTCTGCGTCGATCATCTCGTCGTCCGATCCGAAGGCGCGCAGGGATATCGGCCGGATGCGGATCGCCTCAGGGATCGCGTCGAGCAGGTCCAGCGGTTCCGTCTCCGCCTCGGATACGAAGATCGCGTGGCGCGAGCGGTAGGGCGTGTCGGCCGGCTGATGTTCGTAGTTGATCAGGATCGCCGTCTCGCCAATCTCCAGGTCGCGCACCGCGATGCGATCGGGAAAGCCGGGCTTGGCGTCGACGACGTATCGCCGGGCGCCTGCTCGCGCGAGGTTGGCATCGGAGGCGCCGAACAGGTGTCGAAACTGGTCGGGGTCGAGCCCCTGAACGCGGAAGGACATGATCGCTCCTCTTAGGTATGAGCGAGCTTCATGACCTGGATCGGGTGCGTGTGCGTCCCGTAGCTTGCTACCAAACGGCTGCGCTTGGACTGATTCCAGTTTTGCTTCGGAGGCTATTTTGACGATCACGATGTTCGGCATCAAGAATTGCGACACGATCAAGAAGGCGCGGACATGGCTGGATGCGCACGACGTGGACTATGCGTTCCACGACTATAAGACCGCCGGAATCGACGCCGCGCATCTGGACGACTGGATCGGCCGGGTTGGCTGGGAGGTGTTGCTCAATCGCGCGGGGACGACGTTCCGCAAACTTCCGGAAGCGGACCGAGCGGATCTCGATGCCGAGAAGGCCACCGCGCTGATGCTGGCGCAACCGTCGATGATCAAGCGGCCTGTGCTCGATACCGGCAAGACGCTGCTGGTCGGGTTCAAGCCCGAGGCGTATGAGGCGGCGGGGCTGGGGCACGCCTGAAGGAGATCAATATGCTGGTTGCAAGTTGGAATGGCCATGAGATCGCGCGATCGGACGATACCGTCGTGGTAGAGGGTAATCATTACTTTCCCGCCGACAGCGTCGATCCGGCGTTGCTGGAGGATAGCGCGACGCATTCGAACTGCCCGTGGAAGGGTGTGGCGAGCTACAAGACCCTCGTCGTCGACGGGAAGCGGAACATCGATGCGGTCTGGTATTATCCGGAACCGAAGTCGGCAGCTGCCGAGATTAAGGATCGCTATGCGTTCTGGAAGGGCGTCGTCGTCGCGTAAGGACACGCGCGCCACTTTTTAAATCCTCCCCCGCCAGGGGGAGGTGTCGCCGAAGGTGACGCAGGGGGAGGACACGAAACAGGCGTTTCGCTTACCTCCCCCTCCGTCTGGCAAGCGCCAGCCACCTCCCCCTGGCGGGGGAGGATCGGGAGGCTCAGCTCAGATCGCGCCCGAGAACGTGTCGCACTGCTGCGGATCGCCGCTGTCCAACCCGCGCTTCAGCCACGACTGGCGCTGTGCCGAGGTGCCGTGCGTAAAGCTGTCCGGTACCACGCGACCCTGCGACTGCTTCTGCAACGTATCGTCGCCGATCGCCTGCGCCGCGGTCATGCCCTCTTGGATATCCCCGGCCTCGAGCCGCGTCTTGTGCGCCGCCGCCCACACACCGGCGTAGCAATCCGCCTGCAGTTCGAGCCGCACCGACAGCGCATTGCCCTCGGTCTCGCTCGCCTGGCGCTGCGCCTGCTGGACCTGCGCGTTGGTACCGAGCAGCTTCTGGATGTGATGGCCGAACTCGTGCGCGATCACGTAATCCTGCGCGAAGTCGCCGTTCGCCTTGAAGCGAGTCGACAGTTCGTTAAAAAAGCTGGTGTCGAGATAGATGCCCTGGTCGGTCGGGCAGTAGAACGGACCCATCGCCGACTGCGCCGCACCGCAACCCGAGCGGCCATTGCCGTCGAAGAACACCAGCTTCGGTGCTTCGAACCGCTGGCCGTTCTTCTGGAAGATGGCCTCCCAGGTATTGTCGGCCGAGCTGAAGGCGTTGCAGGCAGCCTTGCTTTCGGCGTTCAGCGAACAGCTCGACTTGGTATCGGTGCCCGAGCGCGGTCCGCTCTGCGTTGTCGGTGTCGACGTCTGTCCGCCACCGAGCAGCCCGCCGAGGCCACCCATGCCGCCAAACACTGCCATCAGGATCAGCACCACGACGATCCCGCCGCACCCGAAGCGGCTGCCGATCATCGGCAACAGCCCCATCAGCAGGCCGCCACCGCCGCCGCCAAAGCCGCCGCCTCCGCCGCCCGACCCGCGCTGGTCCTCGACGTTGATGTTCGGATCGTAATCGTCGAGCCGCATGGATATGCCCCTTTTCGTTTCTTCTCGGGAACGAAATGCGCAAGGTGGCGCTAGGGTTGCACGGCGGCAGAATACGCTGCGCCAAGATGGGGGAGTATGCATGTTCCTGAAGGGCAAGACCGCGGTCATTACCGGATCCACGTCGGGAATCGGGCTCGCCTACGCAAAGGCGTTCGCCGCCGAAGGCGCAGCAGTGGTGCTCAACGGGTTCGGCGATGCCGATGTGATCGAACGTGAGCGGGCAGCGTTGGCGCAGGCCAGCGGTGCGATCGCGCTCTACGACGCCGCCGACATGACCAAGCCCGACCAGATCGCGGCGATGGTCGAGCGGGCCGCGGCCGAGACCGGCAGCGTCGACATCGTCGTCAACAACGCCGGCATCCAGCACGTCGCGGGGATCGCCGACTTCCCGATCGACAAGTTCGACGCGATCATCGCGATTAACCTGTCCTCGGCCTGGCACATGATGCGTGCCGCCGTGCCGCACATGCGCGCCAAGGGCTGGGGCCGGATTATCTCGACCGCGTCCGCGCACTCGCTGGTCGCGAGCCCGAACAAGTCCGCCTACGTCATGGCGAAGCACGCGATCGCCGGGCTCACCAAGACGATCGCGCTGGAGACCGCGACCGACGGCATCACCGTCAACTGCATCTCGCCCGGCTATGTCTGGACGCCACTGGTCGAGAACCAGATCCCGGACACGATGGCGGCCCGCGGGATGACGCGCGACCAGGTCATGAACGACGTGCTGTTGGCGGCGCAACCCACCAAGGAGTTCGTCACCCCCGAACAGGTCGCGGCGTTCGCGCTGTTCCTGTGTCGGGACGAGGCCAAGGCGATCACCGGCGCCAATTTGTCGATGGACGGCGGCTGGACGGCAGCGTGATCGAGCGCTGCGTTCGCGTCGGGCAATAGCCATTGCCGTCGCTGGCCCGGCAGGCTTAGCATGCGAAAAATGTGGGGGATTCAAGATGATGCGGACTTGGCATAAGACGGCCGCATGCATGACGCTGGCGACGTGCGTATCGGCGATCGCCGGGATCGTGCCAGCGGGCGCCGCCCCGGTGCTGGATCGACAGGATCGCGATACGGATTGGCGGCGGGTCGCGACCGTCGCGGATCGCGGTCGGCTGAGAGGCTGGCGGGGCGCCTGGGTCGATGCGCTTGCGCAAGTCGATCCGCGCGAGATCAGGCAGGAGCCAGTCCTGTTCGATCCCGATCGCTCGCTCGTCGACCCGCTGCCCCCGACCGGCAGCTATCGGTGTCGCACGTTCAAGCTCGGTTCGCGCGCCGGGATCGGGCCGACCTTCATGGCGTCCGGATGGTTCGCGTGCAGGATCGGCGGCGGCGATGGCGGCGACGTCGATGGGGGCGGAAATTCAGTGGTCAGCCTTACCAAGCTGGATGGCTCGCAGCGTCCCGTCGGGACCATCTTCGCCGACACCAACGCGCGCGCGATCTTCCTCGGCACCATGGAACTCGGTGATGAAAAGCGCCCGATGCGCTACGGTCGCGATGCGACCCGTGACATGGCCGGGCTGATCGAACGGATCGGCACCAAGCGCTGGCGCGTGGTGCTGCCATATCCCAAATTCGAGTCGGTACTCGACGTCGTCGAACTGGTACCGGCCGACTAGCGTGGCAAGGCCGCCGATTGGGCAGGCGGCACGGTCGAACGCTGGTAGCTCGGCATCGGCGACGACGAGGTGGCGATTACGGCACCGGTCGTGGCCGAGGGCACGATCGGCGAAAGTCCCGCAAGATACTCCTTGCCGTGCAGCCCGACCGGAATAACGCGACCGACGTTCGCGGCGCTGACGGCCTTCAGGTACGAACGCGGCTTCTTCATGAGGTTCGGCTGGTCGAGCCCCGACAGTCCGACGATCCGCGCGGCTTCCTTCACGAAATGCACGCAATTGTGATCGCCGAGACGGTACACGCTGTCCGGCTTGCCCTCGCTCCACGAGTCGACCAGCTTCAGCACCTGCGTATATTGCGCGTCGGTCATCACCACCGAGAACTGCGCGTCGCTGCCGTTGATGTACGTCGGCTTCGCGATATCGAGCATCCCCGACACCGGGCCCATCAACAGCGCTGGCGATACCGATTTCGCGGTGAAGCCGTAATTTGCGTCGACCGGCGCGCCGCCTGCGTCGGGCACGCCCCGCAACGTGAAGAACGCGTGCGGGAAGCTGTTGCCGAGCTCGTGGCTCCAGAAGGTGATGGTGACGGCCGCCTGTGCGGGAAGCGCGTATCCCAGGCACAGGCAGAACAGGGCGATCAGCCGAAGAAGTGGTCTCATGCCCCAATATTATTTTGGAATGTCGAGCCTTACCAGTGTGATGAGTCTGATTTAGATCAGATTTGCGTGGTATTTTGTGCGGTCGCCGGGGCAGGCGAAGCGGATGCGGCAAGCGTCGCGTTCTCGCGCTTCTCTGGTCGGATATAGATCGAGGAGAGCATCGGGATGGCGGCACGCAACTCGGTCTCCATCGCCTCGATCAGCGTCTCGCCGTCGCCCATCGTCACCGAATCGTCGAAGTCGGCGCTGATCGCGGCGAAGATGCTCTCGGGTGCGGTGTGGATCGTGCGGACGTGATTGACCGAGACGATCGCGGGATGGGCTGCGATGATCTTGCGGATCGTCGCGATCACCGCCGGGTCGGCGCGCTCGCCGATCAGCAAACCCTTCGATTCGCGCGCGAGCAACACCGCGACCAGCGCGAGGATCAAGCCGATCGCGATCGAGGCGGCGCCATCGATCCGTGGATCGTTGAACGCATGGCTCGCCCAGATGCCGATCCCGGCGATGACGAGGCCCGCCAGTGCCGCGGAATCCTCGAACAGCACGATGAAACCGGCCGGATCCTTCGACCGATGGATCGCCTGCCACCAGCCCATGTCGCCCTTCGACTTCGAGAATTCGCGCACCGCGATCGTCCAGCTGCTGCCCTCGAGTGCGAACGAGATTGCGAGCACGACGTAGTTGATGGTCGGGCTGGTGAGCGGCTCGGGCTCCTGGATATGTCGCCAGCCCTCGAAGATCGACACACCCGCGCCAATCGCGAAGATCAGGATCGCGACGACGAACGCCCAGAAATACAGCTCGCGACCATAGCCGAACGGGTGCGCTTCGTCGGCGGGGCGCTTGGCCTTTTTCTGACCGTAGAGCAGCAACACCTGGTTGCCGCTGTCGACCACCGAGTGAAAACCCTCGGTCAGCATCGACGACGATCCGGTCATCCCGGCGGCGACGAATTTCGCCACGCCGATCCCGAGATTGGCGGCGAGGGCGCCGTAGAGGACGATGTCGTCCTTGATGCGAGCGGTCAGTGTCTTGGCCATGTCGCCGTCCTACACGAGGGGGGCGTGTTGAAAAGAGACAGAATTTCAGGGCGGATCCCCCTTCCCCCCTCCCTGGAAGGGAGGGGCCGGGGGTGGGTAGGTTTCCGCATTTCTCGACCTGGTGCGACACGAGCGGGCCGACCCACCCCCAACCCCTCCCTTTCAGGGAGGGGTGAAGTCGGAAGAAACAGGAATACCCGCCGATGGACGAGCCACCGGCGGGATCCTTTCCTCCCCAGGAAACTTTGTAGAGCGGTTTAGCCGAGCCGGCCGAGGCGGTGGTACAGCGCACTCATCCGCGTCAGCCGTTCGTCGTCGATCGAGGTCTTACTGATCATCTCGCCGAGCACTTCCTTCATCAGCGCGAAATCGTTGGTCGAGAAGACGGCGCGGGCGCGGGGTTGTTCGGTAGTCGTCTGCATGGCTTGCCTCCTTCGATGATCGTCTTGTCTCTCTCTTTACATGCATCATGTGCCGAGAGAGGCGATGCACAGGCAATAGCGTTCGAGGCCGGCAAGTTGGAAGGCCGTCCCACGCCGCCGCAACGTCGCGGTGTCCGCCCTGCTTGTGGAACACGTGTCGTTCTGTAAACATCGTGACAGGAGGGTTTGCGATGGCGGAACGGAAATTGCTGGCGGGGCATGCGATCCGTCGCTTGCGACGCGGGGCGGGGCTGACTCAGGCGGCGATGGCCGACATGCTCGCGATCAGCCCGAGCTATCTCAATCTCGTCGAGCGTAACCAGCGGCCGATCTCCGCGACCTTGCTAATCAAGCTCGCCGAGAGCTTCGATTTCGATCCGCGTTCACTGGCGGCGGGTGAGCCGGGCGGCGGTGCGGAAGCGATCCGGCGACGGCTGGCGGACCCGATGTTCGCCGACCTCGAGATCGATCGCAACGAAGTCGAGGAGTGGCTCGCCAGTGCCCCCGGCGGCGCGGCGGCGTTCGCCCGCGTGTTCGACCGGATCGGCGGCGGCGCCGTGGTCGAGGCGGGCGACGATCCGGTCACGCTTGTCCGTCGCGAGATCGAGCGCTGGCGGAATCATTTCGCCGATCTCGATGCCGCGGCCGAAGCGCTGGCCGACGAGTTGCGGCTCGGTGCGGGCGATCTCTACGGCGCGATTGCCGAGCGGTTGCGCGCCAAGCACGGGTTGACGATCCGCGTGCTGCCCGCCGACGTGCTCCCCGACACGCTCCGCCGACTAGACCTGCACGCGCGGCAATTGCAGTTGAGCGAGATGCTCGACCCGGCCTCGCGCACGTTCGCGGTCGCGTTCCAGCTCGGCCAGATCGAGGCGAAGGCGGAGATCGATGCGCTCGCGAAAGGCGCCGGGTTCACCGATCGCGCCGCGGAAAGGCTATATCGCCGTCACCTCCTCGGCTATTTCGCCGCCGCGCTGATGATGCCCTACGCCAGGTTCCTCCGTGGATGCGAGACGACGGGGTACGACATCGAACTGTTGCAACGCCGGTTCGGCGCTGGCTTCGAACAGGTCGCGCACCGGCTGACGACGTTGCAGCGCGTCGGCGCACGCGGCCTGCCGTTCTTCATGATCCGCATCGATCGGGCGGGGCAGGCGTCGAAGCGCTATCCCGGCGCCAGCGGTGCGGCGCTGGTCGAGGCGGACGGCCGCTGCCCGTTGTGGCGACTGCACCATGCGTTCGACCGGCCGGGCACCCTTATGGTGCAGCTGGTCGAACTGGAGGACGGCGCGCGCTGGCTGACGATGGCGCGCACCGTGACGCCGCAGGGCAGCCGCTTTGGCGCAGTGCATGCCGAGTTCGCGATCGGTCTCGGGGTCGCGCCGGCGCAGGCGGGCGTGCTGGCGGCGGCAAGCGGTTTCGATCTGGCGGGCAGGGCGATGCCGATCGGGCTCGGCTGCCGCGCCTGTTTCCGCAACGATTGCCCGCAACGGTCTGTCGCGCCGGCGGGGCGGGCGCTGCTGATCAACGAGCGCGAACGGCGGACCTCGGCGCTGACGTTTGCCGGAGACTAAACGATCCTCCCCCGCAAGGGGGAGGTGGCAGGCGCTTGCCTGACGGAGGGGGAGGAAGGCGAAACCGCTGTTCCCTCGTCCTCCCTCCGTCACCTCCGGCGACACCTCCCCCTTGCGGGGGGGATCAAGTGGTCAGGCGCCAGCGACCATCAGCGCGTCCAACTGATCCTTCGACAATTCCAGCGTCATCGCAGCCAACAGGTCTTCGATCTGCTTCACGCTCGTCGCGCTAGCGATCGGCGCGGTAACGCCAGGCTGCGCCATCAGCCATGCGAGCGCGACCTGTGCGTGGGTCGCGCCGGTAGCTTCGACCACCGAGTCCATCGCATCGAGGACGGACTTCCCCTTGCCTTCGAGCAGTTCACCCATGCGTCCGCCGCGGACGCTCTGGCCGAGATCGTCCTTGGTCCGATACTTCCCGGTGAGGAAACCCGAAGCGAGGCCGTAATAGGGCAACACACCGATGTTCTCGGTGACGCAGTAATCCTGCAATTCGCCCTCGAACTTGGTGCGGCTGACGAGATTATATTCGGGCTGGAGCACATGATAGCGCGGCAGGTCCGAGGTCTTGGCCGCCTCGACCGCAGACTTGAGGCGAGCGGCGTGGAAGTTTGATGCGCCGATCACGCGGACTTTCCCCGCATCGACCAGCTTGCCGAACGCTTCGAGGACAGCCTCCTGCGTCTGCGAATCGTCGTCCTGGTGCGCGTAATACAGGTCGATGCGATCGGTATCGAGGCGCTTCAGCGAGGCTTCGGCGGCGGCGGCGATGCGCGCCGGGGCGAGCTTCTCGCCGCCTTCACCGGGGAGCATGCCGACCTTGGTCGCGATGAGGACGTCGTCGCGCTTGCCGCTGACCTTCAGCCATTCGCCGATCATGCTCTCGGATTCGCCGCCCTGATGGCCGTCGACCCACGCCGAATAGACGTCGGCGGTGTCGATCATCGTGCCGCCGCCAGCGACGAACGCATCGAGCACGGCGAAGCTGGCGGCGCGGTCGGCGGTCCAGCCGAACACGTTGCCGCCGAGAATGAGCGGGGCGATCTTCAGATCGGTCGAGCCGAGGCGGCGGAGGGTCATCGGGTCTGGTCGCTTTGATTCGAGGGGAGTTCGGTATCTTCAGGAGCGGCGGCGACCGCGTTCAGGTCGACGCTGTTCGCATCGAGCATCGCGGCGGCTTCGTTCAACTGGTGCGCTTCGTCGGCGGTGACGGCGCCGGGTTCGCTCGCCGACGAGCACGCCGCGAGCAAAGCAGGGAACAGGACCGCCGCCAAACCTAGCACGCCATGCCGGCGAACGCTGGCATCTGCCCGCCTAGGTCGCTGGGACACGAAGCGGGATATCTCAGCTTTCACTGGGATGACGAGGGGAGGCGGGCGGCGGTCCATTCAGATGTTAGTCCTTGATCGCGTTGCCGGCGCGGGTCAGCGCGTTGCCGGTCGCGTCGGTCGCACGGTCCGCACCGTTGCTGATGGACGCGCCTGCACGATGTGCACCGGCCTCGATCCGGTCACCGGCGCGGTCGGTCTTGGCGTCGAGGTGATCGGTCGAGTTGTCGATGCGGGCACCGGCATTGTCGAGCGAACGCTCGGCTGAGCCCAGCGCGCGATCGCTGGCGGCGCTGACGTCGTCGACGGCATTGGCGGTGGTCGCGCTTGCATCGGCGGCGATTGCGTTGGCCGCCTGTGCGGTCTGGTCCTGCGCGTTGTTGCTGCAAGCTGCGAGGCCGGCGGTGAGCGCCAGGGCGGGGATCAGGAACTTCTTCATAGGTATCTACTCCCGTGGATGTCGTCTTGTGGACCGGGGAATGCCCAGCCCATAGCGCAATCGAACGCGGACGAAGCGTTTCCGATCCGTCACGATCGGCCGCGATGCGATAAGTCGCGGGCGGCGATCGGTAATGTTCGAGACGCACACGCCCGCGTTGACCTCATATAAAGAATTCTTTATATGTCCTCATATGACGATGGCGCTCGAAATCTTCCGTGCTTTGGCGGACGCGACCCGGTTGCGGATCCTTGCGCTGCTGCGGCGGATGGAGCTGTCGGTCGGCGAGCTCGCGCAGGTGCTCGGACAGAGCCAGCCGCGCGTCTCGCGCCATGTGAAGATCCTGTGCGACGCCGGACTTGCCGAGCGTCGCAAGGAGGGTAGCTGGGTGTTCGTCGCGCTGGGGTCTGCGGACGTGGTCGAGCCGGTCGCGCGTTCGCTCGACGTATGGGCAAAGACCGAGCCGGACCATTGGGCGGTCGCGGATGCAGCACGGCTTGCGGCCGTGCGTGCGGACCGGGCGGCGAGTGCTGCGGCGTGGTTCGAAGGGCATGCCGACGAGTGGGACGCGATCCGGTCGCTGCATGTCGCCGATAGCGAGGTCGAGGCGGCGATGGCGGCCGTGCTCGGCGATGCGCCGGTCGGCACGCTGATCGACATCGGTACGGGCACCGGGCGGATGCTCGAACTGTTCGGCGGACGCGCGACGGTCGCGCTCGGGATCGATCGCAGTTCGGAGATGCTGCGGCTCGCGCGGGCCAAGCTGCACGACATGACGCATGCCGAACTGCGGCAGGCGGACCTGTACGCGCTACCGATGGCGGATGCCGCAGCGGACGTCGCGATCCTGCATCACGTCCTGCATTTCGCGCAGCAGCCGGGGGCTGCGGTGAGCGAGGCGGCGCGGGTGCTCGCTCCCGGCGGACGGTTGCTGATCGCTGACTTCGCTAGCCACGACCGCGAGGAACTGCGGTTGCGCGATGCGCACACGCGCCTGGGGTTCGCGGACGAGCAGATGGCGGCGTGGTTCGAGGCGGCAGGCTTGCAGACGGCGCGCGTCGGGACGCTCGAGGGCGGCGAGTTGACGGTGAAATTATGGCTCGGCCGGAAGATCGGCACGAGCTTGCGTGAGGTGAAGGCGGCATGACGAACATTTCGATCCCCCAACTGGCCGAAGCGCGCCGCGCGCTCGAAGAACCGCTGTTCGCGGATCTCGCCGGAGATGTCGGCGTCAGCTTCGAGTTCTTCCCGCCGAAGAGCGAGAAGATGGACGCGCAGCTCTGGGAGGCGATCCGCACGCTAGAGCCGCTTGGCCCCGATTTCGTGTCTGTCACCTATGGCGCTGGCGGCTCCACGCGCGAGCGCACGCATGCGACGGTGGCGCGGATCCAGCGCGAGACGTCGATGAACGCTGCCGCGCATCTGACCTGCGTCGAGGCGACCAGGGCCGAGATCGACCAGGTGGCCGAGGAATATTGGGCGGCGGGCGTTCGCCACATCGTCGCGTTGCGCGGCGATATGCCAACCTTGGGTCAGCCCTATCAAGCGCATCCGGGCGGGTATGAGAATGCGGCGGCTCTGGTCGCTGGTCTGCGGAAGCTGCATCCGTTCGAGATCTCGGTCGCGGCGTATCCCGAGTGCCATCCGGAATCGGGCGGGCACGACGCGGATATCGACAATCTGAAGCGCAAGATCGATGCGGGTGCGACCCGTGCGATCACGCAGTTCTTCTTCTCGCCCGAGGCGTATTTCCGGTTTCGCGACCGGGTTGCAGCCGCAGGGATCACCGCGCAGATCCTGCCGGGAATCCTGCCGGTGTCGAACGTCGCGCAGACTCGGAAGTTCGCGGGCCTCTGCGGTGCGGAAATTCCGGCGTGGATGGACCGGTTGTTTGAAGGGCTCGACGATCATCCGTCGGCGCGGCAGCTGGTGGCAGCGACGATCGCGGCCGAGATGTGCCGGCGGCTCTATGCGGGCGGGGTGAAGGACTTCCACTTCTACACGCTCAACCGCGCGGAGCTGGCCTACGCGATCTGCCACATGCTCGGTGTTCGCGCGAAGCCGGCCGAAAAGGTCGCCGCGGCGTAATTCCCCTCCCGCCTGCGGGAGGGGTTAGGGGAGGGGCTGGCCCAACCCGACCGTCTCGTTTGCGGCACTTCCCTCCCCCGACCCCTCCCGCCAGCGGGAGGGGAGGAGATTGTCGATGACACCACGTGAACGTTTCAACGCGGAAGCCGCCAAGCGCATCCTGATCACCGACGGCGCGTTCGGCACCGAGATCCAGAACTGGAAGCTCGACGAGGCGGCTTACGCAGGGTCGCTCGGCTTGTCGCACGACCAGAAGGGCAACAACGACATCCTGGCGATCACCAAGCCGGACGTCCCCGAGACGATCACGCGCGAATATCTCGAGGCGGGGTCGGACATCGTCTCGACCAACACGTTCAGCGCGAACGTCATCTCGCAGGCGGACTATGGTGCCGAGCATCTGGTGCGCGAGATCAACGTCGAGTCCGCGCGGATCGCGCGTGCGCTCGCCACCGAGTACGAGGCGAAGGACGGCCGCCCGCGCTTCGTCGCCGGCGCGATCGGGCCGACCAACAAGACGCTGTCGCTGTCGCCCGACGTCAACGATCCCGGCTTTCGCGAGATCGACTTCGATTATCTCAAGGGCGTGTACCGCGAGCAGATCGACGCACTGCTCGAAGGCGGCGAGGGGGTCGGCGTCGACTTCATCCTGATCGAGACGGTGTTCGATACGCTCAACGCCAAGGCCGGCATCATGGCGGCGATCGAGGCGGGCGATGCGCTTGGGCGCGACGTGCCGATCATGATGTCGATGACGTTGACCGACCTCAGCGGGCGCAACCTATCGGGGCATACGGTCGAGGCGTTCTGGCATGCGGTGCGGCACGCCAAGCCGATCACGATCGGGCTCAACTGCTCGTTCGGCGCGGAGCAGCTGCGGCCGCATGTGAAGACGCTGTCGGCGATCGCGGATACGCTGATCATGGTGTATCCGAACGCGGGGCTTCCGAACGAACTCGGCGAGTATGACGAGCAGCCGGCGACGACCGCTGGCCTCGTCGGCGAGTGGGCGGTGGCCAAGCAGGTCAACGTGCTCGGTGGCTGCTGCGGGTCGACGCCGGCCCATATCAAGGCGATGGCTGACGGCGTGCGCGGGCTCGAACCGCGGGTTGTCGCTCGGCCGGAAGTGCGCACCAAGCTCGCCGGCCTCGAACCGTTCACGATGGCCGCTTAGGCCACTGCTCCCTCTCCCCGCCGGGGAGAGGGCCGGGGTAAGGGGCGCCACAAACGCTACCCTCCCCAACTACCCCTCACCCCAACCCTCTCCCCGGAGGGGAGAGGGGGCTAGAAGAAACGAACCGATGACCTCTTCCTCCACCTCTTTCGTCAACATCGGCGAGCGCACCAACGTCACCGGCTCGGCGCGCTTCAAGAAGCTGATCATGGCGGGCGACTATCCCGCCGCGGTCGAGGTCGCGCGCCAGCAGGTCGAGAGCGGCGCGCAGGTGCTCGACGTCAACATGGACGAGGGGCTGCTCGACGCGCACCACGCGATGACGACGTTCCTGAAGCTGATCGCCGCCGAGCCCGACATCGCGCGCATCCCGTTCATGGTCGACAGCTCGAAATGGAGCGTGATCGAGGCCGGCCTGAAGTGCGTCAGCGGCAAGCCGATCGTCAATTCGATCAGCATGAAGGAGGGCGAGGAGCAGTTCCTAAGCCAGGCGCGCAAGTGCATGGCGTACGGTGCGGCGGTCGTCGTGATGGCGTTCGACGAGGTTGGCCAGGCGGACACCAAGGAGCGGAAAGTCGAGATCTGCGAGCGCGCGTACAAGCTGCTCGTCGGGATCGGCTTTCCCCCTGAGGACATTATCTTCGATCCCAACGTGTTCGCGGTCGCCACGGGGATCGAGGAGCACAACAACTACGGCGTCGACTTCATCGAGGCATGCAAGGAGATCAAGGCGCGCTGCCCACACGTCCATATCTCGGGCGGGCTCTCGAACTTCAGCTTCTCGTTCCGCGGCAACGAACCCGTGCGCCGCGCGATGCACAGCGTGTTCCTGTATTACGCGATCCCCGCGGGCATGGACATGGCGATCGTCAATGCCGGCCAGCTCGACATCTACGACGATATCGATCCCGAACTGCGCCAGGCGGTCGAGGACGTCGTGCTCAACACCGATCCCGAGGCCGGCGACCGGCTCGTCGCGCTCGCCGAACGTTACCGCGGCACCGACGTGGTCGCCGAGAAGGCGGCTGCGGAATGGCGCTCGCTGAGCGTTAACAAGCGGCTCGAATACGCGCTCGTGAAAGGCATCGACCTCCACGTCGTAGAAGATACCGAGGAAGCACGGCTGATCATCGACGGCAACAACGGCCGTCCGATCGAGGTCATCGAAGGCCCGCTGATGGACGGCATGAACGTCGTCGGAGACCTGTTCGGATCGGGCAAGATGTTCCTGCCGCAGGTCGTCAAGTCGGCGCGCGTGATGAAGAAGGCGGTCGCGCATCTGCTGCCGTACATCGAGGCGATGAAGGAGCCCGGCGCGCGCGGCAAGGGCAAGATCATCATGGCGACCGTCAAGGGCGACGTGCACGACATCGGCAAGAACATCGTCGGCGTGGTGCTCCAGTGCAACGGCTTCGACGTGGTCGATCTCGGCGTCATGGTGCCGTGGTCGAAGATCCTCGAGTCCGCGAACGAGAACGACGCGGACATGATCGGGCTGAGCGGGCTCATCACGCCGTCGCTCGACGAGATGGTAACCGTCGCCGAAGAGATGAAGCGCGCCGGCATGACGATGCCGCTGCTGATCGGCGGCGCGACGACGTCGAAGGTGCATACCGCGCTCAGGATTGCGCCGGCGTACGACGGCCCGGTGGTACACGTGCTCGATGCGAGCCGTGCGGTAGGTGTCGCGTCGACGCTGGTGTCGGACACGATCCGCGACGAGTTCGTGACGAAGACCGCGGACGAATATGAGGCGGTGCGGATTTCGCGGGCGAACAAGGGGCAGAGCGAGCTTTTGCCGTTGGAAACCGCTCGTGCGCGAGGGTTCGTGGCGGACTTCGCGATGAAGCCGCCTGCGCCGGTGAAGCCCGGCGTGCATGTGTTCGCGGACTGGGATCTGTCGGATCTGCGCGACTATATCGACTGGACGCCGTTCTTTCGCGCGTGGGAGCTGGCGGGAAATTTCCCGGCGATCCTGACCGACGAGGTGGTCGGCGAGAGTGCGAGTTCGCTGTATGCGGATGCGCAGGCGATGCTCGATACGATCGTCGCGGAGAAGTGGCTGACCCCGCGCGGGGTCGCGGGGCTGTGGCCGGCGCGCCGCGAGGGTGATGACCTGGTGGTCACTGCTTCCCCCCTCCCGCAAGCGGGAGGGGCCGGGGGTGGGCACGCGCTCTCCTCCACCGGCACGCTTCAGGATGGCGCTAGCCCACCCCCCAACCCCCTCCCGCAAGCGGGCGGGGGGGAAGAGGTAAGGCTCTCCATGCTCCGCCAGCAGATCGCCAAGCGCGAGGGCCGCGCCAACATGTGCCTCGCCGATTTCGTCGACACGCAGGACGACTGGTTCGGCGGCTTCGCAGTCGGCATCCACGGGATCGACGAGCACATCGCGCGCTTCAAGGCGGACAACGACGACTATAACGACATCCTGCTGAAGGCACTCGCCGACCGCTTCGCCGAGGCCTTCGCCGAACGTCTCCACAAGCACGTCCGCACCGATCTCTGGGGCTACGCGCCCGACGAACAGCTCACCAACGACGCGATGATCAAGGAACAGTATCGCGGCATCCGCCCCGCGCCGGGCTATCCCGCATGCCCGGATCACAGCCTCAAGCCGATCCTGTTCGACCTGCTCGACGCCGAAACCGCGACCGGCCTCGAACTGACCGAAAGCTTTGCGATGTTCCCGACCGCCGCCGTCTCGGGCTTCTATTTCGGTCACCCGCAAGCAGAGTATTTCGGGGTAGCCCGCGTCGGCCGCGACCAGCTTGAGGATTACGCGGCACGACGTGGCGCCGACCTGAAGACCGCCGAACGCTGGCTTCGTCCTAACCTGGATTGAAGGCCCTTCCCCGACGGGAAAGGGCCTTGGAGGTTACGCCCCCGCTTCGGCTGGTTTCCCTTCGCGCACGTCACCCGGCAGTCCAGTGATCGTCTTCACCTCCATGAAGTCCGTCAGCCCATACCGCCCGTTCTCACGACCATTGCCCGACTGCTTGTACCCCCCGAACGGCGCGCCGATGTCCGGGCTCCACGAGTTGATCGTCACCAGCCCCGCGCGCAACTTCGGTGCGACCTTCGCCGCCGCCGCCGGATCACCCGAGATCGTCGCCGACAGCCCGTATTCGGTGGCGTTGGCAATGCGGATGCCCTCGTCCTGATTCGCGTACGACGTGATCGTCGCAACCGGACCGAACGTCTCCTCCTGCGCGATCCGCATGTCGGGACGCACGTCGGTGAACAGCGTCGGCTGGATGTAATATCCTGCGTTGCGCCCGTCCGGACGTCCGACACCGCCGGTCACCAGCGTGGCGCCTTCATCGATCGCCGACTGGATCAACCCCTGGATCTTGTCGAACTGCGCCTTGTTGACGACCGGGCCGATGTGCTGGCCCATCTCGGCGGGATCGCCGACCTTGGTCTGCTCCATCATCGACTTCACGATCGCGGTCGCCTCCGCGACTTGGCTGGCATGCACGAGCAGGCGAGTTGGAGCGATGCAGCTCTGGCCGGAATTGGCGAGCACGCCCGCGACAGTCGGCGGCAGGACGGTCGCAAGGTCGGAGCCCTCGAGCACGAGGTTCGCCGCCTTGCCGCCAAGCTCCTGATGCACCCGCTTCACGGTCGGCGCGGCTGCCAAAGCGACCGCGATGCCGGCGCGGGTCGAGCCGGTGAAGCTCACCATGTCGACGTCGCGGTGCGCGCACAATGCTGCGCCGACGCCGGGACCGTCACCGTTGATCAGGTTGAACACCCCTGCCGGTACGCCCGCCGCATCCATGATCTCCGCCAGGATCACCGCGCACGACGGCGCTTCCTCGGACGGTTTCAGGATCATAGTGTCGCCCGCCGCGAGGGCAGGGGCGACCTTCGCGCAAATCTGGTTCAGCGGCCAGTTCCACGGGGTGATCATCGCGACGACGCCGAGCGGCTCGTGCACCACGGTTGCCTTGCCAATCGTCTCGGAGAATTCGAACGCCGCCAGCGCCTTTGCGGTTGCCGAGAAATGCGCGAGCCCGGTGGGCGCCTGCGCCATCGAAGCGAGCGCCATCGGGGCGCCCATCTCCTGCGACATCGCCTTCGCCAGATCCGGCATCCGCGCCTTGTATTCGGTCATGATCCGGCCGAGCACATCGAGGCGTTCCTGCACGCTCGTCTGGCTCCAGCTTTCGAACGCCGAGCGCGCCGCGGCGACGGCCTTGTCGACATCGGCGGCGGTGCCCAGCGTGACTTCGGTGCACGGCTGCTCGGTCGACGGGTCGATCACCTGATAGACGGCGCCGCCCTCGCTATCGACCCAAGCGCCGTCAATATACTGCTTTAAATAGCTTTTCATCGTGCCTCTCCGCATCTTGTCTCGCCAAGGAATGGGCTCGCCGGAGATCGGTTGCAACCCGAAACGCATGCCGTAGGTTGACCGGGAAATTTATCAGGAGGCCGGCATGGCGAGAGTGGCATTCATCGAGAAGACCGGCGGTCCGGAGGTCATCCAGTGGCGCGACGTCGAGTTGCCCCCGCCGGGCAAGGGCGAGGTCTGGATGCGCAACACCGCGGTCGGGCTGAACTATATCGACACGTACCACCGCAGCGGCGTGTACCCGATCGACCTGCCCTCGGGGCTAGGCAGCGAAGCCGCGGGCGTGGTGATGGCGGTCGGAGAGGGCGTGACCGATTTCGCGCCCGGCGACCGTGTCGGTACCTTCGGCCCGTCGCGCGGCGCCTACGCGACCGAGCGCAACCTGCCCGCGAACCAGCTGTTCAAGCTTCCCGACGCGCTCGACGATCAGACCGCTGCGGCGATGCTGCTCAAGGGCTGCACCGCCGAGTTCCTGGTCGAGCGCTGCGCCAAGGTGCAGGCGGGCCAGACCGTCCTCGTCCACGCGGCGGCGGGCGGAGTCGGCCACATCCTGGTCGGCTGGCTGAAGGCGATCGGCGCGACCGTGATCGCCAGCGTCGGCAGCGAGGACAAGGCGGCACGGACGCAGAAAGCCGGCGCCGATCACGTCATCCTTCACAAATCGGAGGAGATCGCCGCGCGCGTTCGCGAGATCACGGATGGGAAGGGCGTGCCTGTGGTCCTCGACGGTGTTGGTCGTGCGACGTGGGACGCGTCGCTCGACAGCGCGGCTAAGCGTGGCCTTATCGTCAGCTACGGCAATGCCGGCGGGGTGGTCGATGGTGTCAACATCGGCGTCCTCGCGCGGAAAGGTTCGCTGTTCGTGACGCGGCCGACGCTGTTCGATTATTACGTCACGTCGGAGGAAAGGCAGGCCGGCATCGCCCGCTTGTTCGCCATGCTCGACAACGGCGCGGTCACGCCGGAGATCGGCCGGACCTTTCCGCTCGAAGAGGCTGCCGCCGCCCATCGCGCGATCGAGGCGGGTGAGACTTCGGGGAGCACGATCCTGCTGCCGTAACGGGTGGGGGGATTTCAGGAGGCGGGTTCACGCGAAGGCGCGAAGGCGCGAAGAAGATTTGTTCACGCGGAGACGCGGAGACGCGGAGGTGTTGCGGGCGGTACGGGCGTGTCGTTCATCATCTTGCGGCGATGATAGGGGACCGTTGGTCCGGGAGAACTCTCCGCGTCTCCGCGTGAACCCATTCTTCTCATCTCTTCGCGCCTTAGTGCCTTCGCGTGAACCAATGCGACGCTCTCGCTAGGCGACGGACGGCGTTGTAACCTCCGGCTGAGCCCGCAAGACGCTTGTACGCGCGGCAAAGCACGATAGGGCGGATGCTTGCCCGAGTGAGACCGTGATGAGCCTGAACATTCTGCTGGTCGAGGACGATGCCGTGTTCGCGCAGGCGATGGCTGAGGAGCTACGCGGGTTCGATCACGGCGTGACGGTGGCACCCGATGGACGAGATGCACTCGCCGCGGTGGACAGCCAGGCGTTCGACGCGGTGATCCTCGACCGGATGCTGCCGAAGATCGACGGCATCTCCGTGCTGGAGCGGCTGCGTAGTGCGAACATCACGATGCCGGTCATCATGCTCAGCGCGCTCGGCCGCTCGGTCGAGAAGGTCGAGGGGCTGGAGGCGGGCGCGGACGATTATGTGGTCAAGCCGATTGCCGCGGTCGAGCTGAACGCACGCCTGCTCGCGCTGATGCGCGGGCGCGGCTGGACCGGGAGCGCCGGCGACACGATCCACGCCGGCGATATCGTCGTCAGCCCCACCAAGTTCCGGGCGTGGCGCGACGGCGTCGCGCTCGATCTCGGCAAGCTCGAGTTCAAGCTGCTCGCCGAGTTCGTCGCCAATGCCGACGCGGTGCTGACGCGCGCGATGCTGGTCGAGCGGGTCTGGGGGTACGACTTTGCCCCGACCACCAATATCGTCGACGTCTATGTGCGTCACCTGCGCGTGAAACTGACCGCGGCGGGGGGCGACGATCCCATCCGCACGGTGCGCGGCGTCGGATACATGCTGCGCGGATGACCCGCCTGCGATCGCTGCGCGCGTTGACGCTGGCGTTCCTGATCGCGTTCCTCGTCGCGACGCTCGGCACCGGGTTCGCGATCTACACCGCGACGCAACGCACGATCGAGCGACTGGTCGATCGCCGCATCCTGGTCGTGAGCGATGCCGCCGCCGGCATTTCCGGCGACCGCAGCCCCGAAGAGCTCGTCCGGCGGATCAACGCCGCGACCCGCGAGCGTGACACCGGCGATATCGGTTTCCTGCTGCTCGACGCGACAGGTCGCAGGCTCGGCGGCAACATCGCCTTGCCCCGTCGCCTGCCGGTGGGGTTCTCGACGGTCGCGTTGAAGGACCAGATCGCGGGGCTGTCCGCCGGGCGTGCGCTGGTCCGCGATGTCGGGCACGGCATGACGCTGGTGACGATCGCCGAGACCGAACCGTTCGACGACTATAATGCGGCACGTGTCCGGATCTACCTCATTGGTTTCGGATCGATCCTGCTGGTCGTCATCGGTGGCCTGTTGTTCTTCGTCATTACGATCGGGCGGCGGATCGGCGAGACCCGGCGGACGGTCGACGCGATCATCGACGGCGACATGTCGCGGCGCGTACCGGTCGATCGATCGGGCGGCGAGTTCGCGCACCAGGCGATGGCCTTCAACCGCATGCTCGACCGGATCTCGGAGCTGATGGCCGGGATCAGCAACGTCTCCAACGATATCGCCCACGATCTTCGCACGCCCTTGGCACGCTTGCGCAGCCAGTTGGCGCTGGCGTTGCGTCGGGCTCAGACGGACAGCCAACGCGACGATCTCGAAACCGCCATCGCGATGAGCGACGAACTGCTCGAGATGTTCGCGGCGATGCTGCGGATCGCCGAGATCGAAGGCGGCGATCGGCGTGCGGCGTTCGCGACGCTCGATCTAGCGGCGCTGGCCGAAGAGATCGCGACGATGATGCAGCCGGTAGTCGCCGATGGCGGCCGGACGCTGACGCTGGAAACATCGCCCGTCGCCGAGATCGTCGGCGATCGCCAACTGCTCGGCCAGATGCTCGTGAACCTGATCGAGAATGCGCTCCGCCACACCCCACCCGGCACCCGCATCGAGATCGGCGTCACGACCACCGGCAAGACTGCCACGCTTACGGTGACCGATACCGGCCCCGGCATTCCGCCGGATCAGCGCAAGCTGGCGTTGCGGCGGTTCGGGCGGCTCGACGCCAGCCGCCACGACGAAGGGCACGGCCTTGGACTGCCCCTGATCCAGGCGATAGTCCGGCTTCACCGCGGCACGATCGCACTCGAAGATGCGGCCCCCGGACTGCGCGTCGTCATCGCCCTACCCAAGGGCTGAAACGACGAAACCCGGACAGGCTGAGCGCCTGCCCGGGTTTCCAATTTACGCGGCAAGCCCGATCAGAACTTGACCGAAGCCTCCATGCCGTAGGTGCGCGGCGCGTTGAAATTGCCGTAGTCGCCCAGCACGTTGTTGACGCTGCCCGATGTGAGGTTGGTCGTCGGAGCGCCCGGCAGGCTGTTCGACGGGTCGCGGCGGAACACGTACTGCTTGTCGAACAGGTTGCGGACCCAGGCCGAGATCGTCACCGCGTTGCTGCCGCCGACGTGGATGTTCGCCAAGGCGAGACGCGCGTTGGCGATGAACGCGGGGTCGTTCTTAGTCGCGAACTGATCGAAGGTCTGCGTAGCCTGCGAGTAGTTGCCGTCGAGATGGAACTTGAGGTCCATGGCGCCGACCGGCATCGTGTAGTCGACCGATCCGTTGGCGGCATTGCGCGGCGTGAACACGATGTAGAAGTCCTGATACACGCCGGTCGACGCGATCAGTACGGGCGGGATCTTGGTGTAGGTATAGGCATAGCCCGCGGTCAACGTCAGGCCGTCGACCGGCTGCACGGTCAGGTCGGCCTCGATCCCGCGGATCTTGGTGATACCAGGCGCATTGATCGTCACCAGGTTGTTGAAGCTGCCCGACGCGGTCGTCTGGATCGAGCTGATGTCGACCTGGCTGTTCTTGCGATCCATGATGTAGCCGGCAAGGTTCAGGCGCGCACGGTGGTTCCAGAAATCGGTCTTCGCGCCGATCTCGTACGACTTCACGTCCTCGGGGTTGAACGTCTGGTAGTTGGACGTCCGCGAGCTGGCACCGCCGGCACGGTAGCCGGTCGCGTATTTTGCATAGACGTGGACCGTGTCACTGGCGTCATAGGCGAGCGTCGCCATCGGATTGAAGCGGTTCCAAGTGGCGTCGAGCGGCGCATAGCCGGCGGCGGTCAACTGGTCCTGGGTCGCCGTGTCGTAGTTCAGATTACGCGAGAAATGCAGCACGCCCTGCTTCTCGTCGCGCGTGTAGCGGCCACCGGCGGTCAGGTGAACGCGGTCGGTCGCGTTCCAGGTGACCTGGCCGTAACCGGCATAGCTCTTCGAATGCACTTCGGAGGCACGATCGATCGAGCGACAGCCCACGAGCGAGCCGAACCCGCCCGACCCGGTGCAGGGATCGAGCACCGAGATCGTCGTCAGCGCCGAATTGAACGCCAGCGAGTTCGGCGTCGCCGCGTCGTCGCTGATGTGCTCGTTGAAGTAATACAGCCCGGCGACGTAATCGAACTGGCCGACCGTGCCGACCGCCTGGAATTCCTGGCTGAACTGGTTCTGGTGGAGGTCGGCGAGGCTGTAGCGGCTGAAGTTGCACGCACTGCCGACGCAGCCAGCGGCAACGACGGGCACGCGGTGATAGCCGCCGCTATTGTCGTACTGCGTCGCGTTCACGCCGCGCCACGCGGTGATCGAGCGAAGTTCGATCTCGGGGGCGACATCCCAGCGGATATTCGACGTGAAGCCGTGCGTCTTGTCGATGCTCGGTTGCTGCGGGACGCCGATGTCGGCGACCTTCATCCGGCTGTCGCCATTGACGACGACCTGGCTCGGGAGTGGCTTCACGCTGCCGGTCAGCGTCGTGTAGTTGGTGCCGGGCAGCGCGCAAGCAGGGGACGCGGATTGCGCACCGGCCTTGCACCCGTTCGGGTTCACGTTGAGCAACTGGCTGTAGAACGGGCTGTTCGAGTCGTAGCCGTTATCGTAGCTGAAATCGGCGGTCATGCCCGAGATCGGACGGACGCGTGCAGTCGCCTTGAAGCCGCGGCGATGATAATAGTTGAAGCCGGTCTGGTCCGCGAGCGGGTTCTTGGTGGTCGCGTCCTGATGCTGGATGACGCCGTCGAGCTTCAGCGACACGCCGTACGTTTCGGGCAGGTCGACATGCAGCGTACCGTTATAGCTACCGTAGTTCGCGATCCCGCCGGTCGCGCTGCCGCCCCATTTGCCGCTCGGGCCCTTGGTGACGATGCTGAGCGCGCCGCCTTCGGTGTTGCGACCGAACAGCGTGCCCTGCGGGCCCTTGAGGACTTCGATCCGGTCGACGTCGAACAGCGCCGCGTTCAGGCCGTGCTGGCGGCCGAGATAGACACCGTCGATATAGACGCCGACGCCCTGCTCGCGCGCGGGCTGGTTGGCGTCGAGCGGAACGATGCCGCGGATACCGATCGTCAGCGCGGACTGGCGCGCCTCGAACGTCGCGACGCGCAACGACGGCACGGCGCCGTCGGCGAGATCGTACAGGCTCTGGACGTGGCGATCCGTCAGCGCCTGGCTGCTCAGGACGTTGATCGCGATCGGCGTCTTTTGCAGGTTCGTCTCGCGCTTGGTCGCGGTGACGACGATCTCGCCAAGACCGGTCTGGTCGGCGGGCTCCGCAGTGGCGGGGGCCGGATCGATCACGGGGTCTGCGGCAGCGGCAGCGGGCGCCGTATCCTTGGCGGCGGTCGGCGCGGGGGCCGCGAGCACTGGCGACGCGATCGCGACCGTCAGGGCGGCGCCGGCCAGCAGCCGCAAGCGCAGGCTTGCTGAATTCAACATCGAGAGTTTCCCTTTTTCGGCAGTCTTTGCCTTGAAGGGCGCGATAGGCGGCGGTCGTGGCACGTCCGTTACGAATATAAGAATCGCGTGACCGCCGATTTTAACGTTGGTTTAATGTAGGTTTATCCTCGCGCGTACGTGAGACGATTCCAGATGACGCCGCTGTCATGTGAATGTCATGCAAAAGTAACGTCGGTGCCATGCACGGCCGCTACCGCGCCTCCCAAGCCGGCTGAAGAAGTCGGGACCACCCGGGGGAATACCATGAAATCGAACCTGTCGACCCGCGTCCGCGGTCGCGTCCTCGCGCATGTGCTGCTCACCGGCTGCGCGCTGACTTCGCTGACCGCGACCAGCGCCTATGCGCGTCCCGACGCCGCGACCCCGGTCGGCGCGCCGCGTGCGCTCGGGAGCATCACCGGTACCGTGTCGCAGGCAGGCAGCGGCGACTATCTCGACGGTGCATCGGTCTCGATCCCGACGCTCGAACTGTCGACCGTGGTCGATCGCACCGGGCGGTTCTCGCTGGTCGGTGTCCCCGCCGGCACGCACGAACTGGTGATCCGCTATGTCGGCTTCCCCGACGCGCATCGGACCGTGACGGTCGCCGATGCCGCCGTGACGCTGGATGTTGCGATGACCACCGAAGTCGGCGCGAATCCGGGCGAGGGCGACGAGATCGTCGTCTCCGGTTCGCGCCCGATCGCGGAGTCCGAAGCCGCCGCGCTTCAGATCCAGCGAACCAGCCCCTCGCTCGTCTCGGTCATCGCCTCCGATTCGATCGGTCGCCTGCCCGATCAGAATATCGCGCAGGCGGTCAGCCGCCTCCCCGGCGTCGGCGTCCAGCGCGACCAGGGCCAGGCGCGCTACATCACGCTGCGCGGCGCACCGATCAACTGGACCACGCTGTCGATCGACGGCATCAACGTCGTCAGCCCCGAAGGTCGCGACGCACGCTTCGATTCGATCCCGTCGGCGATCGCCTCGCAGATCATCGTGCGCAAGGCCGTCACCCCCGACATGACCGGCGAGACGATCGCGGGCAACGTCGACATCATCACCCGTTCGGCATTCGATTATCCGGGCATGAAGGTGCAGGCCAAGGGCGGCGTCGGCCATGTCGAACTCGGCAAGAAGACCGAATATGAGGGTTCGCTCGTCATCTCCGACCGGATCGACACCGGCATCGGCGAGTTCGGCATCGTCTCGTCCGCCAGCCTGTATCGCCGCGGCATGGTCACAGACAATTTCGAGACGGATTTCGAAGCGGTCGACCGCGATCGCCGCCCCGGTTTCGAGACGCGCAACTGGGCTCGCGAGACCGAGAACAAGCTGTATCGCCTGACGCGTAAAAACTACTCGCTGTCGACCCGGCTCGACTGGCGCCCGGCGCCCGGCCACAAGCTGTTCGCGGAATCGATCTACTCGGCGTTCCAGGACGACGAACAGCGTAACAACTACATCTTCGACCTCGACGACCAGCAGTCGCGCACGCCCAACGGCACCGCCGCCTGCACCGTCAACGCACGACCCGCGACGGGCACGACCGGCTATGCCGACGTCTGCACCGGCAACACGCCGCTGCTCGGCACGGTCTACGGAATCGATCTCAACTCGAACTTTACGGTACGCAAATACAAGCAGTCGGTGTTCACCAACACGATCGGCGGCGATCACGAATTGGGCGCCTGGAACGTGAAATGGCGCGGTAATTTCACGCGTTCGATCGACGACCGGTCGCAGCCTGCACAGCTGAACTATGACAGCCCGTCGTTCGGCACCAACGGCGCGAACGCCGCCAACCGCCTGACGGTAGGTTATGACCTGACCGACCCACAGCTCGCCAAGGTCCAGCTGTTCCGCACGATCCGCAACCCCGACGGCACCTTCTCGCGCGGCGCGCAGGTCACGGCGATCGAAGACTTCCCGCGCACCCTCGCACGCCTGCGGTCGCTGAAGGCGCAGGACGTGACCGAAGCCTATACCGCCAAGCTCGACATCAGCCGCGAAGCCTCGGTGTTCGGCGCGCAGACGGTGTTCGCGGCCGGTCTCCGCTACGACGATCGTACCAAGACCGCGAACGAGTATCTGCTCGAGCTGAGCACGCCGGCCCAGTTCGCCGCGGCCGGCATTCCAACCGGGTACGCGGCAATCGCCAAGCCGGGCGGGTTCCAGGGCGAGATCCCGCTCGGCTATACCTTCCAGTATTTCGATCGGGACAAGATCCTGGCGCTGGTCGATCAAGCCAAGGCGGTCAGCCCGTTCGTGTCCACCGACGCCAATTTCTACGATGTCGGCGAGAAGGTCTATTCCGCTTACGCGATGGCGACGACCACCACCAACTGGGGCAGCGTCATCGGTGGCGCGCGCGTCGAGCATATCCGCAACGACGCTCGTGCGTTCTCGTCGCTCGGCCTGATCGACGTGAAATCGAGTCAGACTTTGGTCTACCCCAGCCTCCACGTGAACTGGGACGTCAATGATCGGATGAAGGCGCGGCTGTCGTTCAACACCGGCGCCGCACGTCCCGACTACGATCAGTTGCGCCCCAATCTCAGCATCAACGACGCGAACGCGACCATCTCCGGCGGTAACCCCGACGCGAAGCCCGAAAAGGCCAAGGGCGTCGATCTCTATGTCGAATATTACACGATGCCGCGCGGCTTCCTGTCGATCGGCGCGTACTACAAGGACGTCACCGATGTCCTGTTCGACTCGACCCGGACCTACGGCCAGACCAACCTGAACGCTGCCGGCGTCGATCGGTCGGGCTATGTCTACTCGACCATCATCAACGGCGGCAAAGGCTATATCATGGGGATCGAGGGCGCGATCCAGCAGCAGCTCGACCCCTTCACCGCCGATCTCGGCCTGCCAGACTGGATGGGCGGCTTCGGCGTCCAGCTCAACGCGACGATCAACAAGAGCCGCGCCGATACGCCGGCAACCGGCGCGATCCCTTCGCGGAAAGTTCGCCTGCCCGGCGCATCGGATGCGATCTACAATCTGATCGCCTATTATGAGAAATACGGCTTCTCGGCCCGCGTTTCCTATCAGAACCGGTCGGCGTGGCTCGATGCGATCGGCGCGGAGGACACGATCGGTGGCGTCGTCCGCGGAGTCGATGGCGGCGATTTCTACTGGGCCAAGGACAACGAACTCGACGCGTCCGTCCGCTACGCGATCAACGGCAATGTCGAGATCTACGGCGATTTCGCCAACCTGCTGAACGGTCCGGGCCGTCGCTATGTCGGATCTTCGGCCTACACGATCGAGCACGAGACGTTCGGCCGGCGTTGCACCGGCGGCGTGCGGGTGACGTTCTGATGCGCATGCTGCCCTTCATCGCGGTGTTGCTGGCGGGATGCGCGACGACCTCGACTCCGATGGCGGTCGAGGCGCCGACAGTCGCGGCGACCGCCGAGACCGACCCGGTCGACACCGCCGCCGATGCCGCGGACGATCCCGCGATCTGGCGCAACGCGAGCGATCCGGCGAAGAGCCTCGTCATCGGCACCGACAAGAAAGCCGGCATCCACGTCTACAGCCTGACCGGCAAGCGCCTCAGCTTCACCCCCGCCGCGCGGCTCAACAACGTCGACCTGCGCGATCTCGGGACGCGCGTGATCGCCGCGGCCAGCGACCGGGCTGACATCGCCACCGCGCACGTCTCGCTGTTCACGCTCGACACGGCGGCGGCGAAGCTCATCCCGCTCGACCGCTTTCCGGTAGGTCCGGGCGAGGCCTACGGCATGTGCCTCTGGACCCGCGCGCGCGACCACGCGCTGTTCGGCTTCGTCGTGCTCAAGGACGGCCGCATCGACCAGGTCGCGATCGACCTGTCCGGCGCATCGCCCAAGGTCACGACGGTCCGCTCGATGAAACTCGGCACCCAGTCCGAAGGCTGCGTCGTCGACGATCGCACCGGGCAGCTCTACGTCGCCGAGGAGGACGTCGGTCTCTGGCGGTTCGATGCCGACCCATCCGCGCCGGTCACGGCAACCGCGATCGCCAAGGTCGACGGCAAGACGCTGGTCGCCGACGCGGAGGGTCTCGCGCTCGCCCCGTCGGGCAGGAACGGCGGCTATCTCGTCGTTTCGAGCCAGGGCGACAACGCCTACACGCTCTACCGTCTGCCGGGCGTCACCTATGCCGGGCGTTTCCGCATCGGCGGAGGCGCAATCGACGGCACTAGCGATACCGACGGGATCGAACTGATGCTCGGCAACTTCGGCCCCGCCTACCCCCAGGGCCTGTTCGTCGCACAGGACGGCGACAACGCCCCGGCCACGCAGAACTTCAAATACGTCAGCTGGGCCGGCGTGAAGCGCGCACTGAAACTGCGCTGATCCTTACGACGGCGCGCCGTCGCAATAGGCCGCGACCATCGTGCGAATGTCGACCCGCGCCTTGAGGCGAGCGGCGAGCAGGGCGGTGCCGCTGATCTTGCGTTGGACGAACAGCGTGTCGATCGGCGGCAGGTGCCAGGTATCGCGGTCGCGCGCGATCTCGGTACCCTGTTCGCGCAGCACGCCGACGAACGCGCGGTCGCCGAAGTCGAACGGGCCGGGTTTGGCAAGTTCGGCGAGGATGACATCGACCATCCGATCGATCAGTGCACGGTGCTGGAGAACGGCCGCCTCGCCGAGGAACCCGGCGGCGATTGCGGCTTCGCGTACCGCGTCACGGTCGCCGGCGAGGGCAGCGGTGAGCAGGCGGCGATAGCCTTCGCCGGTTTCGGCAGGGAGGGGGCGGGCGGCGCCGAAATCGAGCAGGACGAGCTTTTCCGTCTCGGGCTGCCAGCGGTAGTTGGCGAAGTTCGGATCGGTCTGCATCAGCCGCCAGTCGAACAGTTCGCGCAGCACGAGCGAGATCAGGTCGTGCATCACCTGGTCGCGAACGTCCTGTGGCGCGGTCTCCAGCGTCTCGACGGGCACGCCGGTGACGAAGCTCATCGCAAGAACGCGGGGCGTGGTCAGCTCGGAATAGAGCGCGGGCACGACGAACTGCGTCTGCTCCGCGAGCAGTTCGCCGTAGCGCGCGAGCATCTGCGCCTCGCGTAGGTAATCGGCCTCCTCGTGAAGCTGCTTCTTCGCCTCGTCGAGCAACGGCGCGATGTCGAGCGACTTGGGGAGCATGCCCGACACGCGCAGCAGCGTCGCGACGTTGTCGACGTCTGCGTCGATGCTCTCCTTCACGCCGGGATACTGGACCTTGATCGCCAGCTCTGTTCCATTGGGCAGGCGCGCGCGGTGGACCTGGCCGATCGAGGCGGCGGCGACGGGGTGCGCCTGGAAATGTGCGAATTTGCGGCGCCAGTCCTTGCCCCATTCGGCAGCAAGCACGCGGTCGAGCTGCTGCGGGGGCATGTGGTTCGCGTTGTTGCGCAGGCGCGCGAGGATGGTGGCGAGTTCGGGCGGGAGCATGTCGCCCGCGTCCATCGAGATCATTTGCCCCAGCTTCATCGCGGCGCCGCGGAGGTGCGAGAGCTGGTCGGCGACGCGCGTGGCGTTGGCGGGGGTCAGGAGGAGGTCGCCGATCTTGGGGCGCTCTCCGTTGGCGAGGCGGCGGGCGCCTTCTGCGACGACTCCACCGGCAACGCCGCCAGCGAGCTTGCCGAAGACGCCGAGACGGGCGAGGCGGCCGCTTGGGATCGCGCGTCCGGCGCTGTTGCCGCTGTCTTCGGTCACGGGTGTTCCTTGGGTTCTTCGGGAGAGCTCTCAGGAGAGATATGGGTGGCGGTCACGGTCGATCAATCCGAGCCCACCCTCGAAGTTAACCAAGGCTACCCTTGTTCTCCCGCGAAGGCGGAAGTCCAGTCTGGGTCCCCGCCTTCGCGGGGAAACAAGCTTGGCGCCGATGCACTTCGGCCTACACCCCATCGTCATCCCCGCGCAGGCGGGGATCCATAAACTCGACCGCTGGCGCTTATATCGCGCTGTCAGCCAGTATGGGTTCCCGCCTTCGCGGGAATGACGGGAGGGGCACTGTTCCGATCTCCCTCCCGTCTGAACTTGCCAGGACGAAGAGAAGGGATCTCGTTTGGCCTGACAGAAAAAGGGCGCCCGGATTGCTCCGCGCGCCCTCTTCCAATTCAGCGACGTGGCAAAGCCACGCCGTCGGTCGTCGCTACACGACGCCGGCCGACAGCGGATATCCACTGCGCGGATCGGCGCGAGCGTGGTCGCGCCTTATCCGCTGTAGTACATGTCATACTCGACCGGGCTAGGCGTCATCTCCCAACGCGCAACCTCGGCGTACTTGATCTCGACATAGCTCTCGATCTGATCCTTCGAGAACACGTCGCCCTTCAGCAGGAAGTCGTGATCCGCCAGCAGGCACTCGAGCGCCTCGCGGAGCGAACCCGCGACGGTCGGGACCTGCGCGAGCTCTGCCGGCGGCAGGTCGTACAGGTTCTTGTCCATCGCTTCACCCGGATGGATCTTGTTGAGGATGCCGTCCATGCCGGCCATCATCAGCGCCGCATAAGCGAGATACGGGTTGGCCAGCGCATCCGGGAAGCGCACTTCGACGCGCTTCGCCTTGGGGCCGGTGCCGTACGGAATGCGGCACGATGCCGAGCGGTTGCGCGCCGAATAGGCGAGCAGCACCGGTGCTTCGTAACCGGGGACGAGGCGCTTGTAGCTGTTGGTCGACGGGTTGGTGAACGCGTTGACCGCCTTGGCGTGCTTGATGATGCCGCCGATGAAATACAGGCACATGTCGCTGAGGCCCGCATAGCCGTTGCCAGCGAACAGCGGGGTCTTGCCTTCCCAGATCGAGAAGTGCGTGTGCATCCCCGAACCATTGTCCTCCTTGATCGGCTTCGGCATGAAGGTCGCCGTCTTGCCGTACGCATGCGCGACCTGGTGGACGACATACTTGTAGATCTGCATGCGATCCGCGGTCTGCGTCAGCGTGCCGAAGGTCAGGCCCAGCTCATGCTGTGCGGCCGCGACTTCGTGGTGATGCTTGTCGCAGGGCAGGCCCATCTCGATCATCGTCGAGACCATCTCGCCGCGGATATCGACGGCGCTGTCGACCGGTGCGACCGGGAAGTAGCCGCCCTTGGCGCGCGGACGGTGGCCGAGGTTGCCGCCCTCGTACTCGCGACCCGAATTGCCCGGCAGCTCGATGTCGTCGATCTTGTAGTAGCTGGTCGAATAGCTGTTCTCGAAGCGGACGTCGTCGAACATGAAGAATTCGGCTTCGGGGCCGACATACACGGTGTCGCCGACGCCGGTGGTCAGCAGATACGCCTCGGCGCGCTTGGCGGTCGAGCGCGGATCGCGGGCGTACAGCTCGCCGGTCGACGGATCGCTGATGTCGCAGATCAGGATCATCATCGGCGTCGCCGAGAACGGATCGACATAGACCGCGTCGAGATCGGGCTTGAGCGTCATGTCGCTCTCGTTGATCGCCTTCCAGCCTTCGATCGACGAGCCGTCGAACATCAGGCCGTCGGTCAGCTCGTCTTCGCCGATCAGGCTCGCGACCATCGTCAGATGCTGCCACTTGCCCTTGGGATCGGTGAACCGCAGATCGACCCACTCGATCTCCTGGTCCTTGATCATATTGAGAACGTCGGAGGCCGAATTCGCCATGATGCTTGCCCTTCGTTTTGAGACTTCCGCCGCTTCATGCGGGGAATCTAATTGCGGTATGGAACGGGATTTCCACACAATGTTGCGTCGCGTCAAATGACGATGTCGTCACTCGTCGTCAACGCAATATGCGTGGGTAAGAACTAGATTGCGTCGTCGTCGCGCTCGCCGGTGCGGATGCGAAGCGCGCTCTCGACCGGGATGACGAAGATCTTGCCGTCGCCGATCCGGCCGGTCTGTGCGGCCGCGGCGATCGCCTCGACGACGCGTTGCGCGAGCCCGTCCTCGACGACGACCTCGAGCTTCACCTTGGGCAGGAAATCGACGACATATTCCGCGCCGCGGTACAGTTCGGTGTGGCCCTTCTGCCGGCCGAAACCCTTAGCCTCGGTCACGGTGATGCCGCTCACGCCGATCTCGTGTAGCGCTTCCTTCACCTCATCCAGCTTGAACGGCTTGATGATGGCTTCGATCTTTTTCACAGGTACGCCCCCGATTGTCGTTGAAACCCTCGTCCTTTCGGACGAGCCGTCCGCCCTGAAGGGCGCCTTGCACCAAGCGTGCCAGCCGCGGCGCCCTCGGGCAACCGCAGAATATCGTTGATTTCACTGCCCGAAATTGCGGCACTTAGGGAGTGCGTGCGCAATGTAAGGGCAGGGGAGCCGATCACAGGATTTCGTGCAGCCGCGCGATCGGGCGGCCGAGCCGAACGCCCTTGTCCGTCTCGACCAGCGGGCGCTCGATCAGCAGCGGATCGATCATCATCGCATCCAGGATTGCTTCGGCATCGCCATGCTTGACCGCCTTGGCGCCATCCTCGGCCATGCGGAGCCCCTGGCGCGGTGTCATGCCCGCGCGGTCGTAGAGGCGGACGAGTTCTGCGCGGGAGGGTGGGTTTTTCAGATATTCGACGATCGTGACGTCCGCCCCGGCCTCCTGCAGCAGGGCAAGCGCCTCGCGGGACTTGGAGCAACGCGGGTTGTGGTAGATCGTCGCCTTCACGAATGCTCCGTCATGTCGAAACTAAATTCAGCCAGATCACAGGTCCCAACCGCTTCTTGTTCTCCCGCGAAGGCGGAAGCCCAGTCTGGGCTCCCGCCTTCGCGGGAGAACAAGCTTAGTACCGTAGGGAAGTTAAGCCCCCTGCTTGGCCAACCACTCTTCCAGCCACTTGATCGTGTACGCGCCTTCCTGAAACTCGGGATCGTCTAGCAGCGCACGGTGCAGCGGGATCGTCGTCGTGACGCCTTCGATCACCATCTCCTCGAGCGCACGCCGCAGTCGCCGCAGCGCACCCTGCCGAGTCGTCCCGTAGACGATCAACTTGGCGATCATCGAGTCGTAGTAAGGCGGCACGCGATAGCCCGCATACAGCCCGCTATCGACGCGGACATGCATCCCGCCCGGCGCGTGATATACCTTCACCAGCCCCGGCGACGGCGCGAACGTGCGCGGGTCCTCGGCATTGATGCGGCATTCGATCGCATGGCCGCGGAACTGGACGTCTTCCTGGCGGAGCGTCAGCGGATGGCCCTCGGCCACGCGGATCTGCTCGCGCACCAGGTCCAGCCCGGTGATCATCTCGGTCACCGGATGCTCGACCTGGAGCCGGGTGTTCATCTCGATGAAGTAGAACTCGCCCGCTTCCCACAGAAACTCGATCGTCCCCGCGCCGCGATAGCCCATGTCGGCCATCGCCTTGGCGACGATCCCGCCCATCCGCTCGCGCTCTTCCGCGGTGATAATCGGCGAGGGCGCTTCCTCGAGCACCTTCTGGTGACGGCGCTGGAGCGAGCAGTCGCGCTCGCCCAGGTGAATCGCGTTGCCCTCACCATCGCCGAAGATCTGGAATTCGATATGCCGCGGATTGCCGAGGTATTTTTCCATGTAGACGGTGGCGTCGCCGAACGCGGCCTTCGCCTCGCTGCCGGCCTGCTGCATCTGCGTTTCGAGATCGTCGGCGTCGTTGACGACCTTCATCCCGCGACCACCGCCGCCCGACGCTGCCTTGATGATCACCGGATAGCCGATGTCCTCGGCAATCCGCTTCGCCTCGGCGATGTCGCTGATCGCGCCGTCCGAACCGGGGACAAGCGGCAGCCCGAGCGCGCCCGCGGTGCGCTTCGCCTGGACCTTGTCGCCCATCGTCCGGATGTGCTCGGGCTTGGGACCGACGAACAGGATGTTGTGCAGCTCGACGATCTCGGCGAACTGCGCGTTCTCGCTGAGGAAGCCGTAGCCCGGGTGGATCGCGTCGGCGCCCGAGATCTCGGCCGCCGAGATGATGTTCGGGATGTTCAGATAGCTGTCCGCGGCGGACGGCGGTCCGATGCAGATCGCCTCGTCGGCGAGGCGGACGTGCATCGCGTCGGCGTCGGCGGTCGAGTGCACCGCGACCGTCTTGATACCCATCTCGTGGCAGGCGCGGTGAATCCGCAGCGCGATCTCGCCGCGATTCGCAATGAGCAGCTTCTTGATTTGCGGCATTATTCGACCACGACCAGCGGCTGGTCGAACTCGACCGGCTGGCCGTTCTCGACCAGGATCGCGGTCACGGTGCCGGCCGACGGCGCGACGATCGTGTTCATCACCTTCATCGCCTCGATGATCAGCAGCGTGTCGCCCGCATTGACCTTCTGGCCGACCGTCGAGAACGGCTTGGCCTCGGGGTTGGCGGCGAGATAGACCGTGCCGACCATCGGCGACTTGACCGCGCTCGCGCTGATCGCGGGGGCAGATGCGCCGATCTCGGCCTGCGGAATGGACAGCGGTGCGGAGACGGGGGCCGGGGCGGGCGCCGGCGCGTAGTGCGCGACGGGTGCGGCCTGGGCGGCCTTGCGCGCGACGCGAATCCGGCGCGAGCCGTCCTCGACTTCGATCTCGGTCAGCTGCGTGGTGTCGAGCAGTTCGGCGAGCTGGCGCACCAGGGTCACGTCGACCTGCATTGCGCCCGTGTTTTCAGTTGTATCGTTCATGGCGGGGCCTCCTGTCAGAACCGTGCGACGGCTTCAAGCGCGAGCAGATACGAAAGCGCGCCGAAACCCGCGATCGTGCCCTTTGCGGCCTGGCCGACCAGGCTCACATGCCTGAACGATTCACGCGTATGGGGATTGGAAAGATGCACTTCGATCACCGGCGTTTTCACGCCCTTGATCGCGTCGTGCACCGCGACCGAGGTATGCGTGAACGCACCCGCGTTTAGGATCACGGCCTTAGCACCGCGCGCCTGCGCTTCCTGGATCCAGTCGACGAGGTGGCCCTCGTGATTCGACTGGCGCATGTCGATCTTCAGGTCGAGCTCGCGCGCGCGGTCCTCCAGCATCCCGGCGATGTCGTCGAGCGTCTCGTCGCCATAGATTTCCGGCTCGCGCGTTCCCAGCAGGTTGAGGTTGGGGCCGTTCAGGACGAATATCGTATCGGGCAAGGGTGGCCTTTCGATTACGGGTCGGTTGCGGGTGCTGCGGAGCGGTCTCTATATGCGCGTCACGCCATTCCTTACAGGCTCGTCTCGCGTCAAGTCGAGCCGCGCCGTCGCTATATAGTGGACCCTGTACCCATGCCCCATTCCGATGGCACCGTCTCGATTACCGTCAACGGCGAGCACAAGCGCGTCTCCGCCGGGCTTTCGCTGGCAGGACTCGCGACCGAACTCGGCCTCGTGCCCGAGAAGATCGCGGTCGAGCGCAACATGGAGGTCGTGCCGCGCTCGACGCTGGCAGACGTGATGGTTGACGATGGCGACGACCTCGAGATCGTGCATTTCGTCGGTGGCGGCGACCATGAGGACAGCTGGACGGTCGCGGGCCAGACCTTCAAGTCGCGGCTGATCGTCGGCACCGGCAAGTACAAGGACTTCGCCCAGAACGCCGCCGCGGTCGAAGCGTCCGGCGCGGAGATCGTCACCGTCGCCGTCCGCCGCGTCAACGTGTCGGACCGCAACGCGCCGATGCTGACCGACTTCATCGACCCGAAGAAGATCACGTACCTGCCCAACACCGCCGGCTGCTTCGATGCCGAATCGGCGATTCGCACGCTGCGCCTGGCGCGCGAGGCGGGCGGCTGGGAGCTGGTGAAGCTCGAAGTGCTCGGCGAGGCGAAGACGCTCTATCCCGACATGGTCGAGACGCTGCGCGCGACCGAGATCCTGGCGAACGAGGGCTTCAAGCCGATGGTCTATTGCGTCGACGATCCGATCGCCACCAAGCGCCTGGAGAATGCTGGCGCGGTCGCGATCATGCCGTTGGGTGCACCGATCGGCTCGGGGCTCGGCATCCAGAACCGCGTGACGATCCGCCTGATCGTCGAGGGGGCAGGGGTGCCCGTGCTGGTCGACGCCGGCGTAGGCACCGCGTCCGATGCGGCGGTGGCGATGGAGCTAGGCTGCGACGGCGTGCTGATGAACACCGCCATCGCCGAGGCGAAGGACCCGCTCATGATGGCGGCGGCGATGAAGGCCGCTGTCGAATCGGGCCGGCTCGCGTACCGCGCGGGGCGGATGGGACAGCGTCGCTATGCCGATCCTTCGAGCCCATTGGCGGGGTTGATTTGACCTGCCTGATCGCAAAGCAGGTCATGACGCAAACGTCACGGAACCCTCGGTAAAGACGGCCGTTATACCTCTGCAAGTTCAAGCGGCCCGGTTGGCGGGCCCGCAAAAGCAAGTGGAGGCTCTGATGGGCGAGTTCACCGATAAGGTCGCAGCAGCAGGCAACAAGGTCGCAGGCAACGTCAAGGAAGCCGTAGGCAAGGCGACCGATAATGAGAAGCTGGTAGCCGAAGGCGAGGCGCAGCAGGCCAAGGGCACTGCGCAGAACGTCAAGGGCAGCGTCAAGGGCGCACTCGGCGACGACATCTAAGCTTTAGCTTGGTGTAGGAATACAGGCCGCTTCGGGAAACCGGAGTGGCCTTTTCTTTGCGGGGCAGATTTTTGCTGCCGTCACTGCCGAAACTGCCACCACCCCGGCGAAGGCCGGGGTCCAAGTGGGGGACGGGTCTGATTAAGGGAGGCGCGCCGTTACCTCAGACATGCCAATTGGGCCCCGGCTTTCGCCGGGGTGGTGTAGCGGGCTAGGCCAAACTCACTTGCCCAACCTACCAAATCCCATCACGAGCACCCGCATGATCCTCCCGACCCGTAGCTACGCCGCATTCCTGTTCGACATGGACGGAACGATCCTCACCTCGATCGCGTCCGCCGAGCGAACCTGGACGAAGTGGGCGATCGCACACGGCCTCGACGCAGCAACGTTCGTGCCGACGATCCACGGCGTGCAATCGGTCGAGACGGTCCGACGCCTCAACCTCCCCGGCGTCGACCCGGTCGCGGAAGCCGCAGCGATCACTGCGGCCGAAATGCTCGACGTCGGCGATATCGAACCGATCGCCGGCGCCGCCGCATTCTTGGCCGGCTTGCCCCCGGAGCGTTGGACGATCGTCACGTCTGCCCCTCGAGCGCTAGCCAAAGTCCGCCTCAAGGCCGCCGGCCTGCCGATCCCCGCGACGATGATTGCCGCGGACGACATCCCCAATGGCAAACCCGCACCCGACTGTTTCCTGGTCGCAGCCGAACGACTCGGCGTCATCGCGAGCGATTGCCTGGTGTTCGAAGATGCCCCTGCCGGCATCACGGCCGGCGAGGCAGCGGGTGCGGATGTCTTGGTGATCACGGCGACCCATGGAACGAGCCACCGGCTCGATACGCGTCATCCGCGGATAGACGATTATCTGCACGTAACTGCCACGATCACCTCAGACGGTCGACTGGCGGTTACGTCTCACTGACTGGCACGAACGATTGGTTCAATCCGCATCACCAGATCGCTGCGCCCGCGCGATCAGTTCGTCGAGCGCCGCCTCATCCAACCGACCCGCCGTGCGCAACGCCGCTTCGGGGGTCATTGCGATGACGGCGCCATCCGGCCCGTCGATCACGACCTCGCCATTTTCATGGAAGACGTCGCGGGGTTCGGCATGCGGACTAGTCATCGCGCTCTCCTGATCTTTCAGGACAAACGTAGGTCAGGACGGATAGGTCCGCGATACTGACCGACCATGGTCAGCCAGCGACCAGTTCGCCCATCCACCGATCGAACAATTGCGGCCACAGCGACCCAGGCGACCGAGGCGATAGGCGCGTGCCGAAGCCGTGCCCGCCATGCTGGAGGAAATGCGCTTCGGCGGGGATGCCGGCGCGGCGGGCGGCGGCGAGCGTATCGACGCTGTTGGCGACCGGGACCGTGTTGTCGTCCTCGGCATGCACGAGGAACAGTGGCGGGTCGCCAGCCTTCAACTGTCGGTCGATCGCATAACGCGCCTGGACCGCGGGCAGCGGATCGGGACCGAGCAGGTTTGCGCGCGATCCGCCGTGACTACGGCCGGGATCCATGTTCGAGACCGCGTACATAAGTCCCGCCCAGGCAGGCCGTGCCGAGTGGCGGTCGACGGCATCGACTGGGCGATACGCCTTGAACTCGTGAAGAACCGCCACAGACCCCGCAAGGTGCCCGCCCGCCGAGAAACCGAGAACACCGAGCTTCTCCGCCCTGATCCCGTAGGCGCGCGCATTCGCCCGGATCAGCCGCATCGCGCGCTGCGCATCTGATAGCGGCACATCGGCGCGATCGGCCCAGCCTTCGCCAGGCAGGCGGTAGCTCAGCACGAATGCAGTAATCCCGAAACCGTTCAGGACGTGCGCGACGTCGATGCCCTCGTTGCGCAGCGAGGTGATCGAATAGCCGCCGCCGGGCACGATCAGCACCGCGCGACCGTCGGCCCGCGCCGGGCGGAAGACGCCGACCTCGGGCCGCACCACGCCGCGCATCTGGAAATCGCGATACCCATCGGGGTAGCGCGGCATCCGCGGCTGCGGAACCGGCAGCGGGTTCGGCGCGCCTGGTGGAATACCTGGCCATAGCGCGAACCGTTCTGCGGGCGGCCACATCGGCAGGTCCGTCGCGCGAGGCTGAGCAGCAGTGAACTGCGCACCGCTCCGCGCGAATGCAGGAAGCGCCAGCCCGGCGGCGAGGGGGACGGTGAGCAGCGAACGGCGATCGAAGGTCATGGCGAAATCCTAGACGATCGGATCGCGTTCGGGGAGAGGCGGGGGCCGCGATCGGCGATTATTCGCGGGCTTTCTCAAAACACGGCGAGCGCGGCATGCAGCGTGAGTGCAACGAGCATCAGGCTCGACAGCGTGAAGAAGAGAAAGCGGGCCCTGACGCGGTTGCTGGTCGCCTGAACGAGGCTGTGCGCCATCCGCAGCCCGACATAGGCCCACGCGATCCAGGCATTGACGCCGTTGCCCGTGCCGCTGAGCGCGATAACGGCGCATACCGCGTAGAACAGCGTCGGCTGTTCCATCAGGTGGTTGTAGTTGTGCGCCTTCCATTGCACCTGCGGAGGCAGCGATCGATCCGCGTCGGACGCCTTGGTGCCGACGAGCTTGCCCATATCGACGCCGGCCGCCTTCATCGCCGGCAACCGCGTCGCAAGTGTCCAGCCCAGCATCACGAGCGTCCACGCGATCAGCACGACCATCGGTCGCAGGATCTCGCTGTGCATGAAAAAGCCTCCCCTGGTTATCCGGAGGAGGCTGCATCAATTGCCCGGAAGGGGCAACGGTATCTGATCCTCCCCCGCCAGGGGGAGGTGGCAGGCGCTTGCCTGACGGAGGGGGAGGAGAGGGCAACCAGCGTTGTCGCCGCCTGCCCCTCCGCCGCTTCGCGCCACCTCCCCCTGGCGGGGGAGGATCAGCTAGCCTCAGGCCTTGTCGAAGCTCGCGCCCCACTTGCGGACCGGACGGTCCTTCCAGAGCCCACGATGATACGCATCCGACGCCAGCAACGGCATCACCGAGCCCGCTTCCGCGAACACCATCTGCTCGATCCCCGTGTTCACCTTGCCCCAAGACGCCGCTTCCTGCAGCGTCGACGACGAGCATGCCCCGTCGCGCACGTCGGCAACCGTGATCTGCACCGCGTACTTGTGGACCTGGACGTCGTCGTGACCGAGGATTTCCGCACAAACCACGGTATCCTGGATGAAGTTCTTCGGCACGCCGCCGCCGATCATGAGGAGCCCCGTGGTGCCGGCCTTGATCTTGATCTCGGTGAGCTCGCGGAAGTCTGCGATCGCGTCGAGGACCATGTACGGCTTGCCCGCCTTCACCGCATCGACCTGATGCTTGACCAGACCAAAGCCCGCCGACGAATCGACGAACGCCGGGCAGAAGATCGGTACGTCATGCTCATAGGCGAGCTTGACGAGGCTGTTCTCCTTCTTGCCGTGCTCGACGAGATACTTGCCCATCTCGCGAATGAACTCGCGGCTCGAATAGGCGCGCGGCTCGAGCGTCTCGGCGATCTCGAAGATCGTGTGGTCGACGTGCTGGAGCTCTTCCTCGTCGATATAAGTGTCGTAGATCCGGTCGATCATCAGCGAGCGCAGCACGTCGTCGTGCGGCACTTCGAGCGCTTGGTAATGCTTGTGGCCGAGGCCCTCGAAGAAATCCATGTCGACGATCGTCGCGCCGGTCGCGACGATGCCGTCGATCATGTTGTTGCGCAGCAGCTCGGCATACAGGTCCATGCAACCGCCGGCGCTCGTCGAGCCTGCGATCACCAGGAAGATCGTGCAGTCCTTGTCGGCCAGCATCTGGTTGTAGATGTCGGTCGCACGGCCGAGGTCGCGGCTGGTGAACGACATCTTCTTCATCGCGTCGACGATCGGCCGCGCGTCGAAGCTGGTGATGTCGATATGCTCGACGGTGGTGGAAAGGAGTTCCGCCTTGCGCTGCGCGTCGATGCGGGTGTCTTCGGTCATAACATGCTCCATAAATCCCCCTTCCGCTTGCGGGAGGGGTTAGGGGAGGGACTGAAATATCCGCGAACGCCATGCTCGCGGACAAGCCCTCCCCCGACCCCTCCCATAAACGGGAGGGGAGGAAGAAGGGCGCGGTACTAAAGCTTGGTTACAGCTTGACGACGTTCGACGCGAGGTCCTGGAAGCGTTCATCATACAGCGAGACCATCGGCTCGTCGGTGACGATCACCGTCTCGTCCGATCCGAACCCGTTGAACGCGGTCCGCATCGCCGAGCCGTAGGCGCCGAGCATGCCGATCTCGATGTAATCACCGGCCTTGGTGTCCGCGGGCAGCATGAACGGGCCGACCATGTAATCCATGTCGTCGCACGTCGGACCATAGAAGCTAAACTCCATGTCCTTGGCACGGCTGTCCGGCTCGCGAAGCAGCTCGGTCGGGAAACGCCAGCCGATATGCGCCGCATCGAACAGCGCGCCATACGCACCGTCGTTGATATACAGCTCGGTCCCGCGGCGCTTTTCGACGCGCACGATGATCGACGAGTATTCCGCACACAATGCCCGGCCCGGCTCGCACCACAGTTCGGACGAATAGCTGACGGGCAGCGACTCGAACGCACGGTGGATCGTCTCGAAGAAATGCTCGAGCGGCGGGGGCTCCATGCCGGGATACGAGGACGGGAAGCCGCCGCCGACGTCGATGACGTCGACCGTGACCGCCGCCTCGACGATCGCCGCACGGACGCGCTCCATCGCGTTCGAATAGGCCTCCGGGGTCATCGCCTGCGAACCGACATGGAAGCAGATGCCGAGCGCGTCCGCTGCCTGGCGAGCCGCGAACAGCAGTTCCTTGGCTTCGTGCGGGGCCGCGCCGAACTTCGACGCGAGGCTCAGCTTCGAATGCTCCGACGACACACGCAACCGAACGCAAAGCGTCAGGTCGGTGGCTTCGCGGGTGGCACGAACGACCTTGTCGAGCTCTTCCAGGCTGTCGAGGCTGAAGGTGCGGACGCCGTGCGTGAAATACGCCTCGGCGATCGCTTCCTCGGCCTTGACCGGGTGCATGAAGCACAGCGTAGCCTCGGGAAGCGTCCGTGCGACCAGGCGCACTTCGGCGATCGACGCCACGTCGTAATGCGTGATGCCATTGTCCCACAGGATCTGCAGGAGTTCGGGAGACGGGTTCGCCTTCACCGCATACATCGAGCGACCCGGGAACTTCTCGACGAAGAACCGAGCGGCTCGCGCAGCAGCGTGCGGACGAACGAGCGTGACCGGATTGACCGGACGCCCTTTAGCGATGTCGATGCCGCTCCCGATGTGGGAGGTGTCGGCGGTCGAATGGGCTTTCGCTAACCCCAGCGCGATATGATGCTTGACCAATTCAAGGGACCTCCAATGTCCTGAGACAAATTACAAAAACACTGCCTTGCGGTTGGAAGTCCCATGGGGCAGCGGAAGCGCGATCTAGGGTTACGCGCCCCCCATGTAAATAGCGTTTGGCGGATAGGAGACGGTGTGTGACGATTTTGCGACAACCGACGCGGGCGGGTGTGCGAGACGCCGCGGAAAAGATCGCGCGGATACTCCCGCCGACGCCACTGTTCATCTGTGAAATCAAGGGTGTACCGGTCGCTTTCAAGGCTGAATCGTTGCAACCAATCGGTGCGTTCAAGATTCGCGGCGCATGGCATCGGCTCACCGCATTGGACGAGGCAACGCGACAAAAAGGCGTCGTCGCATTCTCCTCGGGCAATCACGCGCAGGGAGTGGCGTGGGCGGCGAAACGCCTCGGCATCGCAGCGACGATCGTGATGCCGTCGGACGCACCGCGACTGAAGCGCGAGTCGACGTTGGCGCTGGGGGCTGAGGTGGTCACCTACGACCGCGCCACCGAAAGCCGCGAGACGATCGCCGCAGGGCTGGCGGAAGCGCGTGGCGCGACGCTGGTGCCGAGCTTCGACGACCCGTGGATCATCGAGGGGCAGGGGAGCGCCGGGATAGAAGCAGCCGCACAGATGGCAGCGCTAGGCCTGGGCGTGCCAAGCCGTGTCGTCATCCCCTGCGGGGGCGGCGGCCTGTCGGCAGGCATCGCGCTGGCCTTGAAGGACAGCGCGATCACCGTCGTCGAACCCGAGGGCTGGGACGACATGCGCCGGTCGCTGGAGGCATCGTGGATCGAACCGGTCGGCCCAAACCCGCCACCTACGGCGTGCGATTCGCTCCAGACGTTACGCGTGTCGCCGCTGACCTTCGACGTCCTCTCGCGCCGCGACGCAACCGGCGTCGCCGTCAGCGAGTCGGAAATCGCCGCGGCACAGCGCTGGGCGGCGGAGAAACTGCGCCTGGTTATCGAACCGGGCGGCGCGGTCGGGCTGGCGGCAGTGCTGGCCGGCAAGGTAAAGCTCGAACCGGGCCTGCTCGTCATCCTGTCCGGCGGCAATGTGGACCTGGCCGCTTATGCGAAGGCGATGTCAGCATGAACGCGGCACTGACCTCAATCGCCTCGGCGGCACCCGCGATCGCAATGCTGGGCATGTTCGCCTGCCTGACCGGTGGCATCACGCTGATCGTGAAGAAGCGCGATACGAAAAAAGGCGTCCTGATGCTGGTGATGGCCGCTGTGCTACTGGCCAATGTCGCGATCTGGACGCTCTAACTCCCTCGCCCCTACGGGGAGAGGGAAGGGGCCCGCCGCGCTTGCGGTGGGAAGGGAGAGGGGAGTTGGGAAGAGCGTATCGATCCCCAACTCCCCCTCATCCGACGCTGGCGCGCCACCTTCTCCCCAAGGGGAGAAGGATAAGGTCACCGGATCGGCGAGTTGGGGTCGAGACGCATATCGAGATACTTGTCCACCGACCCCATCAACTCGGGCATCTCGTGCTCGAAGAAATGGTTCGCCTTCGGAATCGTATCATGATGGATCGTGATATGCTTCTGCGTCCGCAGCTTATCCACCAGCTTCTGCGTAGCCCCAGGCGTAGCAACCTCGTCGGCCTCACCCTGGATGATGATCCCGCTCGACGGGCACGGCGCCAGGAACGTGAAGTCGTACAGGTTCGCCGGTGGTGCGACCGAGATGAACCCGCGGATTTCCGGCCGGCGCATCAACAGCTGCATGCCGATCCATGCACCGAAGCTGACGCCCGCAATCCAGGTCGTCTGTGCCTCGGGGTGGAAGCTCTGCACCCAATCGAGCGCGCTCGCCGCATCGCTCAGCTCGCCGACGCCATTGTCGAACACGCCCTGGCTCTTGCCGACGCCGCGGAAGTTGAACCGCAACGTCGCAAAGCCACGCCGCTGGAAGGTCTTGTAGAGCTGCTGCACGATCGCGTTGTTCATCGTGCCACCGGCCGACGGATGCGGGTGCAGGATCATCGCGACAGGCGCGCGCGGACGCGGGCCCGGCGCAAAACGACCTTCGAGACGGCCTTCGGGACCGGGAAAAATGACTTCTGGCATAGGCACTCGCGAGCTGGGATACGCACTCGGGTGGAGTGCCGGAATATGAACGCTATATAGGGAACGAGCCCCTTTTCGCAATTGGAACCGATCCTGGCCCGTAACGACTCGCGTATCTACCTCGATCACGCCGCCACTACGCCGATGCGCCCCGAGGCCGTCGCGGCGGTTGGCGAGGGCATGGCGCGCTGGGCGAACCCGTCCTCGCCGCATGCCGAGGGACGCGCGGCGCGGGCTGCGCTGGAGGACGCACGGAAGCGGATCGCCAAGGCGCTGGGCTGGCCGCATCACGTGATCCTGACCAGCGGCGCGAGCGAGTCCGCGACGCTTGCGCTGCGTGGGCGCCCCGGCGTCGCGGTGGCGGCGGTAGAGCATGATGCGGTCCTCCGTGCTGCGGAACAGCCGGTGATGCTGGAGGTCGATGCCGGCGGTATCGTCGCGAACGGAGAGGGCACCCAGCCGATCGCACTGCAATCCGCGAACAGTGAAACCGGCGTCCTTCAGGATCGACCCACCGGTCTCTGGATAGCCGATTGCTCGCAGGCCGCGGGCAAGCTCCCGCTCCCCGAAGCGGACCTGATCATCGTCTCCGCGCACAAGCTCGGCGGCCCTCCCGGCATCGGCGCGCTGCTGGTCCGCGATCTCGGTCTGCTCGACCCGACCGGCGGGCAGGAGCGTGGCTACCGAGGCGGCACCGAGAACCTCCCCGGCGCGCTCGGGTTCGCCGCCGCGCTCGAAGCGCCTCGCGACTGGTTCGCCGACATGGCCAACCTTCGCGCCAAACTCGACGAAGCCGTCCTCGCAAGCGGCGGCGAGATCGTCGCGCAAAACTCCCCCCGCATCCCCACGATCGCCTCCTACCGCATGCCCGGCGTCAGTTCCGCCGCGCAGCTGATCCGACTCGACATGGCTGGGTTCGCCGTCTCCGCGGGCAGCGCGTGCTCGTCGGGCAGCATGCGCCCAAGCCACGTCCTCGCCGCAATGGGCTATTCCGCCGAGGCCGCCGCCGAAGTCGTCCGCGTCAGCTTCGGCTGGACCACGACACCGGACGACGTCGCGAAGTTCGCCGAAGCCTGGACGCGCATTGCGGCGGACATAAAGCGCCCTGCGAGACTGGGGGCATGACCTACCTCGACTACCAGGCAACCACCTCCCTCGCGCCCGAAGCGCTCGCTACGATGCTCCCCTGGCTCGAATCGCAGCACGCCAACCCGCACTCCGCGCACCGCGAAGGTCGCCGCGCCAAAGCCGCCGTCGAAGTCGCCCGCGATCAAGTCGCCGCGCTGCTCCCCCCCGGCGGTCGCGTCGCGTTCACCAGCGGCGCGACCGAAGCGCTCAACTGGGCGATCAAGGGCACGCCCGGCCCAATCGTCACGCTCAGCACCGAACACGTCGCCGTCCTCGATACGGTCGCAGCGGAAGCCGCGAGGGGGCGCCAGGTCACGATCCTCCCGGTCAACCCAGACGGCTTGGTCGACCTCGACGAAGCCCGCGCCGCGATCCAGCCCGGCACCGATCTCGTCGCCGCGATGCTCGTCAACAACGAGATCGGCGTCATCCAGCCGATCGCTGCGCTCGCCGAGATCGCCCACGCAGCCGGCGCGTTGGTGCTCTGCGACGCGGTGCAAGGCTATGGCCGCGTTTCGATCCCCGACACCGTCGACCTCGTCGCCATCTCCGCTCACAAAATTTACGGGCCCAAGGGCATCGGCGCACTCTGGATCCGCGATGGCGTCGACCTCGCCCCCCTGATACACGGCGGCGGGCAGGAAGCCCCCGGCCGCTCGGGCACGCTGTCACCCGCACTCTGCGCAGGCTTCGGCGTCGCCGCGAAACTCATGGCCGACCGCAAGGACCAGGACGCCGCGCACATCGACCGCCTCTGGTCGCTCGCGCTCGACCGCCTCGGCCCCGGCTGGACGATCAACGGCTCGACCGAACATCGCTACCACGGCAACCTCAACGTCCGCCGCGCAAACCTCGACGTGAACCGGCTTATGTCCGACCTTCGCGACATCGCCTTCTCCGCCGGCTCGGCCTGCGCCAGCGGTTCGGGCCGCTCCAGCCACGTCCTCCGCGCGATCGGCCTCACCGAAGCACAGGCACGGTCCAGCATCCGCCTCGGCTTCGGCCGCTACACCACCGAAACCGAACTCCGCGACGCGATCGATGCGATCGTTGCCGCAGCCGAGGCGCAATGGCCATGATCGTCCGCTTCATCGCCCGCGACGGCACCGCAACGACGACCGTCGCAACCCCCGGCGACCGCCTGCTGGACGCCGCACAGGCGCATAACCAGCCGCTCGAAGGCACTTGCGAAGGCCATCTCGCCTGCGCGACCTGCCACGTCATCGTCGACCCCGCCGACTTCGCCCGCCTGCCGCCGGCGAGCGAGGACGAGGAGGACATGCTCGATCTCGCACACAATGCGACGCGCACCAGTCGTCTCGCCTGCCAGATCCGCCTGACCGAAGCGCTCGACGGCTTGACCGTTCGTATCCCGAATTAAACGACAGCAAAGCTTACAGGAAGACAACCGCCGGTTCAGGGAACGTGCACGGCCGGAAGCGGATTATCCCCTCATCGCCTCAATGTACGAGGTCTTGAGAGGAGTACCGGACATGAAGATCATCGCAATGTTCGCCGCCGGCGCGCTGGCCGCCGGGACGCTGTTCGCCTCGGCCCCCGCCGATGCGCAACGCCACGGCTGGGACGGCCCCCGCCGCGGTGGCGACTGGCACGGCGACCGCGGATGGCATGGCAATCGCGGCTGGCACGGTGACCGCGGCTGGCGCGGCAGGGATCGCGGCTATCGTGGCTATGGCGGCGGGTATCGTGGCGATCACGGCTACCGAGGCGGCGGCTACGGCTATCGCGGACCTCGCGGATACGGCCGCTCGCGCGTCGTCTGCCGGATTGAGCGTGGCTATTACGGCCCGGTTCGTCGCTGCTTCCGCCGCTAGTACGGAACCGTAACGAACGCTTTTAGTTTGATAACATAGGTTGCCGGGGTCGGGAGGCCCCGCACCCAAAAGGAGAGTATCATGAAGTTGTTCACCATCGCCGCCGCCGGTCTCGTCGCACTGACCGGCCTTGCCCCCGTCGGCATCGCCGCCGAAGCTTCGGCACAGCGCACTGTCGTCCACGAGCGCACCGTCGTTCGCCACGACGATCGTCGTCCCGGCTACCGTCGCCACGCCGTGCGTACGCGCCAGGTTTGCCGTAACGTCTATCGCAATCATCACCGCCAGCGCGTTTGCCGCACGGTTCGCGTCAGCCGCTGATCGAATAGCCGCGATTACTAAAGCGGCTTGATCATCCCGCCCGACCCCGCCATATGCGCCGCGGGAGTCGGGCGGACGTGGTCGTCGCCAACTTGGTCAGATCCGGAAGGAAGCAGCCACAACGACTCAGCTACGGGTCGTCCCGGCTCCCACCGCGAACGTTTGCAAGCAAACGTTCGCGCGGCCAGCGGTGCAGAGCACCGACTGACGATGCGGCCTAGCCGCAGCGCACTTCTAATCGTCCTCGCTAACCAGTTACGCTAGCTGATCACCCAAGCGCAATCGGGGCAAAACCACTCCCGATGTTCCCGCAACGTTCCAAACCATTATCCTACGCTGCGGCGTTGTGGCATAAGCCGCGCATGACCGGCATTGCCCACATCACAGGTTCCGACAATCCACTCGCCAGCCTCCGGGTACGTCGAAGTGCAGACCCTTCCCAGCGTGTGAACTTTGTGAACTTCCGACCCCTTCGACAGCACGCGCAGCACCCGCTATGACGACCGCAATGTCAGATTCCTTCGACCTGGGCGAACCCCCGCAGCCGGCTAAAACACCGGATGCCCCCGCCTACCGCGTGCTCGCGCGCAAATACCGTCCGCAGACCTTTTCCGAGCTGATCGGGCAGGACGCGATGGTCCAGACGCTCGGCAACGCGATCAAGCGCGACCGGCTCGCGCACGCGTTCCTGATGACCGGCGTCCGCGGCGTCGGGAAAACATCGACCGCCCGCCTGATCGCCAAGGCGCTCAACTGCATCGGCCCTGACGGCGACGGTGGCCCGACGATCGACCCCTGCGGCGTCTGCGAACCCTGCCGCGCGATCGCCGAGGGCCGCCATATCGACGTGATTGAGATGGACGCCGCCAGCCACACCGGCGTCGACGACGTCCGCGAGATCATCGACGCGTCGCGCTATTCTGCCGTCACCGCGCGTTTCAAGATCTACATCATCGACGAAGTCCACATGCTGTCGAAGAACGCGTTCAACGCGCTGCTGAAGACGCTGGAAGAGCCGCCTCCCCATGTGAAATTCCTGTTCGCGACGACCGAAGTGAACAAGGTCCCGGTGACGGTGCTCTCGCGCTGCCAACGGTTCGACCTGCGCCGCATCTCCGCCGAACAGCTCGCCAAGCACTTCGCCTGGGTTTCGACCGAAGAGGGCGTCGTCGCTGATCCCGAGGCGCTGATGCTGATCGCGCGCGCCGCGGAAGGCTCCGCGCGCGATGGCCTGTCGATCCTCGACCAGGCGATCGCGCATGCCGGGCTCGAAGGCGGCGGCGTGACCGCCGACGCGGTTCGCCAGATGCTCGGCCTGTCGGATCGCGGCGCGGTGCGGGACCTGCTGACGCTGATCCTGGCCGGCGACGGGGCAGGGGCGCTCGCCTCGATGCGCCGGCAATATGATTACGGCGTCGACCCGCTGTCGGTGCTGCGCTCGCTGCTCGAAACCGTCCACGGCATCACGCTGACCAAGGTCGGCACGCCGGCGGACGCCGCGCAGCCGATGGAGGAGCGGGCGGCACGCGAGGAATGGGCGGCATCGCTCGGCTTCCCCGCGTTGCACCGCCTGTGGCAGCTGTTCCTCAAGGGGCATGATGAAGTCGCCAAGGCAGCGCTGCCGATCGAGGCCGCGGAAATGGCGTTGTTGCGTGCGATCTACGCCTCGACGCTGCCCGACCCCGGCGAGCTCGCGCGGCAGATCGCCAGCGGAGCGGCTCCCGCGGTTGCACCAACGGCGCCGCCTCTACCGTCACCTACACCCCCGTCCGGCGAAGCGCCGCCCTGGAACGCTGGATCCGCTGCGAAGGCGCCCGAACCCGTCGCAACCGGCCCAATCCTGCCGCCGACGTTCGAAGCGCTGGTTGATCTGCTCGACGAATCAGGCGGCCTCGCGATCGCCGCGCGTCTTCGTCACGGCGCACGCGTCGTCAGTTACTCGCCGCCTGAATTCGTCCTCAGCGGCAGTCGCCCTGTCTCGGCTGACACGCTCGCCGAACTCAACACGCTGTTGAAGAGCGTGACGCGGACCGCGTGGAAAGTGTCGATCGTCGACGCCCCCGGCGCGCCGACGCTGCGCGAGGCGCAGGACGCCGCCGACGCCGCGGTGCGCCAGGCTATTCTCGAATCCCCCATCATGAAGGCCGCGGTGGCAGCGTTTCCCGACGCCCAGCTTGAATCGTGGCCAGGTCAAAGGAGCAACGCATGAAGAATATCGACGAAATCCTCGCGATGGCGCAGAACGTCCAGAGCGAGATGGAAAAGGCGCAGGCCAATCTCGACACGATCGAGGTCGAGGGCGCATCCGGCGGCGGCCTCGTCAAGATCAAGGCCTCCGCCAAGGGCCGCATAATCAACATCGCGATCGACGATTCGCTGATGCAGGTGAGCGAGAAGCAGATGCTCGAGGACCTCCTCACCGCTGCATTCAACGACGCACGTGCCAAGGCCGATGCGGTGTCGGGCAGCGAGATGTCGAAGATGACGAGCGGCCTGCAACTGCCGCCCGGGTTCAAGCTGCCGTTCTGATACCTGCAACTGTCTCCTTACAAATCGCACCCCAGAGCTTCACAAGCCCGTCATCCCAGCGAAAGCTGGGATATCCCTCGGTGACGCGCACCCTTCGCCACGAGGATACTCCAGCTTTCGATGGGGTGACGGGTGAGGGGGCAGGTTCGTGATCAGAACGGAAGCTGACGGTGAGTTCAGCTGCCTCTCACTCCGCTACCCTGGAATTGATCCGGGGTGGCGGAACGGGTCAGGTTCGCAAGCAGCTGTCCAACCCATCGTTCCGGACAACCGAAACCCGCCGCGACAGCGTATTCCCATGTTTTCGCACGAAACCATGCGGGTCTATCGCAGCCCGCTTCTTTGGCAACGGTAGCACCGCAGCAATCCGCCCCGCCTCGGTCGGCGACAACTTAGAAGCATCATGGTTGAAATACCGGATCGCCCCGGCATTCGCGCCGTATGTCCCGATCCCGGTCTCGGCGATGTTGAGATACACCTCCATGATCCGCCGCTTCCCCCACAGCGTCTCGATCAGCACGGTGAAATACGCCTCGAACGCTTTCCGCACATAGCCGCCGCCCTGGAAAAGGAACGCGTTCTTCGCGGTCTGCTGGCTGATCGTCGAGCCGCCGCGAATGCGTCCGCCCTGTGCATTGCGCGCCGCCGCCCCCGCCATCGCCTTGAAATCGAAGCCATGATGCGAACAGAACCGCGAATCCTCCCCGGCGATCGCCGCGCGCGCCATGTCCGAGTCCATCTCCGATAGCGGCATCCAGTCCTTCGTCACGCCGTGGCCGTTGATGACGTCGCCCATCATAGTCAACGTGAAGGGGACCGGCACGAAGCGGTAGATGCCGACCCACGCGACCGTGATCAGGACGAAGGCGAAGACGATCTTTGCAGCGATGCGGATAAGGCCCATCGCCGCTCCTTATGCGATCGTCGCGGCCTCGCCAATGACTGCGCGGGCGGCGGTTACGCCGGTTTCGTACGCGCCGTGTGCGGTGGAGAAGTCGAATGGGTGGCAGGCCTCGCCCGCGAAGTGAATGCGGCCGTCGACCGAGGCGGCGAGGATGGCGCGCTGACCGGCCCGGCCGATCCGCGCGTGGCTATAGCTTCCGCCGATATAGGGTTCGTGGCGCCAGCGGGTTGCGACAAGCGGCGTGAAGCGCTTGCGCCAGTCGCTGCCGAGCAACCCCACCAGTTCGTCGATCGCGAACTGTGCCGCATCGCCGTCCTCCAGCATCTCCGCGCAGTCGCCGCCGAAGAAGCTCTCGACGATCGGCCAGCCGAACGGAGAAAGGCGGTGGCTGGCGGTGCAAGCGCTGTACGGGTTGCCGACCAGGTGCGCGTTGGTCGGCCATTCGGGCCGGTCGACGTGGAGGAACACCTTGTCCGCTAGGCCGAGCGGGAGGTCCGCGGCGGCGGCGTGCTTGTCGGGGAGCGGCGGATCGAAGACGATCTGCGACTTGGCGAGGACGGTAGTGGGGACGCAGACGATCACGTGGTCCGCCTCGATCGTCCCAGCCGGGGTGTCGAGTTTGATGCGGCGGCCGCTGTGGTCGACGCGGGTTACTGGGGTCGACAGGCGGATGTTCAGGCCGGCGGCACGGCTGGCGACGAGTGTGCCGTAGCCTTCCCTGACCGTCCAGTTGTCGTCGGTGGCGGCCTCTTCGTATGCGGCCCAGTCGTGGAGTGACACTTGGGTAAGGTTCGCGCCGTTAGCGTAGCCGGAGATCGCGTCGATCTTCGGGCGCCAATTGTCGTTGGGGGCGATGAAGTCGGACAGCGGGCGGTCGGGGCCTTCAAGGGCGACTAGGGCGCGCTCGTTCCAATCTTGGTAAGCTGTGGCAGAGGCTGACTGGTTTTCGGGTGGGAAGCCGAGGTCCCGCCACTGGGTGCGCCAGTTCGCGTCGGAGCGGTCTACCGTAAAGCCCGTCGCCTCGGCAATTTGAGTCCAAGGATTGCGCTGGGCGGAGTGTAGCCAGCCGCAACCAGCGTCGACATGTTCCCCCGCGAAGGCGGGGGTCCAGTCTGGGCCCCCGCCTTCGCGGGGGAACAAGGAGGCGAGGGACAGGCTGTGCGCACGGCCACCTAGGCGGTCATTGGCCTCGACCAACAGCACCTCTTGCCCCGCGTCGTGCAGCATTCTTGCCGCGGCAATACCGGCCGCACCGCCGCCGATGACGACGGTGCGCACCATGTTATGCTGCCAGCAGGCGCTTCTCGCCGGCAATCCGCATCATCGCCTTCTGCAGCTTCTCGAACGCACGCACCTCGATCTGCCGCACGCGCTCGCGCGACACGCCGTAGACCTGCGACAGTTCCTCGAGCGTCTTGGGATCGTCGGTCAGGCGACGCTCGGTCAGGATATGCTGCTCACGCTCGTTGAGGTCGTCCATCGCCGACACCAGCATCGAGTGGCGAACGTCCGCCTCCTGCGCATCGGCGACGATCTTGTCCTGCAACGGCGCATCGTCCTGCAGCCAATCCTGCCACTGGCCTTCGCCGTCTTCGCGCATCGGCACGTTGAGCGACGTGTCGCCACCCATCGCCATGCGACGGTTCATGCTGACGACGTCGGTCTCGGCGACACCCAGGTCGGTCGCGATCTTCGTGACGTGCTCGGGACGCAGATCGCCGTCCTCGAACGCATCGAGACGGCTCTTCATCCGGCGCAGGTTGAAGAACAGCTTCTTCTGCGCGGCGGTGGTGCCCATCTTCACGAGGCTCCACGAGCGCAGGATATATTCCTGGATCGAGGCGCGGATCCACCACATCGCATAGGTCGCGAGACGGAAGCCACGCTCGGGCTCGAACTTCTTCACGCCCTGCATAAGGCCAATATTGCCCTCGGAGATCAGCTCCGACGTCGGCAGGCCGTAGCCGCGATAGCCCATCGCGATCTTCGCCACGAGGCGAAGATGCGAGGTCACCAGCTGCGCGGCCGCTTCGGTATCGCCATGCTCCTGGAAACGCTTGGCGAGCATGTATTCCTGCTCGGGTTTCAGGAGCGGGAATTTTTTGATCTCGGCAAGATAGCGATTGAGACCCGCCTCGCTGCCGAGCGCAGGTATCGTCGCTGGAACGTTGGAGCGGGCTGCCATGGTCGTAATCCCTTTCTGCTGACCCCGATTGCCGCAATGCGGCATAGGACCGATTATCTATACGTGAAGCTGGGTGAACAGTTCCTGCATGTCTGCGGGCATTTCGCTTTCGAACGCCAAAGCGATGCTTTTCACCGGATGGATGAACCCCAGATGCGCCGCGTGCAAGGCCTGCCGGCGGAAACCAAGCGTTTCGAGCAGCGACTTCTGAGCTTGCTTTGTTCTACCATAGACCGGGTCCCCCAACAAGGCATGGCCGATCGACGCCATGTGGACGCGCACCTGATGCGTGCGGCCCGTCTCTAATCGACACTCGATCAGCGCCGCGTCGCGCAGTGTCTCGATCGTCGAGAAATGGGTCACCGCACGCTTACCGCCTTCGACGATCGCGATCTTCTTGCGGTTCTGCGGACTCCGCGCGAGCGGCGCATTGACCGTGCCGCTTGGCGGCCGCGGGATGCCGCCGACGATCGCCTTGTAGCGGCGGTCTATGCTGTGGTCGTGGAACTGCTTTGCGAGGCCCTCGTGTGCGCGATCGGTCTTGGCGGCGATCATCAGCCCCGACGTGTCCTTGTCGATCCGGTGAACGATGCCCGGTCGCGCGACGCCGCCAATGCCCGACAGATTGCCGGCGCAGTGGTGGAGCAGCGCATTGACGAGCGTGCCGTCAAAGTTCCCCGCGGCAGGGTGGACGACGAGGCCGGCGGGCTTGTCGATCACGATCAGGTCGTCGTCCTCGTACGCGACGACGAGCGGGATATCCTGCGCTTCGTTGTGCAGCGGCGTCGGCGGCGGGATCGCGACGGCGAACACCTGTCCGGTAGCCGCCTTCTTCGCCGAATCGCGCCATTCGCGACCATTAAGCGTCACCTGGCCGGCGGCGATCAGTGCCTTCAGCCGCTCGCGTGACATGTCTGGGAGCACTTCGGCAAGCGCACGATCGAGCCTCCAGCCATCAATGGCTGGCGTAATCGATGCTTCGACGATGGAAACCCCCCGGTCCATGTCTTACCGATGTGGCGATGAATGTGACAATTTCAAGCGGATTGCTGCGGCGGCTGGTGGAGGAAGCGGGTGCTTCGCCGGATGCGGAGGTGTGCGGGTTGTTGTTTGGATCGGTCGCGCGGATCGAGGCGGCGGAGGCGTGCGCCAACGTGGCGGCCAACCCCGCGCGAGCGTTCGAGATCGATCCGGCTGCGCTGTTTGCGGCGCATCGGCGGGCTCGGAGTGGGGGGGCAGTGGCGATCGGGCATTATCATTCGCATCCGTCTGGGCTGCCGGTGCCGTCTCCTCGGGATGCGGCGCAGGCGATGGGGGATGGGGCGGTCTGGGTAATACTTGGTGGTGGTGAGGCTCGGGCGTGGCGGTCGGTCGAGGTGGGGGCATTTGTCGAGGAGGCGATCGAGGTCGTTGAGTAGCGCCACCCTTCTTCCCCCCCCTCGCTCGAAGGGAGGGTCTGGGGGTGGGTTGGCTTCCGCATATCCTGCGGGTGTGGATCAAACGGGCCGACCCACCCCCGACCCCTCCCTTTCAGGGAGGGGGGAAGAAGGGTGGCGGCTTCTACTGTATAGGGTACCGCAAGTTGGCATTGCGTAGCGGCCGCCCGCCAGCCACAAGACCTTCCAGAATTAGGGGAATTTCATGACGGTCAGCCCGGTCGATTTCGCGAGCCTGCTCTGTTCGCGCCTGTGCCACGACCTGCTGTCGCCAGTGGGCGCGCTCAACAATGGGCTCGAACTGCTGGCGGACGAGACCGATCCGGCGATGCGCGAGCGCGTCATGGAGTTGCTCGCGGACAGCGCGCGGGCGTCGGCCAGCAAGCTGAAGTTCTTCCGGCTGGCGTTCGGTGCGGCGGGCGGGTTCGGCGAGCTGGTCGATACGCACGAGGCCAGGAACGCGATCGAAGGTCTGGTTGCCGAGAACAAGCGGATCACCTTCGTCTGGGCCGTCGAGACGCCGGCAATGCCGAAGTCCGCGGTGAAAATACTGCTCAACCTTGTCCTCGTGGCAACCGAGTCGCTTGTACGCGGCGGCACGATGGAGGTCGGGGGTGAGGACAATGATGGTCAGCTGGAGATCGTCGTGAAGATCGAGGGCACCCGGATCGTGCTTGATCCGGAAATTCGTCGAACACTGGTCGAGGGGGAGGGCGCGAACACTGTCACGCCCCGCGCGGCGGCGGCGTACATGATCAACACCGTCGTCGCGGAAGCCGGCGGGAAGGTCATCGTATCGGAGCCTGCCGAAGGCATCATGATCTTCGGTGCGGTCTTCAACGCGCGCTGATCCCGTAGAGACGGGCGGGACAACTAACCTCGCCTTAACCTGAAGCATGCATGACGGGCTCGAACGCGGGGCCGCATGGACGATCTGTTACAGGAATTCATTGCCGAGACGCGCGAAACGCTGGAAGCGATTGCCGGCGAGATCGTCGCGTGGGAGTCCGATCCGACCGATCGTGCGCGTCTCGATGCGATCTTTCGCTTCGTCCATACCGTGAAGGGCAGCTGCGGGTTCCTGGATCTGCCCCGGCTTGCCCGGCTCAGCCACGCGGCGGAGGACGTGCTGGCCGCGGTGCGCGACGGCAAGCGGACGCCCGATACCGCGCTGGTCGATGCCGTGCTCGGCATCGTCGACCGGATCGGCGAGATCGTCGAGGCGATCGACGCGGGCGCAACGCTGGACGATTCGACCGAAGACTCGCTGATCGCCGCGCTGGCGCCGGATGCCAAACCCAAGGTCGCGGTCGTTGCTGTGCCGGCGGGGCGGGCGGCCAGCCGCAGCGTCCGGCTCAACGTCGATCTGCTCGATCGGATGATGAGCGGTATGTCCGACATGGTCCTCGCGCGGAACGATCTCGCGCGGCGGTTGCGCGATGGCGACGCCGATCCGCAGGTCGAGGCTGCGCTGGAGCGGTTGTCGCTGACGGTCGCCGACATGCGCGACACGGTCACGCGGACGCGCATGCAGAAGGTCGACGCGCTGTTCTCGGCGCTGCCCCGGATGGTACGCGATATCAGCGCGGAACTGGGGAAGTCGGTCAACCTCGTTATCGACGGTGCGGATGTCGAACTCGATCGCGAGATGATCGAGCTGATGCGCGATCCGTTGCTCCACGTCATCCGCAACGCGATCGACCACGGTATCGAGACACCCGAGGCGCGTCGGGCCGCGGGCAAGCCCGAGGCGGGGCGGCTTGTCGTTTCTGCGCGGCAATCGGGCAACCAAATCCTCATCGAGATCAGCGACGACGGCCGGGGCATCGACGTAGCACGGATCGTCGCCAAGGCGGCCGAGCAGAAGCTGCACACCGCGACCGAACTGGCGGCGATGAGCGATACGGCGAAGCTCGATTTGATCTTTGCGCCCGGGCTGTCGAGCCGCGATGTCGTCACCGCGACGTCGGGACGCGGCGTCGGCATGGACGTCGTACGCGCCAATATCGAGCAGATCGGCGGGCGCATCGTCCTCGTCAACGATCCGGGGAGGGGGCTGCGAATTATCGCGCGCGTCCCGCTGACGCTGTCGATCCTCACGACGCTGATCGTCGAAGTCGGGACTCAGCGTTTCGCGCTTGCACGCCAATCGGTCGAGGAGATCGTGCTGGTGCGCGGCGATCAGGTGCGGATCGAGACGATCGGCGATGCGGCGGCGGTGCTGGTGCGCGGGCGTCGCATGCCGCTGGTCGCGCTCGCCGGTCTGTTCGGGCTTGGATCGGAACCGCCGCCGACGCTGGTGATCGTGTCGACTCGTGAGGGCGATTACGCGCTGGGCGTCGACACCGTGATCGATACCGAGGAACTCGTCGTGAAGCCGGCGTCGCCCGCGATCATGGCGACGGGTGTGTATGCTGGCATGACGTTGCCCGACAATGGCTTGCCGATGCTGTTGCTCGACGCGGCGGGGATCGCGACCGTCGCCGGCCTGCGGTTCGCCCCGGTGGCGGTGAACGACTCGGTCGAGGAGGTCGCTGTTCCCGGCATCCCGGCGCTGCTTTTCGACGATCTCGACGGGCAGCGGCGTGCGATCGCGCTCGCGGTGATCGACCGCGTCGAGCCTGTACCGGTCGACGCGATCCGCCGGACCGCTGGGGCGATGCGGCTGACGATCGGCAACACGATCATCCCGGTTCATGCGGTCGGCGGGTTCGGCGATCGGACCGAGATCGCGGTGTTGCGGCTCACTGACGGCGAGAGCGAGATGGCCTATGCGATCGCCGAAGCGATCGAAATCGTCGCGTTGCCCGCAGATATGGCGCCGGCGCGGCGTGGCGGAACGGATGCATGCGCTCCGATCGCGGGTGTCGTGCTGATCGCCGGCGAGCAGGTCGAAGTGGTCGATCCGCATGCCTTGTTCGCTGGCGAGCCGGTCGAGATCGCGACTCCGCCGCTATGCCTGTTGCAGGTCGATGGATCGGGATGGATGGAAACCTTCCTGAAACCTGCGCTGGAGGCCTCGGGCTATCGCTGCGTCACCGCGCTGGCGGCGGGCGAGACGGCGGCGGTCGCGCTGGCGATGGAGGATGCGCCGGTCTCTCCCACGCATGCGCCGGTGGTGACGCTGCGCCGCTCGCGCGTTGCGGACGGCAACGATGACCCGAGCATATATCGCTATGACCGCCCTGCGCTGATCGCAGCAATCGCCGCGCGGAGGGGATTGTGAGCGACCTGTTCCTGATTGCGCATATCGCCGGTCGCGGGGTCGCGATCGACGCGGCGCAAGTCGATTCGGTGGTCGATATCGGCGAGATCGTCGCGGTGCCTCGCGCCGAGCCGTTCGTTCGCGGCCTGGCGGCGTTGCGCAGCCGCGTCGTGACCGTGATCGACACGGGGATTGCGCTTGGACTCGCACCTACCCCCGATACGATGCGTCGCGCGGTCATCACGATCGTCGATGGCCATCATTATGCGATCCTGGTCGATTCGGTCGAGGACGTTGCGCCGTTTGTCCGGTTGCCGCTGTCGTCGGGCCTCGCACTGCGAGGCGGCTGGGAGTCCGTGGGCACCGGAATCGTCGAGCGCGACGGCGAGCCCTTGCTGATCATCGATCTCGCTGTCGTCCTGCCGACGTCGCCGCTAGCGGCGTGACGTTTTGCACCAAAGTTCCGACGCTTAACTCCCTCCTTACTGTTTGCGATCTAGGACGGTCGCACGATTTCCCGGAAGGCTTTGCATGAAGACCTGTCTTGTCGTCGACGATTCGAAAGTGATCCGAAAAGTCGCGCGCCACATTCTCGAGACGCTCGACTTTACCGTCACCGAAGCGTGCGATGGTCGCGAGGCGTTGGCCTCCTGCATGGCGTCGATCCCCGACGTGATCCTACTCGACTGGAACATGCCCGTGATGAGTGGCATGGATTTCCTCCGCGCGCTGCGGGAGGCAGACGTGCCGCGCCGCCCCAAGGTCGTGTTCTGCACCACCGAGAACGGGATGGCCTATATCCGCGCCGCAATCGAGGCAGGCGCGGACGAGTATGTGATGAAGCCGTTCGACCGCGATACGCTCGAATCGAAGCTCCAGATCGTCGGCATGGCCTGATCCAGGCCTAGCCGTGACGACCCGGACCCACTCTGCCGAGCGGCATGCGGACTGCGACGGGCTTGACTCGGCTCGGGTCTTGATCGTGGACGACTCGGTGGTCGTCCGCGCAGTGATCGCGCGGCTGATCGATGCGAGCGACCGGTTTTCGGTCGTCGGCGCGGTCGGCAACGTCGCTGCGGCCTTGGCGTTCCTGAAGCGCGCGACGGTCGACTTCGTTCTGCTCGATATCGAGATGCCGGGGATCGACGGGCTCAGCGCATTGCCCGACCTGATCGCGGCGGGGCAGGGCGCGAAGGTCCTGATCGTGTCGTCCAGCGCGGACGAGGGCGGGGCTATCGCCTTGCGGGCGATGGCACTCGGCGCGGCCGAGACGCTGATCAAGCCATCGACGAGTGCCCTGTCGACGCGGTTCGGTTCGGCACTGTGCAACAAGCTCGAGATGCTGTGCGAGTATCCGACGCAGGTGCCGCCTGCGCTGGTCGTGCGCTCACCCGTCTCGCCGACGCCGCCCGCGGACCCGCCGCTGCCGATCCGTCCGGTCTCGACGAGCGACGACTATGACATCGTCGCGATCGGCGCCTCGACCGGCGGCATCCATGCGTTGAGCCAGATGTTCGGTCAGATGCCCGCCGGGTTCCGCCTGCCGATCGTCATCACTCAGCATCTGCCCGCGTCGTTCATGCCCTATTTCGCCGCGCAGATCGCAGTGCTTGCCGGACGCCCGTGCGATGTCGCGGTCGACCGGATGCGGATCCGTCCGGGCCGGATCATCATCGCACCCGGCGACGCGCATCTCAAGGCCGTGAGACTGTCCGAGGGCGGCGCGGCCTTTCGCCTGACGCACGAGGTCGTGTCGAGCGGGTGCATGCCGTCGGTCGACCCGATGCTGGCCTCGCTTGCCGACGTCTATGGTCCTCGCCTGCTTGCGGTCGTGCTCAGCGGCATGGGGCGCGACGGAGCGGAGGGCGCGCGGCGCGTCCACGACAGCGGCGGGTGCGTCGTTGTGCAAGATCAGCAAAGCTCGGTGGTGTGGGGCATGCCGGGGGCTATCGCCGCCTCGGGCATCGCCGACGCGGTGCTGGCCCCTGAGGCGATCGGTCGCCTCGCGGCGACGCGACGACGACCATGACGGCCCGCGCCGCTCCCGCACCCGCCGCGTCGCAGGCCACGATCAACGTCCTCACCGCGTTGCTCGAGGCACGTACCGGTCAACAGATCGCCGCCTATCGCTCATGGCGGCTCGACACCGCGCTGAAACCCCTGCTGCGCGCGCGCAAGCTCGACACGCTCGACCAGTTGGTGACCCAGTTGCTGCAGGGAAGCGACCGTTCGATCGGCGACTCGATCGTCGACGCGCTCGTCAATCAGGAGACCTCGTTCTTCCGCGACGCGCAGGTGTTCGAGATGCTCTCCGAGGCGGTTGCCGACGCCGAGCGTGACGGCCGGCGCGCGCGGATCTGGTGCGCGGGCTGTTCGACCGGACAGGAGCCGCTCTCGCTCGCGATGCAGTTCGCCGAACGGCGCGAGACGGGTGGCGTCCCCATGCCCGAGATCGTCGCCACCGACGTATCCGATGCCGCCGTCGCCCGCGCGCGATCCGGTCGCTTCTCGCAGTTCGAAATCCAGCGCGGACTGCCTGTGCGACGCATGATCCGCTGGTTCGACACGACCGGCAGCGACTGGGTCGCGAAGCCCGACCTGCTCGGCATGGTCGCGTTTCGCCGGATGAACCTGGTATCCGACCCAGCGCCGCCCGGACAGTTCGACGTCGTCCTGTGCCGTAACGTGCTGTTGTACCTGTCCACCGACACCAAGGCAGAGGTGTTTCCGAAGATCGCCAAGGCGATGAAGCCGGGCGGCGTGCTGGTCATGGGGGCGGGCGAAACCGTGATCGGCCAGACAAGCGCCTTCGCGCCGAGCAAGCGGTTCCGCGGCTTCTACGAAATGCCCGCACAGGAGTAATCGGTCCACCTCGCGACCGACCGCCGCCGTGACTTGCCGGCGGTCTCGCCATATGAACCAGGCATCGTCCACCGGGTGTCTCGCATGCGCAAACTCTTCGATCCTATTCTCGCAGGGGGAAACCTCAGGGATCGACTCCGGGCCTGCCTGGGCGCGCTGCTGGGCATCGGCCTGACCAGCGCGATCAGTGCGGCGGTCGTTCACCCGCACGGCGCGTTCCTGCTGATCGCCGCGCCGATGGGCGCCGCGGCCGTCCTCGTGTTCGCGGTACCGGCGAGCCCGCTGGCACAGCCCTGGTCGGTCATTGGCGGCAATATCATCGCCGCGCTGGTCGGGGTCACGGTCAGGATGCTCGTACCGGCGCCCGAACTCGCGGCGCCGATCGCAGTCGGCGCGGCGATCCTGATGATGTCGCTGACCCGGTCGCTGCATCCGCCCGCCGGTGCGGTCGCGTTGACCGCAGTCGTCGGCGGCCCGGCCGTTGTCGACGCAGGATTCGCGTTCGTACTTGTCCCGATCGCGCTGAACGCCATCATACTGACGGCGTGCGGAATCCTGTTCCACCGGTTTTCAGGGCATAGTTATCCGCACAAGGTGCCCGTTGCGGCGTCCGTGCCGATCGAAGCCGCGCTCCGGGCCGAGGACCTCGACAAGGCGCTCGCCGATCTCGGCGAAACGCTCGACGTCAGTCGCGAAGACCTTGATGTGTTGTTTGGCCGCGTCGAATATCACGCAGCCCAACGGCGTACGCGAACGGCTGGCGGCGGCCCCGTGGGACGCGCGGCTTAGCTGATCCCCAGGTCCGCCGGGCCGAACGCGTCAGGCAGCAATTCCGATACGACATAAGTGCGGATCGCATCGCCTTCCGCCGCGCCGCAATGCACCGGCAGGTCGCGGCCGCCCATCTGCGCCGCCTCGTTAATGATTTGTCGGCAGCGGCCGCATGGGCTGACGGGGGACGTGCCGGTCGCGCGGCCGTCCGCATCCATCGCACCGCCGATCACGCCGATCGCGACGATATCGCGGAGCCTGCCCTCCGCGCTCGCGGTGGCGATCGCGACTGTTTCCGCACACAGCGACAGGCCGTAGCTCGCATTCTCGAAGTTTGCGCCGGTGATTACCGTACCGTCGTCGAGTAGCACCGCGGCACCGACCGCGAACCGCGAATAGGGCGCGTGGGCGTTGCGCGCGGCGTCGCGTGCTGCCGCCACGAGTTGCGTTGCTTGTTCAGTCATGATGCCACCACGTCCCAGTTCACCGGTCCCTTGATCCCATCGATGCGGCGGAAATCGCTCGCGCGCCACATCCGCCACGGCCGCGCGGTGTAGTCGGGCTTGAGGATATTCTCTACCGCCCATAGCGGCCGCGGCACGGCGTCCGACAGCGTGTATTTCGAATCCACCGCCTTGCTGATCCGCAGCATCACCGGCTGGCGGGTGTGCGTCTCGACCATCGTCACGAACTGCGCGATGTCGGCGATCAGCGTCGCGCGATCCGGCCGTGCCGTGCAGTCGTCGTGGAACGCGATGTCGACCGCGGTCGGCAACGCGTCCGAAGTCCGCGGCACGAAGGTGTTGAACGCGTTCGCCTGCTCGTCCGCACGCTGACACAAGGAATAGATGTGCACCGCGCCGCGTCGCAGGCCGGCGTCGGGCAACGCGGCCCAGTTCGCCTCGAACGCCGGATCGCGGCGGTCGGTCCCCGACGTCGCGACGATGTAGGCGAAGTCGGCACCGCTCGCGCGCACCGTACCCCATTCGACCGGGCCGGGGTTCTCGGCGAGGTCGATGCCCTGCAACGGGTAGTGCTTGACGTCGGGGTGCCAGCCGGTCGCGGCGGTCCAGCCGCAGATGCCGACGAAGCCGGTCGCGGCCAGCGCGGCCGCGAATTTCAAAAGTGCGTGAGCCATGGGTCTTCTAGTTGCGGATGTGGAGGACGCAGATCAGCGTGAACAGCCGTCGCGCGGTGTCGAAATCGACCTCGATCTTGCCGTCGAGGCGCTCTTTCAGCAGCTCGGCGGCCTCGTTGTGGACGCCCCGGCGCGCCATGTCGACCGTCTCGATCTGCGCCGGGGAGGATTGCCGGATCGCCTGGTAATAGCTGTCGCAGATCGCGAAATAGTCGCGGATCGGCCGGCGGAATCGTCCAAGCGCGAGGACCAAAGTCTCGAGATGCGTGTCGTCCTCGCGGTGGATATGGATGCCGAGGCGTCCTTCCTCCGACTGGAGCTTGATCTTGTACGGCCCCGCATAGCCATCGGCATAGGCACGCTGCGGGGCGAAGTGATTGCCCTCGATCAGGTCGAAAATCGCGATCCGCCGCTCCTGCTCGACGTCGGGCGAGCGCCAGCCGAGACTGGTCTCGTCGAGTTGCACGTCGATGATCCGCGGGTCGGCCATACCGGTTCGATAGCGGGGGACATTCGCCCTGTCACTTATCCCCAGCATTCCGGCGCGATAGCTTGGACGAGGACCCGTCCATCGCGTAGGTGCAGGGGATGGCAACTCTCGCATTCCCCGTTCCCGCGGTCCCCGAACCGCAGCAACTTCCCCGCAACGTCGAAGCCGAGGCCGCGATGCTCGGCGCGATGATGATCGACAACCGCCTCGCGGACGATCTGGTCGACAAGCTCGAACCGGGGCATTTCTTCGAGCCGGTCCACGGGCGCATCTTCGCGGCGATCAAGACGCTGCGCGGCAACGACATGCTGGTGACGCCGGTGACGCTGCGGCCGATGTTCGATGCGGACGAGGGTATGCGCGAGTTGGGCGGGCCGGCGTATCTGGCTGGGCTGACGGGCAGCGGTGCGGGCCTGATCGGTGCGCGCCAGTTCGCGCAGCAGATCTACGACCTCGCGATGTTGCGTGCGCTCGTGTCGGTCGGCCGCACGCTGGTCGATCGCGCGATGGACACCTCCGAGGAGGTCAATCCGCGCGCGCAGATCGAGCTCGCCGAGGAAGAGCTGTTCAAGGTTGCGGCGGATGGCGGATCCGAGAACACGGTGAAGTCGTTCGCGCAGGCGACGACCGCGGCGGTCAAGATGGCTGAGCGCGCGCTGAACTCGGGCGGCAACCTGTCGGGCGTCACCACCGGCATCGATTCGATCAACGCGAAGATCGGCGGCATGCATCACAGCGATCTCATGATCCTCGCCGGTCGTCCGGGCATGGGCAAGACGTCGCTCGCCACCAACATCGCGTTCAACGCCGCGCGGCGCTGGATGCGCGACATGGCCGACGGGATCGCCCCGAAGGACTCGGTCGGCGCGAAGGTCGCGTTCTTCTCGCTGGAAATGTCCGCGGATCAGCTCGCGACGCGCATTCTCGCCGAGCAGTCGCAGATTTCGTCCGAATCGCTCCGCATGGGCAAGATCAGCCGCACCGAGTTCGCCCAGCTCGCGGCTGCTGCTGCCGAGCTTGAGAATTTGCCGCTGTTCATCGACGATACCGGCGGTCTCTCGATCGGCGCGCTGCATACGCGGGTGCGCCGGTTGCAGCGTCGGCACAACAACGAGATCGGGCTGGTGGTGGTCGACTACCTCCAGCTATTGTCGGGGTCGGGCAAGAGCAAGGACGGCAACCGCGTCCAGGAAATCTCCGAGATCTCGCGTGGGCTGAAGACGCTGGCGAAGGACCTCAACGTGCCCGTGCTGGCGCTGTCGCAGCTGTCGCGTGCGGTCGAATCGCGCGAGGACAAGACGCCGATGCTGTCGGACCTTCGCGAGTCGGGGTCGATCGAGCAGGACGCCGACATGGTCTGGTTCGTGTACCGCGAGGATTATTACGTCGCGTCGAAGGAGCCCAAACGCCCGGCGGAAGGCGACAGTTCGAAGATCTTCGAGGATCACGCGTCGTGGGCGGCGGAGATGGAACGGGTCTACGGCCTGGCGGAACTCATCATCGCCAAGCAGCGCCACGGTGCGACCGGCAAGGTGCGGATGAAGTTCGATCCGACGATTACGAAGTTCTCGGATCTCGCCGAGTATTGATCCCATCGTCTCCCTCGCCCCTCCGGGGAGAGGGAAGGGGCCCGCGGCCACTTGGCCGTGGGAAGGGAGAGGGGAGTGAGGCTCAGGGCGTTGCACCCCAACGCCCCTCTCCCTTCCGTCGCCAAGTGGCTCCTCCCTCCCTCTCCCCGTAGGGGCGAGGGAATTGGATCAAATCATCGGATCGTAATCGGTGGGGGCGTGGATGCCGCATTCGACCTTGTCGAAACTGCGCCAGCGGCCTGCGCGCGGGTCTTCGCCCGGCGCTACCTTCGTGGTGCAGGGCGCGCATCCGATCGAGAGATAGCCCTGCGCCTCCAGCGGATGCCGCGGCAACTCATGCTCGGCGAAATACGCGTCGAGCTTGGCCTTGTCCCAATCTGCCAGCGGGTTGATCTTCAGGCGGCCCTCGTCTTCTTCGAAGCGGGGGAGAGCGGTACGGGTGCCCGACTGGAACCCTTTCCGCCCCGAAATCCACGCATCGAACGGCGCCAGCGCCCGCCGCAACGGCTCCACCTTCCGCAGATCGCAACAGCCGTCGGGATCATACGACCACCGCAACCCCGTCTTGTCCTTGATCGCGAGCAACCGCGGATCGGGACGGAACACGCGCAGGTCGGTGAACCCCAGTCTCTCCGCCAGCTCGTCACGGTACGCCAAGGTCTCGCCGAACATCTTCTGCGTATTCGTAAACACCACCGGCACATCGACATCGACCTGCGAAACCATGTGGAGCAGCACCGCCGACTCGGCGCCGAACGACGACACCGCCGCGATCCGCCCGCGCAACTCGCCGACGAGCAGCTCGAACAGCATCTCCTGCGCGGAGACGCCCCCGAACCGCTCCTGCATCGCCATCGCGTCGGCGCGCGTGAACGCCGGCGTGACGTCGATCATGTCGAGTTGGCGCGCGGGCTCACCCATGGCGCAGCTTCCACACCGGCACCGCGCTGTCCGCCGCCTTCTGGTACGGCGTATCGTAGCGTTCCAGGCTCGCGCGCAGCACGTCGATATCGATCGGCGCCTGGGGTGCGAAGCTGTCGAACCCGCAGCGCCGCATCAGCGGAATCTGGTCCACCAGCACGTCGCCTTGCGCGCGCAGTTCGCCAGTATAGCCCGCCTCGCGCAGGATCCGCGCGGACGAATAGCCGCGCCCGTCGCGATAGCCGGGGAAGCTCACCTCGATCAGCGCGAGCTGGTCGATCTGCGGCAACAGCGCTCGTGCGTCGTCACCTGCCTCCAGGCGCACGGCCGCCGCGTTGCTCTGGCCGATGAACGAATCGAGCGTCACCGCCGGCTCGTCATGCGGCTCGTCGTCGCGGAAGCGGAGCAGCGTCTGGTCCGGATACTCAACCATAGATCGCCTCCTTGAACGTCTCGAAGCCGACGCGGCGGTAGGTGTCGAGGAAGCGCTCGCCGGGGTCGCGGACCTGCAAATACCGGTCGGTGACGCGCTCGATCGCGTCGACCACGCCATCCTCGGAGAAACCGGGGCCGGTGATCTTCGCAAGGCTCACGTCCTCCGCGCCCGAGCCGCCGAGCGAGAGCTGGTAATTCTCGGTGCCCTTCTTGTCGACGCCGAGGATGCCGATGTGACCGGCGTGATGGTGCCCGCACGCGTTGATGCAGCCACTGATCTTGAGCTTCAGTTCGCCGAGATCGCGCTGGCGATCGAGGCTGCCGAACCGCGTCGCGATCTTCTGCGCGAGCGGGATCGAGCGCGCGTTGGCGAGGCTGCAATAATCGAGACCGGGGCAGGCGATGATATCGCTGATCAGGTCGAGATTGGCTTCAGCAAGCCCGGCGTCGTTCAGCGCCGACCACACCGCATGCAGGTCGGCGATGCGGACGTGTGGCAGGACGATGTTCTGCGCATGCGTGACGCGCAGTTCGTCAAAGCTGTAGCGCGTGCCGAGATCCGCCATCACGCCGATCTGATCCGCCGATGCGTCGCCGGGGATGCCGCCGATCGGCTTGAGGCTGATGTTGACGATCGCATAGCCCGGCTGCTTGTGGGCCTTCACGTTCTGGTCGAGCCAGACCGCGAAGTCGGGATCGCTGCGGTCGATGTCGGTCGAGGCATTGGCGTCGAACTCCGGCGCGCCGAAGTGGCTCGTGATGCGCTCCAGTTCCGCGCGCGGAGGATCGAGGCCGAGGCCCTTCACCGCGGCGAACTCCTCCTCTACCTGGCGGCGATATTCGTCGGGGCCAATCTCGTGGAGCAGTATCTTGATCCGCGCCTTGTAGATATTGTCGCGCCTACCGTAGCGATTGTAGACGCGCAGGCACGCCTCGAGATAGCTCATCAGGTCGTCGGCGGGGACGAAATCGCGGATCTCGTGGCTGATCATTGGCGTGCGGCCCATGCCGCCGCCGACGAAGATCTTCGCGCCGAGCTCACCGTCGCGGACGTGCAGCCCGATGCCGATATCGTGCAGCCGCATCGCCGCGCGATCCTCGTCCGCCGCGATCACGCAGATCTTGAATTTGCGCGGTAGGTAGGTGAATTCCGGGTGGAACGTCGACCATTGGCGGATCAGCTCGGCCCAGGGGCGCGGGTCGGCGACTTCGTCCGCGGCGGCGCCGGCGAACTGGTCGGAGCTGATGTTGCGGATGCAGTTACCCGACGTCTGGATGGCATGCATCTCGACCGTCGCCAGCTCCTGGAGGATGTCCGGGGTCTGGTCGAGCTGGATCCAGTTGAACTGGATGTTCTGCCGCGTGGTGAAGTGGCCGTAGCCGCGATCGTATTTCCGCGCGATATGCCCGAGCATCCGCATCCGGCGCCCGTCCAGCGTCCCGTACGGCACCGCGACGCGCAGCATGTACGCATGCAGCTGGAGGTACAGGCCGTTCATCAGCCGGAGCGGCTTGAACTGGTCCTCGGTCAGCTCACCCGAGAGGCGGCGGCGGACCTGGTCGCGGAACTCATCGACGCGCTGGTCGACGATCGCCTGGTCGTATTCGTCGTATTTATACATATCAGATTACCCAGCTGCCGGCGTTGGGGTCGGCGGGTTTGAGAGTCAGGTCGGGCCGCATCGTCGGGCCCAAGGCGCGGATGCGGTCCTTGATGTGGGCGGGGCGGGGGCCTTCGTCGGTCTGCGTCGCCTCGATCAGATACGGCACGTTGACGCGGCGTGCGCCTTCCTCCGCCTGGAGGATCGCTTCGCCCGCGACGCCGACGTCGGCCGCATCCTCGATATGGCGCGACCAGCCATTTCCGGTCCACCAGACGACATCGCCGGTGGGAAGGTCGTTTCCGGTCAACAGCTTCATGCGGCGGCGTCCTCTGCTACGCGAGCCCAGCGGGCGAGTTTGTCTTCGGCGTCCGACAGCTCGACGACTTCGCCGACGACGATGATCGCGGGGCTTTTCACCGCCTCGCGCGTGACCATCGCGCCGAGATCGGCAAGCAGCGTTCGGATCGCACGGCTGCCCTTGAGCGTGCCGCGTTCGAGCACGGCGACGGGCATGTCGGGCGCGACGCCGTCGGCCATCAGCTTGTCGGCGATCTCGGTCGCGGTGGCGATGCCCATGTAGATGACCAGCGTGCGGCCTTGGCCGGCGAGCCCGGACCAGTCCTGTTCGGTCAGGCCCTTGCACTGGCCCGCGACGAAGCTGACCGCGCTCGAATGATCGCGGTGCGTCAACGGCAGCATCGCCTCGGCAGCGCAACCGAGTGCGGCCGATACGCCGGGGATCACTTCGACGGGCAGTCCGGCCGCGCGGACCGCTTCGACTTCCTCGCCGCCGCGGCCGAAGACGAACGGGTCACCGCCCTTGAGCCGGATGACGATCGCGCCGGTCTTAACGTGCGCGATGATCAGCGCGTTGATCGCTTCCTGCGGCAAAGTGTGGCGCGCGCGCTGCTTGGCGACCGAGATGCGCTGTGCGGACGGCGGCGCGATGTCCAGCACGCGCGGGTCAATCAGTCCGTCGTGCACGACGACGTCGGCGGTCTTCAGCGCCTCGACCGCGCGGACGGTGAGGAGGCCGGGATCGCCCGGGCCCGCCCCGACGAGGATGACGCGCCCGCGGGCGGTGGGGTCTAGGAGGCTTGCCATGCGACCGGAGATGGGCGGATGGGCGCTGTGCTGCAACCGAATGATGCTTTGGCGGGAGGTAGGATTGCTTTTGCGCTAAGTAGATCAAGGTGGCTGTCGCCGAACCGGACGATCCTCCCCCGCCAGGGGGAGGTGGCGCGTAGCGACGGAGGGGGAGGACACGGAACCAAAGTCGTCTCTTACCGCCCCCTCCGTCTGGCAAGGGCCAGCCACCTCCCCCTGGCGGGGGAGGATCGAAGGTCTCAGCCGTCGGCTAGGCCGATCCCGATTGACGCGCGCGCGCTTTCGGATTCGCTGCTGACGACCGGGTAGGCGCAGTAGTCGGCTGCATAATAAGCGCTTGGCCGGTGATTGCCCGACCAGCCGATGCCGCCGAACGGCGCGCCTGACGAGGCACCATTGGTGGGCTTGTTCCAGTTGACGATGCCGGCGCGGATGTTCGCCCAGAAGCGGTCGTAGAGCGCGGGGGTCTGGCTGATCAGCGAGGCGGACAGGCCGTAGCGCGTGTTGTTCGCCTCGGCGATCGCGGCGTCGAAATCGTCGACGCGGACGACCTGCAGGATCGGGCCGAACAGCTCGATATCGGGGCGGTCGGCGATGTCCGTGACGTCGATCAGTGCGGGCTTCAGGAACGGCAGGTCCTCGACCGGGCGTTCGAGATGGCGGATCGGGCTACCACCGCGCGTGAGCAGTTCGAGGAAGCTCTCGGTCAGTTGCTCGGCCGCTTCGTTGTCGATCACCGGGCCCATGAACGGCGCCGGGTTCGCGTGCGGTTCGCCGACGATGATCCGGCCGACCATCTTGTCGAGCGTGGCGACCAGCGGGTCATACAGCTTCGTGTCGACGATCAACCGGCGCGCGGCGGTGCAACGCTGGCCGGCGGTGGTGAAGGCCGACTGGATGATGAGCACGGCGGCGGTGTGCAGGTCGGGCGCGTCCCATACGACGATCGGATTGTTGCCGCCCATCTCGAGCGCGAGGATTTTCTCGGGCTTGTCGGCGAACGCGCGATTGAGCGCTAGGCCGGTACGCGCCGAGCCGGTGAACAGCAGCCCGTCGATATCGGGGTGCGCGGCGAGCGCCTTACCCTCGTTGGGGCCACCGATGACGAGGCGGATACACTCGGGCGGGACACCGGCGGCGCGGAAGCACTCGACGAGGAACGCGCCGACGGCGGGGGTCTTTTCGGATGGCTTGAAGACGACCGCGTTGCCGGCGATCAGCGCGGGGACGATGTGGCCGTTGGGCAGATGCGCGGGGAAGTTGTACGGCCCGAGCACGGCCAGCACGCCGTGCGGCTTGTGGCGGACGGCGATCCGCGATCCCATCGTCGCTTCGAGGCGGCGCTGCGCGGTGCGATCGGCATAGGCACTGACCGAGATGTCGACCTTGGCGATGACCGTCTCGACCTCGCCGCGCGCTTCCCAGATCGGCTTGCCGGTCTCGCGTGCGATCAGGTCGGTGAACGCGTCGTTGCGCTGGCGGACGATGTTGCTGAAGCGCCGCATCGTCTCGATCCGGAAGGCGAGCGGTTTCGACGCCCAGCTCGACCAGCCGGCACGCGCGCAGGCGACTTCGGCGTCGACGTCGCCGATCGGGTGGCGCCAGAGGACCGCACCGGTGGCAGGTTCGTAGGAGATGATCTCGTCGGACATGGTGCCGCTCTTGCCCCAAATCGGGTTTGATTCCAATTAATCGGCCAGTGCCTGGCTCATGTCGCGGATCACGGCCACTTTTGCATTTAGTGCTGTCCAGTCGTCGTGCTCGGCGATCGGGGCCCAAATCGCTTCGACCTCGTCGATGAGCATGCTGCATGGCTCGCCCGACCAATAGGGGTGCGAGCGGTCTTTCCGGGGTTCGTAGGACGCGAGTGCGGCGCGGACTTCGGCCCAGGGTTCGTCGTAGGCGCTGGGCAAATCCCCACCGAACGCGTCGAAGAAGAACCGGTCGATCCCGACGCCGGAGGTGCGGAGCGCGCGTTCGGTGGCCTGGACGAGGTCGCGGTCGGTATCCGGATCGCGCGAGCGGACGCCGAGGCGCCAGAGGATCGCCTGCGTGACCTCGGGTTGGTAGCGCGGACCGAACTGGTCGAGCGCGGCCACCAACGGGTCGCTCTCGGCGATCTGGCGGAGCGCAACGGCGAGTTGCATCACGTCCCAGTGGATCGCCTCGGGCTGGCGACCGAACGCGTAGAGCCTCTGATGGTCGAAATAGGCGGCGGTGAAGGCCGGGTCCCAGGTCGGGGCGAAGCGCCACGGCCCGTAGTCGAAGCTTTCTCCGGTGACGTTGATGTTGTCCGAATTGAGCACGCCGTGGACGAAACCCGCCGCCATGTAGCGGGCCGCGAGACGCGCTGTGCGGGCGACGACGAGGTCGAGCAGGCGGACCGGATCGTCGTTGTCCTCGTCGTAGAGGTTGCGCAGCGTGTAGCCGACGAGCTTGCGCAAGCCCGCTTCGTCGCGGTGGTAGGCGAGGCGCTGGAAACTGCCGATGCGGACGTGGCTGTGGTTGAGGCGGACGAGGACCGCCGAGCGCGTCGGGCTAGGCTCATCGCCACGTTGAAGTTCTTCGCCGGTCTCGACTAGCGACAGCGTGCGCGAGGTGGGGACGTTGAGCGCTTCGAGCATCTCCGTCGCGAGGATTTCGCGGACACCGCCCTTGAGTGTGAGGCGGCCGTCGCCCGCGCGGCTCCACGGCGTCTGGCCGGATCCCTTGGTACCTAGGTCCATCAACCGGCCTCGGTCATCCCGCATCTGCGCGAAGGTGAAGCCGCGGCCGTCGCCGAGATCGGGGTTGTAGTTGCGAAACTGATGGCCGTGGTAGCGGAGCGCGAACGGCTGGGGGAGCGTGCCGGGGAGCGGCTCGAACCGGCCGAAATGACGCGTCCACTCGTCGTCGGTCAGCGCGTCGAGACCGATTTGCGCGGCGGCGCGATCGTTGCGGAAACGGGTTCGCGTCTCGGGGAAGTTGGCGGGCGCGACGGGATCGAAGAAGCCATCGCCGAGGTCGAGGAGCTTTGCTTCGGGGCGATAGGCTTGCGGGGAGATGGGCATGCGGCGATATGGTGGCCGCTACCCGAAGGACGCAACCATGGCCGCTTACGAAAACCTCTATTGGTGGTCCAACGACGGGCTGAGACTGCACGCGAGGGACTATCCGGGCGGCGCGGAAGGCCAGCCGCCAATCATTTGCATGGCGGGGCTTACGCGGAATGCGCGCGATTTCGATGCGTTGGCGGCCAGGCTGGCGGGGCGCTGGCGCCTGATCGCGGTGGACTTTCGCGGGCGGGGCGAGAGCGCCTACGCGAAGGACCCGATGTCGTATGTGCCGCTGACGTACGTGCAGGACGTGGAGGCATTGCTGACCGATCAGGGTATCGATCGGTACATCGCGTTCGGCACGTCGCTCGGCGGGATCGTGACGATGCTGATGGCGGGGCCATCGCGCGGTCGAATGATGGCGGCGCTGCTCAACGACGTCGGTCCGGAGATCGACGCGCAGGGCCTGTCGAGAATCCGCGGCTATGTCGGCAAGGCGAGCGTCTTCCCGACCTGGATGCATGCAGCGCGCTGCGTTTCGGAGAACAACGCCGACGTCTATCCCGACTGGCAGATCGAGGACTGGCTGGCGATGGCCAAGCGGCTGTACCGACTCAATAGCTCGGGGCGGATCGTGCTCGATTACGACCTCAAGATCGCCGAGCCGTTCCGTGTGCCAGGGAACGAGGCGGGGCCGGACATGTGGCAGGCGCTGGGCTCGCTCCGTGAGGTGCCGACGTTGATCGTGCGCGGCGGACGCTCGGACCTGCTGTCGGCGGCGACGGCCGAGCGGATGGCGGCATCGCTCGATCAGGCCGAACTGGTGACGGTGCCGGGTGTCGGCCATGCGCCGACTCTGAGCGAGACGATGCTGCAGGGGCCGATCGACCGGTTGCTGGCGCGCGCGCTTGAGGGGGCGGCGATCCGCGCTTAGGGACATCCGGCTGGGACTGCGCGTTTGGCGTCGACCTTACTGACAAGCCGGGAAACTCGATGACCGAACGCGCCGACCTCCACACGACTGCCCGCCCGCTCAGGGGCCGCCGCGCGATCATTACCGGGGGCACGACCGGGATCGGCCGGGCGATCGCGGTCATGCTCGCCGCTAACGGCGTGAAGGTCTATATTTGTGGGCGCGACGAACGGTATTTGGCCGATGCGCTGACGCACATCCGCGAAGTCGGCGAGGGCGACGGGATGATCACCGAACTCGCCGACCCCGACAAGGTCCGCGCGTTCTTCGATGCGGGCGAAGCGTATCTTGGCGGCTTCGATATCACTGTCATCAACGCGGCGGTCGCGGCGGGCGGGTTGACCCAGATGACCGAGGACGAGCTTCGCTACGCGATCGCGGTCGATTTCACAGCGTACCTGCTCAGCGCGCATCATGCGGCGCACCGGATGACGCCGATCGGCGACATGGTCATCATCGGCTCGCTGAGCGCGCATATCCTCGGGCCAAGCTCGACCGTGTATGCCGGGATCAAGTCTGGCATCGCGGGGTTTTCGGAGGCGTTGCGGCGCGAACTGGGGCCGAAGGGTATTCGTGTATCGCTGGTCGAGCCGGGCAAGGTCGGGTCGGACATGCAGTATCCTGACGTGCCCGACGACAAGCAGCGCCAGATGATCGAGGCTGAGCAGATGCTGCGCGGCGAGGACATCGCGGCGGGGGTCGAGTTCCTGCTTACCCAGCCGACGCGATCGGTAATCCAGCAGATCGTCATCGTCCCGCGGGCGCTTGAGGGAGAATGATCTTTCCTCCTAGTTCTCCCGCGAAGGCGGTAGCCCAGGATACCATAGGGCGGCATTCGTGACCCTGGGCCCCCGCTTTCGCGGGGGAACACGGCATACTTACCAAGGAGAATAGCATGTTCGATCAGCTCGTCTTCACCCCCGCCGACATCGACCTGTCGCGCTCGCCGCTGGCGGGGAAGGTCGGCGCCGAAACTTATGTGCTCGGCGCGTTCAATCCCGGGATGACGCGGCTGGCGAACGGCAATCTAATGCTGATGGTGCGCGTCGCCGAGGCGCTCAAGCAGCCGGTCAAGAACGGCAACGTCCACGCAATCCGTTGGCAGGACGGTGCGTACCTGCTCGATGCGTGGCCGTTGCAGATGGTGGACACCAAGGATCCGCGCAAATTCCTGATCCCCGGCGGCGGGTGGAAGGTGATGGCGCTGACGTCGCTGTCGTGGCTGTTGCCGGTCGAGCTCGAGCCTGAGGGCCGCTCGGTGGTCGCGGTGCATTACGACAAGGCGATCGCGCCGCGCACCTCGTACCAATGCTACGGCGTCGAGGATGCGCGGATCTCGAAGGTCGGCGATCGGTATCTGATGACCACCTGTTCCGTAAGCCCGGAGCGGCATTCGACGACGCTATATTCGTCCGCTGATGCGCTCGACTGGCAGCTCGAGGGGATCGTCCTCGACCATCAGAACAAGGACATGCTGATCTTCGAGGGTCTGATCGGTGGGCAGTATTGGGCACAGACCCGCCCGCTCGGCGATCTGTATTTCGCGTATCCGCCGGGTAGCGAATGGCGCAGCGGGCCGTCGATCAACCTGTCGCGCTCACCCGATGCGCTGCATTGGAAGCCGCACGACAAGCCCGGCATCCGCCCCCATGCTGCCACCGTCGCGACCGCGCGGATGGGTGGCGGCGCGCCTCCGATCTTGACCGATCGTGGCTGGCTGACGCTGTGGCACGGGGTGGAGCCATCGGGCGTGGTCGGGATTTACCGGACGTACTGGTCGATCCTAGACAAGGACGATCCCTCGATCACCGTGGCGACCGAGCATACAGCGCTGCTGGAGCCGAACCCGACGCTGACCGAGCCATTGAAGGACAGCATGTACCTCGACAACGTCGTCTTCACGACGGGCATCGCCGACGCGGGCGACTTCTACGTGGTGGCTAGTGGTGAGGCGGATCTGGCATGCCGGATCACGCATATCGCGAAGGCCGTGTTCGCAGGCTGAGTGCTAGCCAGGAGGGAGGACGCAGCGCGCGGCCTCCCTCCTGGAAAGTCGGATCAGCAGCGGCCGAACGACTTCGAAACGACGACATGGCCGGCGACCGAGATCGTGACCTTCACGCCGGTAGGGATGCCCCATGTCGTGCAGATGTCGAGGCAAGCCTGCGCTGCGGTTCCGCTGGGGAAGATCGACGGAATGGGCAGGCAGATCGAGCCGAACCCTAGTGGCAGATTGACGCAGACCTGTCCGTTGTTAACCGTGACGCTGATACACCCGCCGGCCAGTACCAATGCACCGCCATTGGAAACGTCGGTCTCCGCACTAACCGAAGCAATATTGGCCGACTTTGCATGTTGCGCAGCGGCGTCGAGAGCACTCTGAATCTGTTTTGGGTCGAAATCATAGGCAGCCATAACGGTCATCCTTTTATTGCCGGTATTTCGGTCCAGCTGTTTTACGGGCTAGGTCGCATAAGGCTCAACGCGAACATTGTCCGTTTCGCTTGGCTATCGATGCAAAGACTTGGATGAATGGTCCGATTCGACGGGAATACTGTACCGATGCCGATTGTGTTGCCAGCGCTGACGCACGGTAAGTCCGCACGCGCCCTTGAAAGCGCTCGCGAAAATCGGCATCGCGTCGGCCATGGCCGCTCCCGTCAACATCCTCCACCTCCACTCCTCGTTCGACCTAGGAGGGAAGGAGGCGCGCGCGGTTCGGCTCATGAATGCGTTCGGCGATCGCGCGAAACACACCATCGTGTCGGGCGTGCCCGATGCGCTAAGCGCGCGGGACTCGATCGCGAAGGGGGTGCGCTACGAGATCGCGCAGAACCCGCCGCCGCTGACGGGCAAGCCTTCGGTCGCGCGCTACGAGGCGATAGCGCAGTATATGCGGCGGTTCGACCTGGTGCTGACGTACAACTGGGGTGCGATCGACGGGGCGATGGCGCGACGGGCGTTCGCCAAGGGCGCGCCGCCGCTGGTGCATCACGAGGACGGGTTCAACGCGGACGAAGCGGGCGGGCTCAAGATCGAGCGCAACATCTACCGGCGGCTCGCGCTGGGCGCGGCGCATGCGCTGGCGGTGCCGTCCGAGGTGCTGGAAGGCATCGCGCTGAAGACGTGGAAGCAGCCGCGCGAGCGGGTCCACCGGATCGTCAACGGGATCGGCACCGCCTATTACGCGCAAAGGCCCGAACCCAAGGCGATTCCGGGGTTTACGCCCAACGCCAAGGAAGTCGTGATCGGCGCGCTGGTGGGCTTGCGCGAGGTGAAGGACCTGACTGCGCTGGTGCGTGCGGTCGGTGGCGTTTCCGGGCGGGTTCGCCTCGTGATCGTCGGGGAGGGGCCGGAGCGCGCGAACATACTGCAGGCCGCCGCGGCGATGGGGATGGCGGACAAGCTGGTACTGCCCGGATTCCTCGATCGGCCGTACCGCTATATCGGCCATTTCGACATGCTGGCGCTGTCGTCGCGGAGCGAGCAGTTTCCGATCTCGGTGGTCGAGGCGATGGCGGCCGGCTTGCCGATCGCGAGCTACCCGGTCGGCGATATCAGGCGGATGGTCTCGGCGGAGAATTTGCCGTTCGTGACTGAACTCCCCGGCGAAGTGCGGTTACGCGACGCGTTGCAGGCGCTGGTCGCCGATCCGGCGTTGCGCGCCTCGGTCGGCGCCGCGAACCAGGCCAAGGCGCGGGCTGAATTCGACGAAGCGGTTATGATCGCTCGCTATCGTGCGCTGTACGAGGATGCACTCGGTCGGCCTGGCGTACTAGGCGAACTACTAACCTAGGTCGTAATATTGCTCGCGCGTTGCGTCCTTGCGATATAGGGGGCCGTATTTTCCGGGAGAGGTGACGTCGTGTTCAAGGGCCTGAAGCCTATCGTCTATAACGGTCGGGAAGTCTGGCCTCTGGTTGAGGGCGGCAAGGGCGTCGCCGCGACCAACCACGCGTCGGCCGGCGCCTGGGCTGCGGCCGGGGGCATCGGCACCGTCTCGGCGGTCAACGCGGACAGCTACGATCCCGAGGGCAAGATCATCCCGCAGGTCTATGCGGCCCTGACCCGGCGCGACCGTCACGAGGAGCTCGTTCAGTACGCCATCGAAGGCGCGGTCCAGCAGGTCGAGCGCGCCTACGAGATCGCCGACGGCAAGGGCGCGATCAACATCAACGTGCTGTGGGAAATGGGCGGCGCGCAGCGGATTCTGCACGGCGTTCTCGAGCGCACGCGGGGGAAGGTTGCCGGCGTCACCTGCGGTGCGGGCATGCCGTACAAGCTGTCCGAGATCACCGCCTCCTACGGCGTGAGCTACCTGCCGATCGTCAGCTCCGGCCGCGCCTTCCGGGCGCTGTGGAAGCGCGCCTATTCGAAGGCGGCCGAGTGGCTTGCTGCGGTGGTGTACGAGGATCCGTGGCTCGCAGGCGGGCATAACGGCTTGTCGAATGCCGAGGATCCGTTGAAGCCGCAGGACCCGTATCCGCGCGTGAAGGAACTCCGCGACGTTATGCGCGAAGGCGGCATCTCGGACGACGTGCCGATCGTCATGGCTGGCGGCGTTTGGTATCTGCGCGACTGGAACGACTGGATCGACAATCCGGAGCTCGGCACGATCGCGTTCCAGTTCGGCACGCGGCCCTTGCTGACGCGCGAGAGCCCTATCCCGCAGGGGTGGAAGGACGCGTTGACGCGGATCGAGGAAGGCGACGTGCTGCTGCACAAGTTCTCGCCGACCGGCTTCTATTCGTCCGCGGTGCGCAATCCGTTCCTGCGCTCGTTGGAGGCTCGGTCCGAGCGTCAGATCGCGTTCTCGACGCAGGAGGCTGGCGATCATGTGTTCCAGCTCGACGTTGGCGTGAAGGGCAAGAACTTCTGGGTCACGCGCAACGACCTGCTGCGTGCGCGGCAGTGGTTCGGCGAGGGCTATACCGATGCGCTCAAGACGCCGGACAACACGCTGGTGTTCGTCAGCCCGACCGAGAAGGGCATGATCCGCAAGGACCAGGCCGACTGCATGGGCTGCCTGTCGCAATGCTCGTTCTCGAGCTGGGCGGATACCGAGACCAACTCGACCGGACGCCTCGCCGACCCGCGCAGCTTCTGCATTCAGAAGACGTTGCAGGACATCGCGCACGGCGGAGACATCGACCAGAACCTGATGTTCGCGGGGCATGCGGCGTATAATTTCAAGAAGGATCCGTTCTACTCGAACGGGTTCGTGCCGAGTGTCGGGCAGTTGGTCGATCGGATTTTGACGGGGGATTGAGGCGAGGGGCGTTGTGCGTCGATGATGTCGTGCTTTCGATAGTATAGGTTGTGCTACACCTCGTGCCCTGGGACAGATCGGCGCTTATCGGTTGGAACCAACCGAAGCTTGTTTCCCCGCGAAGGCGGGGACCCAGTCTGGGCTCCCGCCTTCGCGGGAGAACAAGGAAGAGCAGGCCGTCGTTCGAATGCGGCCGTCCTGCTTCGACAAGAGCCGCACTGAACAAGTCGGCGACTAGGAATAGGGAATACCTATGACGCTACACGCCTGGTGGTTGTTCGTAGTCGCGGTGTTCCTGTTATGCGGGACTCCCGGACCAAACATGCTGCACGTGATGACGCGCAGCATCGCCTTCGGCGCGCGGCGCAGCGTCGCGGCGATGGCGGGGTGCCTGACCGCGCTGGTGCTCGTGCTGGCGGCGTCGGCGGCGGGCGTGTCGGCGTTGCTGGCGGCATGGCCCCGGGTGTTCGACGCGCTGCGCTATGCCGGCGTCGCGTACCTCATATTCCTCGGGATCAAGGCGTGGCGCGGGGCGGGGTCTCCGATCGACGTCGGCGACGATACCACACCGGTGGCACTCCCCCCGACCGTGTCGGCGCGACGTCTGTTTCGCGGCGGGTTCGTGATCGGCATTAGCAACCCAAAGTTGTTGCTGTTCGCCGCCGCCTTCCTGCCGCAGTTCGTCGACCGCGCGTCAGCGCAGGCGCCGCAGTTCGCGATACTCGTGGTGACTTTCGCGGCGGTCGAGAGCTTCTGGTACGGCGTGTATGCAGCCGGTGGGCGGACGCTCGCGCGCTATCTTACGCGTCCTGCATTGCGACGCGCGTTCGACCGCGTGACGGGTGCGATCTTCGTCGGGTTCGGTCTCGCTTTGCTGCGGGTGCGGGCATAGCGGGGGCCGGAGCGCCATTGCCGTTCGGGGCGATAGCGCGCATAGATTGGTTATCGCGGCGCTTCGTACGGGCAGGCTGCGACTGAGAGATGCTTTGCGCTCCCGCTCCGAGCCGGGAATGCCGCATGACGATCTATTCTTTCTTCGTGATCTCAGGGGCCGCATCGTGACGACGGGCACCGAAACGGTCGTGCCGATCTCGCGCGCCGTCAACGTCAGCGTCGAACAGCCTCAGGTAGTGGCGATGTGCAAGAAGCATGACGCGATCATCAGTGCGATCGAGACGCTGCCATCAGGTGGCACGCGCGTCGTGCTGATGAACAGCGCGGATGCGGCAAAGATCATCAAGGCGTTTGGGTCGAAGGTGATGACCGGGAACGTCGCGCGGACGCATTGGATGCGTGCGGTCTGACTGAAGTCTAAATCCTCCCCTGCCAGGGGGAGGTGGCTGACGCTTGCCGGTCGGAGGGGGAGGACACGGAACGTATGTTTCGCTTTCCTCCCCCTCCGTCACCGTCGGTGCCACCTCCCCCTAGCGGGGGAGGATTAACTGGCGAACGAAACAAGGGCGGGCGGTATAGCCGCCACCATTTCGCGTGGTGTCCGGCCCGATCAATCGGCGACCGTGCCGACGACGGCACCACCAGCGCCGCCAACGGCCGCACCCTTCTCGACGCTGCCACCGGTCGCGGCGGCAACGCCTGCGCCACCCGCAGCACCGATGCCTGCGCCCTTGAGCGTGGAGCATGCGCTTATCGAGACGGCAGATACGACCAGCAGGGCGGAAACGGCAAACTTCTTCATCTTGGATACTCCTGTCTCTCCGGGGGTATCCAACAAATGCTGCATCGCGGCATCAGTTCCGAAATATTGACGCAGATCGTATCGGCGGACTCAGATCCAGCCGTCGAGCACCTGATCCGGCGGGCGATGGCCATCCGCCCACATCCGGATATTCTGGATGACGCGCTCGCCCGATGCCATCCGCCCTTCGAGTGTCGCCGAGCCCATGTGCGGCAGCATCACGACGTTGGGCAGCGCGAGCAGCCGCGGATCGATCGCCGGCTCGTGCGCCCAGACGTCGAGACCTGCGCCGGCGAGCCTGCCCGCCTCCAGCGCGTCGACCAGCGCACCCTCGTCGACGATCCCGCCGCGCGCCGCGTTAATAAGGTACACGTGCGGCCGCATCAGCGCGATCCGACGGGCGTCGATCAGGTCGCGGCTGTCGGCGTTCAAGGGCGTGTGGATCGTGACGATGTCGACCGCCCCGAGCATGTCGTCGAGCGATGCATGGAAGGTGGCGGCGAGTTGCGCCTCGCGGACCGCGGGGAGGCGGGTGCGGTTATGATAATGGATCGTCAGCCCGAATGCGCGTGCCCTCAGCGCGACCGCCTGGCCGATCCGCCCCATCCCGACGATCCCGAGCGCCTTGCCGCCGATCCGGTGGCCGAGCATCCCGCCCGGGCTCCAGCCGTTCCACTGGCCCGACCGCACCAGCTTCTCGCCCTCCGCCAGCCGCCGCGGGACCGACAGGATCAGCGCCATCGTCATGTCGGCGGTGTCCTCGGTGAGCACCCCCGGCGTGTTGGTGACGATGATCCCGCGCGCGCGCGCCGCCTTCAGGTCGATGTGGTTCACGCCCGCACCGTAGTTCGCGATCAGCTTCAGGCGGTCGCCCGCGCCGGCGATCAGCGCCGCGTCGACATCGTCGGTCACGGTCGGTACGAACACGTCACAATCGGCCATCGCCGCGGCAAGCTGGTCGCGGTCGAGCTTGGCGTCGGCGCGGTTGTTGTGCGTGTCGAACAGCGCCTCCATCCGATCCATCAGCGTATCGGCCAGCTCGCGGGTGACGACGACCTTGGGGTTCGGACAGCGGCGTGTGTCGATCATGCGGATGGCTTGGCGAAGGCGCTCAAGCGCGTCAACGTTGACACCGCAACTTCGGTTGAGGAAAGCGGTTCGTCGCGATAGGAGTTCGGCTCGCCAGTTAGGACATGACCATGCGCATTCTCGCCGCCGCGCTTTCCGTTCTTGTTGTCACCGCGCTGGTGCCCGACCCGGCGACCGCGGCCGACGCGACGAAGAAGACCGTACCCTATTACGCGTCGATCTCGGCATCGCGCGCGCGGATGCGGACCGGGCCGGCGCGGACGTATCCGGCGAGCTGGCTGTATCAACGCCAGGATCTGCCGATCAAGGTGGTCGCGATCTTCAAGGAATGGCGCAAGGTCGCTGATCCTGACGGGACCGAGGGGTGGATGCAGGCGAATTTGCTGAGCGGTACGCGGACGGCGATCGTGCGGGGTTCGGGGCCCGTGGAAATGCGCGAGAAGCCCGTCTCGTCCGCCAAAGTGCTGTGGCGTGCGGCGCCGGGCGTGGTCGGGCGGCTGAGCCAGTGTGGCAATGGCTGGTGCCGGATGGATGTTAAGGGGCAGGCGGGGTTTGTTGCCGTTGGGGGGCTTTGGGGGGTCGAGGCTGGTGAGGTTTTGCCTTGAGGCTTTAGGGGATGGTTTGTTGGAGGCGTCGCGTGATGCGGAAACCGACCCACCCCCATCCCCTCCCTTCCAGGGAGGGGAGTAAGAAGAGGGTAACGTCCCCCGGTCGCCGACTACCCTTCTAGCTCCCCTCCCTGGAAGGGAGGGGTTGGGGGTGGGTCGGCCGCTGAAGACGGAGGACGCTTGCCAGGATCGTTTCCGCCACGCCGTCTGGGTTTCGAGCGACGTCGGAGTTCCAGAACCGGATCACCGTCCAACCGAGATCTTCCAACCGCCGCGTCCTCGAACGGTCCCGAACCGAGTCGATGTGTTGGCTGCCGTCGAACTCCACCGCGAGGCGCACCTCCCGACAAGCCAGATCGACGATAAACCTTTCGACGACCAACTGCCGCGTGAACCGCGGGCGAAAATACGCGACCTTATGCCAGATCGCGATCTCGGCATCGGTCGGGTGGTTGCGTAGGTTGCGAGCGCGCCGCGTCATATCGGGAGGAACGCGCGGCATCCCTCCGGACTGCGCCCGGGAGTCGTGGAGGGCAACCCACCCCCGGCCCCTCCCTTTCAGGGAGGGGGGAAGTCAGCGGATCAGTTCATTAGTTCCACTGCCATCGCGGTCGCTTCGCCACCGCCGATGCAGAGCGAGGCTAGGCCACGTTTTTGGCCAGTCGTCTCCAACGCCGAAAGCAACGTCGCCAAAATCCGCGCACCGCTCGCGCCGATCGGGTGGCCCAGCGCACAAGCCCCCCCGTGAATGTTCACCTTGTCATGCGGCAAACCAAGGTCGCGCATAGCGATCATCGCGACGACGGCGAAGGCTTCGTTAACCTCGAACAGGTCGATGTCCGATGCCGACCAGCCGGCCTTCTCCATCGCTTTCCGCATAGCGAACACCGGCGCGGTCGTGAACAGCGACGGCGCGTGGGCATGTGCGGCATGCGCCACGACCCGTGCGATCGGCTTGATGCCGAGCCGGTCCGCAACGCTCGCACGCGTCATCACCAAGGCCGCAGCACCGTCGGAGATCGACGAGGCGTTGGCGGCGGTGATCGTGCCGTCCTTCGAGAAGGCGGGCTTCAGCGTCGGGATCTTGGCGACGTCGCCCTTCGCCGGCTGCTCGTCGAGCGAGACCGTGGTCGTGCCCTTACGACCGGCGATATCGACGGAGATGATCTCGCGGTCGAACGCGCCGGACTTCTGCGCGGCTTGCGCCCGGTGCAGCGATTCGATCGCGTAGTCGTCCATCTGCTTGCGCGTGAACTGGTATTCGTGCGCGGTGTCCTCGGCGAAGTTGCCCATCAGCTTGCCGGGTTCGTACGCGTCCTCGAGCCCGTCGAGATACATGTGGTCGTACATCCGGTCATGGCCGATCCGCGCGCCGCCGCGGTGGCTCTTCGATAGGTACGGCGCGTTGGTCATGCTCTCCATGCCGCCCGCGACGAGCAGGTCGACCGACCCGGCCGCCAGTGCGTCTGCAGCAAGGATCGCCGCCTGCATCCCCGAACCGCACATCTTGTTGACCGTCGTCGCCTCGACATGGTCGCCGAGCCCGGCGTTGATCGCAGCCTGTCGCGCCGGCGCCTGGCCTAGCCCGGCGGGAAGCACGCAGCCCATGTAGATCCGCTCGATCTCGGCCGCCGAAACGCCCGAGCGCTCGACCGCACCACGCACCGCATCGGCGCCAAGCTGCGTCGCGGTGGCGCCCGCAAGCGCGCCCTGGAACGATCCCATCGGCGTGCGCGCGTAGGACAGGATGACGATGGGATCTCGATCGGCGGCCACTTCACTCTCCATATATTCTTCTGCCCCCGTATCTGGGGTTGATGTGCGGCAATACAAAGCACTGCGGGATGCGCCTAGACCCCCCATCATGGAAACACTCATCGCGACGCTCAAATGGTGTGCAGCAGGGTCGGGGGTGATCGCCGCCTTCATGGTATCGCTCGATTTTGGGCGGCGCGTGACGGGGTGGGGGTTCGTGCTGTTCGTCGGCTCGTCGATCGCGTGGCTGAGCGGTGCGGCCTTGACCGGGGACTGGGCGCTGGGCACGCAGAACATCGTGTTGTTCGGGATCAACCTCCTCGGCGTGTATCGCTACCTCGTGCGGAAAACGGGTGTCTGAGGCTGCGTTCTGGGCGGTGTTGTTGGGGGTGCTCGGGGCGATCATCGGCAGCTTCGTCGCGGCGCTGGTCATGCGCTGGCCCGACGGGCGATCGGTGATGCAGGGGCGATCGGCGTGCGATGGCTGCGGGCGGACACTCCGCGCGGTCGAGCTGGTGCCGCTGTTTAGCGCGCTCGTCCTGCACGGCCGGTGTAAAGGGTGCGGCGTCGCGATCAGTCCGGTGCATTGGCGGATCGAGTTGGCGGGGTTGGTGATCGGCTCGGCCGCGGGGTTCGTTGCGCCGGGGACGGTCGGCATAGCAGGCGCGGTTTTCGGATGGCTGTTGCTGGCGTTGGCAAGCCTAGACCTCGTCGCATTCTGGCTGCCCGATCGGCTGACGATCCTGCTGGCTGCGACCGGGCTCGTTGGCGCCGCGCTTGGTATCGACCCGCCGCTTCAGGAACGGCTGATTGGCGGACTCGCCGGGTTCGGGACGCTGTGGCTGGTCGCGGTCGGCTATCGGCGCATACGTGGCCGCGACGGGATGGGCGGCGGCGATCCCAAGCTGTTCGGGGCGATCGGACTGTGGCTCGGGTGGCAGATGTTGCCCGCCGTCCTGCTAATCGCGAGCATGATCGGACTCGGCGTTGTCCTTGCCGCGCACCTCAAGGGACGCAGCATGGCGGCGGACACCGCGCTTCCGTTCGGCGCTTTGCTGGCGATCGCGGCTTATCCCGCTTGGCTGTTCATGATAGGCGTGACGCCATGATATCGCTCGCTCTTATGCTCGCGCTGCAAGCCGCGACGCCTGCGCCAGCTGCCAATTCAGGTCCGGGTCCCCTCGGTGCGATCGGCCAGCAGAAGCTCCCCGCCAAGGGGTGCGCCGCGTATCTCTGGAGCATGGACGCCGGCCGGCAGCTCGTCGCGATGGCGACCGCGGACCCTGAGCAGATCCGTCTCGCGATCGATGGCAAGACGACCGACTTCGCGATGACGACCCAGTCGCCCGCGATCGGCTTCGGCTTTGGCGGCGTCACGCAATATCGCGGCGGCGACGTGACCGCGACGCTCGACATGGCCGTCGCCGTGCGCGCCGACATCTCGGCGGGCGCGACCGTGACGTCCGCGACGCTACGGATCGACCGCCCCGGGCGCGATACCGTGGTCATGCCGGTCGGTGGCCTAATCGGCTGTGTCTGAGGTTAATTTTTGTGAAACCAAGCCGTCCTATGTGCGTTACGTGGACGAAGATGGGGGTGAATCGAGCACGATCGCTGCCCGTAAAGGGGATCGTGTGACAGCTTCTAACAGCCGGCATTATTGGCTCGCTCTGGCGTTGGTAGCGTCGACAACGGGATTCGCGGGCGTCGGTTCCGCGCAGTTGGTGAAGCCGGGCACTGCCCCGGCGAAGGGCCCCGATGCGCCCAAGCCCAGCGATCAACCGCAGTCGAACGATCCGCGTGCCGACGCGCCGATCGTGCCGGACGCCGAGTTCGACAGCGCTCTGCCGCCGTTGAGCGGCGACCTGAATGCACCGTTGGAGGCGATGGCACCGCTGCCCGCTCCGTCTGCGCAGGCACCCGCGACTCCCGCCACCGCGACGACCCCCGCCACGACGCTGGCCGGCGACGTCCTGCCGCCGACCGGCCCGAGCGACCCACAACTCGCGCAACCGCTGACGCCGCTGTCGAGCTTCGACACGACCCCGCTCCAGACCGCGGCGGATATCAAGGACAAGGATGCGCCCGACATCCGGTACGAGACCGCGACCAAGGGTCTCGATAAGGCTGGCGACGGGCTCGAAGGCGAATACAAGGCGCTGTCCGCGCTCGCCGAGGGCAAGGGCAAGGCGGCGAACGCCACGCAGGTCGCAGCGCGTGCGCGCGAGGATGAGGCGCTGGCGGTGCGGCTGCTGAAGTCACTCGGCTACTACGATGCGACCGCGATCTCGACGATCGAGACGATCCCCGACGCCGACAAGACCAAGCCCGCGCGGCTGAAGGCGACCGTCAGCGCGCAACCCGGCCGGCTCTATTCGCTGTCGTCGATCACCGTGAAGGCTGACGCGACGACCCCGCCCGATCTGGTCCGTACGCAATTGCCGCTGAAGGTCGGCGATCCGATCGAGGCCGCGCGGATCCAGGGCGCGGAGGCGAATGTCAGCCTGACGCTGCCGCAGCAGGGCTATCCGTTCGTCAAGGTCGGCGAGCGCGACATCCTGCTCGACGACCAGACCCCGACCGGCGCGTACACGCTTCCCGTGGATACCGGCCCGCGGTCGTCGTTCGGCCAGCTTCGCACCGAGGGCGATCAGGTCTTCAATCTCGAGCATCTGAACCTGTTTCCGCGGTTCAAGGCAGGCGAACTCTACGACAACCGGATGACCGACGACCTGCGCGATGCGCTGGTCGCGACGTCGCTGTTTTCGACGGTGTCGGTCGAGCCGGTCCGCACCGGCGCGATCAACCCCGACGGCACCGAGCAGGTCGACCTGCTGGTGCGCCAGAGCGAGGGCAAGCCGCGCTCGCTCGGCGGCAATGTCGGGTTCTCGACCGGGCAGGGCTTCCGCGCGGAAGGTACATGGCAGCACCGCAACCTGTTCCCGTACGAGGGCGCGCTGATCGCGTCGGTGATCGCGGGTACGCAGGAGCAGGGCCTGTCGGGCACGTTCCGCCGCGCCAACGCAGGCCGCCGCGATCGCACGTTCAGCCTGACGGCGGGCGCGAACCATTCGAATTACGACGCGTACGACGCGTTCACGACCAGCGTCGGCGTCCGCTGGAGCTACGATTCCACGCCGATCTGGCAGAAGCCGCTGACCTATTATTACGGTGGCGAACTCGTCGGCACGAACGAAAGCGTCTATGATTTCGGTCGCGGCGAGAACGTCCGCCGCACCTACGGCATCGTCGCGTTGCCGGGCCAGGTGAAGTTCGATCGTTCGGACAGCCTGCTCAACCCGACCAAGGGCTATCGCCTGACGCTGAACCTCAGCCCCGAGACGTCGGTCCAGGGTTCGGTCAAGCCGTACATCCGGACGATGATCGAGGGGACGTTCTACTATCCCGTCTCCAGCAGCATCGTCATCGCCGGGCGCGCCAAGGCGGGCTCGATCCAGGGCGTCTCCCGCGACGATCTTGCACCATCGCGGCGCTATTACGGCGGCGGCGGCGGATCGGTCCGCGGCTATGGCTATCAGCGGCTCGGGCCGTTCGATCCCAACGGCGATCCGGTCGGCGGGCGCTCGCTCAACGAATTCGCACTCGAGGCCCGCTACCGGTTCGGCGATTTCGGCATCGTGCCGTTCATCGATGCCGGCAACAGCTATGAGAGCAGCACGCCGAACCTGTCGTCCCTGCGCTACGGCGCGGGCATCGGCGGGCGCTTCTATACCAGCTTCGGCCCGATGCGTTTCGATGTCGCGACGCCGCTGAACCCACGCGAGGGCGACGGCAAGATCGCCCTCTACATCTCGATCGGGCAGGCATTCTGATGGCCGAAAACGGCACTCCGCACGTCGAGACGACGCACGAAACTATCATCGTCGAACGTCGCCCCTTGTGGCAGCGCATCCTGAAATGGCTGGCGATCCTGGTCGTCGGCCTCGTCGCACTCGTCCTGATCGTGCTGTTCGGGATCAACACCGATCCGGGCCGGCGCCTCGTTGCGGACCAGATCGGCGGCTACACCACCGCATCGGGGCTGAACATCAAGGTCGGTCGGATCGACGGCTCGATCTACGGCGCGATGACGCTCAGCGACGTGCGCGTGTCCGATCCAAAGGGCGTGTTCCTTACGAGCCCGAAGCTCGCCGTCGACTGGCGTCCGTTCGCGTTCGCCAAGAACCATGTCCACGTCCGCTCGCTGACCACGCCGCTTGTCACGCTGCAGCGCCGTCCGGTGCTCAACGCGACGCCGACCGATCCCAACGCGCCGCTGCTGCCCGATCTCGACATCGACGTGAACCGTCTGGTGATCGATCGCTTCCTGATCGCCAAGCCGGTCACCGGCCAGACGCATATCGTCAAGATCGATGGTGCGGTCCACATCGCCGACAAGCGCGCGCAGCTAACCACCAACGCGACCGCGCTGACCGGCCCCGGCATCGCCGGCGGCGACCGCCTCGTACTCAAGCTCGACGCGGTGCCCGAACAGAACAAGCTCGACGTGAATTTGAAGCTGACCGCTCCGGTCGGCGGCGTCGTGTCGACGATGGGGTCGTTCAAGGCACCGTTGACCGCGACCGTCGATGGCCGCGGCAGCTGGGCCTCGTGGCAGGGGCGCGCCGTCGCAACGCTCGGCGGCGGGCAACTCGCCAACCTCGGGCTGACTGCGAAGAACGGCCATATCGAAGTGCGCGGTTCGACGCGTCCCGGCCTGTATCTCGAAGGTCCGGTCGAGCGCCTGACGTCGCCGCAGTTGGACGTGGCGATCGATACCACGCTCAACGACCGCAAGGCCGACACGCGGATGACGCTGAAGTCGGACGCGCTGGCGGTCGACGCGGGTGGTCTGATCGATCTCGCCAACAGCCGTTTCGGCAATTTCGCGGTCAACGCGAAGCTGCTGACCCCGGGCGCGATCCTGCCGAACCTTAGCGGTCGTGACGTCACGGCACGCGTCGTGCTGGACGGCGCGTTCGCGACGCCGACGGTCGACTACAAGGTTCGCGCGGCAACGATCGCGTTCGGCGACATGGGCGTCGAAAACCTTTACGCCGAGGGTCTCGCACGCGTGAACTCGGACCGTATCCTCGTACCGATCAAGGCGCGGGCGCGTCGCGTGACGGGGCTCAACGCCGCCGTCGGAGGGCTCGCGACCAACGTCGCGATCGACGGCGACTTCGCGATCTCCGGCGTAAACGTCCTCTCCGACAACCTCAAGATCCGCTCGGACAAGATCGACGCGACCGCGGTGGTCGTCGCGAACCTGTCGACCGGGCGCTACACCGGCGCGTTGAAGGGGCGGATCAACAATTATCGCGTCGACGGGATCGGCATCGTCAACCTGACGACCGGCGCCAAGCTGGTGCCGGGACCCAAGGGCGGCTTCGGGATCACCGGCCGCGTCGTCGCGCAGACCTCGCAGATCTTCAACGAAGGCGCGCGCAGCTTCCTCGGCGGCAACGCGATCGTCCGCTCGGACATCGGCTACAGCCCCGAAGGCATCGTCACCTTCGGCAATCTCCGGATGAACGCGCCACAGTTCCGCGTCACGCGCGGCGAAGGTCGGTTCGATCCGGCCACCGGCGCCGTGCTGGTGAACGCCGATGCATATTCGACCGCCTACGGCCCATTGTCCGCCCGCGTCACGGGCAGTGCGACGGCTCCGGTCGTCGTCCTTCGCGCACCGCGTCCGGGTGTCGGCGTCGGCCTCGTCAACCTCAACGCGCGTATCGTCGGTCGTGGCGGCGCCTATGCGGTCACCGCGAGCGGCGGCACCAATTACGGGCCGTTCACCGCCGACGTGCTGGTCAGGCCGGGCGTGCAACTCGCGGTCGACGTGCGCCGCGTGGTGTTCGCCGGGATCGTCGGCAGCGGCCGCATCGTCCAGACCGCGGCCGGCCCGTTCGCGGGCGCGCTCCAGTTCGCCGGGCAGGGGCTGTCGGGCAATGTCCGCCTCGCCAACCAGGGCGGCTATCAGCGCGCCGATGTCGCGGCACGTGCCAACGGCGCCAAGATCCCCGGCATGGTCGACTTCACCATCGGCCGCGCGATCGTCAACGCCACCGCAGTGCTGACCCCGACGCCACAGATCGTCGCCGACGCACAAGTCGCGGACATGCGTTACGGCGCGATCGTCCTCTCGGCGGCACGCGCAAGGGTGAACTATGTCGGCGGCAAGGGTACCGCGCAGGCGCTGCTGACCGGGTCGAACGGCGTGCCGTTCCGCCTCGCGGTCAACGCCAAGCTCAGCCCCAACAATTACCTCGTCGCCGCACAGGGCCAGGCAAACGGCATCGACTTCCGCACCGTCAACCCGGCACGCATCCAAGCGGTGAAGGGCGAATATCGCCTGTCGCCGACCCGGATCGACTTCGGTGGCGCAGGCGGCGGCTCGGCGCGCCTGGCGGGCAGCTATGGCCGCGGCACGAACGCGCAGGTCCGGCTGGATCGCCTCGACCTGTCGACGCTCTCCGCGCTGGTCCCGAACCTTGGGATCGGTGGCAAGGCGACCGGTAGCCTCGACTTCTCGCAGGCGAACTCGGCCGCTCTGCCGACCGCCGACGCACGTGTGACCGTCACCAACTTCACGCGCTCGGGTCTCGCCGCCGTCTCCGACCCCGTCGACATCGTGTTCGCCGGGACGCTTGGCGGCGAGGGCGCGACAGGTCGTGCGCTGGTCCGTCGCGGGACATCGGTGATCGGCCGCATGGTCGCCAATCTGCGGCCGCTGCCGGCGGGCAACGGTTCGTGGAGCACGCGCTTGATGGCCGCGCCACTGTCGGGCGGGATTCGGTACAACGGCCCATCGGCAGTGCTGTTCAGCTTCGCTGCGATCCCGAACCAGCAATTGTCGGGGCCGATCGCAGTCGCCGCGGACTTCTCCGGGCGTCTTCAGGCGCCGCAGCTGAACGGCGTCGTCCGCGCCGACAACCTGACCTACGACAATGAGACCTATGGTACGCGCCTGTCGCAGATGCGGATTGCCGGGCGGTTCTCGAACACCGATTTGCAACTGACGCAGCTGACTGCGAAGGCTGGCGACGGTACCGTACAGGCGCAGGGCACGATAGGGTTCGCGGCGGACAGTGGCTTCCCAATCGATCTGCGCGCGACGCTGAACAATGCGCAGCTTGCCAAGAGCGACGCGATCAGCGCGACCACGACGGGTACAGTCCACCTGACTAATGGACGCGATGGCGGCCTGATCCAGGGCGATCTCCAGATCCCCGAGGCACGCTACCAGATCATCCGCCAGGGCCAGGCCGAGGTGCCCGAACTGACCGGCGTCCGCCGCAAGAGCGACATTCGCACGCCGCTTTCGACCGATCGCTCGCAGGTGCCCGAGGTAGGAAAGTTCAAGCTGGATCTCCGTGTCCGGGCGCCGAACCAGCTGTTCGTCTCGGGCATGGGCCTCGAGTCCGAATGGGAGATGGACATGCACATCGGCGGTACGTCGGCCGCGCCGATCGTGACGGGTGGGCTCGACATCGTCCGCGGCACCTATTCGTTCTCGGGCAAGCGGTTCGAGGTCAACAAGGGCCAGATCCGCTTCCGTGGCGGCGCGCTGACCGATCCGGATATCAACATCCAGGCGACCACCACGACCAGCGACATCACGGTCGTCATCAACGTCACCGGGACCGGCCAGAAGCCTCAGATCGCGTTCACGTCGACCCCGGTACTGCCGCAGGACGAAGTGCTCAGCCGCCTGTTGTTCGGGTCGAGCCCGGCCAATCTGTCGGCGACCGAGGCGATCCAGCTGGCGTCCGCACTGAACTCGCTGCGCGGATCGGGCGGCGGCGGTCTGAATCCGCTCGGCAAGCTCCGCTCGGCGACCGGGTTCGATCGGCTGCGCGTGCTCGGCGCCGATCAGGCGACCGGGCGTGGCACCAGCCTCGCAGCCGGCAAGTACATCACGAAGAACATCTATGTTGAGATCGTGACCGACGCGAAGGGCTTCACCTCGACGCAACTCGAGATCGCGCTGACCAAAGCGCTCAGCCTGTTGTCGGCCGCGGGATCGAGCGGCGGGCAGAGCGCGAGCGTGAAATATACGAAGGACTATTGAGTAAAGATCACAACAGGATAGGTTCGGTTATGAAACCTACGGCGTAACGCCGGGGCGCGAGGATGCAGCATGACCGAACATGTCGACGTGATCGTGGTGGGCGCCGGCATTTCCGGGATCGGCACCGGCTACCACCTCCAGACGCGCTGCCCCGACCGCAGCTACATGATCCTCGAGGGCCGGCAGTCGATGGGCGGGACGTGGGACCTGTTCCGCTATCCCGGCATCCGCTCCGACTCGGACATGCACACGCTGGGATTCGTCTTCCACCCGTGGACCGCGGCTAAGTCGATCGCCGACGGCCCCTCGATCCGCGCTTATGTCGAGGAAACCGCGAACGCGTACGGAATCGACCGAAAGATCCGCTACGGCCACCACGTCAAGTCCGCCGCATGGTCGACCGAGGACGCGCGCTGGACGGTCGAGGCTACCGGCCCCGATGGCCCGGTCACGATGACCTGCAACTTCCTCTCGATGTGTGCGGGCTATTATAATTACGCCAAGGCCTATTCGCCCGAGTTCGAGGGCGCGGACAGCTTTGCCGGGCAGATCGTCCACCCGCAATTCTGGCCCGAGGATCTCGACTATAGCGGCAAGCGAGTCGTCGTGATTGGCAGCGGCGCGACGGCGGTGACGCTTGTGCCGACGATGGCGAAGACCGCGGCGCACGTGACGATGCTCCAGCGCTCGCCGACCTATATCGTCGCGCGGCCCGGCGAGGACGGCGTGGCGAACTGGCTGCGTGGCAAGCTGCCGGCCAAGGCCGCCTACGGCATCACGCGGTGGAAGAACGTGCTGATGGGTATGTTCTTCTATCGGATGGCACGTAAGAAGCCGGCTGTCGTGAAGGAGCGGATGATCGGCATGGTCCGCGATCATCTCGGCCCGGACTACGACGTCGCGACACACTTCACCCCGCGCTACAACCCGTGGGACCAGCGTGTCTGCCTGGTTCCCGACGGCGACTTGTTCACCGCGATCAATGCCGGCACAGCCTCGATCGTCACCGACACGATCGCGCGGATCACGCCTGACGGCATCCATCTTGATTCGGGGAAGGACCTGCCTGCCGACGTGATCGTCACCGCGACGGGCCTCGAACTGCAACTGATGAGCGGGGTCGCGTTCAGCCTCGACGGCAAGCCGATCGAACTCGCCGGGCGACTCCAGTACAAGGGCATGATGTTCGACGGCGTGCCGAACCTGTCCTCGACCTTCGGCTACACCAACGCGTCGTGGACGCTGAAGGCGGACCTGACGGCGATCTACATGTGCCGGCTGTTGAATACGATGAAGAAGCGCGGCCTGCGTCAGGCGATGCCGTTCAACAATGATCCGACGATGAAGAGCGAGTCGTTCCTCGATTTCACATCGGGGTACGTGCAGCGCGCCGCTGCGGCTTTACCGACGCAGGGAGAGCGCAAGCCGTGGAAGCTGAACCAGAATTACGCCCTGGACGTGCTTGCGCTCAAGTTCGGCTCGATCGATGATGCGATGCGGTTCTCGAACCCGGTGCGGGCTCCGGCACGGCGGGAGGACGTTACCGCCTGATGGAAATCTTGCAGGCCGGCATCCGCGATCAGCGTAGTGCCAAACGGCATCGACCGTATCCGTAAGCCTAGGTTCGTCAGGTCGTGACGCTCGGGGATCTCGCAGCGACTGAGTGTCGATCGACGAGCCACGGCAGCGGTGTCGCGTTGCTAAAGCACTGCTACCTTAAAGTGTCGGCTCGAACACCGAAACGCGTTCTTATTCAACGCGTCAGTGTTCGAGCCGATTCGGCATTCACCAGGGGCGAATGTTCTCGCCGTAAACCAGCGAGATAAGAAACTTCAGCATGTTTTTCTCCCTAATTGGCACCATGAGGTGCTTCACGGGATTATAGGTTAACGAGACGTTAAACAATAACATTTGTAATTTGTTAACCATCTTTGTCGGGCTCGTGCATGCTACGTGCTTAAGGGTATGTTTATGCGTCCGGGCTATTGGGTCAGGAATGAGGGACATTCCGCACGGTCAGTTCGAAGGCAGCCCGCACTTTGCGGCCATGCGTCTGCTGGACGTCGACTCGTCGGTCGAGCGTACGCGCAACGCCATTTTCAAGGCATCGCAAGCTTCGTGGCGGTTCCTCGTGCTTGCCGAGATCTCGAATTTTTCCGTGTTGCGCCGTCACTTGGGACGCTCAAGAGCGGACACCTTGATCGTCGACGTGGCGGCGCGAATCGCTGATACATTGCCGGACGCGCGGATTATGGTCGCGGGACGCGACACGGCGGAAATCGTCTTCGAGAGCGAGGCACGGCTGGCCTTGGACGTCGCGATCGCCGCACTGGAGGTCGCGTTCGAAGAACCGTTCGACATCGACGGCGAATCCTATGTCATTCACGTTCAGCTAGGCGCCGCCGCCGCGTCTGCGCACCGCGACGAAGTGCTGCTGATCGAGGAGGCCGAACACGCGTTGCGAGAAGCCCGCGACGAACGCATCGCAATCGCGCGCGATGTGACCGGCACCCCAGCGGCGATGGATCGTGCGGAGCTGTCGCTGGATCTGACGCGTGCGATCGAAAAGGAGGAGTTGTTCCTTCAATATCAGCCTAAGGTTCACTTACGTCGTCAGGAAGTCACGAGTGTCGAGGCACTGGTCCGCTGGAACCACCCGACACGCGGGCTCGTATTGCCTAACGACTTTATACCCTTGGCCGAGGAATCTCGGGATATCGTCGCGCTGACGCTGTGGACGATCCGTCGTTCAATCGCGGACCAGAAGGCGCTCGCCGCCAGTGGTCACGACCTGCGCATCTTCATCAATATTGCGGGGGCGTTGCTCGCGGACAAGCGGTTCGTTCGCCGCGCCTGTGCGCTGGTTCAGACAAGTGGCGCACAACTCGGGTTCGAGATCACCGAAACGTCGGTGATCCGCGATCCGGAAAGTGCGATCGCCAATCTCAAGATCTTTGCGGATATCGGGATCATCATCGCGATCGACGACTATGGGGCAGGCCTGTCGTCGCTGGCGTATCTGAAGCAGCTGCCGGCACGCGAACTGAAGATCGACAAGCTGTTCGTCACGCAACTCGCCAGCTCGAATCGCGACCCATTGATCGTCCGGTCGACGATCGATCTCGCGCACGCGCTCGAGATGGAAGTCGTCGCTGAGGGTGTAGAGAGCCAGGCGGCGATGGCATTGTTGTCGGTGATGGGCTGCGACATGATCCAGGGCTTCCTCATCAGCCGACCGATCAATCTTGATGCGCTGATCCACTTTCTCGATGATGGAAAGTATCAGGCTATTGCGGCGGACATGCGCGCGCCGTTCAATCGGCTCGCGACCGTCTGGAAGCGTGCCTGACCGCAATGGCGCAACGCTGGATCGTAGCTGTTGCTGCCGTAGTTTTCGCGGTGATCGGACCGGCGGTATCCGGGCAATCCACCGCGGGTCAGGATGGCGATACCGTTGCCGTCAGGTACGAAGCTACCGTCGCCGACGTGAATGCTACGATGTTGATCGATCCTGCCAAGGCATTGCCAAAAGCGGTGGCTGCCGAACACCTTGCTGCGACGATCACCGACCAGAAGGCCCGTGGTATCGCGATCGCGAAGGCGCAATGGCTCCAGGGGGAATCGTATCTCCGGACGAACGATACCGACAAGGCCGACGCACCGATCCGAAGTGCGCTTGCCGCGGTAAAGACGTTTCAACCACAATCAAAGCTGCACGCCGACTTGTTGATTTCGATGGGCTGGCTCGACAGTTCGCAAGGCCGCGCCGGCAGCGCCTTGATCGATTACCAACGGGCGTTTGCGATTTATCGCAGGCTCGGGGATGCGCGTGGACAATCCCGTACCTTGGTCTTCATTGCAATGCTGTATACCGAGGCTAAAGATCCGGACACGGCGGATAGATATTATCAGCAAGCTCTGGAAATCTATCACGCTGATGCAAATATCGCCGTATCGATTTACAATAACAGGGCTTTGGTGCTTGCTCAGGATAAGCAGTACAAGAAGGCGGCTGTTCAATTCAAGAAATCGCTCGATTTAGCAACGCAATTGAATAGCAAGAACCTGCTAGAACTTATCCACATGAATATCGCGCGTGTGCAGCTCGCACTCGGAAATTTGACGATAGCGGACCGTGCCATTGCGAGTGGACGGGCGATTGCCGACCCTGCCGATACCAGACTTGCTGGACGTCTTACCGCAACCGCCGCACAATCTGCGCTGCAGCACGGTGACGTACCGCGCGCGCAACGGCTGATCGAAAGCGCATTCGCGGGGATCAATCCGACGACAACGGACACGGCGTACCGCGATGCTCACCTGACGGCCTATGATATCTTTACGGCGGCAGGCGACTCACCAGCAGCGCTCGTCCATCTCCAAGCCCTCAAGCGCCTCGACGACGCAGGCACCAAGCTCGCCACCGACACGAAGACCGCGCTGATGGCGGCGCGATTCGATTTCGCCAATCAGGAGTTGCGGATCAGCCAACTCAAGGCCAGCGAATTGCAGCGCAGCATTGCGTTCGAGCGCACACAGGCGCGCACGCAGCGAAATATTTTCATCGCGACGGGCGCGGCGGTCGCGGTCGTTATCGCGCTGTTGGCGATCGGGTTGGTTACGATCCGCCGCAGCCGGGATCAGGTCCGCGCCGCGAACGACGATCTCGCGGTGACGAACAGCGCGTTGAGCAAGGCACTGGCCGCGAAGACCGAGTTCCTTGCGACGACCAGTCATGAAATCCGGACGCCGCTTAACGGTATCCTGGGCATGACTCAGGTGATGCTGGCGGACCCGACGCTGCCGGCGGACTTGCGCGATCGGCTTGGGGTGGTGCATGGCGCCGGGATCACGATGCGTGCGCTCGTCAATGACATCCTGGACATCGCCAAGATGGAAACCGGCAACCTTACGATCGAGGCTGCTGCGTTCGACGTCTGCGCGACAGTGAAGGACGCGGCGCGGATGTGGGAAGAGCAGGCGCGCGCAAAAGGCCTCTCCTTCACCGTCGATGTCGGCGGTTGCCCTGCGATGATCATGGGCGACGCCGCACGGGTTCGGCAGATCGTCTTCAATCTCCTGTCGAACGCGCTGAAGTTCACCAAGACGGGCCATGTCGCACTGAGCATCCAAGTCGGCGACGACGACCGGTTGCGCGTTGGCGTCACCGATTCCGGCATCGGTATTCCCGCCGACAAGATCGAGGAAATCTTCGAATCGTTCCGCCAAGCCGATGCCGGGACGACACGGCAATTCGGTGGTACTGGTTTGGGACTGTCGATCTGTCGCAATCTGGCGCGTGCCATGGGCGGTGACGTGTCCGTCAGCAGCATCGTGGGGCAGGGGGCGACCTTCACGCTCGTCCTGCCGTTGGTCCGTGCGGACTCGAAGGTGGTCGATATCGTCGAAACGGATACGCGACCGGGTACGCTCATCGTCGATCGCAACCCGATCACGCGCAGCATGTTCAAGACCTTGCTTGCACCGCACGGCGGCCCGATCGCCTTCGCGGCGTCGGTCGACGAAGCGGTCACGCGTCTTGCCGATGGCGACATCGCACGCGTGTTGATCGACGATGCGTCGGTGCGCGCCAGCGACGACGCGCTGGGCGGGCTGTCGCGGATTGCCGAGGCGGCGTATATTTCGCGTGCCGAAACGACGTTGCTCTGGCCAGTTGCCGCAGAGGAAGAGCGTAAGGAACTGCTGGGTACGGGGATCACGCGGGTCGTCGCGAAGCCGGTGAGCGGAGGCACGCTGATTGCGAGAATGTTCGATGGATCGGTATCGACCAATGGCGTGAATCCGGACCTTGTATCGCATGCTGCATGAGGCGTAGAGGCGGCCATATGGCCACGATATATCCTCCTTTGATCTATGTTAAGCGGGGGGTGCGGTGAACGTTTTGTTCATCGAGGACGACCGGATGAACCGCCGCGTCGTCAAGGATATGCTCGACGTTGCCGGCGTATCGATGGTCGAGGCGGAAAGCGCGGAACGCGGTCTCGAGATCCTCGATGAACATGAGTTCGCGATGATCCTTGTCGATCTGCGGATGCCGGGCATGGATGGCATCACGGCGATCCAGCATATCCGTGCCCGGGGCGACGCCAAAGCCAAGGTGCCGATCATCGTCGTGACCGCTGATATCGCGCCAGATCTGCGGGAGCGCTGTCTGACGGCGGGTGCAGACGACGTTATTTTCAAGCCGGTCGCGATGGATTCACTGTTCGACGCGATGGGTATGATCCTGGCACGGGGCGCGGACGGCGACGGCCTGATCGTCTAGGCGTCGCTTTGACCGTGGCGCCCGAGCGCCGCGCCGAGCGATGCAGTCGCGCTGCCGCGTTTCGCTGGCTTGGGCTGAGACGGGTCTGGCGACCAGCCGGTCAGGAACACGATCTGGAATGTCTCGTGGGTCCGGCCACGATCGTCGGATGCGCTAGCGAAGGCAGCGGCGGTCCGTCCCACCGTCGCCGACACGAGAGGCTGGCGCTGGGCCAGGATGTTACCCGCCGCCATTCCGCGCAGATCACCGAACAGCCGGCCGAGATCGCGGTACCCGACGTTGAGCGTCTCCACATCGGCGACGGGCAAGGCGAACCCTGCGCGCATCAGCAGGTCGCCGGCGGATCGCACGTCGATCTGCGGGTGGAGACGCGCGGCGGGCCGCTCGCTTTCCGCGGACCTCAGTGCGCTGCGCAGGGCGGGCAGGCTCCCGGCGCCGACGAACGCACCGAGAAACAGGCCATCAGGACGCAGCACGCGGCGGATCAAGGCCAGCGCGCCGGGCAGGTCGTTGACCTGATCGAGCACGCCGGCGCTTACCACGAGATCGAACGACGCATCGGCGAACGGAAGGCTATCCTCGTCAGCCTGCACGCCGCCTGGCGTGGCAGCAAACGCGAACCCCGCATCGCAGCGTGCCACGCGGGCACCCGGCGGCGGGGTGAAGGCGCCGTCGAAGCAGCCGAGATCGAGGATGTCGGTAAAGTCTCGCGTCACCGCATCCAGCCGTTCGCCGATCCCGTCGAGCATAGTCGCGCGCAGAAAGTCATGCTCGGCATAGCCCGGCGCGGCGCGGTCCCGGCGGACACGGCGCGCGGCGCGGTCGAAGATCTCGGGGGCGGAGTTTTCTGAAACGATATCGGACACGTCTTCGCTTGTGCCGTGGTCGGTCGCCTCCGACAAGGGCTGGCACTCATGGGGGGCTGGATGAAGATACTCGCCCCGTTCCGCTTCATCGCCGGGATCGCCTTGCCGCCGCGGTGCGCCGGTTGCGGCACGCCGGTTGCCGAGGATCACCGGTTTTGCGCGATTTGCTGGACGGGATTGCGGTTCCTGGGGCCGCCCTGGTGCGCCGGCTGCAACCAACCTTTCGCATTCGACCGCGGTGACGACGCACGATGTGCGGCATGCCTCGCCGATCCGCCGCGCCATGCCGGCGTCCGCGCTGCCGTCGCGTACGGTCCGATCGCGCGGACGCTGGCGCTGCGCCTGAAGTATGGGGGGCGTATCGCCTTTGCGGAGACGATGGCGCGACAGATGCGGCGCTTGTTGCCGGACGAGGTCGACTTGCTGGTGCCGGTGCCGCTGCACCGCTGGCGAATATGGTCGCGCGGCTTCAACCAGGCGGCGCTGATCGCCGACGCCATCGCGAAGCTGTCGGGAGTAGGGCACGATCGCACCGTTCTGACGCGGCCCCGGCGGACGATCCTGTTGCGCGGGCTCGGCGGACGACAGCGAGCAAAGGCGGTGTCGGGCGCGTTCGCGGTCCCGTCGCGCGACCGCGTGCGGGGCAAGGCGATCGCGTTGGTGGACGACGTCTACACCAGTGGCGCGACCGCCGACGCGTGCACGCGCGTGCTGCTCAAGGCGGGCGCGCGATCGGTCGTGATCCTATGCTGGGCGCGGGTCTTGCCGGCGTCGGACGATTGACAACGGCAAACCGAGACCACATTTCCCGCTGCATGGCTAAAGTCGAAATCTACACCAAGGCGTTCTGTCCGTATTGCACGCGCGCGCTGAAGCTCCTCGCATCGAAGGGGGTCGAGCCCGAACAGTTCGACGTCACGATGGGGGGCCCGAAAAAGGCCGAGATGGTCGAGCGGTCGGGTGGTCGCATGACGATGCCGCAGGTCTTCATCGACGGAAAGCACATCGGCGGGTCGGACGATCTGGCGGCACTCGACGCAAAGGGCGGCCTCGACGCACTGCTCGCCTGATGGCGAAGATCGGCGTCCTCCAGATGACGAGCGGGATCGATCCCGCCGTCAACGCCGCGACTCTGGTCGACGCGATCAGGGACGCCGCAGCGGCGGGCGCGGAAATGCTGTTCACGCCCGAAATGTCGGGTCTGATCGATCGCGATCGGGCTCGCGCTGCCAACTCGATCGTCGCCGAGGATAATGACCCGGTGCTGGCGGCCGTCCGTGACGGTGCGGCATCGGCCGGCATTTGGGTCCACCTTGGATCGCTTGCGGTACGACGCGTGGACGGCAAATTCGCCAACCGTGGGTTCGTGATCGACCCGAGCGGCGCGATCCGCGCGCGCTACGACAAGCTTCATCTGTTCGACGTCGACCTCCCGTCCGGTGAAAGCTGGCGGGAATCGTCAGCCTATGTCGCGGGCGAGACGGCGACGGTCGTCGATACGCCCGCGGGCAAGCTCGGTACGTCGATCTGCTACGATCTCCGGTTTGCCGACCTCTATCGCGCGTTGAGCGATGCGGGCGCCACTATCCTGTCGGTCCCAGCCGCGTTCACGCGACCGACTGGCTCAGCGCATTGGGAAATCCTTCTGCGCGGGCGGGCGATCGAAGCAGGCGCGTTCGTCGTTGCAGCGGCGCAGACCGGCGTTCACGAGGACGGACGCGAAACCCACGGCCATTCGCTTGTGATCGATCCATGGGGCGATGTGCTGCTCGACATGGATGAAGGCGCAGGGCTGGCGTTCGCGCAGATCGATCTCGCTCGGATCGAGCAGGTGCGGTCGCGTATTCCGGTCCTCGCGCACCGCCGGACAATTCCGCCCGTCTCGATCGTGGAGTGATCGTCTTCGACCTGAAGTGCGGTAGTGGCCATGTGTTCGAGGCGTGGTTTGGATCGAGCACAGCCTATGAAAGTCAGCGCGCGGCGGGCCATGTCCGCTGTCCGGTCTGCGATGACGACACGATCTCCAAGGCGGTGATGGCGCCTGCGATCCCGGCCAAGGGCAATAGCAAGCCGGCGCCGCCGACCCCGGAAGCGGTCAAGGCGGCAATGAAGATGCTAGCCACCCGGCAGGCCAAGGCGCTGGAATCCTCGGAATGGGTTGGCACCGCGTTCGCCGACCGCGCCCGCGCGATGCATCTCGGGGACGAGAAACAGGCGACCATCCACGGTCAGGCCAGCCTCGCAGAGGCGAAGGCGCTGGTCGACGAAGGTGTTCCGGTCGCCCCGCTCCCCATGCCGATTATTCCGCCGGGGAAGGCGAACTGATCTCCGAGTGCGTTCGGGTTGTATGGAATGGCGGACGGGGTGGGATTCGAACCCACGGTAGAGTTACCCCTACGACGGTTTTCAAGACCGTTGCCTTAAACCACTCGGCCACCCGTCCGGATGCTTGCTCGACGCGCATCTAAGCGGTGGTTCGTCGGATCGCAACCATATGGTTTGGGGCGGCGCTACGTCGGGGTCAGTTTGCGTTTGCGTCCCCATACCGGCATGGGGCGGCGATGGACCTAGACGCTATTTCGCACCACTTCTTCGGCACGACCGACATCGATACGCTGAGCTCGGGGGCTCTGGAGGCCGGTCGCGAGCGCGTGTCGATCGCGTTCGGCACCGAGCGGGATGCTGGGCGGCGGTTCGCGCTTTGGGCCGTGTTGCGCGCGACCGGCGATGCGCCCGACCCTATGCGGGCGTTCAAGGATCCGCGGGAACAGCGGGCGGCACAGATGTATGCCTCCGCGATCGGGGCAGCCGGCGCGGACGACTAATGGTCAGGCCGCGCGGCGCTCCAGCAGCGCACGGTCGATCCGCCGGATCAGGTCCGCGATCGGCGGCATGTCGCTATCGCAACGACGCCCGCGAAGCGACGGCTGGTCGATCTGCATACGCTTGCCGAGCAGCGTGAAGACATCCTGTTTGCGTGCCATCGAGTCCGATCCTTTCCGTTGGATGGGAGTATGCCGGCCAAGCATTAACCAAAGGTTCGGCTGCGGTGTCGGACGCGTAAATTAGTTCCGCGCTCCATGATGGCGATACGCAACGCTGGCGCCTGTCCCGCGTTCTGTGTGACGAAGCTGGCGTACCGCCATGGGTTTCACGGGGAGTCGGCCACTGACCACATATCCAACCGGCTGGACCGTCCTGGAGACCGTCCGGCACCTCGCCGCGGCATGGGATCAGGACAATTCGCACGAGACATTCCCGGCGGAGCGGATAGCCGACCTCCACGGCGCGGGCGCGCTGGCCGCGTTCAAGACGCTTGGCACGGGCGTGCAGACCGACGCGCTGCTCGACGTTCTGCGCGCGATCGGGGGCGCCGATCTCAGCCTTGGGCGCGTGTTCGAAGGGCATGTGAATGCCGTCCAGCTCGTCGCGACCTACGGCAACGACGCGCAGCGCAAGGCGCTCGATGCGGATCTCGCGGCGGGCAAGGTCTTCGGAGTCTGGAATACCGAACCGGCGCCGGGACTCGCGATCCACGCTGCTGGCGACGGTCGCTGGACGCTTGACGGTGCGAAGAGCTTTGCGACCGGGGCCGGGCATCTCGATCGCATCCTGGTGACGGCGCGCGATGCGAACGGCGACAAGCAACTCGTGCTGGTCCCGATCGCGGGCGAGACCGCGCGGACCGACAATTCCGGTTGGCAGGTGCGCGGGATGCGCGGCACGTGCAGCGGGCGGTTCGACTTCACAGGTATGGAGATCGGCCGCGAGGGCGTGATCGGTGCGCCGAACGACTATGAACGTGAGCCACGCTTCAGCGCGGGCGCGTGGCGGTTCACGGCGGTCCAGCTCGGCGCGGTCGAGGCGCTCGTCCGGCATCTGCGCGATCACCTCGTCACGACCGGAAAGGGGGCGGGCCCGATCCAGCGCGCGCGGTTTGCCGCCTGCCTGACCGAGACGCGGAGCGCAGGCTTGTGGGTGCGCCAGGCGGCGCATCTGGCGGAGGCGCAGGCGAGCGACGCCATCCCGCTGGTGTTGATGACACGCGGCGTGGTCGAGGAAGCGGGCTTGAAGACGATGGAAGCGGCGGCGCGCTCGGTCGGCACCGCGTCGTTCTTCGCGGCCAGCCGGATCGACCGGATCACGCGCGATCTCGGGCTCTACCTGCGCCAGCCGGTCCCGGATCAGGCGCGTGATAGGGCGGCGGCGGCGTGGCTGGAGGATGATTGCTGGGGCGACGATCGGTGGTGGTAGCACCGGGCGGCAAGGCCTGGAGCAACCTTACGCGGCGTGCACGGCGGATGTCGGCCAGGACGGCGGCGGGGCAGGGCCCCTGGCTCGTGCTGGCGCCGCATCCCGATGACGAGACGCTCGGCTGCGGCGCGTTCATTGCTTCGGTAACGGCGGCCGGCGGCCGGGTGCATACCGCGTTCCTGACCGATGGCGCAGGATCGCATCCCGATGCGCCGGGCTGGAGCGGCAAGCGGATCGCGGGGCTACGGCGCGGCGAGGCTCGAGCGGCGTTGAAGGCGCTGGGCGGCGAGCAGGACGCGCTTTATCTCGATTGGCCCGACGCGTCGCCCGCTTCGAAGGGCGATCCGCTGTTCGGGCGAAGTGTCGACCGACTAGCCGCATGGTGCAAAGCCCGCGGCGTCCGCCAGATCGCCGTGACATGGTCCGGAGAACCGCATTGCGACCACGAAGCCGCAGCCGCCTTAGCCGAGGCAGTGGCACGGCGCTCGCATTGCTGTCTCTTCCAGTATCTCGTCTGGGGCTGGACTGTCCCCGACCTGACCGAGCGCCTGCGCGGTGCGCGCATAGTCTCGATCGTCACCGCATTCGGACGGCCCAGACAGCGTCGCGCGATGGCGTGCCATCGCAGCCAGCGCGGCGGGCGAATCGTCGGCGCGCGCGAGAACTTCCGGCTGCCCGACGCGATGATGCGTCTGATGGACCGACCGAACACGTTGTTGTTGGAGACTCCCCATGCGCCGTGAACACTCGATCGCACCCGAATATTTCGAGGCGCTCTACAAGGACAAGGGCGACCCCTGGGAGTTCGAGACCAGTCCGTACGAGGCGGCGAAGTATGACGAGACACTGGCCGCGTTGCCGAAGGAGCGGTTCGAGAGTGCGCTGGAAGTCGGCTGCGCGAACGGTGTCCTGACCGCACGGCTCGGGGGTCGATGCGATGCATTGCTCGCGCTCGACGTCTCCGAAACCGCGGTCGCAGCGGCGCGCCAACGGTGCGCGGACCAACCCCATGTTCGCATCGAGCAGCGCCGGCTTCCCGAAGACGCTCCCGCAGGGACGTTCGACCTGATCCTGCTGTCGGAGGTAGTCTACTACTGGGACAGCGCCGACATCGTCCGGTTGGCCGCATACGTCCGCTCGGCGGCGGCGTCAGGCGGGTATGTGATGCTGGTCCACTGGATCGGCGAGACCGACTATCCCAAAAGCGGGGACGATGCCGTTGCCGAACTGCACGCTGCGCTCGGGCCCTGCGTCACGGTCGTTCGCAGCGATCGGCACGAAGCGTATCGGCTCGACCTCTGGCGGCTGGAAGACGCGCGTTAGACGGATGAGCGCCTGCGCCTCGTGGATCGCAGCGGGCAACGTTGCGAAGCTGAGCTGGTCGCTGGGGTTCGCGGAGGCGGGGTTTAGCGCCGCCGTCACCGCGTAGGTCTCGTGCAGCGGTGCGTCGACCGGCTGGTCGATCCACCGCGCGACCGTGTCCGCCATGCCGCCTGGCGCACGGCCCGAAATCCTGCATGAGGTGAAGACGCGGACGTCTAGCGGGTGGCGAACCTGCCCGCCATGCGCCCGGATCCGATCGAACAGCGCGCGGTCTTCGGCAACGGGCGGGGTAGGGGCGCCACCGATCCGGCGGTACATCGCATGGGTCACCGCGATACTCGCGCCGCCTTCATAGAAATGGCGGGGCCAGGGATCATGCGCTTCGGTCTCGGCGCGCGCGCGGAGATAATCCAGAGCGGTGTAATAACGCCCGAGCTGATCGAGCCGCCGTCGTGCCGCGGCGCCAAGGCTCGCACGGTCGGACCGAAGCGTCAGCGCGCGACCCGCCACGGCGTCGTTGCCCGCATCGACATGCGCGGCGATCCGCACGATCCAGTCCGCGGAGACGTTCGTGTCCGCATCGGTCGACAGCAGCAGATCGGTATGATGCGTAAGTAGCGCGGCACCAGCGTCGAGCGCTAGCCGCCGGGCCCAGCCGGCATGACGCGCGCCTGGAAGAAGCGAAACGGCCGACCATGCGATCGTCGCATGCGTCGGCCGCCAGTTCGTCAGGATATCGATCGTGCCGTCGGTGCAGTCGTTCGCCATCGCAACGATGACGACCTTGCCGCCGTAGCGCCCCGCCGCACGATCCAGCGCGTCGAGGCAGCCAAGCAGATACTGGTCTTCGTTCTTGACCGGAATGGCGATCGCCACCGCACGCTGAGCGTGTGGTGGCGACGACCCGGGTTTGAACGAAGCGATCAAGCCGCCTCGGGGTTTTCGAACGCTGGCGCGTCGAGGTCGACGTTCAGTTCGCGCTCCCAGATGCGGAGCTTGCCGAGCGTCTTGAGGAACGCGTCGACGTCGCCTTTGCCGCCCAGCGCGATCACGCCGTCGTCCATGTCCTCGTCCTCGATGCCGGCCCTTTCGAGGAACGGCTTCGCGTCGGCGTTGAAGCCGATGAACTTGGCATGCCCGAACGCGTCGCTGACGAAGTCCTTCGCGGTCTTGTCCTTGCCGAGCTTCTTCGCGCCGTCCGCCGACACGATGACCGCGACGGCATCGTAGAGCACCGACGGCGCGCCATCGATCTTCTGCTTGCCTTCCGCGAGCGTCCCGTCGTCGAGCGTCGCACCGGCAACCTTCGGTGCGATGATCTCGTACGTGGCCTTCGCCGCTACGATCCCGTCGACCAGAGCCTGCACGATTGTTGCTGGAGCACCGTCGGTGACGAGAATGCCGAGCTTGCGACCCTCGAAGCTGCCGCTGGTGTTCTTCAGGATGCTGAGCGCGTCCGAAGCTGGCAGGTCGGTCCGCGTCTCGACCGCAGCCTTGGCCTTTGGCGGCATCGCCTTGAGCCCGAGACCGGTCGCAACCGTCTTCGCCAGCTTCTCGTCGATGTTGAGCAGATGCCCGACCATCAGTTCGCGGATGTCGACGCGCTCGACCTTCGACAGCTCGAACGTCAGCGCATCGCCGATGTGCTTCTGCTCGATTGCGGTCTGGCTGATGAAGAACTGCCGCGCCTGGCTGTAGTGATCGGCGAACGTGGCAGACCGCACCTGTGCCTTGCGCCCTGTCTCCTGCGACGGGAAGTGCTTGTAGCCCTTCGATGGGCTCTCGCGCGGCGTACCGGCCCAGCTGTTCGGCTCATAGTTCGCACGACCCTTGCGGGCATGCATCGCCATGTGACCGTCCTGCTGGTAATTGTTCACCGGGATCTTCGGCGCATTGATCGGGATATGCGTGAAATTGGGGCTGCCGAGGCGCTTCAACTGCGTATCGAGATACGAGAAGTTGCGGCCCTGCAGCAACGGATCGTTGGTGAAGCCGATGCCGGGCACGATGTTCTGCGTGCAGAACGCGACCTGTTCGGTCTCGGCGAAGAAATTGTCGACCAGGCGATCGAGCTTGAAGCTGCCGATGATGCGGACCGGGATCTGCTCCTCGGGAATGACCTTGGTCGCATCGAGCACGTCGAACTCGAAATTGTCGGCGAACTCGTCGTCGAACAGCTGGACGCCCATGTCCCACTCTGGGAAGTTGCCCTGGTCGATTGAGTCCCAAAGATCGCGACGATGGAAGTCGGGATCGGCACCGTTGATCTTGACCGCTTCGTTCCACGCGACCGACTGGAGACCCAGCTTCGGCTTGAAGTGGAACTTGACGTAGGTGCCCTTGCCCTCGGCATTGACGAGGCGGAACGTGTGCACGCCGAAGCCCTCGACGAAGCGGAAGCCGCGCGGGATGGTGCGGTCGGACATGATCCACATGACCATGTGCATCGATTCCGGGGTCAGACTGATGAAGTCCCAGAAATTGTCATGCGCGGTCTGCGCCTGCGGGAAACCGCGGTCGGGCTCCTGCTTGGCGGCATGGATCAGGTCGGGGAACTTGATCGCGTCCTGGATGAAGAACACCGGGATATTATTCCCGACGACGTCCCAATTGCCTTCCTTGGTGTAGAACTTCACCGCGAAGCCGCGTACGTCGCGTGCGAGATCGGCCGAGCCCTTGTTGCCCGCGACCGTCGAGAAACGCAGGAACATCGGCGTCTGCTCGCCGACTTCGGTCAGGATGCCGGCGCTGGTGAACTCTTCCAGGCTCTCGGTCAGCGTGAACGTGCCGTGCGCGCCATAGCCGCGCGCATGGACGACGCGCTCGGGGATACGCTCGTGATCGAAGTGGAAGATCTTCTCGCGGAAGTGGAAATCCTCGAGCAGAGTCGGCCCGCGATCGCCAACCTTGAGCGAATTCTGGTCGTCGAACACCGGGATGCCCTGCTGCGTCGTCAGCACGTCGCCGTCGCCGCTGGCGACCTGATGGAGTTCGCCGCCTTCGCCGACCTGCGTTTCGAATTTGGAGCCCTGCGGTGGTGTGCCGGTATCCTTGGCGATGGTCTTGGTCATGTGCCGTCCTCGTAGCTTCTCAGGACCCACAGCGCGCGGGGCGGGCTAAGAGTTGCACCGGAAACGGTGACTTAACGCAGATCAGCAAGATTGCGGGGGGAGGGCGGGGGCAGGGAGAAATGCAGGAGGGCGCGCGTTAAGCCGCGACAATCCCCAGCGAAAGACCAGCCATGCACATCGACCTGACGGGCCAGGCCGCGATCGTCACCGGCGCGAGTTCCGGACTCGGCCGCGCCTCCGCCATCGCCTTTGCCAAGGCCGGCGCGAAGGTGGCAGTCAACTACAACAGCAGCGCCGACAAGGCGCGCGAGGTGGTCGAGGCGATCGAGCAGGCCGGCGGCGAGGCGTTCGCCTGCGAGGCGGATACGTCGGACGAGGCAGCGGTGCTCAAACTGTTCGACGAGACGGTCGAGCGCTTCGGCGGGGTCGACATCGTCTTCGCCAACGCCGGCATGCAGAAGGACGCGGCCTATGCCGACCTGACGCTGGAGGACTGGAAGCGCGTCATCGACGTCAACCTGACCGGCCAGTTCCTCGTCTCGCGCGAGGCCGTCCGCCGGTTCCGCAAGCAGGGTAACCGCGGGTTTAGCCGGTCGATCGGGAAGATCCTGTTCATGAGTTCGGTGCACGAAGTCATCCCTTGGGCGGGCCACGCCAATTACGCCGCGTCGAAGGGCGGCAGCGGGATGCTGATGCGGACGCTCGCACAGGAAATCGCCGGCGACCGCATCCGCGTGAACGGCATCGCCCCCGGTGCGATCGCGACCGAGATCAACGAGGACGCGACCGCGGACCGAGACAAGCTGCTCGAACTGATCCCCTACGGCCGGATCGGCGACCCCGAAGATGTCGCGCGCGCCGCGCTGTTCCTCGTGTCGGATGCGGCGGACTATATCGTCGGTTCGACGCTGACGATCGATGGCGGCATGAGCCTGTATCCCGGCTTCCGCGATAATGGATAAGCAGGGCATATCGATCGCGGACCACGGCGCGATCGGTAATCTGGAGACGATCGCGCTGGTCGATACCGCCGGGACGATCGACTATCTCTGCTGGCCATGCCTTGACAGCGCGTCGGTCTTCGCGCGGTTGCTCGACGGCGACAAGGGCGGCCATTTCTCGGTCGAGCCCGATCTGCCCGACGCGAACATCGTCCAGATGTACCTGCCCGAGACCAACATCCTGCTGACCCGCTGGATGGCGAACGCGGCGAGCGTCGATCTGGTCGACCTCATGCCGGTCGGCAACGACAAGGACGACGCGCCGTCGCGGCTGGTCCGGCGGCTGACCTGCACGCGCGGGTCGGCGACGGTCCGGGTCCGCTGCGCCCCGCGGTTCGACTATGGCGTGATGGGCCGCACGGCCTCCGTCACGACGTCGGGGGCGGACGTATCGCGCGGGCGGTTCGATCACGAGAGCGGGCTCGCGCTCGCAGTTCACGGCGCGGCAACGCTGGTCGCGGACGGCTGCGACCTGACCGTCGAGATCCACCTGGAGGAAGGCGACACCGTCTCGCTGATCCTCAGCAACCCCGACGACGTCTCACTCGACACCGAAGCGCTCGACGCGATCGTCGAGAAGGACCTAAACTATTGGCGCGCATGGAGCCGCAAGTCGCGCTACCGCGGCCGCTGGCGCGAGACGGTCGAGCGCTCGGCAATGGCACTAAAGCTGCTCACTTCGCGCAAGCACGGCTCGATCGCCGCCGCCGCCACCTTTGGCCTGCCCGAAGCGCATGGCGGCGTCCGCAACTGGGATTACCGCGCGACGTGGGTCCGCGACTCATCCTTCATCGTCTATGCCTTGCTCCGGCTCGGCTATCAGGGCGAGGCAGTCGGCTTCCTCCACTGGGCGATGGACCGCGCGCAGGCCTGTTCGAAGGGCCATCTCGGCGTCATGTACGCGCTCGATGGCGGCGAGATTGCCGACGAACGCAAGCTCGACCTTGCCGGGTTCGAGGGCGCGACCCCGATCGTGGTCGGCAACGAGGCGAAGGACCAGACGCAGCACGACATCTACGGCGCGCTGCTCGATGCGACCTATCTCGGCAGCAAATATGGCGAGCCGATCGCGCATGACTCGTGGGTCGCGATCGGGCGGATCGTCGATCAGGTCTGCGAGACGTGGGACACGCCGGACTCGGGCATCTGGGAGGTCCGCGGACCGAAGAAGCATTACCTCCACTCGCGCCTGATGAGCTGGGTCGCGGTCGACCGCGCGGTGCGGCTGGCGCAGAAACGCTCGCTCCCCGCGCCGCTGGTCCGTTGGTCCGAGACGCGGACGGCGATCCATGACGATATCTGGGCAAACTTCTGGAACGACGATCTCGGCCGCTTCGTCCGCGCGATTGGCGAGGCGCCCGAGGATCTGGCGGTCGACGGCGCGTTGCTGATGATGCCGCTGGTCCGCTTCGTCGGCGCGACCGATCCCAAGTGGCTCGCGACGCTGGAGGCGATTGGCGAGGATCTGTCCGACGATGGGCAGGTCTATCGCTACCGGATCGACGACGGCCTGCCGGGGCAGGAGGGGACGTTCGTCGCCTGCTCGTTCTGGTACGTCGAATGCCTCGCGCGAGCAGGGCGCCTCGACGAGGCGCGGCTGAACTTCGAGAAGCTGCTCGCGCATGGCAACCATCTCGGCCTGTTCGCCGAGGAGATCGCGCAGGACGGCAGCTTCCTCGGCAATTTCCCGCAAGGCTTCAGCCATTTGGCGCTGATCAGCGCGGCCTTCTACCTCGACCGTGCGCTCGACAGCGACGGTCCGCGGGAATGGGCATGACCTTTTTCACTGACGTAAGGACGACAGCATGAACCTCGATATCACAGGCAAGATCGCGCTCATCACCGGCGCGGACAGCGGCATGGGCAAGGAAACCGCCCGGATGCTGCTCCAGGAAGGCGTCCGCGTCGCGATTACCGACCAGCCCGGCGGCGACCTCGACGCGAGTGTCGAGGAGCTGACGGCGCACGGCGAAGTGATCGCGGTCGAGGCGGATCTGACCAAGCTCGACGACGTGAAGGCCCTGTTCGCCAAGGTCCGCGAACAGCTCGGCGAACCCGACATCCTCGTCAATTGCGCGGGCGTGACCGGCGCGACCGGCGACTTCCTCGACGTCGACGATGCCGGATGGCAGTCGACGATCGACATCAACCTGATGGGCGCGGTGCGCGTCTGCCGCGAGGCGATCCCGGCGATGCGCGCCGCGAAATGGGGCCGCATCGTGCTGATGAGCTCGGAGGATGCGGTGCAGCCCTATGTCGACGAGCTCGCCTATTGCGCGTCGAAGGCGGGGATCTCAAGCCTCTCGAAGGGGCTGTCCAAGGCTTATGGCTGTGACAACGTGCTGGTGAACACCGTCTCGCCCGCGTTCATCGCGACGCCGATGACCGACAAGATGATGCAGAAACGCGCCGACGAGAAGGGCACGAGCTTCGACGAGGCGATCGAGACGTTCCTTGAGGAGGAGCGCCCGGGGATGACCTTGAAGCGTCGCGGGACGGCGGAAGAGGTCGCGTCGGCGATCGTGTTCCTGTGCTCGGAGCGGGCGAGCTTCATCAACGGCGCGGATATTCGGGTCGATTCTGGCTCGGTGATGACGGTGGCAGGGTAAACGCTCAGGCGTCGCCAGCGCGTAACTAAGAAATCCTCCCCCGCCAGGGGGAGGTGGCAGGCACTTGCCTGACGGAGGGGGAGGCAGGTGCAACCGATGTTGCGTGTTCCTCCCCCTCCGTCGCTCCGCGCCACCTCCCCCTGCCGGGGGAGGATTGCAGAAGCAGGCCCTTACCCCTCGAACAAGTCCTTAAACTGCCGCGGCTGCGACCTGAGATACTGCTTCGGCGCCTTCACCTTACCCCCAAGATGCGCGGCCGCATGCCAAGGCCAGCGCGGATCGTACAGGATCGTCCGCGCCAGCGCGATCATGTCCGCATCGCCCGTCCCGACGATCGCCTCGGCCTGCTCGAAATCGGTGATCAGCCCGACCGCGACGACCGGGATCGACACCGCCTGCTTCACCGCCCGCGCGAGCGGCACCTGATAGCTCGGCCCGACCGGGATCTGCTGGGCGGGCGTGATCCCACCGCTCGACACGTGGATCGCACTGCAACCCCGCGCTTCCAGCGCCTTCGCGAACGCCACCGTCTGGTCGGAATCCCAGCCGCCCTCGACCCAGTCGGTCCCCGACACGCGCATCGTCACCGCGCGCTCCGCCGGGAATGCCGCGCGGACGGCGTCATACACCTCAAGCGGGAAGCGCATCCGGTTCTCGAGACTGCCGCCATATTCGTCCTCGCGCCGGTTCGACAGCGGCGACAGGAACTCGTGCAGCAGATACCCATGCGCCGCATGCAACTGCACCGCGTCGATCCCGAGCCGCGCCGCGCGCACCGTCGCGGCCACGAACGCATCGCGGACGCGCGTTAGCCCGTCGCGGTCGAGCGCGACCGGAGCATTCTCCTCCGGCAGGAACGGCACCGTCGAAGGCCCCTCGGTCTGCCACCCGTTCGGCTCACCCGGTGCGATCTGCAGCCCACCCTTCCAAGGTACCTCGCACGACGCCTTGCGCCCGGCATGCGACAACTGGATCGCGATCGGCATGTCCGACCAACGCCGCACGCTCTCGATCACGCCCGCCATCGCCGCCTCGGTCGCGTCGTCGTACAGCCCGACGTCGCCATGCGTGATCCGCCCCTCGGGCAGCACCGCGCTCGCCTCGATCGTCAGCAGCGCCGCGCCCGACAGCGCGAGCTGCCCTAGGTGGATATGGTGCCAGTCGTTCATGCAGCCGTTGGTCGCCGAATACTGGCACATCGGCGCGATCACGATCCGGTTGGCGAGCGTCAGGTTGCCGACCTTGAGCGGCTCGAACAGTTTCGGCCCGCTCATGCGGCGATCGATCGGATGGTGGAAGGCATGCGCGTGTCCCTTGATCTGTGAGAAGGTGCGGCGAAAACTCGCTGCTGCTTGCGGAACATAGGAACGGGCGGGCGGGTTTCACGGCAAGGAATGCTGCACCGCGATAAAGCTCGGTCGGCGACACGAAAAGGGTCCTCGCATTGCATCTACTGCCCGACACGCTCGACGCCGGCTCGGCCTATCCCCTCGGCGCGACCTTCGACGGCCTCGGCGTCAATTTCGCGGTGTATTCCGCCAATGCCGAGAAGATCGAACTCTGCGTCTATGACGAGACCGGCCGCCGCGAGCTGAAGCGCTACCCGCTCCCCGAATGGACCGATGAAGTCTGGCACGGCTACCTCCCCGACGCGCAACCCGGCCTCGTCTACGGCTACCGCGCCCACGGCCGGTACGCGCCCGAGGAAGGCCACCGCTTCAACCCGAACAAGCTGCTGCTCGACCCGTACGCCAAGCAGATGATCGGCGAACTTCGCTGGACCGACGCGATGTACGGCTATCAGGTGAAGTCGCCGCGCGCGGACCTGAGCTTCGACAAGCGCGACAGCGCGCTGACGATGCCCAAGGGCGTCGTGACCGACAGCCATTTCGACTGGTCGCGCGACGTGCGCCCTAACACGCCCTGGTCCGAGACGGTGATCTACGAGGCGCATACCAAGGGCCTGACCAAGCTGTTCGAGGAGGTCCAGCCCTCCGAACGCGGCACCTTCGCGGCGCTCGGCAACCCCAAGGTCATCGATCACCTCAAGCGCCTTGGCGTCACCGCGATCGAGCTGTTGCCGATCCACACCTACATCCAGGACCGCTTCCTTCAGGAGAAGGGCCTGCGCAATTATTGGGGCTACAACACCCTCAACTTCTTCACGCCGGAGCGCTCGTTCTTCGCGACCGACAGCCACGACGAACTCCGCCGCTCGATCCGCCGCCTCCACGCGGCCGGGATCGAGGTGATCCTCGACGTCGTCTACAACCACACCTGCGAAGGCTCCGAACAAGGCCCGACGCTCTCGTGGCGCGGCCTGGACAACGCGAGCTACTACCGCCTCGTCAAGGACGACCCCCGCTATTCAATTAACGACACCGGTACCGGCAACACGTTGAACCTGACCAAAGCGCGCGTCATCCAGATGGTCGCGGACTCGCTCCGTTACTGGGCGACCAGCTTCGGGATCGACGGCTTCCGCTTCGATCTCGGGCTGACGCTCGGCCGTACGGATACCGGCTTCGATCCCGGCGCAGGCTTCTTTGACGTGCTCCGCCAAGACCCGGTACTCGGCAGGCTGAAGCTCATCACCGAGCCCTGGGACATCGGCCCCGGCGGCTACCAGCTCGGCAACTTCCCCCCCGGTTTCGCCGAGTGGAACGACAAGTACCGCGACACCGTGCGGAAGTTCTGGCGCGGCGATCATGCGCAGCGCGCCGATCTCGCCGCGCGGCTGACCGGCTCGGCCGATCTGTTCGATCGCCGCGCGCGCCGACCCTGGGCAAGCGTCAACTTGCTCGGCGCACATGACGGTTACACGCTCGCCGACACCGTCGCCTACGAGGAACGCCACAACGAAGCGAACGGTGAGGACAATAATGACGGCCACTCGAACAACTGCTCGCGCAACTGGGGCGTCGAAGGGCCGACCGAAGACGCCGCGATCCTGGAGACCCGGTCGCGCGTGATGCGATCGATGCTGACCACGCTGTTCGCCTCGCTCGGCACGCCGATGCTGGTGGCGGGCGACGAGTTCGGCCGCACGCAGAACGGCAACAACAACGCGTACTGCCAGGACAACGAGATCAGCTGGCTCGACTGGAACAAGGCCAAGTCCCCCGAGGGCGACGCGCTGATCGACTTCACCGCGCGCCTGATCGCCCTACGCCGCGACTACCCGATGCTCCGCGCCGGCAACTTCCTCTACGGCGAGGACACGCCCGCGGAAGGGCTGAAGGACATCGAATGGTGGGACGAGCGTGGCTTGCAGCTCACGCCGGAGGACTGGGAGAACACCAACGGCCGCGCGCTGGTGATGCGTCGCGCGTGCGAGCAGGAGTCGGGCGAGGTGCAGGTGATCTCCCTGCTGCTCAACGCTTCGGAAGGCCCGCTGACGTTCCACATGCCGCCGCCGGCAGAGGTCGAGCGCACCGTGTTGATCGACAGCAGCAAGCCGGAACAGGGCACCACACCGATCAAGGATAGCTACGAGCTTCCCCCACAGGGCGCGGCGCTGCTCTCCTGGACGATCGCAGCGTGAGTAGCTGGGGACCTACGCTCACCGGGGACGAAACGACGTTCCGCCTCTGGGCACCCGATCGCGACGCAGTGACCGTCGAGATCGGCGATGGCCCGTCGGTCCCTATGATTCCCGAACCGGAAGGCTGGTTCAGCGCCAAGGCGCCGGTAGGGGCAGGGAGCCTCTACCGGTTCCGTCTGACGGACGATCTCGCAATTCCCGATCCGGCGTCCCATGCGCAGTCCGGCGGCGTCCATGGTTGGAGCGTAGTCGTCGATCCCGACGCCTACGTGTGGCGCACCCCGGACTGGCGCGGCCGACCGTGGGAAGAGGTGGTCATCCAGGAGGTCCATGTCGGCACGCTCGGCGGCTTCGCCGGCGTCGCGGACCACCTCCCGGCGATCGCCGAACTCGGCATCACCGCGATCGAACTGATGCCTGTCAACGCGTTCGGCGGCACCCGCAACTGGGGCTATGACGGCGTGCTCCCCTACGCCCCCGCCGAAAGCTACGGCACACCCGACGACCTGAAGGCGCTGGTCGACCGCGCCCATGAACTCGGCCTCGCCGTGTTCCTCGACGTCGTCTACAATCACTTCGGCCCCGACGGAAACTACCTGGGCGCCTACGCGAAGGGCTTCTTTCACCCCGAAGTCGACACTCCCTGGGGCGGCGCGGTGGCGGTCGACCAGGCGCCGGTCCACCGCTATTTCGTCGACAACGCGCTGATGTGGCTGAACGAGTACAAGTTCGACGGCCTTCGCTTCGACGCGGTCCACGCGATCGAGAACGATGACTTCCTCGACGCGATGGCCGCCGAACTGCGCGAGAAGACCGCCGGTCGCCACGTCCACCTCGTTCTCGAAAACGAAGGCAACGACTCCGACCGTCTCCGCCCCGCCGCGTTCGACGCGCAATGGAACGACGACTTCCACAACGTCCTCCACGTCCTGCTCACAGGTGAGACCAGCGCCTATTACGCCGACTTCGCCGACCGCCCCGCCGAACGCCTCGCGCGCTGCCTCAGTGAAGGCTTTATCTATCAGGGCGAAGGCTCACCCAACCATGACGGCAAGCCGCGCGGCAAACCCAGCGCGCATTTGTCGCCGACCGCGTTCGTCGCGTTCCTCCAGAACCACGACCAAATCGGTAACCGCGCGATGGGCGAACGCCTGACGCTGCTAGCGGACCGCCACAAGCTCCGCGCCGCCACCGTGCTGCTGCTGCTGGGCCCGCAAATCCCTTTGCTCTTCATCGGCGACGAGCACGGCAGTGAAAGCCCGTTCCTGTTCTTCACCGACTTCCACGACGAGCTAGCGGACGCGGTGCGCAAAGGCCGACGCAGGGAGTTCTCCAAGTTCGCCCCGTTCGCCGATCCCGAAGCACGCGAGGCGATCCCCGACCCCAACGCACACGAAACCTTTCTCCAATCGCGAGCACGGCCCGGTGCCGACGCGCCCGAGTGGCAGGACCTGTACCGCACCCTGCTCAAGATCCGACACGAGCAGATCATCCCCCGCCTGCGCGATACGACCGCAATTGGTGCCGAGGCGATCGGGGAGGGGGCGGTCGTTGCGCGCTGGAAAATGGGTGACGGCGCAATCCTCACGATTGCGGTCAACCTCGGCGACGATGTCGTTGATTTTCCTGTAATAGAGACTTCGCCAGTCTTCGCCGAGGGCGAACCCGGGGAGGCCGCTGCCGTGGCAGTCTGGCTGGATCGATGAGCAGCCTCCGAACACTCGCTGTCGCAGCCGGTCTGCAACCCGAATGGCAGGACGCAGCGGGGCGTCGCCAGTCCGTCGCCGACGGTGCGTTACAGGCGATCCTAGATCGTCTCGGCCATCCGTCCGGAAGCGAAAAGCAGATCGCCGAAAGCCTCGCCGCGATCGAAGCGCGAAACGCGCAGGGTGTCCGTTTCTTGTCCGTTGATGTGGGAGACCCGATCCGGCTAGCATCAAAGGTATCGGGCAAAGCCGAACTTACGTTCGAAGACGGTACGTCGCGCTCCATCACGGTCGATAACGGTGAGTTGAGTCCGATAAGCAAGAGCGGCTACCACAAGCTTGAAATCAATGGCGAAGTCATCGACATTCTCGTCGCGCCGCGTCGCTGCTACACGATCGCCGACACGCTACCGAGCCGCAAACTCTGGGCGCCCGCCGTCCAGATCCCAAGCCTTCGCACCGACGCACCCAAGTCGTTCGGAGACTTCGTTTCGCTAGCCGATGCCGCCCGCGCGTTCGACCGACGCGGCGCCGATGCCCTCGCGATCAGTCCGACGCACGCGCTGTTCCCCGCCGACCCCAGCCGATACAGCCCCTACGCACCCTCGAGCCGCCAATTCCTCAACGGGCTGTACGGTGACCCGGCCGCATTCGGTGCAAAGTCCGGAAGCCGCGACGTCCCCGAACTGATCGACTGGCACGCCGCCATCCCTGAAAAGCTCGCGCGACTACGCAAGAGCTTCGATCAAGTGCCTTCACAGATTGAGGAAACGCTGACAGCGTTCAGGCTGCAAGGCGGCGACGACCTCGAACGCCATGCCGAGTTCGACGCCCTCCACGCGCACTTCTTCGCGGCCATCGGTGCACGCGGCTGGCAGCAATGGCCCGCGGAGTATCACGATCCCGCCAGTCCCGCCGTCCGCCGCTTCGTGGAGGAGCATGCGGACGACGTTACATTCTACATCTTCCTACAATGGCTAGCGCGCCGCGACCTCGACGCCGCGCAGACGGCCGCCAAGGACGCCGGCATGGCGATCGGCCTCATTGCCGATCTCGCCGTCGGCATGGACCCCGGTGGCAGCCACGGCTGGAGCCGGCGCAACGACTTGCTCACCGGCCTCTCGATCGGCGCGCCGCCCGATCCGCTCGGGCCGGACGGGCAAAGCTGGGGCATCACCGGGTTCGATCCGCAAGCGCTGCGCGATACTGCCTTCGCTCCCTTCATCGCGACGATCCGCTCAGCGCTCGCGCATGCCGGTGGCATCCGCATCGACCACGCGTTCGGCCTCCGTCGCCTCTGGGTCGTTCCCGAAGGCGCGTCGGCCGCGGAAGGCGCGTACCTCGACATGCCGTTCGACGACATGATGCGGATCGTCGCGATGGAATCGCAGCGTGCCAAGGCAATCGTGATCGGCGAAGACCTCGGCACCGTCCCCGACGGGTTCCGCGAGGCGATGGACGCGCGCGCAATGCTCGGGATGCGCGTGCTCTGGTTCGAGCGCGATGCGGACGGCTTCGTCCCTCCCGCCAAATGGTCGCCCGATGCAGTGGCGATGACCGGTACGCACGATCTTGCGACGATCGCAGGATGGTGGAGCGGCCGCGATATCGACTGGACATGGGACCTCGGACGCAAATCCGACGCTGCCGACAAACCCACGGACCTCGCCGCTCGCGCCGAGGACCGCGTTGCGCTCTGGGCTGCATTCGACACCGGCACCGAACAGCCAACCCCCGAAGATACTGATCCGGTCGTCGACGCGGCGATCGCGCACGTCGCCGGCACGCTTTGCGCGCTCGCCATCATCCCGATCGAGGACCTCGCCGGACTGGTCGAGCAACCCAACCTCCCCGGCACGATCGACGAACATCCCAACTGGCGCCGCCGCATGCCCGACACGACCGAGGCGCTGCTTGCCCGCCCCGAAGTCGCGGCCCGCATCGTCACGCTCAACGTCACGAGGCCCGCATGACCGCCCCCACCACGCCCCGCGCGACCTACCGCTTCCAGTTCCGCAAGGACTTCACTTTCGCGGACGCGGAAGCGCTGGTGCCGTATCTCGACGAGCTCGGGATCAGCCATCTCTACGCCTCGCCGATCACCACCGCTCGCAGCGGGTCCACCCACGGCTACGACGTCGTCGACCCGACCCGTATCAACCCTGAACTTGGCGGCGAGGGCGCCTTTCGAAGCCTTGTCGCCGCTCTGCGCGCGCGAGACATGGGCGTCATCATCGACATCGTTCCGAACCACATGGGCGTTGCCGGAGGTGAGAACAAGTGGTGGAACGATGTCCTAATACACGGTGAAGGCAGCGAATTCGTGCGCTACTTCGACATCGACTGGCGCAAGAAGCTGGTCCTCCCAATTCTCGGTGACCCGCTCGCCGAAACACTGACCAGCGGCGCGCTGAAGGTCGAGCAGGTCGACGACCGCTACGTCCTCGAAGCATACGGCGAACACCGCTTGCCCCTCCGCGACGAGGATCAGGCCACGGCAGCGACCGTCGACATCGGCGCGCTAATCGACCGTCAGCACTACCGCCTTGCCTCATGGCGCGTGGCGAACGACGATCTCAACTGGCGGCGGTTCTTCACGATCAACGACCTCGCCGGCCTCCGTGCCGAAGATCCCATCGTGTTCGACGCCACGCACGCACTCTATTTCCGCCTCTATGCCGAGGGACTGATCGACGGCGTCCGCGTCGATCATGTCGATGGCCTGACCGACCCAGCCGGCTATTGCCAGCAACTCCGGGCGCGCCTCGACGCGATCGAGCGTCCCGCTAATGCGCCGGCTGGGCCTGCCTACATCGTCATCGAGAAGATCCTCGCTGACGGCGAACCGCTCAGCACCGACTGGGGCGTCGACGGCACCAGCGGGTACGACTTCATGGAGCAAGTGACTGCCTTGCTGCATGCTCCCACGGGCGCCGAACCGCTCGCCGAACTCTGGTCCGACATAAGCGGCCGCTCCGCCGACTTCGCACCCGAGGAACTGCGCGCGCGACAGGAACTGCTCGCGTGGCAGTTCGATGCGCAGCATCGCCGTTGCGTCGAGGCGTTCGTGGCGCTGGCCCGCTCGACACCCGATTGTGACGGGCTGACGAAGGGCATGCTTCACCGTGTGATCGAGCGGCTGCTCTGGGTTTTCCCGGTGTATCGGACCTATGGAACGGGCGAAGCCGCGCCGCTCGCAGACGCCAGGATCCGCGATACCGTCCGCCAGCGGGTTGCGGAGTTCGTCCCGCCCGGCGAAGGTGTGGTCGTCGACCGAGTCCTGGGTTGGTTGGCAGGCGAGGGGCCAGGCGACGTCGCACTTGCCGCCGAAGCGGTTCGCAAATTCCAGCAACTCTCCGCACCGATCGCCGCCAAGGCGGTCGAGGACACAGCGTTCTATCGCTATGGCCGCCTGCTTTCGCGCAACGATGTCGGGTTCGACGCCGCGCGGATGTCGCTTCATATCGACGCGTTCCACGCCGCGATGATCGAGCGTGCCCGCGACTGGCCGTCCGCGATGCTCGCTACCGCAACGCATGACCACAAGCGCGGCGAGGACGTCCGCGCGCGTCTCGCGGTGCTCAGCGAGATACCCGATCTCTGGCGTTCCCGTGCGGAGCATTGGTTCGAACTGGCTGCCCCGTATGCGGAAGGCGTCGATCCCGCCGACGCCTATATGCTGCTCCAGACGCTGTTCGGCGCTTGGCCGACGAACCTTCGCGCGCCGGACGCCGATGCTCTGTCGGAGTATGCAGAGCGGATCGTCACGTGGCAGGAAAAGGCGCTGCGCGAGGCCAAACTGCGCTCGTCCTGGGAAGCGCCAGATGAGGCGTACGAGACCCGCTGTCACGATCTGGCGCGGGCGTTACTCGATCCCGAACGGTCGACGGACTTTCTTGAGGACATGACGGCATTCGTCGAGCGGATCGCGCCTGCCGCGGAGCAGAACAGCCTGGCGCAGGTTGCGTTGCGCTATACCGTGCCCGGCGTGCCGGATCTGTATCAGGGTACGGAGATTGCCGATTTGAGCCTGGTCGATCCGGATAACCGGCGGCCGGTCGATTATGCCGTTCTGCGCCATATACTGCGGGCCGGCGATGCGCCCAAGATGCGGTCGATCAAGGATTTGCTGGATCTCCGGCGGAAGCATCCTGCGCTGTTCTCGAACGGTAGCTATGCGCCGATCGGTGTCATCGGGCCGCGCCGCGACCATGTCATGGCGTTCCAGCGCGAGCATGAGGGGGAGACGCTTCGCTGCATCATCGCGCTGCGGTGTGCGGAGCGGTATCTCGACGGGATGACGGCGGCCGACTGGTGGGGCGATACCGCGTTGTCGTCTGGCGAGCGGATCCTCGAACTGCTCGGCGAGGATGGCGTGCGGGTCGATCTCATGGCATCGGATCCAGCACTTGCAGCGTGACCAAGACGCTGCCGGGGAACGGTTTCAGAAGGAACAGAACGATGAAGATCAGCGCACGCAACCAGATTTCCGGCACCATCGTCTCGATCACGCCGGGTGCGGTCAACGGTTCGATCAAGGTCGACATCGGCGGCGGCAACGTCGTCACCGCGAACATCACAGAGGAAGCGATCGCCGACCTCGCACTCGCGACCGGCGACACGGTCACCGTCCTGATCAAGGCGAGCGACGTCCTGATCGGCAAATGATCGCGTGTCGGCCGTTCCCGCCTCGATGCGGGAACGGCCGGTTGGGGTTACAGCCCGAAGCGCAGCGTCGCGCGGAAATCGCGGCCGGCGAGCGGCGCGAAGTCCTTGAGGAAGCTCGTCGCGCGCCGTGCGTTGACGTCGAACAGATTGTTCGCGCTCAGCAGCAACGTCGTCTTTGAATCCTTGCCGAACGGGCTCAGGCCGATCGAGGCGTTGACCATCGTGTACTCGTTGGTCTTCGTCTCGAATGCGGCGATGCGGTTCTGGTCGAACACATGCTCGACCTCGACGCGGCCGTTGATCCGGTCTCCCTGTGCCTCGATCCCGCCGAGCACGCGCATCGGGGGAATGCGGGGGACGGGGCCCTGGTCGACGATGTTGGCGTGGACGTAATCGCCCAGCACGTCGGCATTGACCGCATAGCCGCCGATCTGGGCGACCTTCACCGACGCGTCCGCCTCGAACCCGTAATAGCGCGCGTCGGCCTGCTGATACTGGAAGCAGGGCAGGTCGACGGTCCGGCCCGAAGGATCGGCGGCGGCCTGGCAGACCGTCGACGCAACCTGGTTCTCCGAGATGTAGTTCGAGAACCAGTTGTAATAGGCTGACGCGTCGAAGCTGAAGCCGTCGCCATGTGCGTGCAGCGTACCCTCCAAGCCCCACGACTTCTCAAGCCGGAAGTTGGGATTGCCGAGTTCGTACGCCTGCGTGCCGGCATGCGCGCCGTTCGCGAACAGCTCTTCCGCCGACGGTGCGCGCTCGGTGCGCGAGCCGTTCAGGCCGACGCGGATGCTGTCGGTCAGTGCGTAGGAGGCGCCGAGCGAACCCGAGACCGAATGATAGCTTTGGCTGCCGCGGAAGAAGCGCAGGTCGTCTTCTGGCGTGCGCGCGGCGAGATCGGTGATCTCGTAGCGGACGCCACCCTCGGCGTGGAACTTACCCGACTCGTATTGCTGGAGCGTGAAGAGTCCGGTCTGGTTGGTCTCGTTCTTCGGCAGGAAGGCCTCGTCGCCGACCACGTTGAAGATGCGGTTGTAGAACTGCACGCCCGACGCGCCCTGCCAGCCGCCACGGTTCGCCTGGACGACTTCGAGACGACCTTCGAGGCCCTTGTTGTAGAAGGCGGTGCCGACGGAGTTATCCTCCTCCAGTTCGAAATGGCGGTAGCTCGCCTGGCCGGCGCGGACGCGAATCTTGCTGATGAAATCGCCGCCGGTGTCGATCTCGCCGCGCAGGTCGACGCGGTTCTGGACGACGTCGAGGCGTGGCGCTTCCTGCTCCTGGCCGGGTTGCGTGGCGTAACGAATCGGCACGCCGTAAAGGCTGTCGTAATGGCTGTATGAGATGCCGAGATTACCGTTGTCAGTAATGATCGACGCGCCGGCACCCGCAGTCCAGGTCTCGGCCTGCGTGTTGGGAAGCTTGCCCTTCAACTGCGCCGATGCGGCGTAGTCGATCGGGTCGGCTTCGTTGGGATCGACGGGGAGGGCGGCGGTGGCCTGCGCCTGGGCGCGGGCGTCGCGCGAGAGGATGTAGCCGCCAGTGCGCAGGTCACCCGACTTCAGGTACGAGCCGTCAGCGTGGAGCACGAGGTGCTGGCCGACCGCGACGTCGCCGGCCATGCCGCCGGAACGCTCGTTGGCGGCCGAACCGTAATTGGCGATGCCGTTCACGCGGTAGCCGTTCTCCGGCACGGTGCGCGGGATGCGCGTGTCGATGACATTGACGACGCCGCCGACTGCCGACGTGCCGTAGAGGAGCGCGCTGGGGCCGCGGAGGATCTCGATGCGCTCGGCGAGCAGCGGGTCGATGATGACGGCGTGGTCGACCGAGGTGTTCGAAACGTCGATCGAGCCGATCCCGTCGGTCAGCACGCGGATACGGTCGCCCTGAAAGCCGCGGAGGATAGGACGCGATGCGCTTGGGCCGAACGACGATGCCGACACACCAGGCTGGCGCGCGAGAGTCTCGCCGATCGACGGCCGCAACTGGCGCGTGAGTTCCTGACCGGTCAGGACGGTCGTGCCTTGAAGAACGTCGCGCTCGCTGGTCTGGATCGGCGCGGTGACGATGATGTCGCGCTGGTTGGTCGAACCGACCGACGTCGGTGCGGGGGCAGGGGCCGGAGCATCCGTGGCGGCGGTTTGCGCATGCGCCTGCGAGGAGAGGAGCGCAGCCAGGGCGGTGGCGCCGAACAGCATCGTCTTCATGAAATTCCCTTGTGTCGTCCCTGTACGACAAATCGGGTAGATTTGATGATACATCATATCAAGTGACAATGTTGCCATGAACGCGAATGGCGCCGCGACTGTTACCGCGATGCAACATGGTTTGACGTTCTCCGGGGGATCAAAACATTCGCCGTCATCCTGACTTTCGTCAGGATGACGGAGTGGGGGAGGATCCGACTCCACACGCCGCCCCATCATCCCGCAACGATCAGATCCTTGATGCGCGTGGCCAGGGCTTCCATCGCGAACGGCTTTGTCATGACATGCATGCCGGGATCGAGATGACCGTTGCCGACGACCGCATTCTCCGCATAGCCGGTGATGAAGAGGATCTTGAGGTCCGGCCGCCCGATCCGCGCCGCGTCGGCCATCTGTCGCCCGTTCATGCCGCCGGGAAGGCCGACGTCGGTGACCAGCAGGTCGATGCGAATGTCGGACTGGAGCAGTTTGAGCCCTGATGCCCCGTCTGCCGCTTCGATCGCCGCGTAGCCAAGCTCCTCGAGCACCTCCATCACCAGCATTCGGACGGTCGGTTCGTCGTCGACCACGAGCACCGTTTCGCCGGCGTTCGCACGCGGGGCTTCGGCGTGTCCGGCGACGGTCTCGGTATCCTCGGCCTCACCGAAATGCCGCGGGAGGTAGATGCAAACGTTGGTGCCTTCGCCGACCTCAGAGTAAATGCGGACATGTCCACCGGATTGCCGGGCAAAGCCGTAGATCATCGACAGGCCAAGCCCGGTGCCAAGCCCAAGCGGCTTGGTCGTGAAGAACGGATCGAACGCCTTGGCGATCACCTCCGGGGTCATGCCCGTGCCCGTGTCGGACACGCACAGCGACACATATTGTCCGGCATCGAGTTCACGCTCGCGTGCCGTCCGGGCATCGATCCAGCGATTGGCGGTCTCGATCGTCAGTCGCCCGCCACCCGGCATCGCATCGCGCGCGTTGATGCACAGGTTGAGCAGTGCGTTCTCCAACTGGTGGGGATCGACCAGGGTCGCCCAAAGCCCCACCGAGGCGACGACCTCGACCGCGACTTCGGGACCGACCGTGCGCCGGACCATATCCTCGATCCCCCCGACCAGCCGGTTGACGTCGGTCGGCTTGGGATCGAGCGTCTGTCGCCGCGAAAAGGCGAGCAACCGGTGGGTCAGCGCCGCCGCACGCTTTGCAGCACCCTGCGCGGCCAGCGAATAGCGCTCTACGTCGTTCAACCGGCCTTGCGCGATACGGATTCCGAGCAGTTCCAAGCTGCCGGTAATGCCGGTCAGCAAATTGTTAAAATCATGCGCAATTCCTCCGGTAAGCTGGCCGACGGCTTCCATCTTCTGGCTTTGCCGCAACGCTTCCTCGGCAACCATGAGTTCGCGCGTTCGCGTCGCAACCTGATCCTCCAGCGTCTCGTTCCAGCGCGCGAGTTCGGCGGTCTGGCGGCGGCTGTCGTCGATGTCGGTGTTGGTCCCGACCCAGCGAAGGATCGTGCCGTCGGGAGCGCGGACCGCGTCCGCACGGACCAGGAACCAGCGATAGTCGCCATCCTTGCTCCGCGCCCGATACTCGACGCTGTACCGCTCACCGGTTGCGAGGGAATGCCGCCAAGCTTCGGAAGCAGCTTGATAATCGTCGGGGTGGACGCGGTCTCTCCAGGTGCCGATACCGTCGAGCGCACCCGGTTCCAGTCCGTTATACTCATAGACCTGGCGGTTGAACCAATAGAGGTGCCCGTCGGGCCTAGCCGCCCAGATCTGGTTCGGCACGGCTTCGGCGAAGACCCGGAACTGTTCCTCGCTCTCGCGCCGCGCGGTTTCCGCACGCAGCCGTTCGGTGGCGGCCCGGACTCGCTCGGCAACTTCCCGCATGAGGACAAGGTCATCGTCGCTCCACACCCGCGCAACGGCGTGGTTGGCGTAGAGCAACGCGACGAAATCATCCTGTTCGAGGAGCGGCATGTTGACGAACGACCACGCGTCGATCGCCTTCAAGACATCGGCGGTGTCGCGCGTCCGGTCGTCCTTGTCGACATCGGCGATCGCCACCGTTCGTCCGGCCTTGAGGTCTTCGATATACGTCCCGTGCGCCCGGAAATGCAGCGTGCCGGCGAGCGTCGTCACGCCTTCCGCATTCCAGTCGCGCTTGACCGTGATCGTCTCGTTCACCTTGTCGATGATGCCATAGCCTACCCGGCTGACCTGCAAGGCGCGGCCCAGGATCGCGGAGGCGGCATAGGCGATCTCGTCAGGGTCGGTCAGGTCGCGGATCGCGTCGCTCAGCTCGAGCAGCGCGCGCTGGCGCAACTCGGCCTGCTTGCGCTCAGTGATGTCGAAGCTGATGCCGGGGAAGCGAAGCGGCGTGCCATCGGCGGCCAAGCGACAGCGACCTTGCGCGGTCACCCAATGGATTGCGCCGTCGGGCTGTACGAGACGGTATTCCGCATTGAAATCGCCTCCAGTCCGTAAGGCCGTGTCGATTGCGGACTGCGCGGCTTGCACATCGTCGGGATGGATGTTGCCGAAGAAACGCTCGATCGGCGCACCGGCGCGTCCAAGCTCGGGGGAAACGCCGTACAGTGTCGAGAACCGCTCGTCCGCGGTGACGCGGTCGTTCGGAACGTCCCAGTCCCATGTGCCGATGCCATTGCCTGCAGCCAGCGCCTGGCCAAGCCGTTCCTCGCTGGCTTGCGCCGCGGTGAGGATGTTGCGGCGCTCGGAGATATCGGTGAACAATACCGCGACCTGTCGGGCTTCGGGATCGCCGACGCGGAAGGCGTGGACGTCGAACCACCGTCCCATCTGTTCCGAACCATGATCGAACCGCGCGGGTTGGCCGGTCGTCGCGACGCGGCCATAGGTCTCGAACCAGAAGGCTTCGAGATCGGGGACCAGTTCACTCGCGGTCCTGCCGACCGGATCAACCAGCCCGGTCTGGCTCTCGAACCGCGGATTGACCTCGATAAAGCGGTAGTCGACGGGGCGTTCGCCGTCGAACAGCAGGTCTATGATGCAGAAACCGGCATCGATCGCGTCCACCAAGGCGCGGTATCGGTCCTCGCTCGCATGCGACGAAACAGGGGTATCGGTAGTCGGGGCCGTAGGTCGCTGCATCGTATCTCAGGGGTCGGAGGACGCGACCTCATAATCCAAGGCCTGCGGCCTAACGCGCCAATTTGAAAACCGATCCCGGTTGGGGCGCTGGTTCAAGCTCCCCGGGTGCGTGCCGCGGCCACCGGCAGCAGCCGCGCGAGCCGATCCGCCCACGCCGCGCATCCTTCCGTCGAGCCCAACAGATCCTGCCGGATCTCGATCTCGGCATAGGGGCGGGCGGGGTAGGCGTGGCGCGGAACGGTGTAGTCGATCTGGTCCATGCGGTAGGGTTCGTTGTCCCCCACGGTCAGGTCGGGCTCGTCGCGCAGGACGCCGAGCAGGGCGTGCGCAAACCCGGTATCGCCGCCGTCATGCAGGATACCGATCTGCCACGGCCGTTCGACACCACGCATCGACGGCGTGAAGCTGTGCAGCGCGACGAGTGTCGTCGTGATCCCCAGAGCATCGCGGCGCGCAAGTTCGGCCGCGATCGCCGCCTGATAAGGCTCGTGGATCTCGGCGAACCGCGCCGCGACGTCGGCGTCCGACAAGGCTTGGTTGCCCGACACGACGGTCCCGTCGCTCACTGCGGCGATCGCATCGGGCTGCTGCGCGCTCCGGTTGCAGTCGATCACCAGCCGCGAATAGGTCTGGCGGAGGAAGACCGCGTCGAGCCGCTCGGCCAACATCTGGCCAAGCTCGGCGATGCCGATGTCCCAACCGATGTGCTGCGAGAGTTCGGCATCGCCCAACCCCAGCGAGCCGAGCGCGGCCGGCACGGCTTTCCCGGCATGATCGCCGATCAGCAGGAACGATGACGCACCTTCGGGGTTGACCAATGTGACCGGTGCGGCATCTTCGGTCCCAAGCAGCGATTGGCTGATAGCGGTCTTCATGCGACACGGATCCTCGATGCCATCTCTAACTCTCTCTCATGTAACCCGATACTCCTACCGCCATCCGGTAGCGTTTGGCGAGCATCGGATCATGGTTCGCCCGCGCGAGAGTTTCGACCAGCATCTGATCGATGCGCAGCTGACGATCAGTCCAGAGCCTTCGGACGTCCGCTGGCTACAGGACGTGTTCGGCAATTCGGTCGCGATCGCGACGTTCGACAAGCGCGCGAAGGAGCTCGTCTTCGACAGCCGCGTGCAGTTGCTGCACACGCCGGCCGAACTGCAGAACGTCGATATCGAGCGGTATGCGCGGATGTATCCGTTCACGTATTCGTCGGAGGAGATGCCCGACCTGCTTCGTTCGATCGAGCGTCAGCATCACGATCCGCTGCGCCAGATCGACAGCTGGGCACGGCGCTTCGTGCGGACCGACGGGCCGACCGACACGCTGGCGATGCTGTCGGACATGACCGCGACGATCCGGCGCGAGTTCACCTATGTCCCGCGACCGGAAAAGGGCACGCAGTCGCCGATCGAGACGCTGGCGACGCGCAAGGGGACGTGTCGCGATTATGCCGTGCTGATGATCGAGGCGGTCCGCGCGCTCGGCTTCGCGGCGCGGTTCATCTCGGGCTATGTCTACAACCCCAGCGCGCGCGAGCAGCAGACCGGCGGTGGCAACACGCATGCCTGGGTCCGCGTGTACCTGCCGGGATCGGGCTGGGTCGAGTTCGATCCGACCAATGGCATCGTCGGCAACCGCGGGCTCGTCCGCGTCGCGGTCGCGCGCGACATCTACCAGGCCGTGCCGATCTCCGGCACCTGGAGCGGCTTTCCCGGCAGCTTTCTCGACATGACCGTGTCGGTCGACATCACGCTCGACGATGTCGACGCGGCGGGGCAACACTTGGCACAAACTTTAAAACAGGCGTGAAAAGGGGCTCTTCCATGCTGATCCGGACTGGCTACGACATAGTTTTCGAGACCAAGGTCGCGACGCCGATGATGGCGATGCTCAGCCTGCATCCGTCCCGCAACAAGGATCTCGTGACGCCACACCGGATCGTCGCGACCCCCGACGTGCCGACCTACGATTACCTCGACGCGTTCGGCAACGTCTGCACGCGCATCACCGTGCCCAAGGGCGGCCTGACGCTGTCGTGCGACTTCACGATCGAGGATAGTGGAGAGCCCGATCCGATCACGCCGGACGCCGTCCAGCACGCGGTCGAGGATCTGCCCGACGATGTCCTGATCTACCTGCTCGGCAGCCGCTATTGCGAGACCGACCGGCTGACCGAGACCGCCTGGTCGCTGTTCGGGCATGTCCCGTCCGGCTGGCAGCGGGTTCAGGCGATCGTCGACTTCGTCCATGATCACGTCGAGTTCGGCTATCACTATGCCCGCCCGACGAAGACCGCTTGGGACGTTCATCAGGAGCGCCAGGGCGTGTGTCGCGACTTCGCCCACCTGGCGATCACGCTGTGCCGGTGCATGAACATCCCTGCGCGCTATTGCACCGGGTATCTCGGCGATATCGGCATCCCGCCGGTCGACGTGCCGATGGACTTTTCGGCATGGTTCGACGTGTATCTGGGCGGGACGTGGCACACCTTCGACGCTCGCCACAATCGCCCGCGGATCGGTCGCATCCTGATGGCGCGGGGGCGCGATGCAACCGACACTGCGCTGACGACGACGTTCGGTCGGGCGCAGTTGGTAAGGTTCGACGTGCATACCGACGAAGTCTTTGCCGACGACCAGCCGGGCGGGTAAAAGCGCAGGCGAAGCGGCGGTCGCGAAAACTTAACCCTTGTGGGTAAGGTCGCGTTCGGCCTAACGGCACCGATCCTCAAACTTATGCTGCGATGCACAACATGACTTCGACCCCAGACACCTCCGCGCCGAACAACGCGAACGCGCTGCTCCTCCAGGCGATCGCGCTGCGCAAGTGCATCACCGCGACCTACAACCGGATGGTCTGCACGCTTGCGCCGCACATCCTGTACACCAAGCATGACGATGTGTTCGTCGATGCGGTGACGCTCGAGCGCGACGGCCAGCCGCCCAAGGAGATCAAGCTCGGGACGTTCAAGCTCGCCGGGCTGAAGGATATCGAGGTGACCGATCGTCCGTTCGTACCCGACGCAATCTTCAACCCCGGCGACATCAAGTATGACCGCGTCACGCTGTTCGTCGTGGATCGCAGCTGACCCTAAATCCTCCCCCGCCAGGGAGAGGTGTCGCCGAAGGTGACGGAGGGGGAGGGCACGGAACAGGCGTTTCGCTTACCTCCCCCCTCCGTCTGGCAACAGCCAGCCACCTCCCCCTGGCGGGGGAGGATCAGATAGCCCTCAAACCGCTGGCGGCAACCACGCGGTCTCGATCTCGCCGTACCGATCGGTAAACCCGGTCGCCGTCACCAGCGCCGCTTCGTCGACGATCCGGACTCGACGCCCGTTCCGCTCGATCACGCCCGCCTTCTCCAGCGCCCGGATCGTCCGGTTCACATGCACCTTGGTCAGCCCAAGCGCATCGCCGATATCGGTCTGCGTCAGCGGCAGGTCGAAGGAATCGACGATCCCCCCCGCCGTCACGCGCAGCCGCGCCATGATGTCGAGCAGCAGCGTCGACAGCCGCTCGCTTGCCCCCATCCGCCCGATCGTCGTCAGCCGGTCGCTCATCGCGACGTTCTCGGCTGCGGCGATCGCATAGAGCAGCCCGGCGATGCGCGGTTGCGCGCGGAAGAGCAGCCCGAGTTCGGTCTTCGGCAAATCGATCACGATGCAGTCCGAGATCGCGGTCAGTGTCGCCGCTGCTTGCGACCACGCCATGCTCGACGTTCCGATCAGGTCGCCCGCGTAATGAAACCGCAGAATCTGGCGCCCGCCGGTGACCAGCTTGGTCGACGAGTGCAGCCACCCCTGTCGCACGACATACAGCGCGTGACTTTCGCCACCTTCCGCGACCAGCACGTCACCCGCACGCAACCGCCGCTCGCCGCGTTCGGCGTGCAGGATTGCCTCGCGTTCGGCGTCGGTGAGATCGAGATGCCGCCCCAGTCGTGCGATCAAACCGCTCAATTGCATGCTTTACCCTTTTCCTTGCGCGCGGCTATTGCCGTCCCGCCGCCAAATTGTCGTACCGCGCATCGTGGATCGCGCGATACTTCGTAAGTCTATCGACGACGATGCAACGCCGTCATTGCGATCGTCCTAACGCGCTTTCCACCAGTGGCGCAACGCGGGCGGTGATCCGGTCGACGCCGGTCCGGTTGGGATGAACGTGATCCGCCTGCATCAGCGCGGCGTTGCCGATGACTCCGTCCAGGATGAACGGGTACAGCGTTGCATGATAGGTCTTGGCCAAGTCGGTCCATATCCCATTGAACTGCGAAGAATACTCCCGACCCAGGTTGGGCGGCGCCATCATGCCGGTCAGCATCACCGGGATGCCGCGACGCTTTGCCTCGTCCATCATCGCCGTCATGTTGGCGCGCGTCTCGGCCGGGGAAATCTGGCGAAGAACATCGTTGCCGCCGAGCCCCAGCAGGAGGAGGTCGGGTTTGCGCTTCATGTTGTCGAGCGCGAAGGCGAACCGCTGCCGCCCCGCCGCGCTGGTATCGCCCGAGACGCCGGCATTGACGATCGTCGCGTTGATCCCGTCCTTGCGCAACCGGTTCTGCAAGGCATCGGGCAGGCTCTGACCGCGGTCGAGGCCGTAGCCCGCATACAGGCTGTCCCCGAAGGCCAGGATCAGACGCTCCGGACCCTGCGGTGCTGGGGTCGCAGCAACCGACGATACGGTGTTCGTCGCGGGCGGCGGGGCAGGGACTTCGGGTGTCCGATCGCAGCCGGCCAGCAACCCCGCTTGGAGAAGCGCCAGTCCGCCCCCATAAAGAGGCCAGAATCGCATCTGTTTCTCCAAGATATTGGTCTCCATGTCCGAACCTGCTTCCGCCGATATGGTGATCTCGGCGCGCGATGTCACGCTGACACTCGGCGCCTCGACCGCCGCGACGACGATCCTCAAGGGCATCGATCTCGACATCTCGCAGGGCACGAGCGTCGCGCTGCTCGGGCCTTCGGGGTCGGGCAAGTCGTCGCTGATGGCGGTGCTCTCCGGCCTGGAGCGCGCGACTAGCGGCCGGGTCCAGGTGGCGGGGCTCGATTTCGGCAAGCTCGACGAGGATGCCCTTGCGCGCGCGCGGCGTGGGCGGATCGGGATCGTCCTCCAGGCCTTCCACCTGCTCCCGACGATGACCGCGCTCGAGAACGTCGCCGTGCCAATGGAGCTGGCCGGGATGCCCGACGCGTTCGAGCGCGCGGAAGTCGAACTCGCCGCCGTCGGCCTGTCGCACCGGATCGGCCACTACCCCACGCAGCTTTCCGGCGGCGAGCAGCAGCGCGTGGCGATCGCCCGCGCGCTCGGCCCGCGGCCCGCGCTGGTCTTCGGCGACGAACCGACCGGCAACTTGGACGCCGCCACCAGCGCATCGGTCATGGACCTGTTGTTCGACCGCCGCGCCGCGACCGGTGCCACCTTGATCATCATTACCCACGACCCCGTGCTCGCCGCGCGTTGCGATCGCATCGTCGAGCTTGCCGACGGCCGGATCGCCGCGGATCGCTTGCGGTGAGCGAATGGCGGCTGGCGTGGCGGCTTGCCCGTCGCGAACTCGATCTTCGGTTTCGCGGGCTGCGGCTTCTGCTGGCCTGCCTGTTCCTCGGCGTCGGCGCGTTGGCCGCGATCGGCAGCCTGACGCAGTCGATTGATGGCGAGCTTGCGGCACGCGGCAGCGCGATCCTTGGTGGCGATATCGAGTTCGGCACGTCGCAGCGCGCCGCTACGCCTGACGAACGCGCGGCGATGGCGCGGCTCGGCACGGTGTCCGAAACCGTGCGGATGCAGGCGACCGCGATCCGCGGCACGAACAGCGTGCCGGTCCAGCTCAAGGGCGTCGACGCGGTTTACCCGCTCTACGGGACGCTGACCGTACAGGGTGGATCGGTCGCGAAGGTCGACGATCCCAAGGCGATCCGGATCGTCCCGGCCTTGGCGCAGAGGCTTGGCGTCGGACGCGGCGGGCACGTACGGCTTGGGATCGCGGACTTCACCGTCGCGGGCGTGATCGCGAACGAACCGGACCGCCTCGGCGAGGGATTCACGCTCGGACCCGTCGCGATCGTCTCGATGGCGGGCATCGCGCGTACCGGTCTGGTCCAGCCCGGCAGCCTGTACGAGAGCAAGTACCGCGTTCGCCTGTCGCCCAGTGCTTCGCCCACTACCGCGGTCGATCGGTTCAAGGCGGCATTCCCGACCGGCGGCTGGGAAACCAAGACGCGCGACCGCGCCGCGCCCGGTGCCGAACGCTTTGTCGATCGCATGGGGCAGTTCCTGCTGCTGGTGGGGCTCTCCGCGCTGGTCATCGCCGGGATCGGCGTCGGCAACGGTGTGTCCTCCTATCTCGCCGCCCGCCGGAGCAGCATCGCGGCCTTGAAGGTGCTCGGAGCGACGTCTGCCCTCATCGCCAAAATCTACCTCCTCGAAGTCGCCGTCGTCGCCGCGATGGGGATCGTTGCCGGGTTGGTCGCGGGCGCGGTCACGGTGCCGCTGATCGTCTGGCTCGCGGGCGATGTCCTGCCAGTCGCGCCACAATTCTCACTCCAGTTCGCGCCCCTCGCGCTCGCCGCCGCCTACGGGATGCTTATCGCGCTCGCCTTCACCGCGCCTCCCCTGATCGAGGCGGGCAGCATTCCCGCGGCGGGCCTGTTGCGCGGGGTGTTCGGCAATCGGTCCGTGCCGCTGCGCCGGACCTTGCCTTGGGTCCTCGGTGCAGGCGCCGCGATCGTCGCGCTCGCACTCTCGACCGCGGACCAGCCCGGTCTCAGCGCAGGATTCCTCGCGGCGGTGGCCGGCGTATTGCTGGTGCTGGCAGGGTTCGGCTGGGCCGTACGCCGGCTCGCCGCCGCGCTTCCCCGCTCGCGCAAGCCGTTGTTGCGGCTCGCCATCGCCGGACTTCACCGTCCCGGCGCGCGTACCGGCACCCTGGTCGTCGCGCTCGGTCTCGGCCTGACGCTGTTCGTCCTCCTCGCCGGCATCCGCACCAGCATCGACGCGAACATCGCGCTTACCGTACCGAAGCGCGCACCGGCGCTGTTCGCATTAGACGTGCCGCCTGACCGCGAGGCGGAGTTCCGCCGGACCATCGAAGGCGTGGCGACCCACCCCGTGATCCGCACCGTCCCGGCGATGCGTGGCACGATCACCGGCTATGGCACCACGCGCGTCGCCGATCTCAAGACGCTGCCCGACGGCGCATGGGCGTTGCGCGGCGAACGCGGGCTGACCTACGCCGCGACCTTGCCCGAGGGCAGCGAACTCACCGCTGGTCGGTGGTGGCCGCGAAACTACAAGGGCCCGCCACTGGTCTCGATCGACGAGCGGCTGGCCAAGGTGCTCGAACTCAAGATCGGTGATCCGCTCACCTATACCTTGCTCGGCGTCGAGCGGACCGCGCATATCGCGTCGTTCCGCCGGATCAGCTGGGATACGCTCGGCTTCAACTTCGTCATGGTGTTCTCGCCTAACGCAATCGAGGGCGCGCCGCACAATCTCGCCGCAACGATCGAACTCGCACCGGGGCAGGAAGCGCAAGTCATGCGTGCTTTGCTGCCGCGTTTTCCGTCGGTCTCGGTGATCGAGGTTCGTGGCGTGCTGGGCCAAGTCCGTGATATCGTCTCGCAGATGGCGATTGCGATCACCGCGGCAGCGTCGGTAGCTATCCTGGCCGGGATAGCGGTGCTGATCGGCGCGATTGCCGCAGCGCGAGAGGCGCGCACCTATGATGGCGTGATCCTGCGCACGCTCGGCGCTACCCGGCGGCAGGTGCTGGCGGTGCAGGCGCTCGAGTACGCGTTCCTCAGTATCGTGCTGTCGGTACTCGCGTTGCTGCTCGGGCTCGGTGGCGCGTGGTATGTCGTGACCCAGCTCTTCAGTTTCGAATGGCGCCCGCACTACGCAACCGTCTTGGCAACGTTGCTGGGCGGGGCGGGGTTGACGATGGTGATCGGGCTTATCGGTGCGTGGTCCATTCTCGGCGCGCGGCCCGCACAGGCGTTGCGGCAACTCTGAGGGTCCGTTTGCGTCCGTGCGGCGTTGGGCCGCAATATACCGAAGGGGGCAAGACGCTGAGCACGCACGAAACACCATCCGAGCATCAGGCCACCAGCCCTTGGTCGATGTCGGCACGCGAATGGTGGAAGGTCCTGAAGCGCACCTGGGCCGAGGGGAACGACGACAATATCGGCCTGATCGCGGCGGGTACCGCGTTCTACGGGTTCGCCGCGATCGTTCCGCTGCTGGCGTCCGTCGTGCTGATCTACGGCCTGGTCGCCGACACCGCGACGGTGGTCGCGAACATCCGCGCGCTGTTCAATGTATTGCCCGAAGACGCGGCAAGGGTGGTCGGCGACCAGCTCGCGACCGTCGTCAATACGTCGGAGGGCAAGAAGGGTTTCGGCCTCGTCATCGCGTTGGGGATCGCCTTGTACGGAGGTACGAAGGGTGCGTCGTCGATCGTCACCGCGCTCAACATCGCCTATGAAGAAAAGGAAACGCGCGGGTTCATAACGCTGAACCTGCTCGCCTTCGCGATAACCGGTGGTGCGGTGATGCTGGCCCTCGTCGCCGCCCTGTCGACGGCGGCGTTCGCGTTGCTCGACAGCCTGATACCCGGCGCGCCACAGATCCTGCTCCTGGCGATCCGCCTCGTAAGTTACGGCGTGCTCGCTTCGCTGGGCGTCACGGCGGCGGCATGCTTGTATCGGTTCGGCCCCAACCGTCACAAGGCGAAGTGGACGTGGCTAACCCCGGGATCGCTTGCAGCGACGGTGATATGGCTTGGTGCGACGATCGGGTTCGGCGTCTACGTGTCGCGCTTCGGGAATTACGGCGTGACCTATGGCTCGTTGAGCGCGGTCATCGTGCTGCTGACATGGCTGTGGCTCTCGGCCTACGTGTTCCTGCTCGGCGCAGAGCTGAATTCGGAACTCGAACACCAGACGACGAGCGATACGACGACCGGCGGGGCCACCCCGATGGGAACGCGAGGCGCGACCGTCGCTGACACGGTTGCAACAGCCATGGCCTCGAAGCCAGTCGTTCAGCCTGAGGAGCCGGACAGGGCAGGGGTCTTGGCCGTAGCCCATCTGAGTGGCCTGCATGCAGGCTTGCCCGCGTCGCTTCTGGCGCTGGGCGGTCTGCGGTCGATTCGTCGTGGTTCGCCAGCTGCTGGCCTTGGCATGATCGCGATCGGCGCCGCGCTGGCACACAGGAAGCGTAACTCATCGAGTAAAGCAACGACGAAGGTGCGAGCGAAGGCCTGATGACATACGGGCAGTCGACCAAGCTGTTCTTCGATGGCGGATGCCGGCCAAACCCTGGCCCGGCCGAATGTGCTGTCGTCCGCAAGGGCGTTACCCACTACCGGCACGATCTGGGTGAGGGCACAAACAGCGACGCCGAATGGCTAGCCGCAATCCATGCGTTGGAGATCGCTCAACTAGAAGGCGATCGCGACATCACGCTGCTAGGCGATTCTACCCTGGTCGTGACGCAAGCCAGCGGTAAGGCGCGGTGCCGTTCGGCAGACTTGGAAGTGCACCGCAGTAGGTTCGCGGCACTGGCCAAACGTTTTGACCGCGTCCGTATCCGGCATATCGGTCGAGCCCAGAACCTTGCCGGCATTGCGCTCGCCCGGCTGCATCCTCGCTAAGGTCGACGGAGGGCTTGCTCAGGCGCGCGGCCCTCTGACTTTTCGAAAACTGACCTCAAACTGTAAAAAAGCGTTTGACGGTATTGAGAGGTGGCCCTAGAGGGGTGTCACCGCAGCGAACGGCCCCACGGTCTGGTTGGTGCGGTCGCAAAAAACCAGATGCTCCAAGCTTCTCGAGAGGGAAGTTATGCGAGTGTCGGTATTTTTGTCGGCTCTTTGACATTGTAGGTTAAGATGAAGGGACATGTGGGCGGCGGCTTGCGGTTCTCGGGCTCCTCAAGGGTTCGGGGTATCGTTTAAAGCTAAGTCGTTCTCATATGTCCTTCACATATTCCATATGTAATGGACGGTCGTTTTGGTGTTCGCATCGAGACGGTCGTCTGAATGATATTGTGCAGAGCGGCTCCTTGAGATGGGCTGGTTGATCGTGGAATTCCACTGCGATTGGCTGGTGACATAAACTTGAGAGTTTGATCATGGCTCAGAATGAACGCTGGCGGCATGCCTAACACATGCAAGTCGAACGAAGGCTTCGGCCTTAGTGGCGCACGGGTGCGTAACGCG